>JBCCQN010000085.1:0-31316 GCA_039024315.1 Bacteroidota bacterium
GGCCCAAGCTTCTTGGTTGGTTCCCGGCCTTTATGTCGCGGCGATAGGTACAGTAACGGTTGCTCTGCCCATCACCCTAGCTATCTACTTTTACAAGCTCAACGCCCGTAAATTTCGTCAAAAGATCCATAAAAAAGCTGGTAAAATGGATCTTGCGCCCCTTGCAGATGAGCAATAAGCCCTGAGACAATCGGTTGAGTACTTAGACGCTAGTATTCAGTATTAATACCTCTTTTCTCTGTACTCAACCAGGGTTCTCCGCAGTAAGCTAAATACGCCTCCTCTTCCGTCAAGTTCTCTACTGAAGACTTGACGGATTTTTGCTTGCCTATTGTCATTGGCCGGTTTTGGGATTCAAGTTTTGGAGGATTTTTGATGTTTGCTGCTGCGCAGAACGCTTGTCATTAGGGTGCGACTATATGCACCGCCAGAGAGAAGCGTTCTGCGCAGCAGTAGTCCCCAATAGATGACAGCTGAAATTATCTCATAAGGTGGGTCAGCTCCTAAATCACCCCATCTTTGATGGCAGTAAGGATCAAATTGGCTTTGCGTTCGCCGAGCTTGTCGATAAGTTCTTCTTTGGAAGCGGCTTTGAGCTTTTTGACTGATCGGAAAGCGCGAATGATCTCCTTTTCGGCTTGCGGGCCGATGCCCTTGATTTGGGTGAGGAAAGAGCGCTGGCGAGCAGCATTGGAGCGTTGGTCGCGGTGAAAGGTAATGGCAAAGCGGTGCGCCTCATTCCGGATACGTTGGATGAGGATGAGGGCTGGACTCTTTTTGTCGATGTACAAAGGTACTGGATCGCCCACGCGGTAGATCTCCTCTAGGCGTTTGGCGATGCCGATCATAGGGATTTTATAGAGTAAATCCAGCTCTTTGAGAGATTCTGCTGCGCTGCTCAATTGGCCTTTGCCACCGTCGATTACGATCAGTTTGGGCAGGGGCTCGTTTTCGTCAAGGAGGCGTTTATACCTTCGGTAAACGATTTCTTTCATACTGGCAAAGTCATCGGGACCCTCTACCGTCTTGATTTTGAAGTGGCGATAGTCGCGTTTGGCGGCCTTGCCATTTTTAAAGACCACGCAAGAAGCCACCGGTTGAGAGCCCTGAAAGTTGGAGTTGTCAAAGCACTCAATATGATCAGGGAGCTTGTCCAGTTTCAACACCTGTTGTAATTCCTGCATCATACGCTCATTGGGCGTACTACGTTTTTGGAAGTTTTGCTTGTAGAGTTTTTCCGTAAGCAGGGTCCGACTATTCTTGAGAGAAAGGCTGACCAGATGTTTTTTGTCTCCGATTTTCGGAACGGTAAAAGTGAACTCCTTGGAGATGCTTTCTGGATCAATGGGCAAATTAGTCACAATCTCTGCGGCCAATTCCTTTTCGTCAGCGACCATATGTTCCAGCGTTGCCTGCAGGATTTCTCGATCTTCTTCCTGATTGGAACGCTTAATTTCCCAAGCGTGAGTTTGCACGATAGCGCCTTCAGAGATTTTGAAGTGATTGACTACGGCCAAGTGTTTTTCAGACTCGACAGTCAATACTTCCAGATCACCCAGAGTGGCGGAGACTACGGTGCTCTTTTGGCGGTATTGTTTGAGTTTTTCGAGCCTCTTGCGGTAGTACTCAGCCTTTTCAAACTCATATTTTTCGGCCGATTCCTGCATCAATTCTTGTAATTGATTGAATACAGGCGTCAAGCGGCCTTTGAGGATATTACGTACCTGAGCAATCCCCCGCATATAATCTTCTTCCGATTGGAGGCCCTCACAAGGTCCGGCGCAATTGCCGATTTGATACTCGAGACAACGTCTAAACTTTTCGGCTTTGATGTTGGCCTCCGAAAGGTGATAGTTGCAATTGCGCAGCTTGAGAAATCCCCTAATCAAATCGAGCAAAGAGTTCAAAACCCAAACGGAAGGGTAGGGGCCATAATAGGTCGAGCCATCATCAATTTTGGTGCGGGTACTAAATACTCTCGGAAAGCGCTCCTTTTTGATACAGATATAAGGATAGGTCTTGCCGTCTTTGAGGAGGATGTTGTACTTAGGTTGGTGGGTTTTGATGAGGTTGTTTTCAAGTAGTAGCGCTTCGACCTCTGAGTTGACTACAGTATAGGCGATATCTTCGATCAAAGAGACCATTTTTGCTATGCGATAGCTGTGTTTCGGTCCTTTGAGGAAGTAGCTGCTGACTCTTTTGCGCAGGCTTTTGGCCTTGCCGATATAGATAAATTTGTTGTTTTTGTCCAGAAAGCGATATACGCCCGGGGCATCAGGGAGATTGCGAATTTTGGTTTGGAGTGCGATGCTCATTCAAGTACAGAGAAAGATAGTCGGTAAATCGAGCTAAGGCGATTGGGCAGCAGTTTGCGGCTCATCAATCCCTAAAATCCATCCAAAGCCTCTTCTGCGCGTTCGCGTGAACTGCCGTCGAGCATATCAGGTAAGCGAGCGTTTTCAGGATCATCGCAAACGATACCGCCATAATAGGAACGTTTGAAACGATCTTGAGGCAAGCCAATGGCATCATCATCGTATAATTCTTGCATATAATAGGCCCAAATAGGCAAAGCCATATTGGCACCCTGTCCCAATTTGATGCTATTGAAGCGCACTCTTCTATCGGCTGCGCCAACCCATACACCAGTAACTAGATTAGGGGTAACTCCCATAAACCAACCATCAGAGTGATTTTGGGTAGTACCCGTTTTAGCCGCAATTTCGTTACGGAATTTGTATTGATGACGCAAGCGAGAGGCCGTACCACCTGGCTCGTCCACAACCCCCTTAAGTAGCTCTACCATTTTGTACGCATCCTTATTGTTGAAGATTCGCTTGGTTTCAACTGGAAACTCAGCCAAAATTTCACCATTACGATCCTCGATACGGGTGATATAGTGTGGCTCATGCCAGACACCTTGATTGGCAAAAGTGGTATAAGCACCTGTCAATTCTAATACATTGACATCTGAAGTGCCTAAACAAATCGAGTGTACTGCTTCTAGCGGAGACTTGATCCCCATATTTTTGGCGAGTTCTACCACTGGATAGGGGCCAATATTTTTCATCAGGCGCGCGGTGATCAAGTTGACTGACTTAGCCAATCCTTGACGTAGCGTCATCATCCCACCAAATTTACCATCCGAGTTTTTAGGCTTCCAAGTAGTGCCGTTATTATCTACGTTTTCAAAGGTTACTGGCTGGTTGAGCAGGCGATCACAGGGTGAATAGCCATCTCTGACGGCAACGGCATAGACAAAAGGCTTGAAAATAGAGCCTGCCTGACGCTTGCCTTGCTGCACATGATCATATTTGAAAAAGCGAAAGTCCAAACCTCCTACCCAAGCTTTTACTTCCCCATTGAGTGGATTGATGGATACTACGCCTGTTTCGAGGAAACGACTATAATATTTGAGAGAATCGTTGGGAGACATGACAGTGTCTCGGACTCCGGCCCAGTCAAAGATGGTCATTTTGATGGGGGTGTCAAATTCTTCATCAATTTGCTCAGGGGTCAGGTCGCGATTTTTTGCTTGGCGGTAGCGTTCGCTGCGGCGGCGAAGATCACGCAGGAGATTTGCTTCTGTTTTGTAAGGCTCTCGGCCCTTGATATGATCGTCGAAGGTCGATTGTAAGCTAGTAAGGTGTTTGCGGACGGCCGACTCGGCATGTCTCTGCATACGAGAATCGATAGTCGTATAGACTTTCAATCCGTCGTTGTACATATCATAATGGGAACCATCTGGTTTGGTATGCGTCTTACACCAGTTGACCAAAAACTCACGTACTTTTTGGCGAAAGTGGGGGGCAATTCCCTTTAGGTGTTCTTGCACCTGTGGCGCAACTACTAGCGGTATCGCCTTGATACTATCGACATTGATCCGATTGGGATCGAGAAATTCATATTTTACCATTTGGTCGATCACCGTATTGCGGCGACCGACAACTCGCTCTGGGCGTCGAATCGGATCATAGACGCCTTGACCTTTGAGCATTCCTACTAGGGTCGCAGATTCTTCGATGCTTAGATCACGAGAGGGCTTAGCAAAAAGCCTTTGGGAGGCCATTTCAATTCCATAAGCATTGCCAAAGATATTGACGGTATTGAGATAGGCCATCATGATCTCCTCTTTGGTAAACTTACGTTCGAGAATAGCCGAAACCACCAATTCCTTGATCTTACGGATGCCAGTACGTTCTCGTCCGACTTGATTAAATAAGTTGCGAGAAAGCTGCATAGTGATGGTGCTACCCCCACTAGTTGTACCAGAAATGAAGCGTTTGATGATCGCTGGCGCAAGCATATAATCTACGCCAGAGTGCTGATAAAAACGGGCATCTTCGGTGGCAATAAGGGCATCAATCGCATGGCGAGAGACATCATTGAGCTGGACTTTGACCCGATTTTCGCGAGAGTAAAAATTGTCTAGTACTACTCCATCAGCAGAAAGCAATTGGGTAGAAAGACTTGAGGTAGGATTTTCAATTTCAGCAAGAGAAGGTAGGTTTTGGGTCGCAATCGCCAAAAAGGCAATGACGGTCGCCAAAATCCCGATTACTATAAAACCAACTAGCCTGCGAGGACCTTTATAAGAGCGTTTTTTGGTCTTTTTGGGGTCCTTTTTTGGACTGGATGATTGGGTTTTATTTGCAGTTAAAGTAGAATATTCTTCCATAAGCCCTGTATCCCATGTGCATAGGGTACAAATATACCGAAATTTAGGGAATCAAAATCCAAGGAGCCTTTTGGAGTATTTTTTTATGTAGGCCTCGCGTTCGCGGAACGCCTGTCTCCATTAGCATTAAGGATTTATACGCTTGTCCTATGAAAAATCACTGCGCCTGCCTGTACCTGCGAACTGCTAATAAGTAGGGTTCATTAGGGTGATAGTCGATAGTCCATCCCGTGCATGCCGCAAGGGATAAGCGTTCTGCGCAGCAGTAAACTCTAACTGGACTCCAACGCGATCTCTATCAGCCTCCTTTTTGCAACCGATGCTAAACTTTAGGGCTCTAGGACTTGGGTATAAAACTCAATGTAGTCCGTCATCCTTTTTTGTCCGTAGGCGATTTTGAAATTGGAATGAGTGATGTAGAAAATCTTCTCTTCCCCACTCTGGAGGATCGTACTGCCTTCGCCACTAGTTTGAAACCCAGCGATATATGCCTTGGCTTCTTCTATGCTCGGAAAGTGGCTGATATATGGCAATAGATGGGTCTGCTTGTACAAAAAGGTGAAAACTTTGAGGTTTTTCTCTTTATAATTTGTGGCGTTGAAATTAGAGACTTGGGTGGTGGCTTCACTTTTGGAAATTTTGTTTTTGTCGATATACATCAAAACAAACACCTTGTCGTTACTCTTCTTTTCAGCGCTAAAACCAGCGTACTTGGGATTATTAGGATCGACTCCATTTTTAGCGTTTGCGGCAGGAGTTTCACTCATGGGGTTGCCGGGGCCAGCTTCACGGCCAGGAACAGTAGCGTTCGGCGAAGCCGCAGTACCCGCACGTCCCCCCGCTGGCGGTGGATTGAGCTTATTGAGTAGATCGAGGGTTTTTTGTGCTTTGGGAGTAACCTCGGCCTCCGGATAGGCTTGGATCACTCTCGTCAAAATATTGCGGAGACTATCTTGCTCGCCAGTATAACCATAGGACATGCCTCGCATATAATGCACCCTTGCCATATCGTCTTGAGCGATATTTTGGAAATCGTTGGCTTGAGCAAGTAAAAACTCACTGAAGCCGATGGTAGTTTCATACTGTTTGTTGCTAAAAGCGGTAAATACCCCTTTGTAAGCATATTTAAACTCTTCCTCTTGTTTGCGCAATTCTCTAGGGTCTATACCTTGGAGGAGGAGAGCATAGACGGTATTGGGATGATTGTTGAGGATATATTGCTTGTGGCGATTGGCGCGATTGTTACCTTTGGCTTGATATAGCTTGAAGAGGGCATAGTGAGATTGTAGTTCATATTCCCCCTCTGGGTAACGCTGGAGCAGATCTTCGTAAGTCTTACGAGCGGAATCTGGTTCATTGAGCTGGCTACTGTACAACTGGGCGAGGCTATAAAGCGCATCTTCAATCTTGTCGTAAGCAATATTTTTTTCATCCTCATCTTTGGGGATGTTTTGGTAATATTTGGCCTTGTCTCCGTATTTTTCGATGAGGGCACTATCTACTTCGGCATTGGCGGCTTCGGCATCTTCGCCATTAGCAAAGCTTAGCGCTTTCTGGCTGCGTCGCCAATTATCTTCATCCTTACGTTGTCCCCATTGTTGCTGAAACTGGATTTTGCCTTGGCTAACAGCCGAAGGATTATCAAAATACCAGGCTGTGCCGGCTTGGTTACCAGCGCGATTGCGTTGCTGATTTTGCTGATTGAGCATGGGATTGTAGTTAGGATCATTGTTTTGCATGGACGCGAGCAAGGCTTGTTGCTCTTTACGTTCACGTTCTAATTCCTTGGCTACAATTTGGTTGACCACTCGGTCTTGCTCTTCGGGCGACATATCGGCCAAAACCAACATACTATCTTGATAGTGAATGGTATTTTTGTAGGTAATGTATTCTTTGAGGGTTTTAGCTAAACCGGTAATCTCTTTGTATTCGAGTGATTCTTCGGTGATAGAAACTGCGGCGCTATCGTAATAAGCTTGGGCGTTGTCATAGTTTTGGTCAGCAAAATAGATTTTGCCCAACTCAAAATAGGAAAGTGCCTTTTGGCGAGCGTTATTGGTACTGGCTCTTACCGAACGATTGTAGTAGTCGACGGCTTCCGTTTTTTTGCCTTTATCTTGAGAAAGTTTGGCGTATTGGTAATAAATCTGGTCTTGATACTCGATGTTTTTTTCATCTTTGAGTAAGGCATCCATATAGTCATAAAGATCATCTTCGCGGATGCCACCTTCGCCAGCATAAAGCTTAGCTACCTGCATTTTGGCACTAAAGCTTAGATCGTAATTATTGGTTTTGCGAGCTACATACTCAAATTGCTCAGTGGCGCGAGCGCCTTCCCCAGCACTGGCATATAACTGCCCGAGCAAATAACTGGCCCTGTTTTTACGTTCCGTACCATCGATGTTTGGGATAGCATTTTCAAGGATTTGGGCAGCCTGTTTGTATTCACCCTGCTCAATGGCGAGTCGAGTGCGAAAGATACCTAGCTCACCTTCAAGATTAGCACTCAGGTCAAAAGTATCAGAGTTAATAAAGTATTCATCCAGCACGCTAAAAGTCATCTCAGGATTCCCATCGAAGTAAAAAGCTTTGGCTTTCCAGAACCAAATTTCTGGCGTGAGTTTAGAGTCGGGAAATTCGCTGAGCACATAATCAAAATTAGTCATGGCGTTGCGATAGTCGCGCTGATAAAACCAAGCTTGTCCGTTGAGAAAACGGCAGTTGTCGATATATTGACCGTTCGGGTGCTTAAAGATGACGGCGTCATTTTTTTCGATAATTTGTTGCAGCGAAGCTTTTTGTGATTCCGCTTCTTGTTCTGTGCCATAGTAGATAACTTCTATGTACCCCTGTTCGGGGAACACATAGTTGTCCTCCAAGTCGGTGATGACTTGTTTCATTATTTGATCGGCATTGTAATAGCCATTGAAATAGGAGGTGGTGCTATGATATAAACGGGAGGATGTGGTATCCTTTTCCTTGGCACAGGAAAGGAGTGAGAGCAAAAACAATATTGATAAATATTGCTTAGATTTGCGAAACACAGAAGGCAATATCATATCGAAAGTTTTATTATTAGGTTGATTATCAGCAAATATATTCAATACTAGCTTTAAGCTAAACGCAATATGGCCCAAAACCTATACAAGCGGATCAAGGAAAAACTGGAGAAAAAATACAGGGTAGAACTGATAGATGATGTTACCTTATATCAAACTCGCCAGTTTGTCATCAAGCCTGTAACGATCTTATGGGTCTCCGCGTTGTTGCTATTTAGTATCGTGGTAGGCACGGCGGCCTTTGTGATCTATACGCCTACCTTTCATACCTTGATTCCAGACTATCAAAATCCAGACTCTGTGCGGATTTATGGCGAAGAACAACGCTTCGTAATTGATTCGCTAAAAGCTGAGGTTGAAAAAAGGGATATTTTTGCTGCAAATGTATTGAAAATTTTTGGCACTGATTCTGCAATAATGGCTGCTATGGGAGGGCGTGCTTTACCTGTAGTAGATAATTCTCGCGGTCGTAAAGCCATAGAATGGGAAGATCCGATCAAGCCCGTCGCCGAAAATGTGATTTCAGGCAATGAAGCGGCCGAACCAAAAGCAGCGGCTACAGAACCGAGTCCGCCTCCAATAAAGCAACAAAGCCCACAATACTATGCACCAGCGGAGGCCAGACCTAGTCCTCCAGTGGTAAGAGTTTCGCAAAAGTCCCCCTTGCTCAACCTATTTGCCCCCGTGGCAGATGGTGAAATGCGAAATCCATATAATGAAGCTAAAGCGCATTATGGCGTAGATATTGTAGCAGAACAAAATGCACTGATTCTTTCTGTTGCATCTGGCATTGTGGTAATCTCTGAGTATTCAGACGCAAATGGCTGGGTCATAGGCGTATCTAGTGCTGGCAATGTGCTTACATTTTATAAACACAACAGCAGGCTGCTGAAGCAAGTGGGCAGTCCGGTTTTTGCTGGAGAACCGATAGCCGTAATCGGTAATTCTGGGGAAAACTCCACCGGGCCGCATTTGCATCTGGAAGTATGGCATAACAATGCTCCGGTGGATCCTGCAAATTATCTGGACTTTTAATCAAAAAATTTTAGCCGAATCATGTTTGGAAGTAAGAACGAAAACAGTCGTGAGAGTAGCAGCTCTCCGATCAAGGGAGAAGGAAGACGTAACATCATCTCTGAGGGAACCGTGGTCGTAGGTAACATCAATGCCGAAGGCGATCTACGTGTAGAAGGTAAGGTGATCGGAACACTCGTATGTAATTCAAAATTAGTAGTAAGCGGTACGGGCTACATCGAAGGAAATGTGGATTCTCGTGTAGCTACGGTAGAGGGAGAAATCAAAGGGAATGTTGTAACCCGTGAACTCCTTACTATCGACAAAACCGGAAAGATCTTTGGTGATATCTTTACGCAAAAACTCGTTGTCCAAATGGGTGCTGTCTTCACGGGTAGCTCTAAAATGGCTGAGGCTGCCAAAGATGTCCTCACTCAGACGCCACAGCGTGCAAAAGATTTACTCGCTAAATCTAGCACTCGCGTAGCTAGTAAGGTAGATGATAAAAACTCTGCCAATCGCAAAGTTGGTAAAGCCAGCTAAGCTAAATTCTCTTGCCCAAACATAAAGCATCTAACGACTACCTCCGATATGCAGGCCTGGGTTTTGAAATCCTGGCCTGTATCCTTTTATTTGTGGGTGCCGGATACAAATTGGACCAATGGCTGGAGACTGAAAAGCCTTGGTTTACGCTCGCTCTTTCCTTGCTTGGCTGCGCGATGGCCATTTATCTCATGATCCGGCAACTTAACAAACCCAACAAACCGTGAGTATACCTCGCTTTCTGATCTTTTTTACGATTATCGCTCTCGTCTTAATGGGCGCAGCTTGGCTTATATCCACCTATTGGATTACAGAAGCTGATTTGGGTTTTATGATCGCTGCTATTTTAGTCTCTTTTATTACAGGCGGACTCGCCTACATTATTACCTACCAAGGACTCGACAAAAGTACCCGCCAATTTTCTGCAATGCTGGTTTTGGGTATGTTTTCCAAACTCCTTATCGGCCTGATAGGGGTATTAGTCGTCGCCGTTGAGTTTAAGCCAATGTTAAAATCTTACGTCGCCACCTATATGTTGACGTATTTTGTTTTCACTGCGTTTGAAGTTTATGGCTTAATGCGTAAATTGCGCGCCTAATTCAAAAGGCAACCCCATTTTTGGGGATAACAATTTACAATGGCGTTACGTAAATCTTTAATTTTCACCATATTAGCTCTCTTTTCGTTTACCCTCCTAAAGGCCGACGAGCCAGGCGAAAAGAAGAAGCCGCAAGAACCCACAGAGGCCATTTTGCATCACATCCAAGATGCGCACGATTGGCATATCACTGACATCCCGACTACCGGCGACGATGGCGAAACGCATATGACGCCAATTGCTCTACATCTTCCTTGGATGTTTTGGAGTAGTAAGGATGGATTTGTCTTTGCTTCTGGTACCGATGAACTCCTAGAAATGGGTTATGCACCCGTTCATGAGCACCTCGTTCCGCTGAAAGCAGGCACCGAAGTCCATGCTGACGAACATGGACATGTGCACATGACAGATGAAGAAGCCGCTGCGTTAAGAGATGAAGAGGTTAGTGTATTAGATTTTTCCCTCACCAAGACTTCTTTCCAAATGATCCTAATTGGCTTGTTGTTGGTCTTAGTCTTTACCTCTGTTGCTCGTTCATACACCAAACGAGAAGGTCAAGCCCCAAAAGGCATGCAATCTTTTCTTGAGCCTGTAATTGTTTTTGTAAGAGATGAGGTAGCTAAGCCTTATCTAGGGGATAAAGCCAATGCTTTCTTACCTTACTTATTGACCCTCTTTTTCTTTATCTGGTTTGCTAACCTATTTGGTTTGACTCCTCTCAACTCCAATATCGCGGGTAATATTTCAGTTACCGCGGCATTGGCAGTTTTGACTTTCATATTGACTCAAGTCAACGCTTCCAAAGATCACTGGATTCACGTATTCAACACGCCAGGTGTACCAGGTTGGTTGAAATTTGGGATTCCATTGATGCCAGCGGTTGAATTCTTGGGACTATTTACTAAGCCTTTTGCCTTGGCAGTACGTTTGTTTGCCAACATCACTGCCGGACACTTTATGGTGCTCGGTTTGGTGAGCTTGATTTTTATCATGGGCAATCAAGGTACTGAAATGGGAAGTGCTATGGCTATCATGCCGTTATCAGTTCTTTTCACAATTGTGATTTTCTGCCTAGAGATGATTGTAGCGATCGTACAGCCGTTCATCTTTACGCTTTTGACTGCGGTGTTTATCGGTATGGCGATGGAGTCCCACGATGATCATCACTAAAATTGCCATCATATTTATCACTATCTAATATATACAAAATGGATACGATTGGAATTATGGGTGCAGGTATCGGAGCAGGTCTAGCTGCTATCGGTGCAGGTATGGGTATCGGCCGTCTTGCTGCCGCTTCTGTTGAGTCTATCGCTCGTCAGCCAGAAGCTGCTGGAGACATCCGTGGTGCGATGATCCTTACCGCCGCCTTCATTGAGGGTGTTGCCCTATTTGCAGAAGTAGTTTGTCTATTGGCAGTACTTTAAGCAAAACAAAAAAAAGCCGGGGGAATGCCCCGGCTACTTTTGACCAAAATCATTGTTAAATATATATCTGATGACCCCTCTTAGTATTATCACGCCAGAATTTGGACTATTTTTCTGGTCAACGTTGATCTTCCTTGTATTTTTCTTCATTCTACGCCGTTTTGCGTGGAAGCCGATCATCAATGCGTTGAACCAGCGTGAGCAGTCTATCGAAGACGCGCTTTCTCAGGCTCAAAAGGCGAGAGATGACATGGCGCAATTGAGTGCCGACAACGAGGCCTTGCTCAAAGAAGCCCGTCAGGAGCGTGATAAAATCATTCGCGAAGCCAACGACATCAAAGACCGCATCATCGCTGATGCCAAAACTGCTGCCGCTGAAGCTGAATCAGTTGAACGTGAAAAAACACGCCAATTGATCGAAAATGAGAAGCGTTCTGCGCTAGCAGAAATCCGCGACACCGCTGCCACTATCGCCGTAGAAGTAGCTGAAAAAATCCTCCGCAAAGAATTTGCCGACAAAGGCCAGCAAGAAGACTTTGCCAAAACTTTAATCGGTGAGCTAAGCGATAATTAATAAAGAATAGCTAGTATTAAGTAACTAGTATTAAGACAGCTGTACTAACTACTAATTACTTTATACTTAATGCTAAAAAACTATGGTTGAAGATCGCATTGGATATAGATACGCTAAGTCTGTTTATAGCCTAGCAGACGAACGCAAAGAAACAGAAGCTGTACGTGATGATATGCAATTGATCACCGATACAGTTTCTCAGAGCAGAGATTTACTGATTCTCCTGCAAAGCCCCCTAGTGGCAACTTCCAAAAAGCAAGCTATCATTTCAGCAGTATTTGGTAAGGAGCTCAAAACCGAAGTAGTGAAGAATCTACTGGAAATCGTTACCCGCAAGGGGCGTGAGCAGTTTATTCCTAATATCGCTAGTGCTTTTCTTGCCCTATATGATCAAGAGCATAAGATCCTGCGAGGAATGCTTACCTCTGCTACTGACATGGATGATACTGTGATCGCTGAGATCAAAAAGATCATGGAAGAGCGCAGTGGTCAGACCCTAGAAATCGAACATGCTATCGACGAAGATTTGATCGGTGGCTTTACCCTCAAAGTAGGAGATAATTTATTTGATGGCAGCATCGCCGGTTCTATCCGTCGTGCGCGCCGCGAATTCATAAAATAAGGGTTGAAGGATTGAATAGTTGACTGCTTGAATTTAGAGAATGCTTGAAACACACACTCAAACAATCCCAAATCAACAAATCAACAAATCACCTCTTCGACAATTTTAAAAAATCAACAATTCTTAAAGCAATAATATGCCTGCAGTAAGACCCGATGAAGTTTCTGCGATCCTTAGGGAGCAGTTGTCCAACTTCAAGTCCTCGAGTGAACTAGAAGAAACAGGAACCGTCCTCCAAATTGGTGATGGTATCGCCCGTATTTACGGACTTAGCAAAGTTCAAGCTGGTGAATTGATCGAATTCGAAACTGGTTTGAAAGGAATGGTACTGAACCTTGAGGAAGACAATGTCGGTGCAGTACTTTTTGGTGATTCCGAAGGGATCAAAGAAGGCGACACTGTACGTCGTACAGGTAGCATTGCCTCTCTCAAAGTTGGAGAAGGTTTGCTAGGTCGCGTTGTTAATCCCCTTGGTGAGCCAGTTGATGGTAAAGGCCCTATCGAAGGTCAGCTATATGATGCCCCATACGAGCGTAAAGCTCCTGGTGTAATCTTCCGTGAGCCAGTAAGTGAGCCACTTCAAACTGGTGTTAAGGCGATTGATGGTATGATTCCAGTGGGTCGTGGTCAGCGTGAGTTGATCATTGGCGACCGTTCTACTGGTAAAACTGCGATTGCGATTGATACGATTATCAATCAAAAAGAATTTTACGATGCTGGTGAGCCAGTATTTTGTATCTACGTTGCTTGCGGTCAGAAAGCCTCTACCGTAGCGCAAGTAGTAAAAGCACTAGAAGACAACGGTGCCATGGCCTACACAGTAGTAGTTGCCGCTCCTGCTTCTTCTCCTGCTCCGATGCAGTACTTTGCGCCATTTGCGGGTGCTGCGATTGGTGAGTTCTTCCGCGATAGTGGGCGTCCAGCCTTAGCTGTATATGATGACCTTTCTAAGCAGGCGGTTGCTTACCGTGAAGTATCTCTCCTTCTTCGTCGTCCTCCCGGACGTGAAGCATATCCTGGAGACGTATTTTATCTCCACAGCCGTCTTCTAGAACGTGCTGCAAAAGTGATCGACAATGATGAGATCGCTGCTAACATGAATGACCTTCCTGATAACTACAAAGATATCGTAAAAGGGGGTGGGTCATTGACAGCTCTTCCGATCATCGAAACGCAGGAAGGTGACGTTTCTGCCTATATCCCAACCAACGTAATTTCGATTACAGACGGTCAGATCTTCCTTGAAGGTAACCTCTTCAACTCTGGTATCCGTCCTGCGATCAACGTAGGTATCTCAGTATCACGTGTGGGTGGTTCTGCTCAGATCAAGCCGATGAAAAAAGTATCTGGCTCTCTGCGTGTAGACCTCGCTCAGTTCCGTGAGCTAGAAGCATTTGCTCGTTTTGGTTCAGACCTTGACAAAGCGACTCAGCGTCAGCTTGAGCGTGGCCGTCGTCTGGTTGAAATCCTAAAGCAAAAGCAGTATAGCCCTGTAAGAGTAGAAAATCAGGTGGCTATCATCTACGCTGCAAACAATGGCTATTTAGATTCGCTTCCTGTCGAGCGCGTTGCTGAGTACGAAGAAAGATTCGTACAAGAATTGGAACTCAATAACACTGCTATTCTTGATGAAATCCGTGCGAAGAAATGGACCAAAGAAACGCAAAGTGCATTGGGTGAAGTCGCAGCTCAGGTTGCAAAATCTTTTGAATAATAATGGCAAATCTTAAAGAGATACGTGGGCGGATCAAGACCGTTAGAAATACTCAGCAGGTGACCAAAGCCATGAAAATGGTGGCTGCCGCTAAGTTGAAACGTGCTCAAGATCGAATGCTCCAGCTTCGCCCTTACGCTTCTAAACTGCAAGAGATTATTGGCAATGTCATGGCTGTTGTCAGCCCTGAAGATATTCCCGGTGAACTCAGCAAAAGCCGTGAAGAAGTGAATAATACGCTGGTTATCCTCATTACTTCTAACCGCGGTTTGGCCGGTCCCTTCAATACCAACGTTATCAAAAATACCTTCCAGTATTTAAATGATAATATGGCAGAAGAGCTCGCCAACGGACAAGTAAGCTTCATTTGCATGGGCCGTAAAGGTTTCGAATACGTAAAGAAGCGCAACTATCCGATGCTGTTAGAATCACAGAACTACGATGTCTTCTCTAACTTGAGCTTTGACAACGTCAATACTGTGGTCAACGAAGTATTTGCGGCTTTTGAATCTGGTACAGTAGACAAGGTTTACCTCGCCTACAACGAATTCAAAAACGTTATGGCGCAGATTCGTCGTATGGAAGTATTGTTGCCATTAGCGATTGATGACTTGAGTGCAGCTGAAGAAAGCAAGGAGGCTAACTTCACCGCTGACTACATATTCGAACCAGATCGTGAGGAAATCCTTTCTGAGTTGATTCCTAAAGCATTGCGTACCAAGGTATTCCAGGCAGTCCTTGAGTCTAACGCAGCTGAGCAAGGCGCTCGTATGGTAGCCATGGACACGGCTACTGAAAACGCCGAGGAACTTCTCAAAGGCCTCCGTATCAAATATAATAAAGCTCGTCAGGCGGCGATTACCAAAGAGATCCTCGAGATTTCTGCTGGTGCCGACGCGCTCTCGAACTAGTAAGAATCGTTGAAATTACCATTGAGTGGTTGACGTTTTGTCGGCCACTCAATTTTTTTTTTGCTGCTTCGCAGAACGCTTATTCATGCCGAAAGTGTAGAGACACAAAATCTTGTGTCTCTACACTACGGTAATTAAAACCATCGAATAGTCATTTCGACAGAGCTCGAGAGGCCTCTAGCAGATATTCGACTGCTTCGCAGAACGCTCAGTCCAAAAAATAAATTGGTATTGATCAATACGATCCGTAGGGGCGCAAAATTTTCGCCCCTAAATTCCCAAAAATCGAAGCATCATTTGATCATAGAGAATCGTTCCGCGCAGCGGTGCCCACCCCAAAATTAGGCACAAAAAATCTTAATTAAATCTCCGGCGGAGCAAATCGTCCACTACCAAACCAAAAAGGACGATCAAGGCAATTAAAATAGCCTTAGTGATATCTACCTTGGTAATAAAAGCGGCGAGTGCACTAAAGATACCCGTAACGATGCCAGCGCGGGCTAAACGCTTCAAAAAGGTAACCTCTGGCTGAAAGCGGATCACTTTGCGGAGGGTATCTTTTTCTCGCTCGCTTTCTAGGTTTTTGCGTTGGCCGACTAGGCGTAAGAAACGGGCAAAATTCAGGCTATCGTCATCGTCAGCATACTCAGGGAGTGAACTAAACTTGATATTACGCGCTAAGCGAATACGCTCAATATCCTCATGATCGCTCAAGAAAAGATTAGGCGCAGTACCGAACTTACTCATCTGCTTGTACACATAAAGGAATAGCTCATTTTCACTGATATAGCCCCGCTGGTCCAAATCCGCATCTCCCGAAGCAAGTCCTTGGATGATACTTTCGGTAAAGCCGGGATTTTTCTGCCCCCCTTCGGTACGGATGGTTTTGAGGGTATCTTGAGAGGTCAATACCACAGAGCGGGTTTCAGCAGAGAAATTGGCGAGTCGTAGCTCTTTTTCGTCTCGTGTTTGTTGGTCCATCAAGGTTCTGGCAAAGCTGTCGATCAAAAGCACTTTGCTCTCCGACTTACAATTCTTAACTACCTCCCGAATAAAGCTAGCAGAGATAGCAGTTTCCTCTAAGGATTCCATGTCAGTATTGATGTCCACAAAGTAAACTTCGCCTTCATGATTGATAAGTTCAAAACCTGTCATGTACATCAATAGGAGCTCATGTGGCTCTCGATTGTGAAAAAACTGGGAGATTGCTTGTTGCGCCGCGGCACAACTTTCATTCTCTTGGGTGTAAATACGACCAAAACCCCCGATACGAGTATCGTTCAAGGCTTCTTTAAGCGCGTCAAATTCGGCAGGACTAGCTACTAGTTGGGCAGTCTTATTATCCTCATATAAACGAGCACTGAGCATTAGAGCAGAACGAACCATCACGAGTATCTAAAATTATTTTTTTCCTAAATCTATTTCAAAGCTAGAAAATATGTGGCAAATCACAATCTAACTTACATCACAACTCTAATCTCTTCTTCCTCCTCGACATCTTCCGCTACTAAAGCTTCCATCTCTTCTGGGGTGAAGAAGCGACTGATAAACAAGCGAATGGGCACCAGCGCGGCAATCATCAACGGAAATAGGATGCCAAGCTTTGATGCCTTCAATAGCCAAAGTACCACAAAACATGCCAACTGTATCAAGGTAAAGGTATGCAATCGCTTAGCAGGCATTACGATGAGATAGTGGGCTTTGGGATAGAGCTTGGGATCTGTGATCCATAGCACGAGCCGATCCCAAAAATGGTTGCCCGCCAATGAGGTAAATCCCATATATAAAAATAAGCCAAATAATACTGGCATCGGAATCAAAGCGATATATCCTAAGAAAAATAAAGAGGCCGCGATCAGTACGTGAATCAATAAGCCGGAAAGTCGGTTCTCTACTACGGATACAATCTTCTCCTCTTTGGCGCCGCTTTTACTTTCGAGGATCTTATAGTTGGCTAAGCTCTTGACGTGATTGAGAGAGTGAACCGTAGCGGCCACGATCCAAGGCAAAGCGAATAAGCTACTCACCAAAATAATCAAGCCTACGATAGCCAAATCAAGGTGGTAGCCATAACCTTTTTTGAGTTTGTTGTCTGCAGAATTGACCAAGCGAGTGGTGATACTCTGATCCAAGAAAAGCAAAATCGTGGCGAGAATCGCAGGAATAATCGCCGCAAAAATCACCCAGGTCGGTACCGCCCAGATATCTACCAGCCAATCACGGCCGGAAGTAGTAGCCAGTTGCTCTGGTACTGAAGGCAAGCTTAATTGGATGTCTGAAAAGTATAAGGCGAGGCCTGTCATCGCTACGATGGCGATACTGGGACCAAAGTCGCTCAAAAAATTACGGATGGGGCGTCTGAGGTAAGGCGTTTTGGTAGCCGCCTTCAGCGAACGCGAAATCATAAAGGTTCCCAGCGCTAATATCAAAGAGAGCAAACCACTGGCCAGGCCGTAGCCTTCATCGCCAAAGGCGTTGATCGTGTCCTTGATCGCCTCAATAATAAAGATGACGGAAATCAGGCCGGCGAATATTTCATCTGTAAATCGGGTGAAATATTTCATCAGGACACTCGCATCCGCAAAAGCTAACACCAGCATTAAGATCCCTGACCAAATACCGACCCATGCGTAGGTTGCCAAAAAAGGAATCTCCAACTGGGCACAGGCGGTGTAAAGCAAACCCGTAAAGATGACGATAGGACCGGTGCCGCCTAAGATCGTCAAGGGCTGGCCCGCGAAGAGGGCAAAGAAAATCCCTCCGATGGCCGTGATCACGATCATCTCGATGATGCCGATCTCATTTCCGGTCAATGCGCCCGTTAAAGCCCCAAATGCAATCGCATTGGCGAGGGCGGCGAAGTAAAGAAAGAGGGTAGTACCCGCTACTTTGGAGTGAAATCCGTCCTTAAAATCACTTAAATAATAAGGGGCCTTTCGACGAATATCACCTATGAAGCCTCCAAATGGACGTCCCGTCCACTGCAAGCCTTCTTCCGACTTATTTCCTGCTGCCATATTTCGTTCTCAATGATTGAGTTGCAATAATAAGAAATTTATGTTTTCTGAAATTAAAGGCAGACATTGAGTCGTGCACAAGTCAATCTTGGGTGGCTTTTAACCTCATCTTGCATTTATGAACACAAAGTATGATTTGATTGTGATCGGGGCTGGTTCTGGCGGCCTCGTCGTGGCGACTACTGCCAAACGTAGAGGAATGCGGGTAGCCATGCTCGAAAAGCATAAGATCGGAGGGGAATGTACCCACTCTGGCTGTGTGCCGAGCAAGGCCCTTATCCAAAGTACCAAACAATTGACTGCCTTGGCGCACACTACTCAATATGGTCTCCCCGGCATTCCTGCTGTCCAAGCCGATTTTGCCTTAGTAATGGAGCATGTAGATAGTATCGTGCAGGGGATTTATGCCCACGAAACGCCGGATGTTTGGGAAGCGCAAGGCATAGAGGTCTATGTACATGAAGCGGGCGCTAAATTTTTGGATGCCAATACGGTCAGCATCGGGCCTGATATTTTGGAGGCAGACCATTTTGTTTTGTGTACAGGCTCTTCGCCTCGCGAAATTGATTTGCCTGGCAGCGATGAAGTAAGCTTTCTGCACAACGAAAACTTCTGGGACCTGCGCACGCAGCCTAAGTCTATGTTATTTATCGGCGGTGGGGTCATCTCAGCAGAATTGGGGCAATCCATGGCGAGACTCGGGACTCAGGTTAGCATTATGGACCGTAATGAGCGGATGCTCAAAGTGGTAGATGATGAAGTGGCGGAGGTCATATTTGAAGAGTTTCGTTCCCTCGGTATTCAGCGTATCGGCCGCGCCGAACTCAAGGGCTTCCGGCAAGAAGGGGAGGAAACCGTGACCATGATAGAGGTCGATGGGATAGCGCAGGAGTTGAGGACGGAGTCGGTTTTTTTGGCCGTCGGCCGAACGCCTAATCTCAATGGCCTAGACCTAGAAAAAGCAGGGGTAGCGTTCTCGGAACGAGGCCTCAAAGTCAATGAATATCTGCAAACCACTGCTCCCAATATTTACGCCTGTGGGGATGTGGCCACACCAGCCAAGTTTACCCACGTCGCTGCTTATCAGGCAGTCGTTTGTGTCGACAACATCCAAAAAGGGAATCACCGCACCAATGATCTAAGCATATTACCTTGGGCGATATTTACTGATCCAGAGATCGCGCATGTGGGCCTCAGCGAAAAGCAAGCCATCGCTCAATACGGGGAGGATAATATTCAGGTCTTCAAGGTCAATGCGACAGTGGATCGTTTTATCACCGACGGCAAGACCAAGGGCTTCCTTAAAGTGATTTTTGGACCTAATGACAAGGTCTTGGGCGCTGACGCCATCGGTGCTCATGCTGGGGAGTGGACGCAGATGCTGACGCTTGTCATGAAGCATGACCTACCGCTCGATGAGTTTGTCTATACGATTTATGCTTATCCGACTTATTCGGAGATCGTCAAAAAAGCGATCACCCGTTATTTGCGGATCAAGGGCTAAGCTTTTTTTACTGCTTCGCAGAACGCTTGACTCCAAACCAAATGGGTATCAATCAATACGATTCGTAGAGCCGCAAAATTTTGCGGCTCTACATTTTTATAAAACGAAGCATCATCTGAGCAGAGAGAATCGTTCCACGTCCCGATCCCGATTTTCGGGATCGGGAGTAAGACAAAAAAAATCCTCTCAATCCACGTCCTCCTCAATGATTTCCTTAACCCGGCCTACGGTACCATCATCGAGCATCACCTTGATGCCATGAGGGTGCTGGGGGGATTTGGTGAGGATGCGTTTGACAAAGCCTTCGGTCAGTTCGCCCGTCCTTTGGTGATGCTTTTGCACCACATTGACGAGCAGCCCGATCTTGATATTCTTTCTGAGTTTTCCGTCCATGAGTCTTTTGTAGTAGAAAGTATAGAGTAGTTAGTACTTAGAAAAGCCGTCTTTGTACTTTTGTCTAAATACTCAAAGCGCTTGCAGGCCAAGGCCTGGAGCATCAATTGTTCGCATCATGCCTTCTTCGATGACAAATCCTCCGCTCACGAGGTCGCGCGCGAGGTCAAGGCTGCCATCTAGGTCGATATAGCGCGTATGAGGGCAGGAGAAGGCTACGTGCAGGCCTGCAGCGATGCTAACGATACTTTCATCATTACAACCCCACATGAGTGTGTGCCCCGCCGCACGGGCCATCTCAGCGATACGTTGGGCTTGATAAATACCGCCACACTTCATGAGTTTGATATTGTAGATCCCGCAGGGGAGAGGAGCTTGGGCGAGTTGGTAGGCATTCTCAGCATTGACCAAAGATTCATCGGCAGCGATGCTAGCTTTGATAGCCTCCGGGAGCTGGCGCATTTCTTCCATTGCATCTGCCGGCAAAGGCTGTTCGACCAATTCGATATCTAAGTCTAAGGTCTGGGCATGAAAATGAATTAAGTCCTGCACCGAATATCCTTGATTGGCATCCACCCGAATACCTAGTTGAGAGCCAAAGCGTTCGCGCAGCTTGACCAAACGCTCTATGTCCTCCTCAACGGAATGGCCAAGCTTTATCTTGAGGATTCGGAATTTGCGATCGGCATATTCTTGCGCTTCAGTAAGTGTTTCCTCAACATTTTTGATACCAATGGTGATAGAAGTGGCCAGACTTTGATGATGACGCCCGAGATAATCCACCAGTGGAACGCCTATGACCTGACTAAAGAGATCATGAAAGGCAATGTCCAAAGCTGCCTTGGCCCCTGGCTGTTGAGGAAACTGCTGATGAAGCTGCTCACAAAGCAATCGCAATTCGCGAATATCTCGCCCGATGTAAGTAGAGACGCCCTCTCCTTGCAAGGTAGCAAAGGTTTGATCGACGGTTTCGCCCACTACTTGCTTGCTAGGGTTAGCGGCTCCACGGCCAATCATCCCATTTTCAGCTTCAACCTCGACAAAGCAAACCGCGACATCACTGACCGTTTTATAAGCAATCGTATATGGCCTAGTCAGGTCCAAGGCTTCTTTGCGAACGCGGATATCCTTTATTTTCATTTGGGCAAAATAATGTTTTTTGATTTCAGAAATAATGATTAATCTTGCAATGTGAGTAATCAATCACTTTTTATATGAGAGTAATCATTACCGGTACCACGGGTATGGTAGGGAAGGGCGTATTGCTAGAGTGCCTAGACAGCCCTGACGTAGAAGCTGTGTTAGTCGTAAATCGACGCAGCGTTGAGATCACGCATCCAAAATTGAAAGAGATTTTGCATAAAGACTTTTTGGACCTTAGTTCGATCAAAGATCAGTTGGCAGGCTACGATGCTTGCTTTTTCTGTTTGGGCATGTCGGCTGCTGGGGCATCTAATGAAACTTATTATCGCATCACCCACGACTTGACGATTCATTGGGCGGAGACCTTGTTGGCATTAAACCCTGAGATGACTTTTAACTATGTTTCTGGTGAAGGCACTAGTACGGAGGAAAATAGTCGTAGTAATTGGGCGAATGTAAAGGGTAAAACCGAAAACGAAATTCTGGCGATGCCCTTTAAGCAAAAGTATATGTTCCGCCCGGGTGCGATTCAACCCTTACGAGGCATACGTTCGGCTACGCCGATGTATAACTTTTTCATAACCCTCTTCAAGCCATTGTTTCCGCTAATGAAGTGGATGTTTCCCAATTCGATTACAGACACTACTCGCATCGGCCACGCTATGATTAATTCTCATAAGCTAGGCTTTGCGAAGCCACATCTTACGCCTAAAGACATTAATGATTTGGCCACCCAATAACATGAAAAGAATCTTAAGAATCCTCAAAATGATTGGTATATCCCTTGGCGTAATCGTTGCCCTAGTTGTGCTAGTGGCGGTGCTATTTATCAATTTGAGCCCCGAGTTTGGGGGCAAACCCACTGATTCGCAAAAAGCGAATTACGCCCAAGCTGACAATTATAAAGACGGGAAGTTCATCAACGAAGTAGAAGCCAATATGGACATGGGCTTGGGCAATATGCTCAAAGTGATGCGCGAGTTTATGTCTAGTGATCCTTCAAGACAGCCCTCTGAGCCACAGCCTATCATGATGATTGAGCCCAAGGAAGTGGCGCAAAATCCCGATACCCTAACTCGCGTAAACTGGTTTGGGCACTCCGCTTTTTTGCTACAAATAGATGGTAAAAATTTACTGCTTGATCCGATGCTAGGCCCTTCTCCTGCACCTCACCCTTGGTTTGGGACTAAGCGTTACACCAAAGAATTACCTATTGAGATTGAGGAATTGCCGACCATTGACGCGGTCCTTATCTCACATGATCACTACGACCACTTGGATTATACCTCAATCACTAAGCTCAAAGATAAGGTTGAAGCCTACTTTGTACCCTTGGGAGTGGGGGCCCACTTCAAAGCTTGGGGGATTGATGAGGCCCAAATCCATGAAAAAAATTGGTGGGAGGAGTCCGAATTCAAAGGTTTGACCTTAGCTTGTACGCCTGCTCGGCACTTCTCAGGCCGTGGCATTTTTGATCGTATGACTACGCTCTGGTCTTCTTGGGTGATTATTGGGGAGCGAGATACCATCTACTTTAGTGGTGATAGTAGCTATGGTCCTCATTTCAAGGATATAGGCGAAAAGTACGGCCCCTTTGACTTCGCGATGATGGAATGTGGGCAGTACAACAAAATGTGGAAGGACGTACATATGATGCCCGAGGAGACGGCTCAAGCAGGAATTGATGTCAAAGCAAAACTTTTGATGCCTATTCACTGGGGAGCTTTCACTTTGGCCCTTCATAGTTGGACCGACCCTGTCGAACGCGTAACCCTAAAAGCCGCTACGCTGGGTCTTCCCCTAACCACCCCGCGGATTGGGGAGCCGATCATTCTGGGGCAGACGCCTTATCCCACGCTAGAGTGGTGGAAATAAAACATAAGCGCTCTCATCATTGGGGGCGCTTTTCTTTTTTACTGCTTCGCAGAACGCTTGTACCCCAAAATAAATGAGCATCGATCAATACGATTCGTAGGGACGCAAAATTTTGCGTCCCTACATTTTTACAAAACGAAGCATCATTTGATCAGAGATAAGCGTTCCGCGTCCCGAAAGCTTTCGGGAGTGAACAAAGAAAAAATAGCCTAGACGAAGCTCTTAAACCCAATTGGGCATCATGCATTGATAATCCTATCGGCTTCCCTCATGCCTGTCTCCAAGGCTCCATGTACGTAGCCGTGCCATTTATAGGATGTAGCCTCGCCTGCAAATAATATGCGCCCATGAGGCGTAAAGATCCTTTCTACATCCTTTGCTGTGCTTCCCACTGGGACGTATGAGTAAGAACCTTTAGAAAAGGGATCTCCGTGCCAAGCTGAATTCATAAAATCCTCAAACTCTATTTCGGCTTTGGGAAAGGCCTTATGAAATACGTTTTGCCAATGCTGTTTGATTTTCTCCTCCTCTTGCTGCTCTAGCCATTTCCCATCTTCACCGATGTGAAAGGCGATGAGGATGGGAAGATTTGTGTAGGGGTGATAATTAAATACGATGCCAGAATTCTTTAGCTTTTCCTTTTGGAAGGCGAGAAAATGGGGATCGCCTTGCCAGAATTTATGGGAGAATTTCATCACTGCCTTATTGAATATTCCCATCTGCATTTTTTCAAATGCCTCTTTTTGGCCTGAGGGGATCTCTGGGGAGATTTTTATATCCCCACTTTGTAATAGACTTATGGGTACGGTGAGGAGTACATAATCTCCCTCAAAGTTTCCGCGCTCTGTCATCACCTTGACTCGGCCGTTTTGGTCTTCAATTTCCAAAATTTTATGTTCTAGCTTAACCTCTACTCCCTCAAGTAAATAATGAACGAGTTGGTCGTAGCCATTTAGAACCAATTGTTCGTCTTCCACCAAATTTTCGGTATTGATAGAATATGCTTTGCCTGATGCGTATTGATTGTCAGCTGCCACACTGGCAGCATTGCCTAATTTTATAATGTCTAACTGTGCTTTTTTTCTTTCTGATTGCGCATCGTAGTCTGTCAGTCGATCTATGGCTTCGCCCCAGGAGATATCGGGGAGATGCTCTCCTCTTTCGCTAAAAAATCGATTTAATTCTTTATTGGCCCGTAAACTAGTAAGGCCCATTCCTAGCAATCCGAGTCGATTACCATTTTTATCATAGGATTTAAACTTGCTGTATGAAGTAGGGGATGTTTTTATCCCGCTCTCCTCTCTGTAATACCAGCCAAGATTCCCCGGATTGGAAGCATAACTGATCCAATTAGCCCCCAGTTCAATTGTCTTGCTCCAATCTCTGTTGGAGTTGATTCTACCCCCGGTACGATTTCTTGCCTCCAGAACGCATACGTCATGGCCATGGCTTTTTAACTTATTCGCAGCCATGGCTCCAGCGGCCCCTGCTCCAACAATAATTACCCTTTTAGCATTACTTTTTTGCCAAGGATAGGAATGAGAAGATAGGAGTAAGCCTTGCGCTAGGAGGGTATTTTTTATTAAAAACGCTCTTCTGTTCATTTGATTCACTGCTTAGGCAGAAGGAGGGCATTTTGAAGGTGGAATATCGAATGTTCAATTCTGAAATGGATGATGATTTCATTATTTGGCATCCGCTAATCTTCCCTCTTCCAGTCGCTTCGCATAATGCGAACTTGATTTTCTTCGACCCAATGACCGTGCTTTTTGAAGCCCTCAGGGATATGTTTGACAAATTTAAAGCCCGATTTGTGTAGCACTCTTTCGCTGGCGATGTTCCAGGTGGCATAGTCGGCTTCGATGCTTTCGGCTTTAAATTCGGTAAAGCCAAAGTCTAATATTCGCTTGACAGCTTCGGTCATGTAGCCATTGCCCTGATGATGGGGGTGCGTCCAAAAGCCAATATTCCAGATCAATTCATGATCGGTTTCTCTGATAGAAACCCGCCCCACAAAGGTGTCATCCTCTTTGCGATCAATGCTAAAGCTAAAGCCTCTACCCGCTTTCCAGGCTTGGAGACTTCTCTCCATGGGGGCAATATATTCTGTCTCTTGGGCCGAGGGCTCCCAAGGCATACCATCGGTAAAGCCGGGAAAATGAGAAGCTTCAAAGATATACGGGATATCTTTGAAGCTTGGGGCTCTTAGTACGAGGCGTTCGCTGACCAATCTGGTCGATAAAGGAACTCGCATGACTACTTCTCTTCGAGTACCAATACCACCTTGTTAAAGTTGGCCGCGGCATTAATCACCTGACGGAACTCCTCGTAACGCTCAATGTCAAAGTGAATGTCCTCGTAAAACTCTTCGATCTCGATGGTTACCTTATTGCCCTCTTGCTTAGCATTGGAGACAAAGCGCGCCACATAGCCTTCGTCTCCCTTGTAGGTCTTATCAAGATTGGCTTCTTCTAGGCCTACCAACTCATAGCCATCAGGAATGGTGAAGCTAATATTGTGATTGTAGGTCATGGGATAATCCATCTCGATGGGCTGGGCGCGTTCGCTTTCTTGATAGAGTTCGCTTTGCAGACCGATCACCATACCCACATTGAGAAGATAGCTGTCTCCGGCGTTTTCTAGGAGAGAAGAAGCTTTGATCTTGGAGGCAACAATAAGCGGCTTGCCAGAGCTAATATCAGCGATGCGCTCACTTTTGACGTCTGTTTCAAGCACTTCGGCTTCAGTAGCGCCGCTTTTTACGAGCGCATCGATGAGTTGCTCGCGCCCGTTTTCGTCGCTGTACTCAAAGGCGGCTCGATAAGACTGGGCCCTGTAACCACGCAAGGTATTGACGCGATCTACCTCAACATACTCCATATCCTTATCGAAGATGATTTCAATATCGTTCCTCGAAGAGGTAGCCGAACGAGGAGCTAGTGGAATGTACTTAACAGCGCCAAAGACACCTGTGTATTCTGAGCTGGTGATATAGAGACCATTATTGTCAGCGAGATAATGAGGTGGATAGCCATAGCGATGGTCTGGACGGCCCGGCACTACATAGGTGTCATACTCAGGAAAGTAAAGCATGAACTCGTCCAGATTGGTGAAATCTTCAAATTCTTTGTCAAAGCGAGATTGATAGCGATTGCTGGTGATCACGAGGCGGTAGGTTACCTCTAGTTGATCATAGGCATCCATTAAGACCTTGGTCATCCCGCTTTCGTCGGCATACTTCTGGCGGATAATATCGTCTACCTCAGAGATGTTGACGCCGGGGTTGAAGTTGATGAAAGTTTTGAAGTATTGTTCGACGGCTTTGATTTTTTCCTCGCCTCCCATACTAGCAAACTTTTCCTTTTTGAGGATTTTGCCTAAGGCTTTGGAGCTTTTTTCTGGCGAGAGATTGCGGTAGATATTGCCGCTGACCTCTTTCCAAGTATGAAATCTGCGTGCCTGTCCGTTTTGGTAGCGGACGATATCGAGCTTGTAGGCAAATTTCATTTTGTTGGCACTACCGAGGCTGTACAGCTCTTCTACCTCTGGGGGAACGTTTTCTGCTTGACTGGTGATGGTGCGAGTACCCGCTTCCTCATCTTCTGTCTCTTTGAAGCGGGGCAAACCATTGTAGGCAGCGGTAGCAAAAACTAATCTTTGGGGGCTAATGATTTGGTATTCGGCCAAGCGAATCGGGATGCTAGATTGAACGACTTCACGGCCATACATGCTCGGCTCTTTTTTGAGGGTATAAAGATATTCTAGATCCGCTCCAGCCTCAGCCCCTTCTAGCGCAAAAATCTTGAAGTTGCCATACTCCTCATAATTAGAGACATCTTTGATGTTGTCTTCGTTTAGCTCGGTGATGGTGCCATCTGGGCTAATCGAACGTGCTTTTAGCACCACGATTTCGGCATCACCACGCATCGGGATAAAGACTTTGTTGTTTTCATCAACTGAGCGAGTAGTGTTGGCTCGAACAATCACATGCTCTGTGGAATACATATCGATGCCTTCATCGGTTTCTACATATTCCATGATCTGACGATTGAGGAGGCGGACGGCATCCGCTTCTTTTTCCTCTTCGGTCAATTCGACCCTCTCAGGTTTTTCCTCCCAATCATAAGACTGGTGTGTATAATCAGAGTCTTGTGCCCAAAGGCCCAAAGGTAGGGCTAGAAGTACTAGCGCAAACAAACGATAATTCATAAAATTGATAGGCTTGTGTTTTTAGGAAGTAGAGTTTATGAAAAAATTAGGCCTAGTCCTACTGAGTAAGGACTAGGTTTTTTTTGTGGGCTTTGTTGAGCTTGGCTACGAAGGTATTCCAGGCTTCGAAATCGCTTTTGTGGATGGCTAGCGCATTCATATAGATTTCCTTTTCAAGGATGATTTTGTTGCCTTCTTGACGGTAATTGATGCGAAAGCCCCATTTGTCATCCTCATAGCTGAGGTCTTCAGGCATCTTATAGACACTGTAACCTTCCGGGATTTCGAGTTCTACGAAGTAGCTATCCAAATACTTATAGTCGATCTCACGACCATACCGCCGCTGCTCTATATCAATGGCAGAAGCTTGCAGTGGGCGATCAAGATTTAAGTTGACGTAGATCCGATTGCTAACTTGTTTGGCGTAAGAAGGAATGTGAAACTCATAAGCGATCTCTCCATCGAGATTAGGATCACCTAGCCCTTCGATGGCAAAATCGTCGAGCTGAAAGTTGTCCTTACCCTTGGTGAGATAGTCGTTCATAAACAACTTTTCTTCGGTGCCTTCCATGCGATAGCGGCTGTACTCCAGATCTACTTTTTGGTAGCCAGTCATTAGCTGGTAGCCACGCCCGATGACATCGCCTTCTTCGAGGCTTAAAAAACTACTATCTACCAAACGATTTTGCTCCATCGCTATCACCGGCACCTCAATAATGGCAAAGCTATCGGCCGAGATACCAACCAAGGCTTCTTTGCCTTGAATCATAGAGGTGGGATAGCCAAAGGGCGTATGCGTACCCGTGGCGTCAAAAAACTGAATCTCCCCATCCAATTTGACTGCGGTGATCATATGGTTGTCCACCACCGGAGTTGGCACATCACGATATGAATAAGGCTTTTCTCGCGTGCCGATCCAAGTTAGGTAAGCTTCCACATCAGCATAAGTCAACATCTCGCGTAGGATGTTGGCCATATCTTTACAATCGCCATATTTCTTAGTACAGACGGCAGCAGCATCGCGTGGGATAAAGCCACCCATGCCATCTTCAAAGGCGACATAGCTGATATTGGATTGTACCCATTGGTAGAGGATGCGGGTTTTCTCACGCTCGTCGCTGACGCCTTCCACTAGCTCCTCGACAATTTGCTTGAGCTCGTTTTGATCGGTTTGGTTGATCTCTTGCACGAGGCTACTATACCAGCGATAAAGATCAGTTACATCACTGAGGATGCGTTCTTCTTCGGCCTCACGTTTGATACGATCGATGCGGAGGATGATATGAGGATTGTAGTAATTACGGCTTAGGGCCCCAGACTCACGCTCAAACTTGCGCATATCTTTGGCACGCCAAGTGTAAGTGGTTTGCCCATCTTGGGTAGATTCGCTAAACGCGATCTGGTCCGTATTCTCGCCAATCAGTTGATAAGAGACCGAAACGTTTTCCGGAAAGGAGACTGAATACTCGGCATTGAGCAATGGTACATAAGAGTTGAAGTAAAAGGAGCCCAGCATACGTGGATCTTTGATCACTTCATTGTAGGAGAGATAAGTCAGGGCTCCTTGCTGTACGGCGGGAAAGACAAAAGACTTCTTCTTGTAGTCACCATAAAAGATACCGCTTACCATCACATCTTGGGTAGAGATATCTCTAACGGGTATGCGTTCGGCCTTCTTCCGTTTGTTAAAAACCCGGGTTTCTGCGACTATGTCTTCGATTGAAGAAAAGTCGGAATAGTGGATGGATTCGTTGGCGTGCCGCAAGTCCTTATCCGTCAGATATAGCATCGACGCTTCATGTTGTTTCTTGACGGCTAGGGCATCAGCTTCGTCAAAAAATAAAAAGAGATGTTCTTTCCGTTCGAGGTAAACAACGTCTTCTTTGGGATATTGGGCTTGTAGAGTTGGCAGGTCAAAGTCTTGAGCGAGCATCAAGCTAGGCAATAGTACCACCAATCCGCAAAGCAGATTTGCTTTCAAATAATTACGAATCACAGTAAGGATTTTTATATATGGATGTACTTAAGATACTTATTCCATACGGCTTTTGCTAAACCCTAGTTTCCTAACCTGCCAGATTCCTAGTAGCCAAAGTCCCAGTACGATTAAAGCAGCCGTTCCCATCAGGCCATATAAACTGGACTGACCCACCAAGGCCCAACCGACGATCAGGGGCGCTACGGCGGTGGATACTTGCATACAAGTGGTAACAATACTCCTGATCGCTGCGAAGTGGCCCGTGCCGTATATCTCTGCCCACATCGCCGAAGAGGTAAGCGAACTCAAACTGGCCGAGATCCCTAAGCCCATAAAAAACACATAAAGCCAAACTACCTCGGTGCGAAAAATAATGCCGATCATGCTAATCAAAACCGGCAACAGCAAGAAGCTAAAGGTGCGGGTCGCCGTAAAGCGATCTACCAGAGGGCCACCTAGCAAATTCATCACCAATCGCGCTCCTCCCGCCAACGAAAGCGCTAGGGCTAATTGCTTATCCTCCCAGCCATTGATATCGCCGATCAAATCGAGATTGATCACAATACCTGTAAAATAGAAGGGCACAAACAAATAGACCAATACCAAAAGATAGAAGGCTGGTTGGCGTAATACTTCGCCTCGACTGAGGCTTTTACTTTGAGGCTTGCGGTCTGATTCGGGATTTGCGATCAGCTCTTGATTTCGTTGAAAAGGGCTGTCTTTGGGCACTAAGCGTATCACGGCAGGAATAAAAACCACCACTATAATAGCCGCGACGGCCAACCAAGAAAATTGCCAACTAGTCTCTTCTATAAGTCTAACCAGTAAAAGCGGGAAGGCAATCTCCGCAAAAGAGATTCCAAAATTGACCAAGGCTAAGGCTTGTCCTCGCTCCGCATCAAAGTAACGGGTGATAGCGGTCGAACCCGTCAAGGGCATCAGGCCTTGGCCACATAGCCGCAAACCCACCAAGGCAAATACCAACATAGCCGGATGCACCACCAAAGAGGTAAACACACAAAAGCCCGCAAAGACGATTCCCAAGATCACACTAAAGCGCCTGAGTAAAATGCGATCTAAGAGCTTGCCGAGAAAGGGCAGCACAAACGAACTCGTCAAAGTAGCTACCATATATAAACTCGTATAGCCAATTTGATCAACTCCTGTGGCTGCCAAAAAGTAAACCGTATATAGTGATAGGAAAAAACTTTGCCCCGGCCCCGAAAAGAAAAAATGGAGCATGCCGTAGGCCAAATAGCGCGGGTACTTTTTGATTAAATCAGCGTATCCAGATATCAGCTTAGGAAAGAACTTGAAGAGCAAGAGTCTAATCATCATAGGCGGCTTTGGAAGGGCAAAGGTCTCGAAATTATTTCTATATTTTGAACCTGAGATGAAAAAACGAGTTGCGTACGACGATTACTATCAGAGCCCAGATCTCTTTGGTGCCCCCTATCCGGAGTTGGTCGCTTTTTATGAGGCTTTCCCGCTTCGCGGAACGCTTCTCGATGTCGGCTGTGGCCAGGGAAGGGATGCCTTAGCGCTAGCTGGAATGGGATTTGAGGTGTTAGGTATAGATCATTCCTCTGTTGGGATAGAGCAAATGCTGGCTGCTGCCAAGGCCGCGCAGCTAAAGTTGGAGGGAGCCGTGCTTGATATTTTCCAGTATCAAGCTTTTGACAAGTTCGATTTCATCTTACTCGATAGCATGTTTCACTTTGCGAAAAAGGATCGAGTCAAGGAGACTGAGTTTCTTATTCGCATAATGCGAAAAATGAAGCTCGGAGCCATCATAAGTGTGTGTATTGGCAATACAGGCCATAAAGTGCAGACGCTTTTGAGCATAGTGGAAGGAGAACCTAACTTTCAGCTCCTCCAAAATGAGGATTTTGATTATCAATTTGTCGATCAAGCAAATAGCCATCGTTCGATTACGCCTTATAAGATGCTAAGCCTTAAAAAAGTAGGTGTATGAATATTCGTCCCCAAGACCTTGCTCGTCTGGGATATGAACAATTAGATGAACTAGATCATACCGAACTGATTCCATTTGTCCA
>JBCCQN010000086.1:0-31087 GCA_039024315.1 Bacteroidota bacterium
ACAGCTATCGAAGCGCAGCGGATGAATCTACAAGATCCTCCCAAGGATCATTCTGGAAAAATATTCGTGGTGCCGCTGGTGATGAGTTATCACTTTGTGTTGGAGGCAGCCTCCTTGATCAAACAACATCTCAAACGAACGGGACAGGAGCAATACTATATCTTAGATAAGGAATCTGCGAGTTACCTTAAGTTCCTTAAATTTGTTTGGACGACTTTCAGCAAGCAATCTGAAATCAATCTAGCCTTTGGTAAGCCGATGGATGTGTTCGGCAATTTTGTCGATGAAGAGGGTCGCAGTATAGATCCCTATGGTAGGGAGGTAGATATTAAAGCTTACTTTGAAGTAGGCGGCGAGATTACAGAAGACAAACAGCGCGATGGGGTCTATACAAAAATGCTAGGGGAAAAAATCTCAGAACGCTTTCATGTCGAAAACCGGGTATTTTCTAGTCATTTGGTAGCCTATGTAGGCTTCGAAATGTTTAGAAAGCGCTTTCCTAAGCTAGATTTATATGGTATCCTCAGGCTCTTAGAAGAAGAAAGAAAACTCAATCGCACTGAGTTTTTTGAAAATGTGGAGCGCGTCCTTAATCGCCTAAGAGAGCTAGCCGATAATGACAAGGTTCACCTTGCGGGCCATATGAACAATGATGTACCTCACATTATCGAACATGGCATTGCCAATCTTGGCCTTTATCACGCCAAACGTCCTCTGAGTCTGGTCGATCATGAGACCCTCCAAACTGAGGATTTGAATCTGCTTTATTTTTATCACAATCGACTTGAAGGATATGAGCTTGCCTCCTACGTCCAATAAAAAAGTAGGCGTGATCGGCGCTGGAAGCTTTGGTACTACAGTCGCCAATCTTTTGGCCCAAAATCAATCCGTATTACTGTATGATCGTAGCGCAGAAAAGCTTACGGACTTGGCTCAGAGCCGTCGTTTCAAAGATTATGAAATGGCGGAAAACATTGCCTACACCAATGATTTAGAAAAACTCACCTCTGAGTGTCGCTTGATATTCCCAGTGATTCCCTCCCAATATTTTCGTTCCTTATTGGCGGACCTAGGTCCTTATCTGACGCCGGGGCATTCCTTAATCCATGCCATCAAGGGCTTAGACGTAAGCTTGGCCGAAGGAGAAAGCCTCCAATCCGTAGGTAAGTTGAGTCGCAATCAAGTCAAGACGATGAGCGAGTTGATTCGCTCAGAGACGATGGTAGCCCGTGTGGGCTGCGTCGCTGGCCCCAATCTCGCAGGCGAAATTGCCGAAGGCATGCCTGCCGCGACAGTAGTAGCTAGCCCCTTTGATCAGGTAATCAGTGAAGGAAAAGCGGCCCTGCGCAGTTCTAACTTCAGAGTACACGCTAGTCAGGATATACTGGGGATTGAGTTGGCAGGAGTATTGAAAAATGTGATGGCAATCGCCTCTGGTATATTAGGGGGTCTGGGTTACGGAGACAATACCCGTGCCTTACTGATCACCCGAGGACTAGCAGAGATGGCCAATATCGGCAAGAAACTAGGGGCAGACCCTAGAGCCTTTTTAGGCTTGGCAGGGGTGGGAGATCTAGTCGCGACCTGCTACAGCCCTCGTAGCCGCAACTACACCGTAGGCTATCGCTTGGCTAAAGGAGAAACGCTAGAGGAAATTACCGCTTCTATGGAAGAGGTGGCAGAAGGGGTTAAAACGGTTTGCATCGTCAAGGCCTTGGCCAGTCATTATCGTATTTCCGCCCCTATCTCTCAAGCCCTCTTCCGCACCCTATTTGATGGGATGGAGATCGAGCGAGGTATGCGTCTGCTGATGGAGTTTCCTTTCTCCGAGGATGTTGACTACATCTAGTCAAAAGGGCTTGTAATATATTACGAAATTTTGGATTTTATTATTTTTGGCAATACTGCAATTTGTGCTCAAATCTTATAAACGCTTAAGGCCAAAAATGAAAAAATTGCTTTTAACTTTACTAGCCCTGCCTCTTGTCCTTACCTCATGTGTAGAAGATCTACTGGATGTTACTTTTGATTATCCGATTGATGCTAAATTTAGCATGACTGATGCTATTGAAGCCAATACGCTAACCATGATCGAATCCGAAGTGATTGAAGTGGATCTGGTAAATGAGCTCTCTGACCGTAATCTCAATGGTATTTCTGCAGTAAAACTCAAGTCTCTTGAAGTCAAATTAGGCGAAGATGCTACCATCGACTGGTCGATTTTAAAAAGCTTAGAGCTAAAGATGGTATTAGATGGCGAAACCTATCTGATGGCTAGCTATGGTGCCAATAGCGTAATCGACGGTGATCTCATCAAATTAGATATAAATACCGACGAAATCCGTCTAGAAGAGTTTCTAGATCGTGAAACCGTTCAGGTTCGCTTGTTTATTGAAACCCACGAAAGTATCAATACGGAGGTTCCTCTCGAAGCTACTGCCCTCGTATCTGTTACTGCCTCTCCTATAGAATAGTTTCCCCAAACTTTGCAATATTAGGAGGCTCTTTGGAGCCTCCTTTTTTTATGTAACTTCGCATCATGAAAAGGCAATATTTTCAAGATTTCATGCCTGGCAATGTCTGTTTTGGGTGCGGGGCAGATAATCCCGATGGTCTCCAAATCAAAAGTTATTGGGAAGGGGAAGAGGCCGTGTGTGTCTGGGAATCCCAAGAAAAGTATCACGGCTGGCCCAAAATTCTCAATGGCGGCATCCTCGCTACCTTGATCGACTGCCATTGCATGGGGACTGCCATGGCGGCAGCCTGTAAACTTGAAAATCGAGAACTGGGCTCCTTTCCCTACTATCGTTATGCTACCGGCACGATCAATGTTCGCTACCTCAAGCCCACCTCTAATGTCGAAGCGATCGAACTGAGGACCATCGTCAAAGAAATCAAAGGCCGTAAAGTAGTGATGCAATGTGATACCTTTTCTGCAGGGGTAAAAACGGCCACTTCAGAGGTTATTGCTATCCGGGTCGCCGATGAAAGCGAAACCTATGCCCACAATCCCTTCCTTCAGTCATAATTAGATATCAATGCTCACAGCAAATAATATTTTTAAGTCTTACGGTAAGTTGGCCGTTTTGAAAGGTGTCAGTCTCGAACTGCAAGCAGGTGAAGTAGTAGCTTTAGTGGGCACTAGTGGCGCGGGAAAGAGTACCTTATTGCAAGTTTTGGGCACCCTCGATACGGTTGATCAAGGGGAGGTATTTTTCAGAGGGAAGGAAGTGACCCGATACTCAGAACGCAATCAAGCAGCTTTTCGCAATCAAAATCTGGGCTTTGTCTTCCAATTTCATCATCTCCTGCCGGAATTTAGCGCCTTGGAAAATGTCAGTATTCCCGCCATGATTCATGGAGATAAGCCACAAAGCAAGGTTTATGAGGAAGCCACTGCCCTTTTACAAAGACTCGGCTTGGGTGATAGAGTGAAACACAGACCTTCTGAACTTTCGGGAGGGGAGCAGCAACGTGTCTCCATGGCTCGTGCATTGATCAATAATCCTGATTTGATTCTGGCCGATGAACCTACGGGTAATCTTGACTCAGCCAACTCAGAGGCCATGTACGATCTTATCCGAGAACTTACGGAAGATACAGGGGTGGCCTTTTTGATTGCGACTCATAACCTTGATTTAGCGGCCAAGGCAGATCGCGTGCTTACCATCAAAGACGGTCTATTAGTAGATTAGGTCTGGGCGTTCCGCGTAGCGGAACGCTAAGATCAATTGTTGAATGTTGGAAGAATTGAATTTTTGAATCAACAACTAAACAACTCAACAACTCAACAATTCAACAATTCAACAATTCCTCACTATTTCGGACGATGAATGATGATCGTATCTTTGATCAGACGATCCATCGGGAAGACGACATATTTTTCTCCCGTATCAATGGAAAAAGAGACCTTATCCATCCGCACGATTTTACCGATATGCCCATCTAATTCGACGGTTTGCCCTATTTGGTAGCTGCCGCGGCTGTAATATGCGCCTAGCATACTCCCCAAAACGTTGCGCGCAGCGTAACCATAAGCGACGGCAAAAGCTAGCATGATGCCTCCCAAGATAATGGTAGCGTTTTGACGGATCATGGCGGTATCTATTTGGGCTTGGTCAAGGGCTGTAACCGCAACCACCAACATAATCAATACAAACACCACTCCCCCAATAAAACGATAGGCGGGTATCCCAAACGACTGGGCAGCATTACTCACTAATTGCTTGACCGAATCAGCCAAATAAAAGCCTACACCAAGGATGACGAGAGCCGTCAAGAGATTGGGTACGTAGCTAATCAAGGCACCAATTTGCTCTGAGAGCAAATCCATCCCTAATATTTCACTAGCAGAAAGTAGCGTAATAAAGATCAACGTCCAATAAAGAAATTTTTCGATAATGATGACCGGACGTATCGTCAGGTTCGCTTCTTTAAAGCTTTCGGTGTCGTTGAGTTTATCCGCTAGCTTATCCAACCCGATTCTTCTTAGTACTCGGGCGGCGACCTTGGAGACCAGCTTAGCCAAGAGCCAGCCGATAAATAAAATGACAATAGCACCCAATAGACTTGGCAGGGTGCTCAACAATTGATCAAATACCTTTTGCAAGGAGGAGGTAATATCTTCGAACATGATGATTGAGGGGTGGTTTTGCGACAATATTTAGACGAGAAAATCTGCTAGTTTGCTTCTCCAGGCCTGGGACTTTGTTCCATACCGAGCGGTCGATTTTCGCCAGGTGAGAGAGATTCAACTAACGATTTGCCCGATCGTGCCACGAATAAATCGACTAGGTCCATTACAAAGGCCAAGGCCCCCACATTGCCTAAGGTATTTTCCTTGACTTGAGGGGGCAGCGTCTCTTCTCCTTCTATCTCCTTAAATGCATTCTTTCTCATACAGCCATTTTTTTCTCCTGTTCTACGATGATTCGCTTTACTCGTTTGCGTGCACGAGACAAGCGCATTTTAACCGCGCTTTCTGAAATCTCTAGAGTTTCCATAATTTCCTTGATTGGGATATCATCCTGGTACTTCATCAAGAGCAGTACTTTTTCCTCTGCAGAAACATGATTGAGCGCTCGTTTGAGAGAGTGAGCTCTAGAACCTAGTAACTCATCCTCGTCATCATCAATTTCGGCTAAGTCGGGTCCCTCGTCGATGTCCACCGTTCTGAGGCGGCTAGACTTTCGATAGTGTTCTACACAAAAGTTGTAGGTAATGGCATATAGCCAAGTCGAAAAGCGACTTTTACCCTTAAATTTACCCAATTGGGTGAAAACTTTCAGCAGCACATCTTGCACCATATCTTGCGCGATCTCACGATCATGGGCAAAGCTGATACATTTGCGGTAGACCTTGTCAGCATAACGATCATAAAGAATACCAAACATTTCCGTTTTTCCTTCTTCAGTGATCGCGCGGACTATGTCCTCATCCGCTAGTTTTTGTTGAACGTTGCTCAATTCAGGCTTTTTTAGAGGCTGTAACATTAAGAATAGAAGTTGACTAGAAAGTCACTCAAATGAACGGATTCCCCGTTAATTATTTTTGCCTAAAAGCCCTTCGTTTCAGGAAGTCTGATTTTGTCACAAACATAAAAAAAAGCCCTCCGGATTTCGGAAGGGCTTATTTTTTGAAAATTTCGGTTTTGGAACTAGTTGCGATACATGACCGTTTTTACGGCATCTACGACCTGTTTTGCGTCTGGCAGCCATGTATCTACTAGTACTGAGGAGTATGGCAGAGGGGTATCTTTGGCCGTTACCCGGGCCACAGGAGCATCCATATAATCGAAGGCTCTTTTTTGAATCATATAGGTCAATTCGCCAGCAAAAGCAGCTAAAGGCCAAGACTCTTCTAGCACCACACAACGGTTGGTTTTCATGACGGAGTTGATCACTGTATCATAGTCGATCGGACGTAATGAACGCAGATCGATCATCTCAACATCTATTCCTTCTTTGGCTAATTCTTCACAAGCTGCTAACGCTACGTGCACCATTTTACCAAAACTGAGGAGCGTAACGTCCTTACCGGGGCGTTTGATATCCGCCTTATCTAGGGGGATCAAAAACTCGTCCTTTTCAGGTACGGGTCCTTTATCACCGTACATAACCTCAGACTCCATCACCAAAACAGGGTTTGGATTACGGATAGCAGATTTGAGCAATCCTTTGGCATCTGCAGGGGTACTCGGAGTCACTACTAATAGACCAGGAGTATTGGCAAACCAGTTTTCAAAGCTTTGAGAGTGAGTTGCGGCCAATTGTCCGGCAGAACCACTAGGTCCTCTAAAGACGATGGGCACGTTGAATTGTCCACCACTCATTTGGTACATCTTGGCAGCATTATTGATGATTTGATCAATCCCTACCAAAGAAAAGTTGAAGGTCATAAACTCGATGATCGGCTTGAGCCCAACCATAGCTGATCCAACTCCAATACCGGCAAAACCTAATTCGGAGATAGGGGTATCAATGACACGCTTAGGACCAAACTCCTCAAGCATGCCTTGACTTACCTTGTAAGCTCCGTTGTACTCCGCTACTTCTTCCCCCATGAGGTAGATGCTCTCATCTAGACGCATCTCTTCCTGCATAGCTTCTCTAACGGCTTCCCTAAACTGTATTTCTCTCATTGGCGTATGATTTTTCCCTCGAAAATTATATTAAGGTATAACAGGCCCCGAAAATAGATAAATTTTTGCAAAGGATAAACGTCTCTTTCTCTTCTCTTGACTAAATCTTATCGCTTTTTTTTCCGTATATTTAGCTGAGTATTGAGACTCTGAAATAAAACACAATTTAATTTATATATGTTCCAGACTGAAACTGATCCTCGCTTGCTCGCACGCAAGCAGGAATTTATTGAAAGTGGCGACGCTAGTATCTTCATGAGACAGGTATTTGCCACTATGACGATTGGGCTTCTGCTAACAGCAGTATCGGCCTGGTTTGTCTCTACTAAACCTGAATTGGTTTATTTCTTGTTTACAGGCGCCATGCGTTGGGTTACCTTCTTAGCTCCTTTAGGAGTGGTATGGTTCCTATCTGCACGTATCAATAAGATGAGCTTCAATCAAGCAAGTATTGCCTTTGCGATTTATGCGATTATACTAGGCGTTAGCTTATCCGTCATATTTCTTGCTTATTCCCTTGGGACCTTAGGCTATGTATTTTCTATTACCGCCGGTACTTTTGGCACCATGGCTTTGATAGGATGGACGACCAAAATTGACCTCAGTAAGATGGGTTCTATCCTTTATATGGCTTTGATTGGTCTGATTATCGCGATGGTAGTCAATTGGTTTATGGAATCCTCAATGTTTGACTACATCATCAGCATTTTGGGAGTAGTGATCTTCTCCGGTCTTACGGCCTATGATATGCAAAAGATCCTTACTATCGGAGCAGTCGTCGATGGCGAAAGCGAAGAAGGCAAGAAGATGGCGCTAATGGGAGCTTTAAACCTTTACCTAGACTTTATCAACCTATTTTTGTTCCTCCTACGTCTGTTTGGCGGAAGAGACTAAAAAGAGGTTTTTTTACAAAAATAACATGCAGCTACTCTCCCTATGGAGGGTAGCTGTTTTGTAATGTCTGAGCGTTCTACGAAGGAGAAAAAAATACCTAAACTGCCTTATTGCAGAGTTTGGCTAAAAAATTGTAGCAATACAAAAGATTTAATATGTAAGAATATTCTTACTCGACAGTTTTTTTGGGAGGCGAAATCAACAATATTGCATAATCAATAGGGTGTTTTTGGGTGATTTCTTACATTAAGGCTAAGGATCGCCTCAGTGTTCTATTGATGACCTCTTCGAGGAACGCTCATTTGGCAACAGATTGAGTAAAGGCGTAAAGGCAAAACGATGAACATCCTACTAGTAGAAGATAATCCAGGAGATGTGCGGCTCACCCGTGAGGCTCTCAAAGAAGGAGGCCTTCGGCAAGAAGTCGAACTCATGGTTGTACCAGATGGGGAACAAGCCATGCGCTATCTCAATAAAGAAGGGCCATTTAGCAACGTCTTTACTCCTGACTTGATTTTTATGGATCTCAATCTCCCTCGACTGGATGGGAGAGAAGTGCTAAAACGGATCAAGACTGACCCTCGTTTTAAGACCATTCCCGTTGTGATCCTCACTACCTCAGAAGCAATCAAAGATATCCGCTATAGTTATGAATTTCATGCGAATTGCTATATAACTAAGCCGGTTGAAATAGCTCAGTTTATCGATGTGATCAAAAGCATCGAAAATTTTTGGTTTACCATCGTCAAACTACCGACTCATCCATCATAGTGCCCAATTTGACCAATATTTTACTCATCGAAGACAACCCCGGCGATGTCCGACTTATCCAAGAGTATCTCAAAGATGCTGGATTGGGCGAATTTCGTTTGCATCACGGGGAAACCCTTGCTAGTGGCAGAAAATTACTTTACCAAGAAAATATTGATATCATTCTGCTGGACCTGCATGTGCCAGACAGTATGGGATTTACCACCTTTGAAAAGCTCTACGAAGAATTTCCAGACTATCCTTTTATCGTGTTGACAGGCATGCAAGACTCTAGCCTTGGCATCAGAGCGGTAAAAAAAGGAGCGCAAGACTTTCTCAACAAAAACGAAATCGAAGGCAAACTCCTAGGACACTCCATCAATTATGCGATCCAGCGCCAACAACTCTTGCGGAGACTTGAGATGGCGCAGCGCATGGCTAAGATTGGCAATTGGGACTTACAACTCAAGACCAATGATCTCAATTGCTCGCGCATGGTCTATGATATTTTTGAAAAAGGCCCAGGGTTTGAATTCAAGACTTTGGCCGATTATATCCAAGCCATTCACCCGGAGGATCAAAGAGAGATTGCCCGTCAATTTCAACAAGCCTACCAAAGCGCGAGCTTGATCCAAGCCAACCACCGTATCGTCTTGCCTAGCGGGGGCCTCAAGCACCTTATTTTGCGTGGTGAACCCGAAAAGGACGCCAATGGCAAACTGGTGAGTCTAGTAGGTACGATTCAAGACATCACCGAGAGTAAGCAGGTGGAAGAGTTAAAAAAGGAAAAAGAGCTAGCCACTGCATCAGCCAAATTGAGACAAGATTTTTTGGCCCGTACAAGCCATGAAATTCGCACTCCGCTCAATCCGATCCTTTTGCTGACCAATATGTTGCTGAGTTCTGAACTTAATCAACAGCAAAAAGAGCATATAGAAACCATCAAAAATGCGGGAGAAACCCTGCTAGCGGTGGTAAATGATATCTTGGATTTGGCCAAAATTGAAGCCGGTAAAATTGTATTTAGCAGCCACAATTTCAATCTTCGCCAGATCTTTCGCTCCATTGAAGATATCATGGAGCTCAATGCTCGAGAAAAGAATCTTGAGTTGATCTTTGAAATCGGGAAAACCGTACCCGAAAATATCATTGGCGATACCGTAAGACTGACTCAGATTTTTCTTAACCTCATCGGTAACGCCATCAAGTTTACCCACAAGGGTTATATCCGCGTCAGTGCCCGCAACATCCATCAAGCCGATGGCAAAGCGGTTTTAGAGTTTAAAGTCAAAGACACGGGTATCGGGATCCCGAAGAGCAAGCTCAATGAAATCTTTGAAGGTTTCAAGCAACTCGATGTTGATACCAATCGGCGCTATGGGGGTACAGGCCTTGGCCTAACGATTGTCCAACAACTGGTCAAACTGCAAGGGGGAGAAATCAGTGTAGAAAGCGAAATCGGCGAAGGCTCTTGTTTCACCTTCTCGCTAGAGTTTGAAGTCAGTCAAGCAGAGTCTCCGGTTTATCAGGAGGAAGTAAATGTTGATTATAGTGAAGTGGAAGGACTCGAAATTTTACTTGTAGAGGACAATCCACTTAATCAACTTGTAACAAAAAAATTGCTTTCCGACTGGAAAATTTCTTGCGATATTGCCAACAATGGACGAGAAGCGATTGAGGTCTTGAAAAGACGAGATTACGATCTGGTTTTTATGGACTTACAGATGCCCGAGATGAACGGTATAGAGGCCACCAAAGTGATCAGAGAGCAAATGCCTTCTCCTATCAAGGAGGTACCAATCGTCGCCCTGACGGCCAACGCTTTTACTGGTACAGATGACGAATGTCTCAAGGTGGGGATGAATGATTATGTGTCAAAGCCCATCCAGATGAACAATCTGTACTCCAAGATCATCCAACATGCGCGACCCCGCAGTGCTGATTTGGCTGATAACAATGAAAGTAATGCTAAGCCAGTAGAACCAAGCCTCACTGCGTCCACAAATTTTACCAACGGGCACAATGGCAATGGCAGCCATCATCCCAATGGTAATAATGCCAATAATGGCACTATAATTACTGATTTTCAAGATCCTGTGATCAACCTCGATTATCTCAAAGAAATTTCTGGTGGCGATACTGGAATCATCTCCAAAACCATTGAAAAATTTCTCGAAACCACACCTGATATTTTAGACCAAATGGACGATCACTTGGCCCAAGGCGATCATCATAGCCTAGGCCGTGCCGCCCACAAGCTCAAAAGTTCCGTTGCCTTTATGGGGATTGACGCGATCAAAGAGACCATTCTAGAGATTGAGCGGATCACTAAAACGGGTCAAGGGGTGGAAGAACTGGCAACTCATGTCAAAAAAGTGCGGGTAGTACTAGAACAGGGTTACGGTGAATTGAAACTGGCTTTGCAATCGTTCTGATAACTCGTATTTTCGAGGGATCATGCGGCAAGATTTTCAGTATCAGACAAAAGCGGGCCATTCCATGAAGATGAGTCTGTATGGCGCAGACTCTTTTGGAGAGGGGCCTTGCATCCTTTATCTACACGGCTTCAAAGCGTATAAGGACTGGGCCTTTGTGCCTCACATGGCGACACATTTCGCGTCTCAGGGTTTCTCCTGCCTTAGCTTCAACTTTTCTCACAATGGCATAGGTGCCGATGGTGAGACTTTCACTGAATTTGATGCTTTTGAGCAAAACACTTTTTCGCTCGAATTAGAAGAGGCTCTAGAGGTCATCCATCTATTGGCACATACCGATTTCTTTGGGCGTTATCTCAGCAAGCCGATTGGCTTGCTAGGGCATAGCCGAGGTGGTGGCATCGCTTTGTTAGCGGGACAAAAGAGTCGCGATATCAAAGCAGTCTGTTCTTGGGCCGCGGTATCAAAATTTAATCGTTACAGCAAAGCGCAAAAAGAACAGTGGAAACGTCAAGGCTACCTAGAAGTTAAAAACAGCCGCACAGGTCAGATTTTCAAATTGGGCCGAAAGCTACTAGATGATGTTGAGAAAAACTACCGTAAGCACCTCAATATCCAGCAAGCAGTAAGAGAAATGAATAAGCCCCTCTTACTCCTACATGGGGCGGCGGACGAGACGGTGCCTTACTTTGAAGGGGAAGAACTCAATATCTTTTCTGACCCCAGTCAGTCGCAACTCAGCTTGATTCCTGATGGGAGCCATACTTTTGGGACCAAACATCCTTTTGCGGGTAGTACCCCCCCTTTTGACTTAGTTTTGGCACAAACTACCGCCTTTTTTCAAAATCAATTGACCGGCTGATATAAGATGACCTTTGATCAGATCATAAAATCAATCGAGCAAAAAAAGTTTGCTCCTATCTATTATCTCCATGGGGAAGAAGGTTGGTTTATCGATCAGATCGTAGAGGCGCTAGACAAGGAAGGAAGTGTCCTCACAGCCTCTGAAGCCGCTTTTAATAAGACCATTTGCTACGGCCCAGAAACAAGTGCCAAACAGATTGTCAACGCTTGTCGTAGCTTTCCCGTAATGGCCAATCATCGCTTAGTGATCGTAAAGGAGGGGCAGAGATTCAATAAACAGGAGGCAGAAAAGTTGGCCCCTTACCTAGAAAGGCCGGTTCCTTCGACCATCTTGGTTTTGGTCTACAAAGGCCGACGGATGGCCCTCCCCAAGAAGGCCGAAAAAGCATTGCACGCTAAGAGTTTGATCTACAATGCAAAAAAGCTTTACGATCGGGACGTCCAAAACTGGATTCAAACTCAGATTCAGGCCAGAGGCTTCGAAGCCGATCCTCAAATCCCTGCAATCCTGACGGCGAACCTCGGCATCAAGATTGGCCTCATCGAAAACGAATTGGAGAAGATGTTTATTTACCTCCAAGCAACCAAACAGACAAAGTTGACGCAGCAGTTTGTTTACGATACCATCAATGTAGACAAAGAGTTCAATTCCTTTGAGTTGGTACATGCCTTGAGTGAGCGCAATGTTTATCGTTCCCACTTAATCGTGGAACGCCTAACTCAAAATCCCAAGATCAATCCCCCGATCCTGACGATAAACAGCCTTTTTCAGTTTTTTCACAACCTTGCCTTGGTGCACAGGCATCAGCTCCGTGATCCTAATTCAGTTAAGAACCAATTGCGGGTTAATTACTTTCAAGCCAGGGATTACATTGCGGCTAAGCAACGCTACAATTTAGGCCAAGTTTATCGTAATATCGGCTTAGTAGAGCAGGCGGATCTCACCCTCAAAGGCCAAAAGCCCACCCATATGGACTCCAAGCACCTACTCAAGACCTTGGTCTGGGAGTTACTGCGATAGGCCTCATTGCTGTTTTTTTACTGCTTCGCAGAACGCTTAAGTCTATGTTTTGAAAAAATGTAGCGTCGCATAATTATGCGACGCTACAGGATCCATTTTATCAATTTCATTTAACCAAGGATAATCGTTCCGCGCAGCGGTAATCCTACTTGACCAACCCAAATACCTCAGGCAACCACATACTCAACTGTGGTATGTAGGTAACGAGCAATAAGGCCAAAATCATCGCCACAAACATCGGCAAAAGAGGCCTGATGACTTGGGAGATCCTAACCTTGGCCACGGCAGAACCCACAAAAAGCACTGAGCCCACCGGAGGCGTAGTCAAACCAATACAAAGATTGAGGACCATGATAATCCCAAAATGTACAGGATGAATGCCCATCTGCTCCACCACCGGCAAGAATATCGGCGTAAAGATTAATACCGCTGGCGTAATGTCCATAAATACCCCCACTACCAGAAGCGTAATATTGATAATCAATAAGACGACAAATGGATTATCGCTCACGGCCAGCATTGCTTCACTGACAGATTGGGGGATATTTTCAAAAGCCAGTACCCATGACATGGCCATACTAGTCGCGATCAGGATCATCACTATGGCAGTGGTATTCGCAGAACTAAGCAGAATTTTGGGCATATCCTGCCAACTGATTTCTTTGTAAATCAAAGAAAGCGTAAGCGCATACAGCACCGCTATGGCCGAGGCCTCGGTAGCCGTAAAAATCCCTCCGATAATCCCACCAATCACTATAATCAGTAGTAATAGACTAGGCAAGGCAGCTACAAAAGCTTGCCAAGTCTCACTGAATTTGGCGATAGGATCGCGTGGATATTTTTTCTTAACCGCAAAGTAAGCCGCCACTACCATTAGCGTCAGACCTACCAAAAATCCTGGGATGTAGCCAGCCACGAAAAGCGCTCCAATTGAGGCTCCTCCACTGGCCAATGAATAAACGATCAGTACATTACTAGGCGGAATAATCAGACCTGTAACGGCCGAAGAAATATTGACCGAAGCGCTCATTTCGGGCTCATAACCATCTTTGACCATGCGTTTGTGCATGACGCCCCCAATCGCTGAAGCAGAGGCAACAGCTGAGCCTGAGATCGCCCCAAAGAGCATATTGGCGATAATGTTGACGTGGGCCAGCCCTCCCGGCAGCCATCCGATCAGGGATTTGGCAAAAGCAATCAGCCGATCGGCGATCCCGCCTTGGTTCATCAATTGGCCTGCCAATATGAAAAAGGGGATCGCCAGCAGCGCAAAGCTATCTAGCCCAGTACCCATACGCTGGGCAATGGTAGTAAAATCTGTCAAAGAATCCATGCTTACCCAGAGGGTGCAAAGGGATGATAAACCGATGCTATAAGCGATAGGTACCCCCAAGGCGAGGAGGGTAAGAAAAGTAAGGGCTAAAGTTAATATTTCAAGCCATTCCATAGGAAGCTGGGATTATTAGTCGTGAGTAGTGTGAAAGATTAGTCGGCTTGGAAGATGTCGCTCAAGGCGTAGTAAACGATCAGCACGCCGCTTATGGGCAAAATGATGTAAACAATGCCCAGAGGGATGCCAATGGCGGCCGAGCTTTGCTCAAGCGCAAAGGTCAGATATACCAAGCGCCCCCCACCGATCACCATCGCCAAAAAGGCGAAGATGACAATCAGTACATTGATGAGCCGCTTGAGCAATTGCTGTTTTTTGCCTTCCAATCTTTGCGGCAACAAATCAATGGCAAGGTGCATGCCTTTGCCCGAGGCATAACTAGCCCCGAGCAAGCCGAGCCAGATCAGTAGGAAACGCGCCAATTCTTCGGTGGCCGTACTAGCCTGACTGATGACGCCCCATTTGGCAAGATAACGGGATAGTACCTGCCAAGTCACATTGACGACCATGAGAACCATTAAAATGATCAGCACCTTTTCGAGTATGTTATCTATCGTCTTTCGCATAGCTTAGGGTATGGCTTGAATCTCTTGAATAAGCTTGTAGATGGCAGGCTCGTCCTGATAAGCTTCAAGGACTTTGGCCACTTTGTCCATAAAGGGGCCTTTTTCTGGTCGAATGATGGTGACACCATTTTCTTGTACAATATCTAGGGCTTCCTTTTCGGCCTTGGCCCAGACCTCGCGTTCGTAAATCTTGGCATCATTGACGGCTTTCATTAACCAACCCTGCTCTTCTTCGCTAAGCTTGTCAAACTGCTCAGTACTCATGACGAGTACATCGGGTAAAGCAGTATGCTCGTTGAGGGCGTAGTATTTGCAGACTTCATAATGGCGAGAGGAGAGGAAACTGGGAGGATTGTTTTCGGCGCCATCGACTACGCCTTGTTGGAGGGCACTATAGAGCTCTCCCCACGGAATCGGATTGGCGGAGCCACCCATGGTATTGACCATTTCGGTAGCCGTTTTGGAGGGCATAACCCTAATCTTCAAGCCCAAGAGATCGTCGGGATGCTCTACTGCTTTATCAATGGTATAAAAGGAGCGAAATCCGGCGTCAAAGTAACAAAGACCTTTCAAGCGGTACTTTCGAGGCTCCTCCAACAATTGCTGGCCGATGGGCCCATCCAAGACTGAAAAAAGATGGTTGCGGTCTCGAAAAACATAAGGGAGACCCAAAACTCGGATGTTGGGCGAAAAGTTTTCTAGGACTCCCGAGGATACCTTAGTAATGGCAATACTCCCAATTTGTAAGAGCTCCACCAGTTCACGCTCTTTGCCCAATTGCTCACTGGGATAGATATCGATCAATAAGCGCCCATTGGAGTTTTTGGCTACTTCGTCCGCGAGAAACTGCATAGCTTCGTGGACTGGATGGCTTACCGAGAGACCATGGGCCAGTTTGAGACGTTTGCTTTGGGAAATTTCTTGGCAGGCGCCCAAACTCATGGTAAGGCATACCAATGAAAAGAGTAGTCTATTCATGTTGAAAGTAGTAGCAATCTATGGTCCTCAAGCTAATTTAATTGTAGCTCAGACTCGTTTTCGTAGAAGCCAAAATAGCTTCGTGCATTATTATAGCAAATATCTTCGACCAATTTACCCAACCAAGCAAAGTCTCGAGGCAACTCGCCTTTTTCGATATCCTGCCCAATCAGATTGCAAAGGATGCGGCGAAAATACTCGTGTCTAGGATAAGACAAAAAACTCCTCGAATCAGTCAACATGCCTACAAAGTGAGCGAGTGAGCCCATATTTGAAAGGCAATTTAGCTGCTTTTCCATCCCGTCTTTTTGATCCAAAAACCACCATCCAGAACCCCACTGGATTTTTCCAGCCACGCTACCATCATTGAAATTACCCACCATAGTAGCCATCACTTCATTGTCCCTCGGATTGAGATTGTAAAGAATGGTTTGGGCCAGCTGATCATTCGTGTCAAGTCGGTCAAGAAACTTAGCCAAAGTGGGAGCTTGGTTCCAATCTCCAATAGAGTCAAAACCCGTGTCGGGACCAAGGGTCCGAAGCATCCGACTATTATTGTTGCGCAAGGCGCCTAGGTGAAACTGCTGAGTCCAGCCTTTGGCGTGGTACATTTGACAAAGGTGGTAAAGGAGGGAGGAGCGAAACACCGCTATTTCCTCTGGCGAAAGTTGATTGCCTAAACGTATTTTATGAAAGATCGCGTTGACGGCAGTATCAGAAAAATCAGCTGCATAGATGGTTTCGAGTCCATGATCGGAAAGTCGACATCCCGCTTGGTGAAAATAATCTATACGCTGTTGCAAGGCGTTGATTAGGTCAATATAGTGGGCAAGATCAGAATAGGTAAGCTCACCCAACTGATCCAAATATTGATTAAAAAAAATAGGATCATCTACCCTCAAAAATTTATCAGGCCTAAAGGCAGGGATCACTTTGGTCTTACAATCTGTATGAGCAAGGCTTTGGTGAGCTTGGAGATCATCCAAGGGATCGTCAGTGGTACAAACCACCTCTACCCGCATTTTTGCGAGCAAGCCCCACACTCGAAATTCTGGCTCCTGCAACTGCTCTCCACAATGCCCATAAATGTCCCGCGCAGTTTGAGGGCTAAGGATCTCAGACCGATCAAAATAGCGCTTCAACTCTAAGTGGGTCCAATGATAAAGCGGATTGCGAACCGTATAGGGTACGGTCTCCGCCCATTTGGCAAATTTTTGTTCGGGATCGGCATCCCCAGTACAGAAACGTTCGGCGATGCCGTGAGTTCGCATCGCCCGCCACTTGTAATGATCCCCTTCCAGCCAAACCTCAGTGAGGTTTCGAAACTGACGATTGGCGGCAATATCTGTAGGGGAAAGATGACAATGATAATCGATGATTGGCATCTTAGCCGCGAACTCGTGATAAAGCCGCTGGGCGCTAGAATTGGTGAGTAAAAAATCCTTATCTAAGAAGGTTTCCATGCCCACATTTTAGCAAAAATCCCCGGTGGATTAAATACGGATGTATAAATTGAGAGCTGGGAACGGTTGTTTCAAGAACTTATTTATTCCTGTAATTTCATGCTTTCCGTATCAAATTTGAGCTTTAGAGTCTGCCCACGATAGCGGATTTCCGCCCGATAATATTCTTTGGATATGGCATTGCAAAGGTATATTCCTTGCAAGCTGTAGCCGGGGTAGGTTTCGGCTAAATGAGTCCAAATCGCCTTGAGACTCTCGTATCGATCATTAGGCACAACAAACTCTTCAAAGAGTAGCAAGCCATCAGGTGAATAAATCACCTTCATATCATATTGCAGATGTTGGAAGCGGGCTTCAAAATTTTGCTTGTTTTTGACCCAGGCGATATTACGAGCGCCAGGATAATCCTCTTGGAGAGCAATGAGAACAATCCGATCAATTTGAAAACCGCCTCTAGTGGTGCCGTTTTGCGCAAAAAGGCTCTGGCTTGCCAGTAGCAAAGTTAAGAATAGCAAATTTTTCATGAGTGAGCAAAGGATTAAACAAGAGTATTTGTTGCAAGTTAGGCATGAATATAGAAGAATTTTTAATCCTTCACAAGGGCGAAATGTAATATCGATTGGATAAAACGATTCAGAAAATGTGTTGGGGCAAATATTTTTCATACCTCCTGCGGAGAACGCTTAGCCTCTTCTGTTAGCTTCTATTATCATAAGCCTGTTGTAGAACCCTAAAGAGTAGCGTTCGGCAAAGCCGTGAGAAAAAAAAGAGTAGAAAAAAATAATTGACTTATTGCGAAAAAAACCGATATTTCTAGCCATAATGCTAATTAATGCATCCTACATATTGTCCCATAGGCCAATGTGTGAGCTGCGAAATTATACGCTTGAAAGTTTTGCCACTGGCTTCCAAAATGACAAAGGAGCTTCTGAAAGATGTTTTTGAGGAATTTGAAGAAGTGGATTCGATAAAAATCCTATGAGAGGTGGGTAATAGTGTTCTGGCTGTAGGATTTGTTTTTAGGACAGGTGAAGCGCTAGCCTTAGATGCTAATGTTGCTTTACATGGTCAAGAATTGGATGGCACAGTAGTTCAAATTAAGACCTCTTTTGAACATATTACGGTACACCATGATCCATCTAGGCCAAAACTAATTGTCGTCGAAGATGAGGAGCATACCTCAATCGTCGCTGGTAATTTTGAGGAATCTGAAAACCTAATTGGGAAGTATAATTCAAGTATTGTTTTTGAGTCATGTTGATTCGCGTTTCTAATATTGATCGTTCTACCTCTGTCGATGATATTTGGGATTTGTTCGCCGAATTTGGCGACGTAGAGGAAGCAGAAATCAATGATATGCCAGATACTAATAAGGATACCTTCACTGGCTATGTTCAAATGACCTATGCGGATGAAGGCAAAGAGGCCATCACCGAATTAAATGGTGAATGGATAGATGGTCAAGCGATTTCTGTCAAGGAAGTAGCAGAAAGAGACCCTATCGAGGAAGAAAGTCCAGCATTGGATGATGAGCTAGCGTTTGAGGAAGAAGACGCTGCCTCTTCTAAAACTGAGCTGGGCCGCCGAGGCACCGAAATAGCAGACGACTAGGCGAAAGATTACCATCCTCCCATACCCAAAATGACAGAGGCATTTGTATCTTTGTGTAGATGGAAATGCAAGCGGCAAAGGACGCACTCAAAAAATATTTTGGTTATGACGAATTTCGTCCTTTACAAGACGAGATTATTGCCTCTGTATTAGCAGGGCAGGATGGGCTTGTCTTGATGCCTACTGGAGGGGGAAAATCCATTTGCTATCAAATCCCCGCGATTGTCTTAAGTGGAATGTGTGTAGTGGTCTCGCCCTTGATTTCTTTGATGAAGGATCAGGTAGAGGGGCTCAGAGCCAATGGCATTAGAGCCGCATTTATCAATAGTGCACAAACCTACAAGCAACAACAAGAGGTCATTGAAGATGCCTTGATGGCGGACATCAAACTGCTGTATGTTTCGCCAGAAAAAATGGTGTCCACCGACTTCATGAATATCCTCAGTAGCGTCAAAATCAGTCTTTTTGCCATTGATGAAGCTCATTGCATTTCTTCTTGGGGCCATGACTTTAGGCCAGAATACACCAAGCTTAGCTTCCTCAAAAGACGTTTTCCGCAAGTACCAGTCATTGCCTTAACGGCCACTGCTGACAAGCTAACCCGTCGCGATATAGTGCATCAATTGGGACTACCTACACCTCGCCAATTTATCGCTTCCTTTGACCGGCCTAATTTGAGCCTCAACGTCTTACCCGGACAACAGCGTTTTCAGGTCATCCGCAATTTTATCAACCTCAGGCCCAATCAATCAGGGATCATCTATTGCCTTAGCCGCAAAGAGACCGAAAAACTGAGCGAAAAGCTCAATAATGCGGGCATCAATGCGGCTTACTATCACGCGGGGATGGGTCCTAAATACCGAGCCAAAATCCAAGAAGATTTTATTAAGGACGAAACCCCCATCATCTGCGCAACTATCGCCTTCGGTATGGGCATAGACAAATCCAATGTCAGGTGGGTGATCCACTACAACCTTCCTAAAAATATCGAAGGTTACTATCAGGAAATTGGTCGGGGGGGGCGTGATGGTTTACCGAGTGAGACTTTGCTCTTTTACAGCTATGCAGATGTGATGCGGCTACGCCAATTTGCGGAGGAAAGCGGCCAGCCCAAGATACAGCTGGCCAAATTAGATCGGATGCAACAATACGCGGAAGCGGCAATTTGCCGGCGCAAAATATTGTTGAGCTATTTTGGTGAACACCTATCCGAAAGCTGTGGCAATTGTGATGTATGCGAAAATCCTCCCAAACAGTTTGATGGTACTGTATTGGCCCAAAAAGCCCTTTCGGCCGTAGCCCGCGCCAAAGAAACCATCGGTATCTCCCTGCTTATAGATGTCTTGCGTGGCTCGGCCCGTAAAGAAATTTTCGAACGAAAGTTGCACGAAGTCAAAACCTATGGCGCGGGCTCCGACATGGCTCAAGCCCAGTGGCAAGAAATCATCTTACAACTCCTCCACTTAGGCCTCTTAGAGATCGCCTACGACCAAGGCAATGTACTGCGACTAACGCAAGCCAGTTGGGATGTCCTCAAAGGCCAGCGCGAAATCCAGATGGTGCATTTTCAAACCTATAGCGAGCGAAACAAAGCACGTAAAGAAAAAGCACGGCCTCAATCTAAAAAAGAAGCCTTTCAAGAAGCCTTGTTTCAAAATCTCCGCGACCTTCGCAGCCGTATTGCCAAGCAATTTGATATGGCGCCCTACCTGATTTTTACGGACAAAACCCTCAAGGCGATGGCCGAGCAAAGCCCTACTACCCAAGCGGCGATGCTTAGTATCGAAGGGGTAGGCGAAGCCAAAAACAAACAATATGGCAAAGCTTTTCGCCAGCGCATCCTCAAATTTATCTTTGAAGAAACGCAAAGCGGGCAGTTTGGCTTCAAACCTACTGGTAGTACCTATCTCCAAACTTACTACATGTACCAGCAAGGAGATAGTCCAGACGAGATTGCCCAAGCCCGAAAGATCTCCGCGCGGACGGTTTACACCCATCTCGCTCGCCTCTTAGAAGAGGGTTATGAGCTCAACATTTCTACTCTGCTCAATCGCCAAGAACTCGCTCAAGTGGGCGAAGCCTACACTCGCCTCGGCAAAATAGCAGAACTAAAACCCTATTATGAGTTTCTGGGAGGTCAATTGGAATACGAAAAAATCAGAATAGGCCTCGCTTATTGGACGGACCAACAAAATAATCATTAGGACCGAGTCGAGCGTCTCTTATTCCAGCAGTAATTTCATAGTTGTCTCACGCTCGCCAATGCGTAAACGCACCGCATAAATCCCTCTAGGCCAGTCAGCTGTATCAATTTGTAGCTGAGATTTATGGTCAAACTGGCTTTGCCAAACGCTCTGTCCATTTGCGCTCAGCACCTGTACGCTTCCCTTTTTCCCCGCTTCGCCCCACACAAGATTGATTACTTCCCGAGCAGGGTTGGGGTAGAGTTTTACCGCTGCGCGGAACGTTTGCTCTTCTAGGCTTACCGTATTGATCACCACACAATCTGAGGTATCAGTACAACTGCCTTTGTTAGCGATCAGCGCATAAGAGCCATTAGCAATTACCTCATAAGTGGCGTTGGTCCCAACAACGCTATCATTACTGCAATCAATCCATTGGTAGCTAGTCGCATCTAAGACGCTAGTGCTGAGCTGAAGATCATTCTGGAGCACATCTAGCACGAGGTTTTCAATGGTCAAATCTACACTGATGATGCTATCGCAGCCAACATTATTGACAACGGTATCGGCATAAGTGCCAGTACTAGTCCAAAGGTAATTACTACTCGGACTGAGATATTCTTGACAGGCAGTGACGGTCAAACTACTGCTACTCCCACAGGGCTTGTAGATTGTTTCGAGTTCATCTACCCAAAGGGCGCTACCGACTTCTCCCCCTCCTGCAACTACACTGGCGCTTACTACCGCCAAGAAGTAGAGCGGAGTATCAGGACTTGTATAGCTAAAGGGGACAGAAAAACGAGTCCAAGTATCAACGTTCGCCGAAGGCGTCAAAAAAGTAGCAGTCCCAATCATAAATGGAGCAGAACCTCCCTGATCTGGGTTTTCGACATCATAGTCTCCATGCAAAAAGACCTCTACCTTACCTTGATCGCCATTTTCACTATTATAACGAAAGTAGCCAACCAGACTATCAGGGCGGCCGCTAAAAGGATAATTGAAGTCTACATCACTACGAATGGTGCGTAAATATCCATTGGCGGGATTGGTATTGGGGGCTTCGATTCGTCCCGTGGTGGCCGCTCCATTGACGACAGCGCCAAAGTAGGAATCGGTTTCGACCTTGATGCAATAGTTACCAGCATAAGGATTATTGCTTTCGCGAAAGCAAGTTTGGGGTGCGAGACTGGCTAAACCGCCACCGGTTTTGTTGGCAGACCAGTTTTGAGGCTCTTCATCATTGTTGCCCACATTGTCCCAATTCTCAAAGCCTCCGTTAGGGACTTCGGTCTGTGCGCTAAGGCTCAGGAGACAGCAAAAAAGGGTAAAAAAGGAGATGATCCTCGGGGTAGAAGTAAGTATCATATTTGGGTGTTTTGTTTTTTTGGATAACGTAAAGACAATCGCCCAGATTGTAAGGGGGCAGGCGAAATTGCTTTCCTCTCTTAATTGGTGGATATTTGCTCATCAAAATTTCAAGCAAAGCGATTACATATATGCAAAAAGCATTTTTCAAGGTCCCTACTCCTCAAAACGAGCCCGTATTGTCCTACTCACCAGGCAGTCCAGAGCGCAGCGCGGCCAAAGAAGCATTGCAGGAACTCAGTGAACAAGTAATTGATATCCCAATGTTTATCGGTGGCAAGGAAGTGCGTACTGACAACAAACTACCAATTAGTCCTCCCCATGATCACCAACATGTGATTGGCCATTATTCTCGTGGCACTGCCGAACACGTGAACCAAGCCATCGATGCAGCCCTAGCCGCCAAGTCTAGTTGGGAAGGCATGTCTTGGGAGCATCGCGCTTCTATCTTTTTGAAAGCGGCTGACCTTTTGGCGGGTCCTTGGCGAGCCCGTATGAATGCAGCGACTATGCTCGCGCAGTCAAAAAATATATTTCAGGCTGAAATTGATGCGGTTTGTGAGTTAGCAGATTTTTTCCGTTTCAATGTGCACTATATGACGCAGATCTATCAAGACCAGCCGATGTACTCACCCAAAGGCACTTGGAATCGAGTGGAATATCGTCCCTTGGAAGGTTTTGTATTCTGTATCACGCCTTTCAACTTTACTTCTATCGCCGCCAATCTACCAGCAGCGGCCGCCTTGATGGGTAATGTTTGCGTTTGGAAACCAGCAGATAGCCAAATTTATTCGGCCCACGTGATCATGGAATTGTTCCGCGAAGCGGGCCTCCCAGATGGCGTCATCAACCTGATCTACACTGATGGTCCAGAAGCAGGTGAAGTGGTATTTAAGCATAAAGATTTTTCAGGCCTACACTTTACGGGCTCTACTGGCGTATTCCAGCACCTTTGGAAAACGATCGGCGAAAACATCGCTTCTTATCGCTCTTACCCTCGTATCGTAGGTGAGACAGGCGGTAAGGACTATATCGTAGCCCACCCTTCGGCAGACGCCAAAGCAGTAGCGACGGCAATTTCAAGAGGCGCTTTTGAGTTTCAAGGACAAAAATGTTCGGCGGCTTCTCGAGTATATCTACCCGCTTCGCTTTACGATACGATCATCGAAGATGTGAAAGCTGATTTGGAAGACTTCCGCATGGGAGATCCAGCTGACTTCCGCAACTTTATCAATGCTGTGATAGACGAACGTGCTTTTGATAAGATCAGTAACTATATCGAAAAAGTAAAAGCTGCACCTGACGCTTCTATCGTTGCTGGTGGGGAGTATGACAAATCTAAAGGTTACTTCATCGAGCCTACCGTAGTGCTAGCAGATACCCCCAAATTCTTGACGATGTGTGAAGAAATCTTTGGCCCTGTGGTAACGATCTACAAATACGAAGATGCAGACTTTGAAGCTACCCTAGATATCCTAGACGATACCAGTCCCTACGCTTTGACCGGAGCTTTATTTTCTCAAGATCGTCATGCTATAGATAAGGCAGCTCGTCGTTTGCAACATACGGCTGGTAATTTTTATATCAACGATAAGCCAACTGGTGCAGTAGTAGGCCAGCAACCTTTTGGAGGTGGACGCGGCTCCGGCACCAACGATAAGGCAGGATCTTATCTAAATCTGCTACGTTGGATCAGTACTCGTACCATCAAAGAAAACTTTGTGCCGCCCAAGGATTATAAATATCCTTTCTTAGCTGAGAAATAGCACATGCTCCCTTCTGACTTACGCATGCTCATCTTTGATTTAGATGGCACTTTATACAGCTTGTCCCCCTTACGGTCATTGGTCGTGCGGGACTTGCTGCTATATTATGCATTGCGGCCCCATCGGTGGCGCGAGCTGCAAATCATCCGCACATTTAGAGCGTTGCGCGAAGCGCTAGGCGATCAGCCTCACCAAAATATCGCCCAGTACCAATATGAAATTACGGCCCAAGCGACAGGTACTGAAATTACAAAAGTAAAAAAGACAATTGAAGCTTGGATGATCTCCCGTCCGATCAAGCATTTGCGAGCAATCCAGTATGAGGAAGCAAGCTTAATATTTGCAGCGTTACGCGAAGCGGATATTAAAATTGCGATCTTTTCGGACTTCCCAGCCAAAGCCAAAGTACAAGGTATGGGATTGGAGGCAGACTATATTTTGGACGCCACTCAGCCAGAGATAGATCAACTCAAACCGCATCCAGCCGGTCTTAGGCATCTTTTGGCAATAAGTGGCTTAGAGGCCCATCAATGTCTGTTTGTGGGGGATAGAGACGATAGAGACGGAGAAGCGGCTCGGCGAGTAAATATGCCTTATTGGATTTTACCCTCTGGGGAACGCCCCCTCTCCTCCTTATTAGCAGAGGTTTTAGGGCTTCGTTAGCTCTTACGAATCACATCTTGGGTCCAGTTTTGGGCATCCCCATCTCCGGTAATTTCGCTTACCTGATCACGGTATTTGTAGGAATAGTCGTAGCCATACTTGGTACGGTATCCCTGTCCATATTTCACATCATTAAAGACCAAGTAAAAGCGTTTGAGGTCCGCATGTTTACGGAGGGTCTCGATGTCTTTGAGATATTCAATCTTCGAGTAGCGCTGACGCACGATGTAAAGATTGATGTCGGCGTGGCGAGCGACTTGCAAATAATCGGCAAATAATCCAGAGGGAGGAGTATCGACAATCACGTAGTCAAAATCGTTTTGTACGGTCTGCAGGAGGTAAGGCAAGCGCTCACCATCCAACAATTCCGCGGGCTTTTCTGGTACGGGGCCACTAGCGATACATTTGAGGCGTGGTTGACTCGTATCTTGGATGACTTGGTCCGCGGAGGCCACATTGGCGAGATAGTTGGTCAAGCCAAATTTATTGGCCACATCAATGTATTTATGAACCCTTGGTTTACGGATGTCAGCCCCGATCAAAAGCACTTTTTGGCCATTAGCCGCCATCACCTGAGCCAGATTAACGGCACAAAAGGTCTTACCCTCATTGGGTACCGTCGAAGTAACCGCAATCACTCGGCAAGGCTTTTCAAAAGCCATGAATTGCAGGTTGACAAATAGGTAGCGGAAGTTTTCGGCTACTGCCATGGCGTTTTCGTCGGCCCAAAGGTTACCATCCTCGACTTCAGGGGGGGCATGCAAAATATGGCCTAGCACGGTAGCCTCCACATGCGACTCTATTTGCTCTACGTCCATCACCCGCGGATCTACCGCCGTAAAGGCGAGGATCCCAAAGAGGGGCAGCAAAAAGCCCACTAAGAGAGAAAGTATGACGGTATTAGTGGTATTGGGAGAGACAGGGCCGGTACCGACTTTGTGAGCGGGGTCCAGCACTTTGCTATCAGCTTGGCTAGAAGCCTGAGCCATTTTGGCCTCCATACGTTGTTGGAGGAGGTAATTGTAGAGATTGTCGTTGAAAACAAACTGTTCGTCTATACGATTGAGAAATTGTTCCTCTCCAGGTAGATTACGAACTATTTCACTGGCTTGCGCCATTTTTTGATTGACACCTCGGATCGCCCTTTCCGTTTGATTGAGACTCGTTTGCACATTGGTGAGTAGGGTCTCCTTGGTCTTCTTGATCATGCGATTGAGATACTGCATCTCAAGACTTTCATCTCCGGCAGCAACCGACTTGATCACTTTTTCGGAATAAAGACGTTTAAGCTCAACGATAGATTCGTCGAGTAAAGGCTCTCTGATGCCCACGGCTTTAGGCGAACTCAAGACAGTAGGATCAGCGTCTGTTTTGAGGGTTTTGATCAGTTCAGAAAAGTAGCTGCGCCGGTTTTCTAGATCTGCCTTTTGGCTCTGAAACTGTTGTAGTTGCTGTACGGCATTGCCAGCGGTCAGACGCAAGTCATTGTTACGCCCGTTGCCTTTACGGGGGCTGGAAAGGGCCTCAACAGTACCTTCGATGCTATCAGATAAGGCGCGAATTTGGCCCTCGATGAACTTTACGCGCCCTTCGGCGATACGATTTTTTTCTTGTAGCTGTCGATCAATGTACTGCTCGGTCAACCCATCTAAAAAGGCTCTCTCTTTGGCAATAATAGGGCCTTGGTGAGCCAATTCTACGATGGTCGCTTGTTCATTGATGGTTTTGATATTGAGCTCTTTGACGTAGGCTTCAGTGATCAATTCACGATCACTGATGAGAAAATACAAGTCTCGATCTTGCCAAGATTCATTGATGGCTAGCGTATCAGCCACGATCAGAACGCGGAGAAAATCATTTTGGGCAAATTCCCCAAAGCTTCCTTTGAGCTTAAAATTCACATTTTGCCCTTGGGCCCATTGTAAGCGTTCCTCCTCGGGGAAATACAAATAGGGATCACTCGCTTCCGCACTGATCAAAAAGCTATCATTAGAAATGATCTTGAGTTGTATCTGAGTCCCTTCTAACTGAGGATGATTTTGGTCTAAGACGATGTTGAAGGGCACATTGTCGTATAGCTCCTGATCGTGCCAAAAGCCTTTTTCAAATAATTGCACTTCAAAACCAAGGTATTTTACCGTTTGACTGATCAATTCGCGCGAGCCGAGAAAACCCAGCTCGTTTTGGAGGTTTTTGGGTTCTGCTTCGGGCAGTCCTCCTGAGCGCTCCGCCAGTCTTTGTACTCTCTTTTGATCTTGAATCAAAAGACTAGTAGCTACTCGATAAGCAGGTGTTTTAAGTTGTAAATAAAGGATGCCGATAAGCAAAGAGACAGGGACAAGGATTGCAAACCATTGCCAGCGTTCTCTTATTTTTTTCGCATAACCTTTTCCTCTAAGGTTAAATCGGCTCCTTTTTGCTTGGTTGATGGATTGTGTTGCCAAAGCAGTAATGTTATATCCTTCCTAAAATTGAGCGTTCCATAAAATGGAACCACTAGAAAAAGTGTGTGTCAACCATCAACGATAGACTTTGAATAGGAGCATCAAAAATTCAAGGTCTAAAGTCAATTAGTGGAAAAGCAAATAGAGGGCATGAAATCGGTCCAAAGATTATGCACTACTATTGATCAAAAATGCAAAATAAAGCCACTTCGCTGTCGGCTTCTTCCATTTACGGAGCAAATAGTGTGCTAAGCGGTAACATTCTTAGACTCAATCGGTAATCCTCCTGTAATTTCGGCTTATATTTGCATTATGTGGCAAGAATTGAGGGTACTCCTCCGCAAGGAAATCATGTTGGAATGGAAGCAGAAATATGCTTTCAATGGCTTGCTTTTATACGTTCTCAGTATGTCGATTGTGATTGCTTTGGTCTTTAGAGACGAGCTCAATCCGAGTAACTGGAACCTCCTACTTTGGTTGATGTTGCTTTTTGCCGCGATCAACGCGGTAGCCAAAAGTTTCCTTTCTGAAAAACCAGAGCAACTTCGCTATCTCTATACCCTTGCCCGGCCGGCGGCGATCATCTTAGCGAAGTTTATTTACAATGCTGGGCTTTTGGCTTTGGTGGCCCTATTGAGTTTAGGGGTATTTGCCTTTTTGGGCGAGCAGCATTTTCATGACCCTTTGGCTTATGTTGGTTTGGTTTTGTTAGGATCCTTATCCTTGGCAGCAAATCTCACCTTGGTAACCGCTATCTCCGCCAAGGCACAAAATCAATCAACTCTTTTGGCGGTATTGAGTTTTCCCTTGATCGTGCCACTATTGTTGATGCTCGTAAGGCTGTCCGATACCGCCTTGACGGGAACTGGGGCAAACCAAGGAGAAGGCTTCTTAGGCTTTCTGTTAGTACTAACGGTGATTTTAGTGGGGGTTTCGGTGATACTATTTCCCTTTTTATGGCGAGAGTAAACGACAAATATTTCGTAAATTGGCAAAGATTTTCTTTAACAATCCGACAATAGATAGGTTTTATCCTATATGACAAAGCAGAGCCCCCTTCGTATTACCTACAAAGCACTTGCTGTCGCGCTACTCCTTTATGCCTTGATTTATGGTCTGCTCGCGGAGATTCCGGTCTCCCCACAGATGGGCAGCCAGCTAGGACAGAGCGCTCGCAACCTACTTTATCACGTCCCCAATTGGTTTGCAATGTTGGTCATGATGGGCATCTCTCTTTACCATAGCATCCGAGTTTTACGGCTGACAGACCCTGATCGGGAACAGACCGAAAATCCACTTCGCGCGGATATCAAAGCTAATGAATCTGCTAGAGTGGGAGTGATGTTTAATATCTTAGGTTTACTGACAGGGATCATTTGGGCTCGGGTTTCTTGGAATGTAGCCAAAGAAGCTACCAGTTTTTCGGCTTGGTGGGGCTGGGATCCGATTCAAACTTGTGCCTTGATTGCCCTGCTTATATATCTCGCATATTATTTGCTTCGAAACTCTATAGAGGACCCTGAACAGAAAGCAAAGGTCTCAGCAGTCTATAATATTTTTGCCTTTATGACGCTGATTCCGCTGTTTTTTGTAATTCCACGAATCCTAGATGGATTGCATCCTACAGCTGATGGGGGAGCAGTCTTATTTAAGAAAGAGGGGATGAACAATCTGCTTCGCACGATTTTATATCCTGGTATGATCGGCTTTATCTTGATGGGAGTATGGATTTATGAAATCCGCTCACGCGCAACCACCCTACGGTTTCGCTGGCAAGAATGGCAAAGCAATCAAGAATACGATAACTCACATCAATCATAAGCGCGTTAGATGAATTTCCCCATTTCTCTCCTACAAGACATCCTCTTTACAAGCGATAAGATATACTCTGTACTCGCGGTAGTCTTAGTTGTGTTTGGTGCTTTCTTATTTATGATGATTCGTCAAGATAGAAGACTCAGTCAGATGGAATCAGAAATGAACGAAAAAGATAATCCTCATCCTTAAAGGAATATGAAACCGACTCAAATCATTATTATCGTTTTTGCTGCTATCGTACTTGTCGCCCTAGGTGTAAACTTGAGCGCTTCCGCTAGTACCTATGCAGGCTTTGATGAAGCCATAGATAGTGGAAAAAAAGTCCACGTCGTGGGTCAGTGGGTAAAACGTAACCAAGCTACTTACGATATGGATCGAGACTTGTTCAAGTTTTATCTTCAAGATGAAATGGAGAAAGAAATGCTGGTTTACTTTTATGATCCGAAGCCAGTAAACTTTGAGCAGGCGGAGAAGATTGTCATTGTGGGCGAGTACGCGCCCGAAAAAGCCGTTTTTATGGCCGATGAAATCCAAATGAAGTGTCCTTCAAAATATGAAGAGACCGACGTTACTGCTGCTGAAGAAAAATTGTAAGAATCTTTTTAGATAGGAAAATATTGAAGTTTTGAATTAGGGAATTGGGCAGAAGCAACCATTACCCAGTTTAACATTCAAAAAATAAAAAATATATGACCGGAGGAATGCTCGGAGAGCTGTTTACCGCCTTGGCTTTTGCCAGCGCTGGTGTATCCATGGTAGCATATTTTCTTGCCGACCGCAAAAGCCGCCCTGAAGAAGCGGATTCTTGGAGTAAGTTGGGCACTCAGTCCTTTATTATCCATATCGTCAGTGTAATTGGAGTCATCGCCACTTTGTTTGGCATGATCTACTTCCACCAATATGAATATCATTATGTGTGGGCCCACTCCTCCAATGAGCTTCCAGTTTATTATATGATCTCCTGCTTCTGGGAGGGGCAGGAAGGCAGCTTCCTTTTATGGAGCTTTTGGCATAGCATACTCGCTATCTTTATCATCCGCAAACGTAATGAATGGCGCAACTCAGTCATGGGAGTGATCGCCTCCGTCGAACTCATCCTCAGTTCAATGATCTTGGGGATATATCTTGACGACAATATCGTTACCGGTATTTTTGTTTTGATGGGGCTACTTCCTGCTGCTTGGTTGGCATACCGCTATGCGAATCAGCGTAAGCAACTCGTCATGGATGGCAGCTTCCACCTGCTTTCACTTATCGTTGCAGGCTTATACTTTATCCTTTTATTTGGGCCTAATAGTGGCTTTCAAGATAGCTTTAGTTGGGGTGATAGTATAGGCAACGGCATTACAGGCATCACCTTTGGCCTCATTACGCTTTTTGTCTTTCTCTACTTTATTGCCAACATGGTATTTGTCTATCGTAGTGGAGAGGCAGGCAATTACAGTCTATGGGACATCGCGGCGGGTTTGACTCTTTTTGTAGGCCTCGCCGTGAGCATGTTTTATGGGCCTGACATCTGGAAAGTCGGTAGCACCCCATTTAGCTTACTCAAAGATACCTTTCCCAACGACCCAATTTATAAAACTGACCCAGATTTTAGTCCCACCAATGGTACTGGCCTAAATCCCCTATTACAAAATTATTGGATGGTTATCCACCCTCCTACCCTATTTCTAGGTTTTGCTTCTACGGTTATTCCCTTTGCTTATGTGATGGCGGGACTGTTTAGAGGTAAGTATAAGGAGTGGATCCGCCCCGCCATGCCTTGGGTAACTTTTTCGGTTTTGATCCTTGGGGTAGGAATTATTATGGGAGGATACTGGGCCTACGAGACGCTCAATTTTGGCGGCTATTGGAACTGGGATCCGGTCGAAAACTCCTCTTTTGTACCTTGGCTTTGCGGCGTGGCCTCTTTGCATGCTATGTTGATCTATCGCAAGAGCAAGGCCTATTTGGGGATGACCATGATTTTGATCATCTCGACCTTTATTTTAGTCTTGTTGAGTACTTTTTTGACCCGTAGTGGGATTTTGGGAGAGACATCAGTCCATACCTTTACGGATCTGGGGCTTTCGGGTCAACTATTGATATTACTGCTAGGCTACCTCACTTTTGTAGTAGTTAGTCTGCTTCTCCGCTGGCGAGAGATTCCAACTCGTATCGATGAGAGTAAAGTCTGGACGGCGGAGTTTATGATCTTTTTAGGAGTATTGGTTTTTGTTTTTAGTGGAGGCAT
>JBCCQN010000087.1:0-30798 GCA_039024315.1 Bacteroidota bacterium
ACCCTAGAGATAATCGTTCCGCGCAGCGGTGCTCCTCAGCCTAAGACTTATTGGATAGCACTACTTGCATACGGTCGGCTTGATTGATTTCCTTGAAAAACTCGCGAAGCTGCTCATAATAAGAAGGTGGTAACTCCATTTTTTCCATTTGGAGTTCGCGGTAATAGATCAGGGTGTTGGGATCTTTGATCTCGACGGAGGCACGATAATGGCCAAAAATGGTTTCTATCTCTAGTGGTTCACGATTGAGGCTTTCAACTTCGTAACCATTGGGAAGGTGGTAAACGACGGTGTCGCGATCGAGATAAGCATATTGCAATACGATGGATTGCGTACGGTTGGCATTTTTTTCGGGAACGCTTTGGCGTCTTTCCAACACATTGGGAGTGAGGAATAAGCGTGGGCCTGAGCTTTTAGCCCAATTGGTAGCGTCGAGTTGGTAGCTGACTTGATAGGTCGGAATCTCACTGTCGGGCCAATCGGTAAATTGATAACTTTCCAGTTCGAAGCTGCTAGCATCTATGCTCTTACGGAGATATTTTTCGCGGTCTCGTTCGGATGCTTCCTCCCCAAAATAGCGCCAAGGTGTCTGTTGAAAACCGGTAGAAATATTACTGACCTCAACTTGGGCAGAGCCATCTTTTTGGAGAAAAACATCGGTATTGCGAAACTGTTGATTCATTTCGGCAGTGCTACCTGGCGTCTTGACTAGCTTGCCCCCTTCAGGGGTAAGGAGCAAAACGTGGCGGTCCTCCGTAAAATCACCCAAATAACCGAAAGGCGCAAAGCTACTGGTACATTCCAACCAAGTAGTGTCATTTTCTTGGGGGATGCAGAGAATCATGTGGTTGAACTGATTGGCGGGAAAATCAGGCACAATATCGGGTTTATCGCCTCCAGCATATACCAAAACGGTATAAGACGGAATGTTGAGATGCTGCAACATACTTTTCATATAATTAGAAAGCGCCTTGCAATCGCCATACCCATTGGTATAGACATATTCTGCTTCAAAGGTTTGCCAGCCGCCTATACCTAATTGAATGCTGACATAGCGGGTATTGTCTTGCATGAATTTGTAAAGCACTTTGGCTTTTTCGATTGGATCATCTAAACCAGCTGTCAACTCTTCCACTTTGATCTTTAGTTCCTTGGGGAGACTTTGGCGGTTGTCATTGAGGTCATAAAAGAACGCACCGAGATTGTTCCAGTCGTTGGCATCGCCTCGAAAGCCTTGAATATTGAAGGATTTAGGCGCCAAGTGCACCATGGGCACTTGCTGCAAGAAGGAAGGACTCATGGGTTCTCGTTCAAAAGGCATGATATCCTCTACTACCCAATGATAATGGGTCCCATCGTTCTCTTGACTAATTTGGACCTCTTCCTTAATGTTTTGACTGCGATGATTGATGAAATCGCGATTGGGTACGACTAATTCTAGCGACGCAAATTCGATAGCGAGATTTTCGTCATCAAGAGGCACCCAGCGCGGAAAACTAAACAGCCCCTTGGTCTGTACTCTGTAATTGTACTCGATGGTAAAGGGCATGCCAACTTTGGAATCAGGCGTCGGCTGATAAATGCGTAAGCGTGTATCAGTCGCTAAGCTAGAGGAGCTGTAGCTGATATCGCCAAATTCTTTGGCCTTGATCTTTTTGATCAGTTTGCCATGCTTGTTGTAAAGCAAAGCCGAAATCTCCAAGACCTTATCAAATTTATCATAGGGAATGCCAATGGCGGCGATGTCTAAACCTTTACTGTCAAGCACGGTGATAACTTTATTTACCTGCATAATGGAACGACTTTCGTTTTCCACCATGATATTGGTTACTTCTTTACGGACGACAGCATGGGCATCTTTTTGCATTTCTTCGTTGATACCAGAGACGGAATATCCCTGCGCTTGGACCTCAGAAAATCCAGCAAAAATGATCAGGAGAGCTAAAATATTATGTATTCGCATTTTGCAATGTTTGGGTGTGATCAGAGATTTAGGGCTTATTCGTTAGGCAAGATATTGAAGACAACTGCCTCGCCATGGAGGGCGATAGATTTGTCAAATAGTTTTTTCAAACCTGAATAGGCCTCCGGCCGGTAGAAAGTTTCATTGATGACAAATCGGTTGCGCAACTCCACTGTTCCTTCACCTGAAGCATTTTGAAATTCCATCAATATCTCCTTATTCGGGAAGGTAATTCTTGCGTTGTTGGGTTGAGTATCTATCATCCAGTTGGGAGGGAATCTAAATATTAAGGCAATTAATTCCTCTTGACTATGGACAAAATCAATCGGATAAGTTCTTTTTGGTTCTAAAAAGGGATTGTCAGACATGCCAAACATCAACATAGGATTGAGATAGGCTCGCTCACCCGAAACACTAACATACTCAGAAGTACGAAACTCCACTTTAAAGGCAAAAGTAGTATCAGGATTATCTGCACCAAAGATTTCTGCACGCAGGATTTCACCGTCTGGCATATAATCCATCAGATAATGCTGCCAAAAAGCTTCTTCTCCCTCACTATGATAGTAAGTGCGATAAGTCAAAGCTTCATATCCTTGGGCGTAAACTTTGATTTCCCCTTCGAGGCTACCATCGGCATTGATATTGATTATGCCCGTGACATTTTTCTTGCCATTGTAGTCCGAGGGAATCTTTACCCAACGGGGGGCCTTACGATTGAGGAGCCAGCCTTCACCATTGAGATCATCAAATGCCAAAAGGTCGTAAGGGCGTAGATCATTGGTTGCATCTAGAAAAAACTCCTCTTCACCAATCTTGGCGTAACAGATCAAATGATTGAATTGGGTCAAGAGCGGATAGCTCTTGACGATACGGCCATGTTGGCGGGTACTAATCAATAAGGGGTGTGCCTCTATCTCGACGCCGGCGAGCATTTCTCTGAGGCATAGATTGATGGCGGCACTATTGCCCCCACCAATCTTGAGAATATCAGATGACTTCGCCTTAGAGACGATTCTTCTTTTACCGTTATAGCCTAATTTGTTACGCACAAAATCATGTAAAATGATCAATTTCTCTTTTGGATTGGAGGCTCCGGCTGTCAGCATTTGCGCTAGAGCATGCACGTCTTTGTCTTTGTTATACCTCTTGCCGATATATTTCTCCGAAAAAAATTCTTTAGTTAGACTCTCCCAACTATCGGTCAAGGTCACCACTCTACCAGTCGAACGGTCGAGATAGCTGTCCATTTGCAAAATGATTTTGTCGATATAGTCATCCATACCGCTAACATAGCTTTCGCGCTTGATCTCAGGTAGATTTTGCATTTGCCAAGAGGTCTGAGAAGTTCGCTGCATCTGCTGAGTGTGACTACCTTGAGCCAAAAAAGAGTAACCCAAAAAGTCAGGAATAAAGGCATTGAACTGACTTTTGACTACCGGCAGTTCTTTTTGAAACTCAAACTGAAATAAGCGTATCGATCGGCTAAAGTGGGAGTAAGTATATTCTATAATCGAACCGACCTTGACATTGGGCATAGAAAACCTCATCTCGCTCCAATTTTCGCTTACTGTTTCTTCAAAAATTTGCTCAGATGTGAGCAGAGTTTCTTTTAATTTATCGTCCGCCACATTCATCGTTTTTCCTTTGATGGTGGAGATCGATTCGAAATTGTCCCGACTGTAAAAAGGTAATTCGATATCTGCATTATCGAGGCCTGACTCGCTGAGAATATGGATTTGTACCTTATAATCAACTCGTATTTGGTAGGAACTAGAGCCTTCGACGATATTCATGGTGCCTTTGTTGAGCACTATTACGGCATCTGCATTTTTAAACTGAGGATATTTTGCATCGAAACGGAGGCCTTGGGCCGATAGAGTTTGAATCGTAATTAGTAATAGACAGGAAACCAATAGTTTTTGTGTGATATTCATGGATTAAGGTTTTGCGTCAATGTGGATGTGTATTGATGACTTGCTTGGGGATTTTTACTTCTTCGAAGAACGATTTACTCTTGCTGCAGGCTAAGCATATCGTGATCGCGCTTTCATAGCATATGATAGCTTTCTCTGAGCTATTGAGTCTCCTCACGAACCCTCAAGTTTCGTTTGGGAAGGTGATCGATAAATTCGCGATGATCTTTTGGAACTCAATGTCCTCTTTTATATGTAGGAGAATCTTGCATGAGAGAAATTCTCAGGCAAAGTAGCGCTATGAGGGTTTTCATATTGTGTCTTGTGTCTTGTGTCTTGTGATGCTTATGCTTTAAGAACGATGATTCACGAAAGGCGTTTTGCCTATTCAATGCAATATAACAAATCCCTTGGGCCAATTGGGAGAGATTTATGTCAAGTTGGTCAAGAGTGAGTCTCGTTCGATAAACAATATCTTCATCTCTACTCAATAAAGAGATATTTTGACCTGAAATTCCATAAATCTGAAAAAATAACCCTCAAGCGCGCTTCTCGACTCAAAAGTTACCCCGATTGGTTTGTCAGTTTGACTGCTTAAACAAAAGATACCGTCAGTAGGAAAAAACACTTATTTATCATTAAGCGAGGATTTTATAATTATTCGCAAAAAGCGAATCGCTTATTTCCCCCTGCTTTCGTGGCCCATCTTCTTTTTATTGGGTTGCTTTGGTCACGAATCTGCCCTATCGAAGTGTTAACTAAAAACTAGTAGAAATTAAGTTCAAAGGAAAATAGCTTTTTTAGATCTTATGGACCTTCATTGTATCCTCTCTCTACTTTCTACTCTAGTCTTAATACTCTTGATCTAGAGACTGCTAAAGTCTGCGCGCTTAGCAAAATTGCGCTAACAAATGGGGAAGTAATTCGTTAAATTAACACTTAAATCTATTTAGGAGAATCAATATGATCGGATACCGATTTTCAAACTATATACCGGATCAGGATGGGAAAGACCCCTTTGAGCGTTTGCTTAAGATTTTCCTCGATCTGCTCAACTATACTTCTGGCGATGTGTCAGAAGCATTGAACTGGATGAATCAGCTAGATCGTCAATATGGTCTGACCGATAATGAATACGGCATGGGGGATTTTATTGAAGACCTCAAGCGTAATGGCTACATCCAAGACGATCAGCAAGGAGAAGGAAACTTTACTATCACCGGCAAGACCGAGCAATCGATTCGTCAGTCTGCGCTAGATGAGATCTTTGGTAAACTCAAACGCGGTGGACGTGGTGATCACCGTTCTACTAATTTGGGTTTTGGTGAAGAACCGTTGAGCGAGCTTAAGGCTTTTGAATTTGGTGATTCTGTAGAAAATATCGCAATTACGGAGTCTTTTCGCAATGCGCAAATCAATCACGGCATTGATGAATTTAAGCTGACGCAAGATGATCTGAGCGTACGCGAAAAAGAACATAAGACGACCGTGGCCACGGTCTTGATGATTGACATTTCGCACTCTATGATCCTCTATGGCGAGGATCGGATCACACCCGCCAAAAAAGTCGCCATGGCCTTGTCCGAATTGGTGATGCGCAAATATCCCAAAGATACTTTGGACATCATCGTCTTTGGCAATGATGCTTGGCAAATCGAAGTCAAAGATCTCCCTTATCTACAAGTCGGTCCTTACCATACCAATACGGTGGCCGGACTAGAATTGGCCATGGATATCTTGCGTCGTCGTAAGACTAGCAATAAGCAAATTTTCATGATCACAGACGGAAAACCAACCTGTATTCGTGAAGGAGCGCGTTATTACAAAAATAGCTTCGGGCTTGACCGCAAAATTCTCAATAAAACACTCAATCTTTCCGCTCAATGCCGCCGCTTGAAAATTCCAATTACGACCTTCATGATCGCTCGCGATAGTTGGTTGGTCGAGTTTGTGCAAGAGTTTACTAAAGTCAATAATGGCCGCGCCTTCTACACCAGCCTCAAAGGTTTAGGAGAATATATTTTCGAAGACTTTATTCGCAATCGTCGCAAGCGAGTGCGCTAGCAATAAAAATCAACTTGAAAAGGCGATTCATGAAAATGAGTCGCCTTTTTATTTAGTCAACCACAACATACCTTGAAGTAGGTGGGTTTGTTATTATTTTCACCGCTTTGCGGAACGCTGGTGCTTAAAGTTGCTTCGACCTTGCTCAGCATGACAATGGGATCATCTCTATGTCATCCTGAGCGATAGTCGAAGGACCTATCTAATCTTCCCCGCTTCGCGGAACGATAGCCTCAAAGATCCCGGCTCTTATTCCTTGGCCGGGATGACCTACTGCTTGTCATAAAATGAAATCAAGTCATCCCGGAATCACGTAGTGATATCCGGGATCTTTTAATCTTTCCCCGCTTCGCGGAACATTTTCACTAACTTGTTAGTCAAAGCACTGACCGTCTAGGTTTAACCCCGTCCTTTGGATAGCAATCACTTCCCCATGAAAGAGCCGCTAGCAGATTTTATTCGTACTAGTCTTAAAAATCCGAAAGAGGAAGAGATCAAAGAAATCTTGGAGATTTTTCATGTAAAGGAGTTCGCCAAAGGCGAACACTTCAAGCAGCACGATCAAATTTGTAAACAAATAGCCTTTATACTGAAAGGGAGTGCGCGCAACTATATGCTCAAAAAAAATGGTAACGAAATCACCGCTCGTATCGCTCGCCAAAATGATTTTGTTACTGATATAGTCAGCGTCCGGACCCAGGCCATAACACCTTTGTCCATCGAAATCCTAGAGCCCACTACCCTATTGGTTGCCGAGACTAAGGACAGCATAGACCTTCTAGAAACCAACCTTACTTTCAACCGCATTGTGCGAGAGTATATGGCCCAAAACACCGTTTACATGGGAAAAATGTATATGTATTTTCTCGCCGGAACGGCTAGAGAGCGCTATGAGTTTATCATCAAAAACAATCCTGCATTACTTAAGAAAACCCCTCTCCGTTTTATCGCTTCCATGATTGGCATAACTCCCACTCAATTGAGCCGTATCCGAAAGAAGAAGCGATTAAAAACTCCAGAATGACCACCACAGAAATAATTCAAGAGGCCAGTAAGCTGGTCAATCCCCAAAGTATCGACAATGCCGAAATGGGGAGCGTAGCCTCTATTCTCATTACTGAGCAAGGCACTATTTTTCAAGGAGTTTGCATTGATACGATCAGCGGCATGGGATTTTGCGCCGAGCATACGGCCATTAGTCAGATGATCACCCAAGGAGAATATCGCATCGCAAAAATCGTGGCCGTCAAAAAAGATGAACAAGGCAATGTGTATGTGATGGCACCTTGCGGCCGCTGCCGCGAGTTTATGTTCCAAACCAATAAGCAAAACATAGAGACCGAGGTGATACTTGGCGCAGACCGAGTGGTGAAGCTCGCGGATTTGTTGCCTTTTCAAGATTGGCAAGAGCGGGTCGAGGAATGACTGCTGCGCAGAACGCTTGTTCGCTCGAAAAGAAAATTGGGGAGGATCGCGTTCCGCGAAGCGGAAAAAGATCCAAAGATCCCGGATATCATTTCATGATTCCGGGATGACCAGATAAATTTATCTCAAACTCTTCAAGAAGGTCATCCCGGCCAAGGCACGCGAGCCGGGATCTTAGGGATTAGCGTTCCGCGAAGCGGATAAAAACATAGCGCCACAAAATTTTGTGGCGCCACGTATCATATCGATCAATATCATTAATTATTCGAATAAGCGTTCCGCGAAGCGGTGTCTCTACCTACCAATCACCGTAAATTTACCGATACAAGCATTCTCACCGTTGCGCGTAGCGATCAAAGCCAAATAGACGCCAGAACGTACTTCGTTGCCATAAATATCGCGGCGATCCCAAACGGCGGTGCCACCTTGGGCTTCTATCTCACGTACAAGCAAACCAGAAACGGTGGTGATTTTGACGATAGATTCAGCGCCTGAGCCACGGATGGTTACGCTACCATCAAAATCCGGCAAAACGGGATTGGGAAAAACCAATATTTCGTCGCAAATGTCTGAGCCTGCCGTCGCATCGCTTTGAAAACTAATAATACCACGGGCGGTCGCCATAAAGACTTCGCCAGTGCTTTGGTCGATAGCGATATCGTTGACTTCATTGTCAAGTAGCGGGCTGTTTTCGGTGGTAAATTGGTAGATCACATCATCTCCATCTTCTGAGACAAGGAATACTCCTTCATTAGTAGCAATCCATTTGCGATTGCCGCCGTCCACATCTATGCCGTTGATAATAGCGTCTTTGAGCAGGGCACGACCGTCAAAAATAGGCGGACTAGCATCTACGACCTGACCTTGCCCGATGCTAAAGGGATCAAAATACACCGTAACGCCCTGACCGGTACCGACCCAAATAAAACCGTCGCGATCGACCGCGATAGAGGTTACTTCATTAGAAGGTAGGCCCCCTTGGTTGAGGCCTGCTTTAAGCTGTACGAGTTGGTCATCGTCAAAGTCAGTAGGCGTACTGCCATCATTATAGACAATCAAACCTTGTTCAGCATTGAGCAGCCATTTATTGCCGTATTCGTCTACGGCCATGTCGATGATGTGATGATTGTTGGGAAACCTTTGGTTGGGCATCTGGTACCACTCGCCATCGGTGGTTTGTACCACTAAGGGGTTGCGAGCAAAATCTAGTGAGACCCAAAGATTGCCAAAGACATCTTTGTCCATACCGCTAATCCGCGAATTGTCGAGACGACTCTGGCTACAGGGATCGGTAATGATCGAAATCCCCGAATTGGTACAATCATAATACTCTTGCCAATCTCCCTGTTCGATTCGTACAATGCCCCGCCCAAAGGATCCTAGATAAGCATTGCCTGTCGCATCGTCATAAAAGGCGCGGGCAAAACCGGTGCTGACTTCTTTGGGAAGTGTTTGGGAAGCACTATCCAAATTGCGCCAACCTGTCTCGCGATTGTAATAAAACACCCCTGCTGCTGCTGGATCTGGCGTAAAAGCCTGATTGTAGCCGCGAGGCGCAACATATAGCTCTCCATTGCCAGCGGCAAGACGGATGGCCTCGTTGAGTTTGGGGCCTCCCGGATCGATCTTCTGGATTTCAAAATTGTCAAACTCGACGATGCCTTGGATTGCAGTGCTGAAATACATGCGGCCTCGTTCTTCGGAGAAGGCCAAATGACGCACATTGCCCTGAATAAAAGGGGTATAACGAAAGCTACCAAAATACTGCACTCTCGTTGATACGATTTCCATCGCAGCTAGGGCTTCCTCGGTAACAAATATGTGGATGTAGCCATTGGCAAAATCAGGTACCAAGGCCCAATCGCCTGTTAAACCTTTTTGCCAGACCTGTCCTTCGAGCAAGATAAATATTTGGGTACTATTGGCGGCAATTTCGATCACCTCCGCTTCTAGAGCTAAGCCATTGAGTCCGCCTTCTGCCCGCCATACGCTAGGATCTTTGAGGTTGCTTGCCTCTAAACTAGCGCTAAAAAGACCTGCCCCTTCGACCACGACGAATAAGCGATTGTCAAATACATCCATACTCACGATCGGTTGACGAGTCGGATTGTCCGCAATTTGCGAAACGTCAGTCAAAGGCAACCTTTGCGGGATATCATAGACCACTACCCCAAAATCCGTCCCAACATAGAGATTGTCTCCATCCGTGATCAATTGATTGATACGTTTGGCGATGAAGGTGGTATTACGCTCAATATCGTTGAGCTGACGGATGTCATCAGGATTCGTGAAGTAATCGATCATCCCGGTATTGTAACCGATAAATACCAAATCGGAGACTGGATCGTAAGTGATCACCGTTGGGCTAATCCCGCTCAAACCATCAACGGTAGAAAAAATTCTCGTCTCTTGGGTTTCGGTATCGTAGCTAAACATGCCTCCTTGGGTGATGGCATATAAGGTATTACCTCTGACTACCGAAGCGGTGGCGTTGCCATGACTCAAATAGGGTTTCCAAGCGCCAGGGAGGCTTTGGGCGGGTAGCCAAAAGGTGATAGCTGACAAAAAAATGAAGATCAATATTCGCATATCATGAGGTCTAAGCTTACAAAGGTACGTTCAAGGCGAAACAAAAGGTAGGCAAAAAAAGCACCTCAGGGGGATATTTTTACCTAGCTGAGATTTAGAGATTCTACTACCTTTCGCACTCACTAGCACTGATACCTTGAAACACATAACGTTAATTTGTTGTCTGCTGTTTGCTGGGGGGATTTATGCCCAACATACTTTGAGCGGCTATGTTCGCGATGCAAACAGTGGTGAAGCGATTACCGGAGCGGTGATTGCAATTCCCGAGCTCAAAACAGGAACCTACACCAATCGCTATGGATTTTATTCCTTGCGGATTCCCGCAGATAGTGTCTTGCTGCAGGTAGCTTTTCCAAGTTACAATCAAATCCAGCAGCTCATCCGTCTGGAGGCTGACAGCAGTCTCAACTTCAATCTGGAAAACCGTGAGATCAGTCTGGATGAAGTACTCATCACCGACCAACGCGCTCGCGAAAATGTGGAGCGGGCTACTATGGGGCGTATCGATGTCAATATTGAGGAGGTCGAAATGCTACCTTTCATCGCTGGAGAAAAGGACATACTCAAGGGTATTCAATTGTTACCAGGAGTACAAGCAGCAGGGGAAGCTTCGGCTGGATTTTTTGTGCGTGGGGGACGACCCGACCAAAATCTAGTTTTGATGGACGAGGCCATTGTTTACAATCCCTTTCATTTGGCGGGTTATGTGAGTGTCTTTAATACAGACGCAATTCGCAATGTCACTTTGCACAAAGGAAGTTATCCGGCGCGCTTTGGGGGACGACTTTCTTCGATCTTGGAGATCGATATGAAGGAAGGCGACCAGCAAGGCTTCCACGGTGAAGGTGGGATAGGTCTTGTCTCTTCGCGCCTACTCTTTGAAGGCCCCATTGTCAAAGAAAAAGCCTCTTTTATCGTCTCGGGCCGTCGTTTTTATTGGGATTTGTTGGTAAGACCCTTCCAACGACAAGGCACTAAAGTGGGCTATTTTTTCCACGATTTTAACGCGAAGGTAAATTACAAGATATCGGATAAAGATCGCATCTATGTGAGTGCTTATTACGGCAAAGATGTGCTTTATCAAGAATACGAGACCCCGAGTGATACCAGCCGTATGGGGGTGGATTGGGGCAATACCACGGTGACCGCCCGTTGGAATCATCTATTTGGGCCTAAGCTATTTTCTAATGCGACCTTTGTTTATAGTGACTATAAGTATCAAATAGATCAGGCCGATTCTCGGAACGGTTTGACCTTATTCTCCGGAATTACTGATCTCAACGGTAAATTGGATTTCGACTACTACCCTAACCCAAGGCATCGTATCCAATTTGGCGTTCACTATTTGGACCATACCTTTACGCCTTCGGCCTCTCGCTCTTACCTCGCGCGCGAGGATTCTACCTTAACCAGCAATCAAGTCGAGCGCCGCGTTTTTGAAGGGGCAGCTTATTTCAATGATGAAATTACGCTTACTGAAAATCTCAGTATCAACCTAGGTGTTCGGGCCCCGATCTTTTGGGATGATAGTGTGCGTTATCAAGGGATAGAGCCTAGAGCCACTTTCCGTTTAGGCCTCGGCCGCAATCAATCGCTCAAGGGAGGCTATACACGCATGAATCAATTTGTGCATTTGGCCAGTAGTTCGACCATCTCTTTGCCCTTCGATATTTGGACGCCTAGTAGCCAGCTAGTTAAGCCCCAGATCGCAGATCAAATTGCGGTGGGTTATTTTCACAATTTTCGGGAAGATCGTTACGAAGGTAGTTTGGAGCTTTACTACAAACGCATGCAAAATCAGATCGACTTCAAAGAAGGTGCAAACTTCTTCTTTCGCGATGAGATCGAAAGTGAACTAGTTTTTGGTCGTGGTTGGTCCTATGGGGCTGAGTTTTATCTCCGCAAACGAGCCGGCCGGCTCACGGGTTGGTTGAGCTATACGCTTTCCTGGACTTGGCGACAGTTTGAGGATCTCAATTTTGGGGAAAAGTTTCCTGCCAAATATGATCGCAGGCACGATCTCTCCATCGTGGCGGTGTATAAGTTTAATAAACACTGGACCTTTTCTGGCACCTTTGTGGCAGGCAGTGGGCATTGGCTGACTTTGCCCACGGGTCAGGTTTACGTGCCTAATTTTGGCACTGCCAACATCCGAACCTTCCAAAACTTTACCGCCAAAAATGGCTATCGCCTCCAGCCTATGCACCGCATGGATCTTGGGCTTCGCTACGAAAAGAAAAAGAAACGCTATACATCTGCTTGGCATATTGACATCTACAATGCCTACAATCGGCGCAATCCCTTCTTTGTCTATATCACCGACGAATACGATGAGCGCGCCAATGCTCGTAAAGTCGTGGCTCGCCAAGTTTCTCTTTTACCCGTAATCCCTTCTGTGAGCTATGTGTTTTCGTTTTAAAGCTATAGTGGCTATGCTCATACTTTGGGGTATGATATCCTGTGAAGAGAAAATAGACATTAATGCGCAAGCCTTTGCTCCGCAGCTTTGGGTGTATGGATTCGTTGGACCTGATAGCTTGGCGAGTGTGATGTTTACCGAAACCCAGTCCTTCAATCGGTATTTTGAGCAGGAGCATACCACTCTATTTCCCAAGGATTTGCAACCATTCATCCATACGAAGGAGGGGCCTGTTCCGCTAACGGGAGAAAGTTTTGACGAGGACAAGTATCGCTATCGAGCTTCCAAACTCCTGCCTGAGGAAGGAGATTACCGTCTAAGCTTGCATTACAAGGGGGATAGTATTAGTGCTCAGCTACCTTTACCGCCCAAGCCTGATCAAAAAGAGCTGACTTATGAATTACTCTATTATCAAAACATTCACAGGGAGATAGTACCTAGAGAAATTCACTTTGTCTTTCCCAATCTTGAACCTGGTAAAGAGTCTTATCGCCTAGAATATGGTTATGCTGGTTGGCGAGAATCGACGGTATATGATAGTATCAGCCAGGATTATGTTTTGGATACGATCTATGAGGCTTACTCAACATTTTCTGAGTGGGTACAAAATAGCCCTGATAAAAAAAGACTAAAGATTCCCGCCTACTATTATTTGCCCATTTTTCCCGAGATCGAGCTGTTAGCTGATGGAAGCGAAGTCCGCTTTATCCCAGTTTGGGTTATCCTTACTGCTTACAGTCCTTTTGTGGAGGAATACTTTCGCAAAGTTCCCCTCAACTATTATCAAAATAATGGGGATCCCTTTGTTGAGCCGACTCTCATGCCGTCCAATATCGAAAATGGGCTAGGCATTTTTGCCGCCTATCACCCTTCCGATACGATCTGGACCAAAATCTACTTAGACTAAATCCCTATGAAATCCATCACTCCTATACAGATTCTATTGATTGCCCTCAGCTTCGCAAGCTGCGAACAAATCATTGATCCCAACGATCCCAATTACAAAACCGAGCTTTTTGTCTATGGCTTTGTGGGGCCGGATGAACTACCCCAAATCATCTTGACAGAGACACGTCCCAATGAAGGTTGGTTTGAACAAATCATAGAAGTTAACTATCCTAAAGGTTTGAATGCTAGTATTTTGGCAAATGGAGAGCAACAAATGCTAGACGAAAAAGAAGGTATCAGCACCTTTTACAATATTGCCAACCGTGCCATTGATACCAGCTTTACTGTCCAGTATGTAGGCAACAGAGTCCTGCCAGACTCAGGTACTTATGAACTTAGACTGCAATATCAAGGACAGGAGATAAGCGCCACCACTCAGGTTCCCAAACGCGTGCAAATCGACACGATTTATCCCAAAACCATCCGCTACGAGGATAGTGGTGGCAGTTGGGAGCAAAAGGTATTGGTCGCCGAATTTCAAGATCCAGCCGGTACGGCCGAGGGTTATCGTATCCACTTTGGTTATAAAGGCCAGCGGCGGGTAGCTACTTTTGATAGTGAGGGCCAGTTTTTAGGCTTCAACGATACGATTAAGGTGGAGGAAAGTAATGTTAGATTCACCGTTTCTGATGTCGGCATCGACGGCCAAAAGATGGAAATGAATTTCAGGCCCTACTTCAACATCATCCCCAGCTATGACACTTTACCCGATGGCAGTGTCGAGCGCTATTATCCCCTTTGGGTCTATTTAGAAACCCAAAGCAATGAAATGCAAGCCTTCCAAGAATCCGTCGAAGCCCAATCCCTAGGCTACGGAGATCCATTTATTGAGCCTACCTTTATCAAAAGCAATGTCAGAGGTGGCCTGGGGATTTTTGGCGCCTTTCAAAAAAGCGATACCGTTTGGGTCAAGTACAAAGATTGAGTTAGGGATTACTCCCGAAGGCTTTCGTGACGCGGAACGCTTATATCATTTTTATCGATCGCTACATTTTTGCCGTCGGAATGAATTTCCGGTAGGTGCGTGCATGTATGCCGCACCAAGAGACAAGCGTTCCGCGAAGCGGCAAAAACCCTAACGATCCTCCTCGATGCGTATATGCCAAACCAAGCCGACGCCGATATTGAGAAACTGCCAAAGGGTCGAAATCTCCCGCATCCGATCCGGATAGACCCAACTCTGCTGGCTTTCGTTATACCACATACGGCTATATGCGGCCCAGAAACGGAATTGCTGGGGATGTTTTTTCATGCGGAGACCTATGCCCATGCGCCCTTCAAAGGACCACTCCTCCCCTAGACCCTCGTAATCGCTGTAACCATCTCCCTGATATCGTCCAAAAGAAACGGTAGGAAGAAGCTCGACTTTGGGCGCAAAAGGCAGGACATAAGGGTAACTCAAACTTGCATTGAGGGCAAAAAATGGGATGGTCGATATGGCGGTTCCCCCGCCCTCTATCGCCCTAAAACGACGAAAGATGTAAGCGCTGTAGTTGACCCCCACATAAAGATCCTTGACCAAATTGAGCTGAGTGCCGAGACGAATATTATAGGCCCAATTATTAGGTACAAAGCTTTCGCTAAAGCTCGTATCGGTTTCGCTCCACATCCAAGTCTGATCGCCGAGATATCGTTCTCCACGGTAGCGTTCGGTGAAACTGTACCAAAGCGGAATCGGACTGACATCGGTCACAAAACGAATCTTCCATATTTGCCCAGTGCTATCCGTCTTTGATCCGATAATCTGAGCCTGAATTGGCCTAATCATTGCGGCAAAAAACCACAAAAAGCTTAAAACTAACTGTAAGCGCATATTGTATTTTCTAGTGTGCTTGTGCAAATCTACCCCTATATTAGTCATCCGATTTAAGCGAGAATAGGCAAATGCAATTACCCGCCGAAACGGCCGCGATTTTTAACTGGCTACACCAAGGCCAATTTATCTGCGCAGATCATCCAGATCCGACGCAAAAGCGCTGGTTTACCATTTTGAACGATCATTTCGCATCTATCAGTGCTCATTTTGCGCCTTTAGGATTTCGGCTCGAACAGCAAAAAAACTATTTCTATCTCAGCCAAAGCCTCAGCAGCGTCGAAGAAAACGATAGACGCGAAAAAGTGCTCCGCTTTTTGGACTGGCTAGAAATCGGCCTTCTCTTTGATCCTGCCTTTGGGCCTGGCTATACCATCGCAGTGGAAGAATGGGAACTGATCCTCAATCAGCAAAAACGTCTTTTGGGCAAATTGCGCCGCCTTGGTTTTAGAGGCAGTGCTCATACACCGGAAGAGCTATTGCGGCTTTGGTTGCGGGAGATGGAAAAACTAGGATTTATCGCTCAAACCCATGCAAGTCCGGATCAGTTTCGCGTACTTGCGAGCCTGGATTATTTGATACGCTTTTTCCAGGGCATACAAATCAAAGGATGAGCTGGCAACGTCTTATTTGGCTGCAAGGTCCACAGCGGGCCACGATAGAGATTCCCCTCGTGCGGAGTCTTTTTTTGCAGGAGACCCCTGATGCTCAAGCCCAACAATCCTTATCCTTATTGCAGATGATGTTGGCCGGAGAAAGCATTCCGGCTTTCTTGCTTCCCAGCGAGCAATCGTATGGTATTTTAGAGATCAAAGTCAAACGCTCTGTCCGCTGCTTGGTCTATGGCCGCTTGCAAGGAGTGAGTCGAGCCTTCTGGGTGCGCAATGCTTTGAGGAGGAGCTATTTATGAAAGCCGATACTGAGGCCTATCCCTTCGGGGAACTCTTATCTCGCATCTCTGAGAAAGCAATCGCAATTCACGAATTAGCCCTCAACAGCTCTCCTTTTCTGGATTTACCGGCTAATTTTAGGATTGAGGGCTTTGACGAGCGCTGGTCAGATCTGTGGGAGGCTAGCCGTTGGCGAACGCTCCTCCCTATCAAAAAACTGCTCCTGCCCAAAGCCGAAGCTAGCCCGCTCAAAAGCCTAGTTGATACGCTGCAGGCTTATGTGCAAGACCAGCAAGAGTTGCAAGCCTTTGAGCGTTTGCGCGAAGAGCGCCAACAAATCATCCAAGTCGGCGAGGAATGGAAAGCGCGCAAAGAAGCCATAGTCGAACGCGAGGCACAATTAGCTGAACGAGAGCAGCGCCAGACCCATCAGCTCAAAAAGCTGGAAGAGGAGCGTGAAAACCTGCAATCGCAGATTGCGATGCTGCAACAAAAAGCCCCGGAAAGCATCCGCAAACAGAAAGAACGCAGCATACTCGAAGCCAAAATTGAATACGCGCGACAGCGCCAAGAATTTTATAGTCAACTCAATGTGGAGGCTCATCTGGAGTTGGTAAGCCAAATTCCGCTGTTAGAAGCTCAAGTCAAGCAACAGAAAGTGCTGGACTTAGATATAAACGCCTGGTGGACGCTGCTGAGTGAAAGCATCCAAAGCGGACAACAAATGCAAGAAGCTTTTGCGGCTTTGTTGGTTGATCAGCAAGCGACTTTCACACACCAAAGCGAGTATTTGCATGATTTGCTCCACAATCTAGGCGAGAGTCTCAAATTAGCCCCAGAGTCAAAATCTGCCGAAATCAGTCCAGAACGCTGGATCGCTGCGGAAAAGAAACACATCCAACAACAGATAGATCGTACCGAAGGCCAAAAACGCCTGCAAAGCCTGCAGCAGGAACGTACTCAAAGCATAGAAGCGGCTAAAACCGCCCTCAGAGAAGCCCGCCAAAATCACGAAACTCGCTTAGCTGAGCTTGAAAAAGCACAGAAACGTCTCAGCGAGCAAGCTCGCGATCACAAACAAAGCCTTTTGGCTTGGCTGGAAAACAACTATCCAGAGTGGGAGCAGCGCTTTGGCAAAGTGATTCGGGAAGAAGTATTGCGGCAAGCCTATCTGGGCCCAAGCATTGAGCGCATCAATGAGCAAATCTTTGGTGTCAATCTCGATCTAGACGAAATCGATCTACCCGAACTACCCAAAATCGACTTTGCCAAAGAAGAGGCGGCGATTGCGGAGCAGATCGAGCAGCAAAAGCACGCTTGGGTTAAAGAAGAGCAAAGCTTAGTACGAAAACAGGAAAACCTACAAAAACGCTGGAAACAACGTTTACGTGATCAGCAGCGCAAACTCGATAAGTTGGGCTACGATATTGAGCAGACCGATCTCCGGATTCGGAAAATGCGAACTGACTACTGTTCTCAGCTGCAAAACCAGCAGCAACAGCAGGAACAGGCCCGTTTACGCCAACAATATGCCCTCGACGCCCTGCAAAAAGTGGTGCAAGAGCAGGTTTTGCAGATACAAGATTATCTGACTCATCTTCAGGCTCAGTGGGATCAACTAGCCCAAAACTGGGCCCAAAACTGGCTGGCCCAGCAAGCCAAGATCAAAGACTTCTTGCAAATCCCTGCGGCAAAGGAGGCTAATGCAGAAAACCCCATGGTGCAATTACATCAGGCGAGGATGTTTCAACCTTTGGTCATGGCCTATCAGCAGGAAAAAGCCATGCTTTTGGATCGTTTGCCACTTTGGGCCGAGGAATTGGAGCATAGCCGACAGGCCAAAACGCCTTTTCCCGATCATTTGCACATAGAAGTGCTGACGGAGCGGCTTTTTGAGATTGAAGCGGCGCAGCGTGAAGATCCTTTGGCGGCCTTGCACGAACAAATCCAGCAAAGCCAGACGGCGGCGGAGCTTTGCGAGCAATCATTGCAGCGCAGACGGCAGGCATTTTTGGCTTATTTCGAGCCCAAGGGCCTCTTCCAAGCGTTCCACGCCGTGGAGATCGAAAAATTTGCTGACTTCTTACGGGATTTCATGCAAGGCAACGAAATCAATGAGCTGCGCGAGCAATTGGGCGTCAAGCATAGCGATCTGCTGGGCAAACTGGCCGAGCATTTGCCCAATTTTGCTTGGCGAGAGACTTTGGCGGCACAAATCCAGCAATGGAATGATACCTTATTAAAGGAGAATCGTTTTGCGCTGCAGTTGGTCGAGGCGCCACATCCGCTACTAAGCCTTTTTGACGAGCTCAAGCAGTTTCACGCACAATTTGTGGCTGAGTTGGGCGCGCCTTCGCTTTTTACCAGTAATCAAGGGGAAAATCGCAATCTGCAGGCCCTCGATTTGCTCGACCGTATATATAAGGAGTTGTTGGCCTATCCCTTCGGGCAGCTTCAGGTCGCGGATGTCTGCAATTTGCAGTTGGTGGATCAGGCAAATCTGGCCCATCAAATGCAGCCTGATCGTTTGCCGGACGACTTACCCTTGAGTATGCTCGCTCAACTGAGACTCTCCTTGGCCAATATCCTGTTGGCCGAACTGGAGGATAAGAAACCGCCTCATTGGCTCTGGCCAGAGGGCAATCAGCTTCCCCCTAGCCTACTGGAGCAGACATTCGTAGAATGCGAAAATCAAGGTCTAATCCTGTTATCCGCGGCTTTTCAGGGCTCGGATCCCTTTTAGTGTGATATCTTGACTTTGGCTTTGACGGATTTTTTTTGACGCTACTGCTGCGCAGAACGCTCGTGTCTAATGTTTACATTTTACAAAAATGTAGCGACGCAATCCCGAAAGCTTTCGCGGATGCGTCGCTACGGATCGTATCGATCGATACCATTTATATTATTGGAGATAAGCGTTCCGCGTCCCGAAAGCTTTCGGGAGTAAAAACAAGCACGCCCCCCCTAATCCCATCACAATGCTAAGACCATCCCCTCCTCGGATATGTTCATACCTGCGTCAAAAACGATCTGGCGTTCGGCGGAGCCGGCCTGTAATAAAGGATTGGTGTGGTTGAAATGCAGAAAATGAATCTTGGCTTTGTCCTTGGCCGGTAAATCGGCAAAAAGTACTAGGCTCTCCTCTACAAAGGGATGAGGAATCTCAGACATGTCACGGCCCGGTATCTCTCCGTTTTGAAAAAAGGTCGCATCTAATAAGGCATAATCTACCTGATGGATATAATCTCTTATATCTCGCTCCCAATGGCTCCATTTGTCGATGTCAGGGATAAAAAGCAGCGATTTGGCGGGCCCACGTACGATGTAGCCGACCGTTTCGGAAAACTCGCCTCGGTGCGGTACCAGGATCGGTTCGATTGCAATCTGCGAATTTAGGATATAGCTCGTATCGGCCTTAATGCGCTGTAGGTCGATGTTTTGCAGCTTAACCAATTGGGACCAAGGGCCGTTAGTGTCTAGAAATTGCTTCATGCGTGGCATAGTGTACACTGGGACTCGCTTTGCACCCATGACCTCTCGACCCAGATGCATTAATCCCGAATAGTGGCCGATATGGGCGTGGGTTAGCCAAATCCCTCCAAACTGGTTTTGTGGCGCTAATTGTTGCAAATCGTGGTATTGGGAGGGAAATTCTGGGCTTGCTTCGATCATCCAGCTGGTTTTACCTATCTGATCTACAATTCCCAAACAGACGGCTCGGCGGGCTTTGCTTCTATCCTTATATACTGCTTGGCAACAGTCCTTGAGACAGCCAGCCTGAGGGTAGCCGGCATCTTGAGCAATCCCGAGTATGGAGACAAAGGTCTGAGGGTGCTTGGGGGGGCTTAGTGGTTTTGTCCTATTTTGGGTACAAGCTAACATAGCCATAATCATGAATAGCGTCGCACAAAGGCAAATTGCCGTCAGGGGGTGTTTCAGACACAGTTTCGTGTTCATGTTTTCGGATATTATATGAAAACGCAGTATTTATTGGTATCCTGTTTGCAATATGCGAATTTTGGCTTTTTGGCCTAATTCTGAATTGAGATGGTTCACTCCTAAAAATTGTCAGTCCGCCACGGCTTATTGACGGCTCGCGGTACGAAAGCTTGAGACAGTTGCATAAACACATAACTTCGAAACATACCAATTCACTTATCCTTCAAGCTTTCTAGTATCTATCAGTCATGCAGGCGAATACCTATAAGCATATCTATATCGCTAATGTAGCGAGTGAGCCGAGCCGCAAAAAAGCGGTGCAAGAGGCCCGTCTCTTACAAGCCGAAATCAAAAGGTATTTTTCGCAGGACTCCAATATCAAAGTAGTTACAGAAGGTAAAGAAGGACAAGTATGGGCCTTTGATCTATTAAATGGTCAATCACCATCAAAAGAGGTTGTGATGCTCCATTTTATGTCAGAGCGACCCATTTCCGATCGCTGGTATCTCAATACCTCGGGCGGAAGAAGGAAAGCAATCAATGGGGATAGCATTCAATTTGAGGAGTTAAGCAATTTACAACTTGTCATTTTGGATGGGGGTGCTAGTCTTGAGTCTGTAGAGCAACTGTTATTTGCAGGGATTCCACAGGTATTGGTCTTATCGCAACACGGGGAAGAAGCGAAGGACGAGCTATTGAGGCAGCATCTATATGAGTCGCTTTCCAAAGGTATGTCCTTTGAGGAAACCTACAGTTTTGTGCGTAACCGCTTCCCGGAACGCTTCCGTTTACAGGAGATCCCACAGGATCCCTTCCAGTATTGGGAAGTAAAAGAGGAATGGGAGAAGCACGCTGATTTTCCAGAGGGGATGTATTACCTGTCCACTTCGACAGAAATATTAGCACTGCCCCTTGGGGCAGCCGCAAAAGCTGAGGCAGTATTGCCTAGTCTGGAGCAGGAGGTGCTACCGAGTGTACCTTCAGGTATGTACTTCTGTACCCAAGAGCTCAAAGGCTTGAACACACCTCGTTTCTTAGACTATAGTCGTCTAGAAGAAACCCTTCAGCTGAGTACGCGGACAGATTTGTGGCCTAGCCAAGAATCCGCTTCACACACAGTCATTGAGAGAACGCCAGATCCAGTAGCATCGGAGTCTCCCGCGGAAAGTACCACACATATTAGGGAGGATAGCACAGAATCGGAAGCAACACACAGTTCTGTGATCGTAGTTCAATCCGCAAGACAAGTATCCGAAGCTGTCGACACACAACAAAAAGTTCGTCCACAAAACGATAACGCTTGGATCGATCAGCTTGTAGACCAATACCGTCGTAGATTTACGATCAGTTTGCCACGCTCTTACAAAAGAGGGGTTGCTGCGGTAAGTTTGGCTGCTGTGCTGGTGATGGTGTTTTCTGTTTTGACCTGGAAGCAGATGTCCAAGAGTGAAGCTGTCGAGCAAGCATTGCAATCTGAGTTGTACAATCAGCAAACGGCCTTTATTACCAAGAAGACATATAATGTACTCTTGTTGCCATTTCGCTCACATCTCGATTGCGTACCGACGGAGTCGTACTTTGAATCTGGGATCGTCAATCAAATCAATAGCTTACAAGCTAGTGAAGACATCGGACTCAGAGTCGCTTATGTACACAAAGGCTTTTGTCCGCAAAATGCGGATGAAGCCCGAGAAATCGCACAAGAGCATCAGGCAGACTTAATAATCTGGGGAGATTATCGAAAAGTTGCCGGAGATGCAGACGAAGTGGTATTGCGTTATCTCTCTATGGAAGAGCGCTATCAAGAGATGAGTAGCCTATTGAGAGAGCATATTGGTAAGCAAGCTTTAAGTGAGGATTTAAAGCAAGGCACTTTTGCTGGCCATCAGGCCGATATAAGTAAATGGATCATGGGCTTCGCCCAATTGCATGCCGAATCTTATCGCAATGCCCTGAGCTATCTCAACGAGATTGATAACAAGGATGAATACACTTCATCGGTCATCCATCACATGATGGCCAAGTGCTATCAAGGATTGAGTTTAGACGACAAAGCCCTACAGTCATACAATGAGGCGATTTGTTTGAATCCTGAAAACGCTGGTGCTTTTCACAGCCGAGGCCGTTTTTATCAGCAACAACGTCGTATAGACCTCGCGGTTTATGACCTCGAAAAAGTAATGGAGCTAGAGCCCAAGCATAATAAAGCCAAAATGTTGGCAGGCATGCTTAAGGAATCCTACACCGAAAACGCGAAAAATAAGACCCAAGAGCCGGTAAATCAAAAGACACTTTTGCCTAATCTTGATACTGCGGCCCTGCTAGCGGAAATGGACACACCTCTTTCTCTACCTCGTCCGCAGGAATTACTCGCCAAAGAGTCGGATCGTAAAAACATCACAAAACTCTTGGCCGAAAAAGAAGCAGAACTCGCCGCCGAGCAACGTCGCCGCAACCGCGAGAAGATGCAACAACTGATGACCGCTGTCAATGAGTACACACAGTTTATCAGACAGTATCCTGACAAAGCTAGCCTCTACCACCAACGTGGCGTAGCTTACGAAATGCTCAAGCAAGAAAGCGAAGCCCTCGCCGACTTTAGCCACGCCATTCGTCTTGATCCTGGATTGATGAACGCCTACTTGGACCGCGCAGCCCTTTATGTCAGCCAGAGCGATAATGAAAAAGCCCTTGCTGATTACAACGAAGCTCTACGATTGAGCCCACAAAACGCAGATGTTTATGCCGTGCGTGCCGAACTTCTCCGCAAACTTGGCCGTTATGCCAGCGCTGAGAATGATGCCCGCAAAGCGATCACCCTTGATCCCGGCAATAGAAGATATCAAAGACTTTTAGGAAGGATTTCTGAGGAGCTTACAAGCTACTGAAGAAGCACTTGAGTTTGGTGTATTGGTAGTTGCCCGGCCTTCTGGCCGGGCTTCATTTTTTTAATGTTGAGACGAAATTTGGTGTTGGGATAATGGTTATCTATTTGTTAACTAGTGTTTTATGCCTGATATGATTATGGGCGGCACATCCGCGAAAGCTTTCGGGATTGTGCCGCTACGTTTTTTTAACGCTATTTTTTATTACAGTTAGGTACCTTTGGGTATGGCTTACTCCCGAAAGCTTTCGGGACGCGGAACGATTATCCCAGGACGCGACAAGGCAATGCCTTGTCGCAACTAAATCCAACCCGATTATCGAGCCTCGCTCGAAAAGAATAGACGGTAGGTGCGCGCATGCATGCCGCACCCTAGAGACAAGCGTTCTGCGCAGCAGTCCACCAAATACAAAAAACCCACATAGGAAACTCCTACATGGGTTTTGATGAAATATTTTGTCAGGTCTTAGTGCTTGATCAGCTTTTGAGACCACATTTTATCACTGCTGCGCAGAACGATTTGGTAGATGCCGTTGGCTTGATCGCTCAGGTCGAGGCTAAGCTCTTGTTGCTGAGTAGAACCTTGAGCCACTAAGCTACCGTTGAGGTTGAAGATTTGCCAATCGAAAGCTTGTTGTGGGCGTTCAGCTAGCTGGACCTGAAACAGACCACTGCTCGGATTGGGAAATACTTGGGCAAACTGAGGCGTGAGCTCCTGCTCGATATCGGTAGACCAAGTCAAGTTGAAGTCGGTAGTTTCATTGGCACCAAACTCACCGGTAGCATTAGAAGCAATGGTATCACCAAAGGCATTGATGAGGTAGTAAGAGCCACCTACGAATCCATCGCCCCCCGTATCATAGATTTCGAAAGAGTAGCAGTTTTTTTCCAATGGACCTAGCACGGGTAGGTTGATGCTCTCAACGATTACGCTAGTGTTGCCGTCAGTATAAGGGCCGCCACCGGCAAGGATACCAAATTGCTGGCTCTTTACGATCCAGTTGTTTTGGCTCGCAAATTGATCTGGCTGGATCAATAAAGTATGCGCACCAAAAGCACTGATATTTCCAGACCAGTTTCTGATAATTTCTTGATTGTTGGCAGAATCTGCTACGCCATTGATATTCTCAATCATCACTTTTAGCTCGTTATCCTTTTGATTGGTGTAGCTGATCGGAGGAAGGGCGATACGCGCTCTATCGTAAAACTTGATGCTACCGGTCCAGTTGTAAGTGCTAAGAGGGCCACCGTTGATGCTATACTTGACATCGAAAGAGCTTAGCTCTTCTGAACCATTATTGATCATTAGGAAATCTGGCGCAAAAGCGTCATTACAAGCTGAGATTTCATCTTCATTAACAATTTTCTCAACGTCTAGATCATAAGCGCCAGTAGGTGCATAAGTTGGCGCCTTGGAGCCATTGTAGATTTTTTTGCTGCTCATGTCCTGAATGAAGGCCACAATCTCAACATTTTCGGGAACCCAGTTGCTGCTCAAAGTGATAGGCAAAGTAAGAGAATCCACATCGCCTACATTGGTTAGGCTGATAGCAGTACCGTTTTCGTTTGGGATCATATCGCGAACGGCAAAACTGACATCGTCAATGATAAACCAAGAATCAGGAATATTAGATTCGGTAACTACAAGATGTAGGGCCAAGTTATTAGTCGATGCAGAAGAAACTTTGGCAAATTTCATCTTGACGGTATAGTTTTGAGCCGAGAAGGGGGTTACCTCCATGCTAAACTCGATCGGTGTAGTTTCCGCCTGCGTCATATTGTAAACAGGCAAGTAATTGTTGTAAATAGAGGTTCCAGCGCTACCACCATTGATTTCCTCCGTACCATTCATAAAAGTAGTCGGGTATCCGGTGATGTTGTAGAAGTCGATGCGAGCATCAGACTCACTAGTTTCATATGGATCGCCACTATGGTATTTTAGGACAGCTACTTTGTCAGCTTCTTGAATCATGTCTTTGGCAGCTAAAGCGGAACCAGGACAGAATACGCACCAGGTACCGGTGCTGGCCTCGACGATTGTCAAGTTGCGATTCGTTCCTAGCTGAGCGAAACTCACACTGAGGAAGCAATAGCATAGTAATAGAAAGGATAAAATTCTTTTCATCAAGAGTGTTTTTAAGAGGTGTTTTAACATTCGTATCTAGCAATAAACAAAAAAAGCCGCAGAAACGAAGTTTCTACGGCTTGCATATCTTATGAAAGATAGAGAAAATCCTATTAGTGTACTGCTTCGGCAACCTCAGCAGTAGCAGTTTCTTTGGTGTGGTTTCTCATCCAGAAAAACAGGATCGCAAACATTACGATCAAAATACCTGGGAAGGCCAACATAGTAGTGAGGGTTTCTTGACCTGTAAAGAGTTCTAATTCTGTACCTGTCAGGCCTTGGCTTTCTCCAGCTGCACGGTTGCCGTCGATCCAGCCACCGATGATCGGCTGCATGAAGAAGGAAGACAACATACCCACTGCTCCTACGATCGACATGCCAAGGGCACCGCTCTTCGGGATATATTCGGCGATAAAGCCAATCATGTTTGGCCAGAAGTAAGCTACCCCTAAGGCAAAGATTATAGCTACACCGTATACAACTGTTCCGGTAATTTGGGTAAAGAGGAACAAGCCGATGAAGGCAAGAACTGCAGATCCTAGCAATACACCGGTGGTGTTGAATTGATGTACCACATTACCGCCAAAGTAACGAGCTACTGCCATGGTACCCGTAATCAAAGCGAGAACGAGCATTGGCTCTGCCCCACTAGACTCAAGGATGAAGTTTACCCACTGAGTAGGACCAAATTCTGATTGGGCTGTCCACCACATACAGAAGGCCATGAAGATGAACAATGGCGTAGCCATTGCAGTCAAGTTGCCACTCAAAGTACCTGCTTGCTGTACTTTAGCTTTTGGCCAATCTTGGCCCCAGAAAAGATAAGCGTAGATCAAAGTAGGGATCATGATCAACCATACTTGTGATTGCCAGCTCATCTCCCAATTTGTCATGAAGAAGGAAAGTACACTACCAATTACGATACCACCTGGGAACCACATATGGAAGCGATTCATCATGGTATTCATCTTATTGCCTTCATAAGCATCGGCAATCATCGGGTTACAAGCGGCTTCAGTACAGCCGTTGCCAAGTCCTACCAAAAAGGTAGAAATCATGAGCATCCAAAAGCTACCGGCATAGATCGTCATCAGGATACCGATCGCGTGGGCAAAAAAGGCAAATTGCATGATGATTTTGCCACCAACTGAGTGATAGATCAATCCCCCAACGATCATAGAGATCGGGAAACCAAAAAACCACATGGAGTTGATTTGACCAAGTTCCTCTGCGTTCAATCCTAACTCAGTACCCAGCTGAGGCAAAATACCCGCTCTGATACTGAAGGATAGCGCAGTTGTTATCAGGGCAAAACAGCTACCCAGAAACAATCGTCTTTCGTTCGTCATAGTTTAGTAGTTTTCAACGTGAGTAGAAATAAAGTGTGTCCTTAGAATCTTAGCCAAATTAGGCCTTTCATCCTAAGGAAGTCTCGTAATCTTTAATATTAATTCGTTCCCATTACATCTTCAGGGTTCAAAGCGAAAAAAGTTCTCAACTCGGTAGGCTCGTTACTATTGAGTAGCAACTCTCCTTCAAAGTCGTAGGTTGAACCCCAATCGAAATGGCGTTTTACTTTGCTCTTTTTATTCATCTTGCCGTCCGTCTTGATATCGCCGGGAAATAGCATGGCATCATAAACCACAGGTAGTACTACCTCGACCCCTTTAGGGACATTGTCGGTAGTGATGATGCGTACTAATCCGGTCATCGCACCACTTTTCTTTTCATCATACTCTGGGTATTCCGTCATTTTGATGCGATGCCCGTCGGGCAACTCTAACTCAAAGTTAAAGGTTACCTTTTTGTCCAAAATGGTATAGCCCAGAAAATGCGTCTTAGGTACAATCGTTTTACCATCCACGATTACTCGCCAACGAGTTTCGCGTTCGGCGTAGCCGATAAAAGTATAACCCTCAGAGGTCGGCTGCGGCCCCGGGATATTATTAAAGACAGTGCCGTCAAAATTGATCTTGCCGTTCCAAGCTTTGTAGAGATTGCAGGTGGCCGCGTCATAAGCCACCCATAGTTTTGGGTGCAAGGCTAGTGAAATCATGCGTGGGCGATCGTCCAAAGTGGTCCGAAACACAAAGGGATCTAGCGGACGCACAATGGGTTCGTCATCACCAGAACCTTTGAATCCCATGCATAAGCCTAGAAAAACCAAGAATAACAAACGTATTTGCATTTTGCGAACCGAATTTTTGTTTTTCAATTGTAATAACGGGGACACTACTTATTCTTCAGTTTTATCCTTCCGTTGTAGATTTCTTAAGTCTTCCAAATCCTTTTCTCTTCCAGAAGCCCTTTTGTTGGTTTTTAAATCTTCTAGCCCCATGAAACTTACTAGCATACCATCTACTTCCACTTCATTCTTGTTTGGATAAGCTTCTTCAAAAGTCAAGCCGTCAATACTAGTTAATATATCAATTCTAAAAGGAGGATATCCAATTTGAATGATCTGTTAAGGCTTATTAAAATCTTCGACTTTTACACCAAAAGATTCCAGTCCGAAGGCTTTAAAAACTGCTACTAGTTTTTCTCCATTGCTGCGGGAGGACTCGATCCAAAAATCGAGATCACCAGTATATTTTGGATAGCCATAGACGCCAACAGCGTAGCCACCTGTAATTAAATACTTAACTTTATGCCGAGTTAATAATTCGGCAAACTCTCTGAAGTCTGGGCTGAATACGTTTGATTCGGACATATTGAACACGAAGGATTTCGATTGCAGCAAGACGCTCCTGAGGAGTTTTAGTCAGCCAATATTTTAAATCAGATTGCTGATCATGTAGGCCGATGATTTTAACCACTTTCTCCATATTGTAAGATATAAAAATATTGAAAGCTTGTAATTGACAATTACGACACATCTGTCAAAGCTCTCAGGACTTTGCCGCTACTATCCATCATTTTAAAAGCCTAAAATCTTGCGGTTGGCTTCGTCATCAGCGCCACTATCCGCAAAATCGTCAAAAGCTTTATCGGTTACATTGATGATATGAGCTTCGATAAAAGGAGCACCTTCTTCGGCACCTTGCTGCGAAGACTTGATGCAGCATTCCCATTCGAGTACAGCCCAGCCATCATAGCCATATTGAGATAACTTAGAGAAAATTCCGGCAAAATCAATCTGGCCATCGCCTAAAGAACGGAAACGACCGGGACGATCTACCCAACCTGCATAGCCGCCATAGACACCAGCGCGCCCCGTTGGATTGAATTCAGCGTCTTTGACGTGAAACATTTTGATGCGCTCATGATAGATATCAATATGCTGCAGATAGTCCATTTGCTGCAAGAGATAATGGCTTGGATCGTAGAGCATATTGACGCGTGGGTGATTGCCACAAGCTTCGAGAAAACGCTCAAAGGTGATACCGTCGTGCAGGTCCTCCCCTGGGTGGATTTCGTAGCAGAGGTCAACGCCGACTTCGTCGAACGCATGTACCAATGGCATCCAACGCTTGGCCAATTCTTCAAAACCCATTCCGGTCAGACCCTGAGGACGCTGCGGCCATGGATACATATAAGGCCAGAGCAAAGCACCGGAAAAGGTTACGTGCGCACTCAAACCAAAATTTTTGCTCGCTTGCGCAGCCCATTTCAATTGTTGAGTGGCCCACTCGGTACGTGCCTTTGGATTGCCATGCACTTCTTTAGGGGCAAAGCCATCAAACATCACATCATAAGCAGGGTGTACTGCGATCAACTGACCTTGAAGGTGAGTCGAAAGCTCAGTGATTTGAACCCCAGCATCGGCGGCAATGCCTTTCATTTCGTCTACATAGGTCATGCTGGTAGCAGCTTTTTCGAGATCGATACAGCGATCGTCCCAAGTCGGGATTTGCACCCCGATATAGCCTAGGTCAGCGGCCCATTTGCAGATACTTTCAAAACTATTGAAGGGAGCTTCGTCTCCCATAAACTGCGCCAAGAAAATAGCGGGTCCTTTAATCGTTTTCATCAAGAAGATTTATTATTTGCGTTTTGAGAATTAGTCAATAAAGCGAAACCATTTGGTGTCAGTCTTGCCGGAGGCTACTACGGATTCAATAAAAGCCATACCTCTCACACCATCATTGATATCTGGGAAGTCGAGATCAAGTTCAGAAGGGCTTTCGCCGATCATCTTTTTGCGGAGGGTACGCGCGAAATTGCGGTAGATATTGGCAAAGGCTTCGAGATAACCTTCGGGATGCCCTGCGGGAACGCGAGTATTGGCCATGGCGGCTTCACTTAGGGCTCCTTTACCAGTTCGTAGAATGCGTTTTGACTCCTGATCCATCACTTCAAGCGTATTAGGCTCCATTTGGTGCCATCTGAGGCCGCCTTTTTCTCCGTAGATCCGGATGTTGAGATCGTTCTCCTCGCCATTAGAAATCTGGCTACAATGGAGGATACCTTTGGCGCCATTGTCAAAATGAAGGAGCACATTGCCATCATCATCGAGTTTGCGTCCTTCGACGAAGATGCTTAGGTCTGCGCATAGTTCGGTGATCTTGAGACCGGTGATATATTCAGCTAAGTTTTCGGCATGCGTACCAATATCTCCCATTGAGCCGGCTGCGCCAGAACGCTTAGGATCGGTCCGCCAATCGGCTTGCTTATTACCAGTGCCTTCGGCAAAGGTGGAAAGCCAGCCTTGAGGATATTCGACCACCACTTTGCGGATCTTGCCAAGATCCCCGTTTTTGACCATATCGCGGGCATGCTTGACCATAGGATAACCCGTATAGTTGTGGGTTAAGGCAAAAGTCAAGCCCGTACGATCGACTACTTCTTTGAGCTTTTTGGCTTCTTCTAGGCTATAGGCCAAGGGCTTATCGCAGATGACGTGAAATCCGTTTTCCAAAGCCATGATAGCTGGCGGCACGTGCATGTGGTTGGGCGTAACGATAGAGATAAAGTCCATGCGTTCCCCTTCGGGTAATGCTTTTTCTTTTTCTATCATTTCTTGATAAGTGCCATAGCAGCGATCTTCGGGTAGGTAGAGATCGCGCCCAGAGGCGATGGATTTTTCGGGATTGCTGCTAAAGGCCCCGCATACGAGTTCAATCTCGCCATCCATGGCGGCCGCAATCCTGTGCACGGCTCCAATAAAGGCACCTCGACCGCCGCCGACCATGCCCATTCTCATTTTTCTGCTCATAGTAGTAAATAGGTCTCGCTAATCTTTCAACTTGGACAAAAATGTAAGCCAGAACAATATAGAAAAATTTCTGAGCGGAAATTGATACTTAGAAGTGTAAAACCGTTACCAAACCTCAGAGGGTAAAGAATAAGCAGGGAAAAAGCATTTGTGGTAAGAATAAAACTGCTTGGATTGGGCTTGGGGGGCTGAATTTTGATGCTTTCAGAGGGTGAGATAATCGTTGCGGGCAGCGTGGGAGGATATTTAAGATCCCGGATATCATTTCATGATTCCGGGATGTCTGGGATGGTTTAGGGTGATTTTCCCCGAAAAGTCATCCCGGCCAAGGCACGCGAGCCGGGATCTTTGGGATGATCGTTCCGCGCAGCGTGTGATGATTTCTAAGATCCCGGATAATGCTCATACTTCGCATTTCCGGGATGACTTGAATGGTTTATGGTAATTCCCTCAAAAGTCATTCCGGCTAAGGCGCGCCTGCTGGGATCTTTAGGGATGAGCGTTCGGCGAAGCCGGAATACCTTAAGCAACCTGAGTTTGGGCTTTATTCCGAACTTCCCCAAAGTTATATTGCTAAAATAGAGAGGTCATTCTTCATTAAGCTGTTGTGATAATAAGGACCAATTGTCGGCTTTTGGTCCAAGAAGTCATATGCAATCAAAGCCGCA
>JBCCQN010000088.1:0-30690 GCA_039024315.1 Bacteroidota bacterium
GATCCGGAGACAGGAGCAGTAGATATCGAATATGTAGTAGAAGAAAAGTCATCTGATCAGTTTCAATTCCGAGGCAGTTGGGCCCCCAAAGTTTATGACAACAACGACAATTTGATTAGCGGTGGCTTGACGGGAACCTTTATGTTGGTGCTCAACAATTTCTCCACCAAGCGATTTTTTGATAAAAAGTCTTGGCAGCCATTGCCAGGCGGCGATGGCCAGCAACTAAGTCTCGCGGTTCAAAGTAATGGTCAATCCTACACCAATTTTGGCTTAACTTTTCAAGAGCCATGGCTGGGAGGCAAAAAGCCTAATCTGCTAGGCTTCAGTACCAATTACGTTCTTTACAATGCTTTGATTAGCACCAATGACAGCGAAGCGGAGTTTAGATCTAAAGCTTATTCAGCCTCCTTGGACTTTGGTACCCGCATCAATATTCCGGATGATTTCACTCGCTACTTTGCCTCACTTAGCTACCGCTATTATGATATAGAAAATCCCTCAGCACTTTACCCTGTCTTTGAGGGCACGGACCGAGCCTTTGTTAATATTATCACCTTAGATCAGGAAATTCGCCGCACCACTTTGGATGATGTCAGCTTTCCCACTAGCGGTTCAGACTTCTCTCTGAAATTATCGGTAACGCCACCCTACAGTCTTTTTACTGATGAAGAGCCCAATCCTAATGCAGGACCAGCTGAGACCTACAACTTACTAGAGTATCACAAGTGGCGCTTCAGAGGCGATATTTACCAGCCCTTGACCCGCGACAAAAGCCTTGTGATGCGCTTGCATGCAGAGGGGGGCTATGTAGGCAGTTATGGAGATGGTCCAGCTTCGCCTTTCGAACGTTTTTCTATGGGTGGTTATGGCATCAATGCGGCAGCCAATGGAGGATTTATGGGGATTGACCTTGTGCCATTGCGCGGTTATGCCCCTCAGGTGTTTAGCAATAATGACGAGAATTATCCTTTATACCACCGCTACAGCGCGGAACTACGGTACAAGGTGCCCCTGCCACAGAGTTATCCCTTATGGGTACTCGGGTTTGTAGAAGCTGGCAATGGCTATAATGGCTTCAAGGAATTTGATCCTTTAGATATTAAGCGTTCAGCAGGGCTGGGCTTCAGAACCAATCTCCCCTATATCGGACTATTTGGAGTTGATTGGGGCTATGGCTTTGACAAAGTAAATGAGACAGATGACAAGGTATCTGGCCATCAGTTTCACATTATACTCGGACGAGAGTTCTAAGCAAATTGTAAGTACATTTTTCTTTTATAAGGTAGAGCCTCCTTGCATGGGCTCTACTTTTTTCATTTTATCATAACATAACTCACTGAATAACAATTATTTAAATTTAATTTATGATTTACCCTTCCCTACACCTACCCCAAATCGTCCTTTAAGTCTTATTGGCTATTGCTGATTTTGCTTATGTACCTACAGCCAATAAGCATGAAAAAGTATCTTCTTCTCAGCAGTTTTTGCTTGTCTCTCTTAGGGATAGTCCTATTAGGAGGGACTTCTGGGACTCTTACAGATCGCTTGGACTCGCCGCTTTTACCCTACTGGCCCTCCAATTATACCTTCTTCACGATTCCCATGCACTTTGAATTTGATCCGGATATCCCTTTTCTCACTTACGCTCCAATAGACAATGGCATCACCAATGAAGGTGCTACGCTTGGGCGAGTATTATTTTATGACACTCGCCTTTCTCTTAGCCGGACGGTTTCATGTGCTTCTTGCCACGTGCAAGAATTTGGTTTTGCGGATCCAGCACCAGTCAGTTCAGGCCAACATGGTGAAAAAGGGATTCGTAATTCCATAGGCTTAAGCAATGCAGGCATCCCAGCCACCGGAAAATTCTTTTGGGATAGTAGTGCTGACACCATGCGAAACCAGATATTACTGGCCATCACCAGCAGCATCGAAATGAACTTAGACACCGCTATCCTCAATGAGCGACTCAGAGACACCGACTTTTATGCAGAGCTATTCTACCGAGCTTTTGGCGATAGTACGATCAATACTGAGCAAAGCATGAAGGCTATTGGGCAATTTGTACGCTCAATGGTTTCCTTCCAGTCAAAATACGATTGGGAACGAAATTGGAACATCTGGGGCATTAATTTTGAGGACCCTTTCTTCTCCTTTACGGATCAAGAAAATCTTGGCAAAAGCCTCTTTCACGCCCATTGCCAGACCTGCCATACTGGCGAACTTTTTATAACGAGAGAACCTCGTAACAATGGCATTAACCTCGACAATACTGAAATAGGCTTTGCAGCGGTTACCTCTAATGAGGAAGATTTAGGCAAGTTCAAAGCTCCTTCATTGCGCAATATTGAGTTTACAGCACCCTATATGCACGACGGTAGATTACAAACGCTAGAAGAAGTAATTGCCTTTTATAGTACAGGGATCCAAGCCAATCCTAATCTGGATACCTTTTTAGTTGACAGTGAAGGTAAACCCAAGCAATTCAACTTCACTAGCGAGGAGTCAGAGGCCCTCATCGCCTTTTTAAAAACTCTTTCAGATTCGGTCTTTTTAAATGATGCTCGTTGGTCCGATCCTTTTGATCCCCATGTAAGTACTGAATCAGTTTGGGATGCAGGGCCTTTTGGATTTCCCTGGAGTATCAAGGATGAACTCAGTCAAACAATAGAGATCAAGACTTATCCAAATCCTGCTTTCAATCGCCTAAAGATCAGCTATGACAATCCACAAGCCGAAGAACGGCAGATCATCTTGCGTAATTTACAGGGGCAAAGCCTCTGGGCTGAGCGTTCTCGAGCAGAGAACATCGAAATCGTTCGACAAAACTGGGCCGCAGGTGTCTATGTTATAGAAGTTATCGCCGATGGCAGACGCCTTGGGCAAAGTAAAATCATTTTTCAGTAAGCCATGAAATATAGCATCCTCATCAGCCTGAGTTTGTTTTTGACTAGTAATATCTATAGTCAGAGCTACAGACCTATCTTAAGCGAGAAAAACGAGTGGTCCGTTAATACCTTTGGGCCGGGTATTTCGATAGATGAACTCTTTTTTACCGGTCCAGATACACTGATCGACAGTATTCAATACTGGCCACTCATACAGAGGAACAATAATGCAGTGCCTAATCCATTTTATCTGATGGGTTATCTAAAGGAGGATACTAGTCAGCAAAGTTTGTCCTATTTTGAAGCGGACTCGGAGGGTAATTTCGATTTAACTCAAGAGAAGTTTCTCTATCGTTTTGATTTGCAAGTGGGAGATACCATTATCGTCCAATCCCAAGACACTTATCCGGGTGGAGGCTTCTTCCAAGATACCCTAGAAGTTGAGGCCATCGAATACCAGACTAGCAGTACTAATTGTACCCAAAACTCCTGGTTTCGTGATAGCGTCAAACTCATCGTACTCAATAGCATAAGGACCAATGCTTGGCTGGAAAATTCCGAAATCACTTGGATTGAAGGTACGGGGGCAGCCTCCTTTATCTTGATGCCTGCTTTTAACGCCTGTGGGGTTACTACAGTCAATTGCCATCACAAAGATGACCTACTTGTTTATCAATCATTGCGGGCTCAGCAGTTAGACACTTGCTTGTTAAATACCTCCCTGGAAGTACCTAAGCAAAAGTTGACGCTTAGCGTATCTCCAAATCCAAGCTTGGCAAGCGCTACGATTAGCTACGCCAATCCCAATGCGGAGGAACGCCAAATCATCCTGCGTAATTTACAAGGACAAAGTCTCTGGACTGAGCGTTCTCGAGCAGAGAACATAGAAATAAAAAGAAAAAACTGGGCCGCAGGGATCTATTTCATTGAAGTCTTAGTCGATGGTAGACGCCTTGGTCAAAGTAAAATCGTTTTCCAATAAATCAAGCTATGCTTAAGCTTATACGTATTCTATTTGTCCTGATCTTGGGGAGTATGACCAGCCTGCTTACTGCTCAAAACCTACGGATCAATACCCACGCTATGTGGACTTATACACCTAGTAGCCAAGAATCTCCCGTAGCCCAAAATGGCTTCAACCTTCCTTTTGTTAATAGTTTTAGAGATACGATTATTGAAGGACAAAGAGCCAGTATTATCAGTTCATTCGCCAATGTGAGTATGAGCAATGCCTCTACGGAAGCCATCATGTTGTATGAGCAACAGCAGCTCTTTTTTAGGGAGGACGAGCAATGGAAACTCTTCTGCGATTTTGGGCTACAAGTCGGAGATAGCATGACCTATCATATCCCCCGCAATCAAATCGTATTTGATATCCACTGTGGAGTCGAAGCGGAAGGAGATTTCAGGGCCCGAGCGGTCGTCGATAGCATCAGTGAGCTACTTGTGGATAATACCATTTTCAAACAGCTCCACTTTCGGGCTATTGAAGGCCTTGATTTTAACCAATGGGAATTAGGCCTCACTACTGAAGTTTTGGGTAGCGAATATGGCTTCTTTGGCCGTTCTGCAGAACCCTGCAACATCAACTATCCCGGCAACTTACGTTGCTTTCAAGACAAGCAGTGTATCGATGACCCCGGTTATACCATGGGTTATACCATAGGTGATTTAGAGTGCTTTCATATCCGCATTGCGGATGGCTGTGGGCCTTTCAATTTTGGCTTGGCCGAAATTTACCCCATAGAAAATGCCATTAGAATTTCATCGACCAATAGCCTAGAGCTGCCCCTCAAAGTACAGGTTTATGATCTTAGCGGACGCATTCTTTTTGAAGACCTTATTCGCGAATCAAGTCCCTTTGATATCCCCATCCAAGGCTGGACGCCCAATGTGTACGCTGTCAGGATACTTGGCCGAACTGAATTCAGATCAGAAAAAGTCTGGGTCAATCCCAACTAAGCACTATCCTTAACACATAAAAGCACAACATGAAAACACTGACTCTTATTCTCAGCTTCTGCCTGCTGGGAATTAGCCTCCAAGCACAAGACTTTTTCCAAATCGGGGACCAATGGACTTACCGCGATTTCCAATTCGCCCCCCCTTTTTTAGAAGGGCCTTACAGCTATCAACTCAATGTGGTGGGCGATACCAATATTCAGGGATTGGAAGCTGTCATTTTACAGAAAAATGACCTTTTAGCGAGCCAAGTCATTTTACGCTCTGATAATCAGAAGGTATGGATTTGGCGGGATAGTACTTTCCAGCTATTTGTAGATTTTACGCTTCAAGCTGGAGATACCCTCGAATACCATGTCCCTTACGAGCAACATTATTATGAAATCAGTTGCGGCAGTCCCCCAGCCCAAAATGATGTCTTTCAGGCAGTTATTGATTCCGTTTCCTATATAAACCTAAATGGTTTCTCCCTCAAACAACTTCACACTTCTAATGTATGGGACACCCTCTTATTTACTAATTGGATTTTGGGTACTATCACCGAAGGCATAGGCAGCGATCAAGGGTTTTGGGGACGCTCTGAAGTGCAATGCTTGGCGGGTTATTGGGGTAATTTTGCTTGTTATACTGACCTTCAAAGAGGAATTTATGTGGCAGACAGCTTAGCTTGCCATCAGGATACCAATACCTTGGCTTACCCCAATTTTATGTTGGAGACAAGCTTTCAATGGCATGAGATCACTTTGGACGTAAATGGTGGCAATCGAGAGGACTATTTTTTTACCGTAGGCGAAAGCGTAGAAATTGATGGCGAAAGTTGGAGGCCTGTATGCGAACTCAGCACCAATCAAATCAATTCGGTCGCCCGAGAGTTTTTCCTCCGCCATGATAGCCTTGGTCGTCAACTTTTTTATCGCCACAGCCTTGATAGTGCCGCTCGTTTGCTGTATGATTTCAATATCGGCTTGGGTAGCGTGCTAGATCCAGACCTTTATGGGGTCAATGTAGAGCCCAACACTTATGTATCTGGGGTGGATACCCTTTATGTAAATGGCCGGCCGATAAGATATTTTGAATTAAACGACAATCCATGGGGAGCAGGTATTTACGAAGGCTTTGGTTCCAGCAAGGGCTTATTTTTTGGCACTGGCAGCTGTTTGTGCTACGACAATGTCCACAGCATGCAGCTCAACGGACAAACTCTCTTTGCCCTTCCAAGCGATACTATGCCACAAAACTGTGAGAGCTTTCTAGTTTCCAATGAAGCGGAATTATCAGACGCATTTGCGATCAGTCAGATGGGGAGTATGATTGAGATTAGGACTGCTGCGCAGAACGCTCAGTCTTATCAAGTGGAGCTATTGAATCTGCAAGCTCAAAGTATAACCCAAAAAACGGCTCCTCCTCATCAGATCTTCCGATTATCGACCCAAGCGTTCCCCGCAGGGGTGTATCTCCTCCAAATCAGACAAGGGCAAGCTGTCCTCAATCGGAAAATTTTGGTGGGAGACTGAGCGTTCTGCGGAGCAGGCTTAGACTTATAAAGGTGCTTCGGCTGCGCTCAGCATGACAAATAGATTGTCCCATTGTCCCGATAGTTATCGGGAGCCGAAATGCCTAATGAGATAATCGTTCTGCGCAGCAGGCTTAGAACTACAAAGGTGCTTCGGACCCTCAAGGGGACAGAAGTGTTTTGTCTTTGACTTACTGCTTCGCAGAACGCTTATCTCTTCCCAGAAGTTTCTTTTGTTCTTCCTGCGGCCTATGCAATACGCCGCTCCCAAGGCCTGCCGTAGCTGTGGCATGCATGCCGCAAGGGATAAACGTTCTGCGGAGCAGGTATCAATAAAAAAAGGATATTCGGTATAGGGACCAAATATCCTCTTTCTCTCTCCTAGTCCTTAAACGGACTCAGTTCGATCTTTTCAACGGCCTCTCGATAGGCTTTCCAATCATTTTCAAAGAAATCATTATGAGCCGCTTTGACCTCACCAAAGGTCTTTTTGGCTTGCTCGAATTGGCGTTGTATCGTTTGGTTAGGCCCACCTGGCTCCGGCATAGAAAGTCCATACTGGATGGGTCCAAGTTTGGCGCTCAGAGTCGTCGGATCAGAAGTATACCCCTTACCTGGCTTAGGACGGAATCTATTTTCCAGATTACTCAAGGAGTCCTGCATCGCTTTACCTAGCTGTTTGAGTTCCTTGATTGCTTCCTCATCCCCTTCAGGCAACTGCTGATTGATAAGTTTGATACTCTTGCGAGCATTACGAATCGCATCCATCATTTCGCCGGCTTCTTGGACCATCTCCATACCTTCGGCTTGCATTTCGCGATAAGCCATCATGCTTGCCTCATCGATTTCTACGCGAGGGTCAAATAGCACTTTGACACTGGTTTCAGATTCCTTGCCCTTATAACTGAGCTTGACCTTGTAAGTGCCAGGCATTACTCTAGCCCCCCCTGGCTCAGGCGCATTTGGCCTAGGTTCACGCATAAAATAGCGCACTCCCTTTTCGTCCAAGCGCCAACGCAGCACGTTCATGCCCGTATCAGGTATCGTTTTCAGCGTCCTGATAAGTTCATCTGCTGCATTGTAAATCAGACATGTAACTGTGTCAGATTTGATACTATCCACGCCTGCGGCTGGATTGACCGAATAAGGTATCAGCGCACCCCAAGAACGGTTTTGGCCACTAAAAATCGCATCCGCAGCAAAGCGAGTACCCGCCGCTTGTCCAGTATGTGCAATATAGGCATCAGATACAGGATAAGCCTTAACCGCTTCACTTAGCACTGCTGCGCCCTCATCCGCCATCACCCGTAAAGGCTGAATATTGTCTAAAACAAAGGCAGCTCGGCCAAAGGTACCGATGACCAAATCATGCTCACGGGGATGGATTTTAAGATCCATAGTCGAGGCCGTTGGATAGCCATGCTCCCATTGGTGCCAATCCTTGCCTTTGTTGAGGCTAAAGTAAAGGCCAAATTCGGTACCGAGAAAGAGTAGGTTTTCCTCCACAGGATCTTGTATGATAGACAGACAATAGCCCCAAACGTCTCCTTCACCCACTAATCTCCTAACCGTTTTGCCATAGTCAGCGGTGTAGTAAACGTAAGGCGTCCAATCATTGCGACGGTAGTCATTAACTACAATAAAGGCCTCACCTGCACTATGATTGGAGGCATGAATTTGGGGAATCCAGCTTCCGGCGGGAAGCCCTCCCATTTTAGCGGTCAGATCCGTCCAGTTTTCGCCACCATCTCGGGTGACATGAAAACGGCCATCATCAGAGCCTACCCATAACAAATCTTTTTCCACTGGACTAGGCGCAATCGCAATAATGCTGGTATGGTTTTCGGCATTGGTAACATCAAAGGTCAACCCTCCACTTTCTCGTTGTTTTTGTTTTTCCGGATCATTAGTAGTCAAGTCGTCGGAGATAATCTCCCAATTGTCTCCTCTATCAGTACTCTTGTGTACATATTGACTGCCATAGTAAATAGTAGCAGCATCAAAAGGATCTTGGGCGATAGCCGCATTCCAATTAAAGCGCAGTTCTTCACCCTCAGGGTGGGTAGGGCGGATCGACTTTGCCGAACGGGTTTCTAGATCGTAGCGGCCAACTGAACCACCTTGCGACATGGCGTAGCCATAACGATTGTTTTCGGGATCAGGCACTACATCAAAGCCATCGCCAAAAAATAGCTCTTCCCAATAGGTATTGCGAATCCCCCCGCTGCGCCAAACGTAGGCAGGGCCTCGCCATGAACCATTGTCCTGCATACCACCATATACATTGTAAGGGATTTCGTTATCAATGTTGATATGATAAAACTGCGCTAATGGTAGATTTTCCACAAAGCGCCAAGTTTTGCCTCGATCATGCGAAATATTGAGTCCGCCATCATTGCCTTCGATAATGAAATTAGGATTATCTGGATGGATGTACCAAGCATGATGGTCTGGGTGCACCCCAGAATATGGAATCATCACTCGAAAAGACTTGCCCCCATCCTCACTCAGAGAAACCATTGAATAGAGGCTATAAATGCGATTTTCATTGACCGGATCAACAAAGATATCTGAGTAGTAAAAGGGGCGATTGCCGATCTCGTCTTTGCCGTTGACGAGCTTCCAGTTTTTCCCACCGTCGGTGGAACGATAAAATCCATTCTTCTTGGCCTCGATGATCGCATAAATGATCTTAGGATTGCTAGGCGCAATGGCAAGTCCCATACGGCCCAATTCACCTTTGGGCAGACCATCTGCATCGCTACGCTTGGTCCAACTCTCTCCTCCATCATGACTAACATACAATCCAGAGCCCTCGCCTCCAGACTTGAAAGTCCAAGGCCAGCGACGAAACTGCCACATTGCCGCAATCAGCTTGTTAGGATTTTGGGGATCTTGTACCAAATCTGCTATACCCGTGCTTTCGTTGACGTAAAGCACCTTCCGCCAAGTCTTGCCACCATCGGTTGTTTTATAAATTCCTCGCTCAGGATGTTCCCCCCAAGCAGAACCTTGAACCCCAATCCAAACGATATCGGGATTTTCGGGATGGATGATGACGCGGTGGACGTTGCGGGTATTCTCAAGGCCCATGGCCTCCCAGCTTTGCCCGCCGTCGAGGCTACGATAAACGCCAAAACCACTGGCTTGGCTATTGCGCGGGTTTCCCTCACCAGTTCCGACCCATATTATGTCCGGATTAGAAGGCGCAATGGCCAATGCACCGATAGAATGGACGATTTCTTCATCAAAAAGCGGCTTCCAAGTGATCCCTCCACTCTCAGATTTCCAAAGCCCACCACTAGCCGTACCAATATAAATCACCGCAGGATTGTCTCTCAGAACATCTATAGTAGTAACTCGGCCACTCATACCAGCAGGGCCTATACTACGTGCCTTCCAGTTTTTTAATAGATCCGTATTTAATTCTTGTGCTGAAGTTGGAAAGGTCCAGAACAAGCCACATAACAAAAGTAGAAAAGCCGTTTTTCCTTTGAACATAGTTTGAAGGGTGTGTAAAATTGATTGAAACCACATATTACAAATAAAATTGGAGGCAGATGTAAGAAAAACGCCTTTGCTGCCTTGATTTCAGCAACTAAAGCAAGGACTTTACGGTAGCTCATTAATTACCCCTATGGCAAAAGTCCAATATTTCTGTATTTGGCTTTGCTCTTGCCTAATCCTTTCGCTAAATACCCTAAGCGCTCAAACGATCACTTCCCTCAGCTTAGTTAATCCCGCCAACGGGAACGACTACCTCAGCCTTACTGAAGGACTAGTCATTGATCTGAACAATTATCCAGTCAATTCCTTCAACATCCGCGCTTACACTCAGCCTGATCCGACCGGTAGTGTTCGTTTTGGGTGGAATGGCCAAGCCAATTTTCAGACTGAGAGTGTCCCCCCTTATGCCTTATTTGGGGATAATGGAGGCAATTTCAATGGTCAAGCCCTTAGTGTAGGGGCTTATTCGATTACAGCTACGGCTTATAGTGGTAGCAATGCAGGCGGTATCGCTGGTGCACCAGTTAGTATCAATTTTACTATCATCGACAGTGGAGCAGGAACCCCAGCAGCCTGTAGTGGCAGTGGAACTAATGCCGTAAGCATCAGTGGCAGCTTAATGCAATGGCACAAAATCACCTTAGACTTTGATGGTCCTACTAGCGACGAAGCCTGTAGCCTTAATCCATTTCTGGATTATCGCCTTAACCTCAGTTTTACTCATCAAGCATCTGGCACCACCTATTTGGTACCGGGATACTTTGCTGCTGATGGCGACGCAGCCGAAAGCAGTGCCAGCGGGGGCAATATATGGCGATGCCACTTTGCCCCAGACCTGACGGGCACTTGGACTTACAGTGCCTCCTTCCGCACTGGAAGCGAAATCGCCGTTTCCCTCAATCCAACTGAAGGTACGCCTACCGATTTTGACGGTGTAAATGGTACTTTTTCAGTAGCGCCAAGCAACAAAAGCGGGCGGGATTTCCGCGCTCATGGCCGTCTAGAATACGTAGGCCAACATTATTTACGTTTTGCTGGCTCAGGCAAATATTTTGTCAAAGGAGGGGCAGACGCACCGGAAAACCTCCTCGCCTATGAGGATTTTGACAATACTCCCAATAATGGGGGACGACTAAAAAGCTGGGCGCCTCATCTAGGAGATTGGAATCCAGGCGATCCCCAATGGCAGGGCGATAAAGGAAGAGAGTTGATCGGCGCCCTCAACTACCTAGCAGCAAAAGGGGTCAATGCATTTTCTTTTCTCACCATGAATATCAATGGCGATGATCGCAACGTCTTCCCCTACATCAGCAATAATGGCTCTACTAGCCCCCAAGATGACCGGCGGAGATTTGATGTATCAAAACTCGCCCAATGGGAGATTATCTTTGCACATGCGGATTCGCTCGGCCTATACCTGCACTTCAAAACCCAAGAGACCGAGAATGACCAATTGCTAGATCAGGGCCAATTGGGGGTAGAACGGATGCTGTATTACCGCGAACTTGTCGCCCGCTTTGGGCATCATCTCGCCCTCAACTGGAACCTTGGCGAGGAAAATGATATTTGGTCCGAACTCAGCGATCCTACTCAATCCCTGATCAAGTCTTACGCCACTTATCTTAAGGCCATCGATCCCTATGACCATAATATCGTAATCCACTCCTATCCTAATCAACAAAATGCGGTTTACAACCCTTTGTTAGGCACTCAATCCGAGCTGACTGGTGCCTCCGTCCAGACGGGCTGGAATAACGTCCATAATCACACCCTAAACTGGATTAATGCCTCGGCTAGCGCCGGAGTTCCTTGGGTGGTAGCAAATGATGAGCAAGGCTCCGCCAATCAAGGCGTACCGCCCGATCAAGGTTTTGAAGGTTTCAACTTGCCAGGTGGGGCTGCCTCACAAGAAGACATTCGCAGAGTCGTCCTTTGGGGCAATCTGATGGCTGGTGGCGCAGGAGTAGAATACTACTTTGGTTATGGCTTTCCTCATAGCGATCTCACTTGCCAAGATTGGCGCTCGCGGGATCAAATGTGGGATTATACCAAACATGCCATCGACTTTTTTGACTCACAAATCCCATTTTGGGAAATGACAAGCGCTGATAATCTTGTCAGCAGTGGCTATTGTTTCGCAAAAACCAATGAATACTATGTCGTTTATGTAGAAAACGGCAATAATCCCCCCACTATTGATCTACCGAATAGCGATTTTGATTTGCGCTGGTATGATCCCCGTAATGGAGGTGCTTTGCAAGCTAGTAGTACGATTACCGGTAACAATGCTTTTTCTTTGCCAGCTTCGCCGAACGCTGGGACTGAGGATTGGATCATTTTGCTAACCAATAATGCAGTAAGTTTACCGACGACTCTTAACTACTTTGAGGGCAGTCGCTTAGCCAATGGGCAAGTCGAGCTACGATGGGCAAGTCTGCGAGAAAGCAATAGTCAACAATTTGAGATTGAAAGTAGCTCAGATGGTACCCTAGCCGAATTGGTCAAGATTGAGCCAGCCGCTGGTTTTAGCGATAGCCCCATCACCTACAGTAGTATTTTTGCTAGCGAGGACGATCTTTTCAGATTGAAGATGCTCGACCTTGATGGTAATTTTGAATATACCAACTGGATCAATTTAGCCGATTATGAGGCGAAGGTGCTGGTTTTTCCTAATCCCTTCGGGGAACGCTTGGACCTCAGCCTACCGGCTTCCTTTGTAGGCGGTGAAGTTCGGATCTACGATATACTAGGAAAAGTACATGCTGTTACCGAGATCACCGAGTCTTCGATGCAGCTCAATACTGCCCATCTCGATCCGGGAATTTATCAATTATTAATGGTCAAAGACAAACAGCAGCTCTATCAAAAAAGGTTGTTGAAATTTTAGATTTGCCTCCTTGGAGATTTTCTTTAAGACTGATCGTTCTGCGTAGCAGTGAGCAAAACTAAAAATTGAACACTGAGACACGGAGACACAGAGGCTTTATGCAAGCATTGTGGCTGAGCGTTCTGCGCAGCAGTGGGCAAAACTAAAAATTGAACACTGAGACACGGAGACACAGAGGCTTTATGTAGACGTTTGGTGCTGCTGGGAAACCCTTACTTTATCTGCAAGGCTCTCCGGCCGAGTTGTCCATTAGGGCCTTGCAGACTGAGCCAATAGGTGCCGGCAGGCAAGTCAGGCAAACTTAGCGGAATTTCATTGAGGCCTTCCGTTGCTATAAGGTCTTTTTGCAGCAGCTTGCGGCCCTTTAGATCAAATATTTCTACGATTAATGGGACTGAGCGTTCCGCGACAGCGATTTGAATAAAGGCCAACTCACCCGCATTGGGATTGGGAAAAACATGCCATGATTGGCAGAGATTTTCGGCGAGCTTGAGCTTGCTATATCGTATTTGGCCTTCAAGATCTCGCATTGCGATACGGTAATAGGACTGGGGAAATGGAGATTGATCCACGGTCTGCATACTATTTTCCTTGAGGCTAAGGCTCTGCCAATGGGCAAACTTTCCCTGATGGTCAGCACGTTCTATCCAAGCCTCGGACCAGCTAGTAGGTTCGGCAATATGGAGGCTAAGTTGATTTTGACAATCGCCATTTTCTATTTCGACTACAGCTTCGCTCAACGCCAAGACAGGGCCGGTACCTTCTGCATACTCGATCACCAAACGCGCCGCTGCACCAGGTACACCGTCAAATGATTCGGCGGTACGGCGGCCATTGAGGCCTTCAAAAATAATGACGAGGGCTTGGCCGGTAGACCAATCATTGCGGTTTATGACTTCTTGTAAGACGGTATTAAGGTTGGGGGTTTGTTGATTGGCACCACTTTGGCCTACCACATTCCAGATGGGAGGAACCCAAGCTTGGGTAGCGGTGGTAGGCGTACGGTTTGAAATGTCACTATTGGCAAGCGTGAAGCTTGGCGCATTTCCGATATCTTCGGCCCAAATATTCACACTGGTACCTGCAGTAGTACTCTCGTCAACCGTAAACTCCACATAAGCATTAATTATCACCGAACCAATCGGCAGAGCAACTCCGGGGAAGCGCAGTCCGACATATTGCAAATTACCTGTCTCTTGCCCCAATTCTAAGTCCGTCGAGGTCAAATTCATGACGCCAGTAGTGATGTATTCTTCGGCATCATCATCCGAAGCATTGACTTGATAAACCAAGCTTACTGGAGGCGAAAGATTGGGTAGTGTGCTGGCATTGAGGACTGGACTCCAGACAGAGATATTGCCGGCAGCATCGTAAGCCGCTACTTGAAAGTTATAAAAAGTATTGAAGGCCAAACCATAGACGGTAGCCGTATTGGTCAGGCTAGAATCGTATAAGACTCCGTCAACATAAATGTAATACCCCACAACCCCTACATTATCTGTAGAAGCCGTCCAAGTGAGATCCACCGTAGTCGCAGTTTGAGCGGGAGAGACGAGGTTGATGGGCTGACTAGGAGCGACATTATCAGGATTGGGCTCTGTCGTAAAGCTACGCCAGCCTGACCAATCACTCCATTCGTACATTCTACGGCCTCTTACCCGCCAGACATACTGGGTGTTGTAGGCTAAAGTATTGGCAGGCAAAGTGTGATTATTGGCGGTAATATCGATAGCGCGGTAGCTAAGCTCACAGTCTCCGATTAAGGTATTCCAATTAGGATGGGCAAAACGATACCAAGTATTGGGTTCACTGAGCACCAATATTTCGCCATGCTGATCAAGCGTAACGCCCTCGGCTTGAGCCAACTGGACAGCTAAAGTGCCATTTGCACCGCCATTACCGAGGTCAAGCGTACTAATCAAATTTCCTTGTGCATCTCGCTCTTCTAGCCGTCGGGAAAGATCGCTGAGGATCAGAAAATGATCCTGAACCCCAATATTTTGCACAGCATCAGAAATACCCAGATGATGAAGCCCACTCACGTCTGCCATGCCACTGGTAGCGAGATTGAAAGCATAATCAGGCAAGACCGCATGAGAAACAGAAGTAGGATAGGGATTTTGATAGAGGGTCAAAGGTCCTGATTCCTTGAGGGAAAAGAGCATCTCATGGATCGGATCGTAAGCAATCCCTTCTATGCCTTGATTATTGGTAGCTGCTTGGGGCAGTTGGATGATCGTAGCGGCAGCATAATTGATATTGGTAGTGGCAGCGTCTATATTGACCAAAGCGATATGTCGGCGCTTCTCCTCCGTTATAGCATATTGGGTACCGTCGATGTGGACAATCGCCTCAAGGTCATCAAATCCAGTAGTGGTAATCGTTCTGAGCAGCAGACTGGTAGTATCATGTTCATAAATCAGTTCTGCACCATTGTTGACGGTAAAGAAAGTAGCAGTAAGGGGATTAAAAGTAGCTCCAGATAGATTATTGGGCACTCCTCCAATAGTGATTGGCCCTTCTTTGAGCGTGTACTGATTGAGCTGCAAATTAGCGGTTGGGGGCGTTCCCGAGGGGCAACGGTAAACTTCGATTTCATAATGCTCAAGATCCCCCGTCCATTGGAAGGTAGGAGCGATGAGCTGATTGTTCGCCAAATTAGCAGGCTGCGTCTGGACAGGAACAGCAGGAGTATAAGTAGCAGCTACTTCTACTGCCCCAAGATCACGCCCGTTGCCCGTAAAATCGCCAAAGCCATCAAAAACCAAGGTATTATCTTGCCAGACGACGGTGGCTAAGCCCAAATCAACCGCCGGGCTAGTAGGAGCGGGGACAAAGGTCGCAGACAGAAGAGGGTTAGCTACAATAGAAGAATATGCTTCGAGATTCGAATTATCATTATTTAGTCCATTTCCAAAGAAAAGGGTAAAAGCCACGGTAGAGTTACCATCAATATTTTTGATGGCTGTAGTACTGTGATTTTGAAAAATATTGTTGACGAGTAGGGTATTGTCCCCACCGCACATACCGTAATCGTTGGCAGAAAAAGTGTTATTGAGTACGACTAGTTCTTCATTTAGGCTTGCAGCCTCGTAATTCTCTACAGTATTACCATTTTGAAGACAGCCGATACCAGCAGCATTATTATCGTAGATGAGATTTCTTTCGATCCATAAACGCACATCTGCTGCTCCGGGGCCAACATTATCAATGATCTTTATTCCGTCTTGGGGGTTGCTGTGGATTTCGTTGTCGCGGATGTTGAAGTCTGGGGTTCCGGCAACTGTAGCATTGGAGAGTTGGATGCGAATCCCGTCACTTTGATTGCTGTTGATATCATTGCCTTCAACTATCAATTGAGGTAAGCCGGAAATGAAGATCCCGATCCCAAATTGGTTGGCGATATCATTGGTCTCGATGGTACCACTTCCGTCCCCTATCCATTGGATAGCATCGCCATTTTGCTGGAAGAAATTGTCCTCTATTTGGATATTTTGAGCGTCTCCGACGCGAATGCCTGCAGTATTATTTAATAGGAAAATATTGTCTTCGACTGTACCCCCTGCGTTATTTTGAATATCAATCCCGATAGGATTGTTGATAATTTGATTATTTCGAATCCTACCATCGGCATAATTATCGACGCCAATAGCACCGCCAATGATGCGAAAACCGATTAGCCGACTGGTATTACCCGCTATGGCATCAATCGTCACGACAGTACCGGCACCGGCCATTTGCAGGACGGTATTTTGGATATCTAGTTGGTTGCTTGAGTTAATGTACTCTGAGGTAAGTACTACCGCTTTGTTGATGACAAAGGGTCCATTGTAAGTGCCGTTGGCGACCAAAATGGTATCACCATTGTTGGCAGCAAGCATAGCAGCATTGATCGTGGGCTGATCGCCGGGAACTTGAATGGTCGCCGCGAAAGAGGAATTAGCAAAGAATGAAAAAAGAACTGTCATCCCGAAAAGGGATGCGAAATATAGACGTTTGATCATTACGTATGTCGAGAATTTCCTGTGTATCGAATGGCAAAGATGGACGACTTTTTCTAAAAAAAAAGTATTGCTTGTATGGATGGACAAATTCTTTGTCTAAGTGGATGAACTTTTTCTAGAAAAGAGGTTTATCCAATGTTTTCATGATAAAAAAGCCATCCTCTCCTTGTTTTTGGTAAAGTGGCATCAATATTTGCCCGTCTGAGGGACTAAAAATCTTGCCTTCATGATCGTGAGCTAAGAGTTCTCCGGAGGAGACCAACTGAAAATTTTCATAACCGGGCTCCATCACAAAGGCATCGCTAGGCTCGATAGGATGTCGATAAGTAACTTTTAAGTAGCGATCTAGTGCCTGAGTAGCTGCTTGTAATCGCTTAGGATATTGAGCAAAATCTGCTATTTCATCGGGATTGACACAACCCGCCTCGGCCAATAAAATCCAAATCGCAGCTTCATGATTATCGATGGCTTGGGGGTTGTCATGTTGCCCAGATTCGAAGGCGAGTCCAATGAGCCCATTTTCTTCAAAAAAACGACTAGTGGTCAAGGCAAGCTCATCGACTAGATTAAATACGACGGGAGCAAACAGGGCTTCGGCTAAGGCGCGAATGCGTTCTCCTTCGGTGACAATACTAAAGATTCCCCCCTCGCCAGAAGTAGTATGAAGGTCAACGTAAATTTGAGGACTATAGCTACTGTCCATGGCAGGTTCTACTAGTGCCAAGATTTCTAATAACTCTGCCTCCTCACTATTACGCTGATCTGCAGCTAAGGCCTTGACACGGGCGATTTCTTCACTAGACCAAAGCCGATTAAGATCCCTGTCTATATAGCGTTGTTTGAGCGCTAAGGCTTTGCAATTGCCACAAAGCCCAAGGAAACGTCCCACGAAAGGGATATTTTCTTCCTTAAGGCGCTTAAATACTCTGTTCAGCGCATGTACACCAGCGGGTTCATTGCCATGTAGTCCAGCTAAAACAAAAAGTAGGGGTCCATCAGTACCGCTTTGAAAATCTCCTATAATACGATTAGATAAATTTGCCTCCATATGTTCGCAAAAATCACAAAATCAGCGCATATATAAAAAGAAAAATAGAGGTGGGTAAACCAACCTCTATTTTTCAAATTTTTTGGCCTTAAGAAATTAGGCTTCTACCTCAGAAGCAATGGAAGAAAGCGCAAAATCTGCGTTCATGCGCGCAATGTTCGTGATAGAGATACCTTTAGGACATTGTACTTCGCAAGCACCAGTATTGGTACAATTGCCAAAACCTGCCTCGTCCATTGTATTGACCATCCGTTGTACGCGAGTCATCCGCTCGGGCTGCCCTTGAGGTAGTACCCCTAGGTGAGATATTTTGGCAGAAGTAAACAAGGCGGCGGAAGCATTTTTACAAGTAGCAACACAGGCCCCACAACCGATACATTCTGCGGCATTCATTGCTTCATCAGCGACTAATTGCCCAATCGGTATTTCGTTGGCATCAGGTGCACTACCTGTGCGGGCCGTGATATACCCACCGGCTTCGATGATATGGTCAAAGGCTGAGCGATCAACCATCAAGTCTTTGATCACGGGGAAAGCAGCCGCTCTCCATGGCTCGATGTAGATGGTATCACCATCACTAAAGCTTCGCATGTGTAACTGGCAAGTAGTGGTCATGCGGTGAGGACCATGGGCTTGGCCATTGATCATAAGACCACAGGAGCCACAAATCCCTTCCCGACAGTCGTGGTCAAAGGCTACAGGCTCTGCTCCGTCATTGATCAGCTTCTCGTTGAGCATGTCCATCATTTCGAGGAATGACATATCCTCAGTCACATTATCGAGATCGTAGCTCACGATCGCTCCTTTATCGTGTGGGCCCTTTTGGCGCCATATTTTTAGAGAAAGTTTCATTGGACTATTTGTTGAAGGATTGAGTTGTTGAAGGGTTGATTTTTATAATCAAGATTCAAATCTACTATCCTAGTTCTTTTTTTTTTGATTTTGTTTTGCAGTAAGTAATGATCTAGCAAAAATTGCTCTCAGCTCCTTCGCTTCGATTGAAATTAAGCCGATTTGCTCAATCAACTCAGGATGAAGTCGCTTTAATAATTCCAGCCAATAATCTACTTCGTCAGCTTCTTCTACGACAATTTTTATTTTGTAAATAAAATCAGCTTGGGATTTGGCTCTACAAGCTGCCCGATAGTTTGCACCAACTGAGGTTGCAGCCCTAAACATTTGTTTTCCAAGAACTAAGGACTCAGGCTTAGATGGAAGTAATTGAAACAGTTTTATACTATCCAATGCAAAGTCAAAAGTTCTCTTTTGAAGCTTTTGAATCCAATTTATATTCATGATGGCTTTTCTGAGGGAGGGAAGGTATCAAAGAACGAGTATTTTTTATCGCCACCCAATTAATCAAATCAACCATTAACTGAATTCATTACTTCAAAAATTTTGCTGATCAACTCCAAGGTTGATCAGCATTCAACAAATTATTTATAAGAGCGGGTTTTAAGCTCAACGTTTTCAAACTCTAGTTCTTCTTTGTGCATAGTGTGCTCGCCAGGGCCATGATATTCCCAAGCGGCTACGTAGGCAAAATCTTTATCATTACGCAGAGCTTCTCCTTCTTCTGATTGATACTCTTCACGGAAGTGGCCACCACATGACTCCTCGCGATGCAAGGCATCGTCAATCATCAGTTCGCCTAGTTCCATGAAGTCTGCTAGACGCCAAGCTTTTTGCAATTCTGGATTATAGTCAGAGTCAGAGCCAGGGACTTTTACATTTTCCCAAAAATCGGCTCTTAGCTTTTTGATTTTGGCTTTACCTTGAATCAAGCCTTCACGATTACGCGCGATACCGCAGTGGTCCCACATCAACTGACCAAGCTCTTGGTGAAAGGAATCAACCGAACGTGGTTTGGGTCCATTGATGTTGAGAAACTTGTCCGTTTCAGTTTGTACTTTATTTTCAGCTTCTGCAAATGCAGCGTGATCAGTACTTGGGTGCTCATCAAGTGGTTGAGTGGCAATATAATTACCAATCGTAAATGGAATCACAAAATAACCATCAGCCAGTCCCTGCATCAAAGCGGAGGCACCAAGACGGTTGGCGCCGTGATCAGAGAAGTTAGCTTCGCCAAGGGCAAACAAGCCGGGGATATTGGTTTGCAGGTTGTAATCTACCCAAAGACCACCCATGGTGTAGTGCACCGCTGGAAAGATACGCATTGGCACTTCATACGGATTATCATCTGTGATTCGCTGATACATATCAAAGAGGTTTCCATAGCGAGCCTCTATCGCATCACGACCATCGCGCTTAATTGCATCGCGGAAGTCGAGGAATACCGCATTACTCTTAGGAAGTACGCTTCGCCCTTCGTCCGTAACGATCTTAGCGTTCCGCGCAGCGACATCACGAGGCACAAGATTACCAAAAGAAGGGTACTTACGTTCCAAATAGTAGTCTCTCTTATCCTCTGGAATATCAGCCGCTTTGATTTTGCCTTCCCAAAGCTCTTTGCAAGTGTCTCGATCCCTTGGTACCCAAACGCGGCCATCATTACGCAAGCTTTCACTCATCAAAGTAAGCTTAGATTGGTAATGCCCACTTACAGGGATACAAGTAGGGTGGATCTGGACATAACAAGGATTGGCAAATAAAGCTCCCTTCTTGTGGGCTCTCCAAGCGGCAGAGCCATTGGAATTCATGGCATTAGTAGAAAGGAAATATACATTACCGTATCCACCGGAAGCTAATACTACTGCATCAGCTGCGATCCGCTCGGTTTCACCATTGACAAGGTTTTTACAAATAACTCCCTTGGCGTGGCCATCAATCATTACGATATCAAGCAGCTCACGGCGTGTCAAGGAGGTAACTTTTCCCAAGCCTATTTGACGGCTAAGGGCACTGTAAGCCCCAAGTAGCAGCTGCTGGCCTGTCTGGCCGCGAGCGTAGAAAGTACGAGATACTTGAGCCCCACCAAAAGAGCGATTAGCAAGGTAGCCACCATATTCACGAGCAAAAGGTACGCCTTGCGCAACGCATTGGTCGATGATATTGACACTTACCTGAGAGAGGCGATAAACATTCCCTTCGCGGGAACGGTAATCTCCTCCTTTGACGGTGTCATAAAAGAGGCGATAAACACTATCGCCATCGTTTTGATAATTTTTGGCGGCATTGATTCCTCCTTGCGCCGCAATACTGTGAGCCCGCCGAGGACTATCTTGGAAGCAGAGAGTAGTAACTTTATACCCAAGTTCCGCCAAAGAAGCAGCTGCAGAGGCTCCTCCAAGCCCGGTACCTACTACTACAATGTGAAACTTACGTTTGTTGGCTGGGTTGACCAGCTTAATATTGAATTTATGGTTATCCCATTTCTTGTCTATTGGACCAGCGGGGATTTTAGCATCTAATTTCATCTTGTTTGAGAATTTATGCGTTTCACATTATGCGTAGACAAAGAAATAATAGACCGGCATAGCGGCAAAAATAGCGGGTACCACTATTGCTAAGCCCAAGCCAGCTTTTTCGATAATCGGAGTATATTTTTTATGAACTAGCCCCAAGCTTCTGAAGGCACTTTGAAATCCGTGTGCGAGGTGCATACCGATCAACGCCATAGCGAGCACATAGAAGGCTACAATGTACCACCTAGAAAAGGAAGCTTTGACTACTTCAATCATGGAGATAGCACTCACTTGCGTACCCAAATCAGCATTAGCGCCTTTGAGATCTAGATACATTTTTTGATCAATATAGGTGCCTTTGGCGAGGGTGATTCCGCTTATAGTAATATCCTCTTTAATCTTCCAAGCTTCTTGATAGACAGTTTCGATAGAAACATCAGCTGTCCCATCACCAAATTGGTACTTCCCCCAAAACATCACCAAGTGAATAACGAGGAAGGTCAGCACTACCGTGCCTGATAATCCCATATTACGAGAAAACCAAGTGGAGCTTTTTCCTGCATTTTTGTTGTAGGCGTATTTGGTAGGACGTGCTTTATTGTTTTGCCGAGTAAGGATGGCGGCATAGACTATATGGGCAATAAAACCACCGAATAGCACCCATTCCATGATTTTGATGACCTTATTAGTGGTCATAAACTTAGTGTATTCATTAAAAGATAAGCCGCCGTCATCACTAAAAAGCAATAGGTTCCCACTCATATGTACAAACAGGAAGGATACTAGGAATAGACCAGTAATACCCATTACCAGCTTCCTACCAACCGACCGATTAATAAAGGAGGATAATACACTCATGCTTAACGATTAGAATTTTTGAAAAATAGTAGTATTAGCTAACATTTGTAAGCCAAAATTACCCTCGGTATTAGCCAATGTCAAGCAAGCTTTTCTCATTACAAATTGTTTAGAACGATTCTAGACAAGCAAATAAACCTCTCTGCTTATACACATTTCTAAATATACTATTTTCACTATACGAAAACCCTCTCCTCCCCATTTTGTTATCAAAAATGTGGGAAAATGCGGAATTTTTCGGAGCTTATACAAAACTCATTGTTTAAACATTGATTTTTAATGCTTTTTTGATTAAATCGCACCCATCAAGCCAAAAAACACTTAAAAACGGCTTGTTTAAGTAGTAGAATAAATTCACAAACCAATTAAGTAAAATGAAAAACTTAGCAGGTCTATTTCTCAGTCTCATGATCGTAGCAGTTTTAGCTGCTTGTGGCGACTCTTCTAAAAAAGCCACTAGTTCTGCGGGGGAAGTAGCCGAAGCTTCCAATGCTGCTGTTAGCTATGCTATCGAAGGCAGCAGCCTTGGCTGGTTAGCCAAAAAAGTAACAGGTCAACACAACGGTAGCATCAATGTTTCCAATGGGGAGATCAAAGTAGAGAGCGGTGCTATCACTGCAGGTAACTTTACCATCGACATGAAAACCATCACTGTTTTGGATATCCCAGCCGATAACGAAAACAACGGTAAATTGGCTGGACACCTAAACTCTCCAGACTTTTTCAATACTGATTCTTTTCCAACCGCTGATTTTGCCATTACTAAGGTAACTGCCCTAGAAAACAATCCTGACGCCAACCATATCGTATATGGCAACCTAACTATCAAAGGCATCACGCAAGAGATTTCATTCCCTGCTATGGTGAGTATCGCTGACGATGCGCTTACGGCCAAGGCAGTATTTTCTATCGACCGTACTTTATGGGACATCCGCTACGGTTCGGGTAAATTTTTCGAAGACCTAGGCGACAAAACCATCTATGACGAATTCGAACTGACGGTAGATCTAAATGCCAAGCGTTCTAGCATGGCCATGAACTAAAGTATAGTACCGAAATATATTTAGAGAAGGGTGCCTAATCGGCCCCCTTCTTTTTTGTTTAATGAGCCAAGGCTGATAACTTTGCTAATGTTCTTTAAAATAAGAAGTAGAAAGCACAAAGTAACAATACCAAAAATTGACGCTTTTCGAGATCATATTGATCCTTTTAGTCCGTCTCTCTACTCTTTACTTTTGTCTTAATACTTAAGTACTTTGACAAAAGTATTCATTGAAAAATAGGGCTATGCGGTTCATCTAGACCTTTTTGCTGTACTGCATACTCCCGAAAGCTTTCGGGATACTTTCTACTCTGTACTTAAAAACCTTTATTAGCATATTTTCATGACATCAACCCCCTATACAGTTACCGTTATTGGCTCAGGACCTGGTGGATATGTCGCCGCCATTCGCTGCGCTCAGCTAGGTATGAAAGTCGCCATTGTCGAACGCTACCCAACCTTAGGTGGCACCTGCCTAAACGTGGGCTGTATTCCATCAAAAGCTTTGCTAGACTCTAGTGAGCACTATTTTCAAGCCGCCCATCAATTTGCCGAACATGGCATCAACACAGGCGAGCTAAGTGTCGATTTGCCTAAGATGATCCAACGCAAGCGCGGGGTCGTCGAGCAAACCGTAAACGGCGTCGCCTTCTTGATGAAGAAAAATAAAATTGATGTCTTCACCGGACATGGCTCATTTGTAGATAAAAATACCGTCAAAGTCAGCAAAGATGACGGTACGACCGAAGAGATTAAGACCGATAAAGTCATCATTGCCACCGGTTCCAAACCTGCTAGTCTTCCGGGAATCGAGATTGACAAAAAACACATCATCAGCTCAACTGAGGCTTTAGAGCTAACCGAACTCCCTAAGCACATGATCGTGATAGGTGGTGGAGTGATTGGACTCGAAATGGCTTCTGTCTTTGGTCGCTTAGGTTCTCAAGTTACCGTACTCGAATACGCAGATCGCTTGATCGTAGGCATGGACGGAGCTTTGGGTAAGGAAATTGCCAAAGTGATGAAGCGCGAGCTAAAGGCTGACGTAAAGCTCAGCCATCGCGTAACAGGAGCAACCGTCAAAGACGGAGAAGTAACGGTTACAGCCCAAAATAAGAAAGGCGAGGACGTGAGTGTAACAGGCGACATTTGTTTGATGGCAGTGGGGCGTCGTCCTTACACTGACAATCTCGGCCTAGAAAATATCGGTATCGAACTAGATCGTGGCCGCATCCCGGTCGGAGATCACATGGAAACCAGCGTGCCGGGCATCTATGCCATCGGAGACGTAATTCGCGGTGCAATGTTGGCGCACAAAGCTTCGGAGGAAGGTACTTTCGTCGCAGAAGCCATCGCTGGTCAGCATCCTCATATCAATTATCGCGCGATCCCCAATGTAGTTTACACTTGGCCAGAAGTGGCAGGAGTGGGCTATACCGAAGAAGAACTCAAAGCCGAGGGCGTGCCTTACAAAAGTGGGCAGTTCCCATTCAAAGCTTCTGGTAGAGCCAGAGCTTCTATGGATGACAGCTTTGGCTTTGTCAAAATCCTTTCTCACAAAGACACTGACGAAATGCTAGGCATGCATATTATCGGCCCTCGCGCCGCTGATATGATCATGGAAGGAGTGATGGGGCTTGAATATCGTGCTTCTGCCGAAGACCTAGCCATTTTCTCTCACCCCCACCCTACTTTCTCTGAGTCTATCAAAGAGGCCGCTATGGGTGCTACTGCTGATCGCATCATTCATTTGTAGGCTGAGGCAACATGACCCTCGCAAAACGACTTAAGCAATCTTTTGACACCCAATTTGAGGCTCCTCTCGGCGTATGGGAACGCTTTGCAGAACATTGCGAGCTAGTCAACTTCAAAAAAAACGAAATCATCAAGCCGGCTCATTCGATCGAATGGGCTGGCTACTTTATCTTAAAGGGTAGCGGTGGCATCTTTGTCTGGAAAAAAAATGATTACGTCTGCCTCGATCTTGCTTATGAAAATGAATTTTTTGGCGATGGATTGTCCCTCAATACCGGTGAGGCTACGCCCATAGAAACCATGGCTTTGGAAAACAGTGAGATGCTCAAAATCTCGCGCGATAATCTCGAAATCCTCAAACAAACACCAAGGGGTCAATTCATTTTCCTCATTGCTGCCGAAAACGACTACGCCAAAAAGCAAAAGCAGCAGTTAGACCTCCTCCTCAAAACCGCAGAGCAGCGCTATCTCGAACTCCTAAAAGAGCAGCCCGACCTTATTTTACGTACCCCTCAAAAACATATTGCCTCCTTTCTCGGCATCACGCCCCAAAGCCTTTCGCGCATCAGAAGAAAGCTCATGTAGAGCATTTATTACCCAATGGTAACTTTTTTCTGCTCGACTTCGCAGAACTTCGATTCAGTATCCAAAAATATTGAATATGAAGTACCGTCCTTATTTTTTACTCCTCTTATTACTCATTCTGTCCTCTCCTTACCTACGGGCACAGGAGTTGGTTCAGGATCACTCCTTCGGAGAACGCTTGTCTCTCCATCTTGCGATTGGTAATCATAGTGTTGGCTTTCCCCTCCAAAATCAATTCAAAGCCTTTAATCCTGCTCTCTCTCAACTTGGGATCACAGTCAGACTCAATCGTAGCACCAAGCATTCCCTACTCCTAGGGCTCAGCACTTCTGGCATTAGGAATGAGGTAGTTGGCAATAGTTGGCTACTAGGTTTGGAGCTGGCTTACCGATATAGGCATCCTTCAGGAGTCTATACCCAGTTGGGCCTCGAAATGGGAGCATTATCCCAACGATCTGTGCGAGAGGCTTACAGCTTTCCTTTTCCTAGCGATGATTTCCAACCAGAACAACTCTCTCTCAATACCTCTTATTCGGGTTTGGCCTGGCAGCTTGGTTATCAGTTCGATCAGAGACTTTCCGTCTTTCTTTCCCAGCGCTTTTTTATTCAGAGTCCTTATTTCTCAGTCGCAGTATTTGATATCCTTCCTCAAAATGTACTCGCGATTGGCCTCTCCTATCAACTTGGCCCGTAGAAGATAAGCGTTCTGCGCAGCAGACTTAGACTAATAAAGGTGCTTCGACTGCGCTCAGCATGACAAACAGATAGTCACATTGTCCCGATAGTTTATCGGGAGCCGAAATGCCTAAGAAATGATCGTTCTGCGCAGCAAGTAAAAAAAGGAGAATTCTCCTCGCTGCGCTCGTTCGAAATAAATTTCCGGTAGGTGCGCGCATGCATACCGCACCCTAAGGACAAGCGTTCTGCGAAGCAGCGCTTATCCAAATTTTCCTCATACATCAAACAATCAACAAATGAAAAATTTCCTCATCCTTTGCCTATTGGGCATTCTTTTTTCCGCCTGCCAAACACCTTCTATCCCTGCTCCCCAATCTCAAACAGATTGTGCTATCAATCCCTCCCAGCATCCAAAAGCTGCCGAATTACAAGCCCTCCTAGATCAATACACTAGCCAACAGTTTGTGGGTCTCACCGTCTTGGTCGATCAAAATGGGGATGGAAGCTGGCTGGGTTCTGCGGGTTATGCAGAGCTTGAAAATCAAAGCCCAATGACGAGCTGTCATTTGGGTTATACCGCTAGTATAATCAAGACTTTTATAGGCGTGCTAATCCTCCAACTTGAGGAGGAAGGCAAACTGGCGCTTAGCGATAAAGTAAGCACCCACATTGACGCTAAAATCCTCCAAAAATTGCCCAATGGCCAAGACTTCACCATCGAACAATTGTTGCAAAACCGCTCAGGCATGCCAGATGTGTTTGAGATAGCGTTTATCCTTGACCTCCTCAATCAACCGACTCGAGCTTATGAGATGGAGGAGCTTTTGATCTATTTGGAGGGAGTGGATGCTGTTTCTCCCGCCGGGGAACGCTACTACTATGGCGATGGCAACTTTATTTTGCTTTCTATGATGATCGAAAAGTATGAGGGAGAGCTTAGACAAGTTTATCAAAAACGAATTTTCGATCCTTTACAACTTACCCACTCTTATTTAATTGATGAACCCTCTCAATTACCAGCAGGAATCGCAGCAAGTTACTGGGACCGTTATGGTAGCGGAAAAATGGAAAATGTCAGTGATTATCAAATTGCGCTAACGGCGGGTCTTAGGGGTACTGATGGTTTGATTATGTCAGCTACGGACCTCAATCGTTTTATGCAAGCTTTGTCAAATGGACAACTAATCACAAATGCGAGTTATCAAAAAATGATGAGCTTGATTCCCATTCCAGCAGCGGATCAAATCGGTCCAAGATATGATGCCTATGGACTTGGTATTGGGCGTACACAGGTAATGGAAAAGGCTTGGGTAGGAAGTTTTGGCAATCATATTGGCTCAGGTGCAATGATGTTGACCAATCTTGAGGACGATACTCGTATCATTGTCCTGCAAAATAGTGGTACCTTCTTCAATGATGGCACCAAGCAGCAATTCTTCTACCATCTTCTGCGAGATTTAGAGGGAATTATCTATTAAATCGATGTAACTTTAGCGCTAGTTTATAGCTCACTGATTATGGCAGACAAAGTCACCGGCAAAGCACTCGACAGTCAACTCGTAAGAAGGCTGTTTAGATATGTGCGTCCATATCGGAAACAATTTGCAGGGGCTTTGTCTATGACCATACTCTTAGCGGCCTTGACTCCCCTCAGACCTACCCTGATTCAGATTGCGCTGGATGATTATGTAGTCTTTGGCAATGTCAAAGGCCTTCGTTTGATTATCCTTTCGCTGGTAGTATTACTGATCGTGCAAATGCTGGTGATGTATGCCAATACTTATCTAACCAATTGGTTGGGCCAGAGTATCATCCGAGACATACGGAAGCAGGTTTTTAATCATATCCTCAAGCTTCGCTTGCAGTATTTTGACAAGACGCCGATTGGTCGCTTGCAAACTCGAACCATCAATGATGTAGAAACTCTCAATGATGTGTTTACTTCGGGCTTAGTGCGCATATTAGGTGAATTACTCCAGCTAGTGGCCATTTTGGTGGCCATGTTGGTGTTGAGTTGGAAACTGAGTCTGGCTGTGTTGACGACCCTACCGCTTTTGCTTTACGCTACCTATATCTTCAAAAACAAAGTCAAAGGAGCCTTTCAACGCGTCCGTAATGCGGTCAGTGAAATGAACTCCTTTTTGCAGGAACATATTAGTGGGATGGGCATCGTCCATATCTTCAATCGCGAAGAGATTGAAATGGATAAGTACGATAAGATCAACCGAGATCTCAGGCGCGCCCACCTCAATTCGGTCATGTATTACAGTGTTTTTTACCCCGTAGTGGAAATCATCACGGCTTTGACCTTGGCGATCTTGGTATGGTATGGAGCAGGCAGAGTGATGAATTCTGAACTCATGTTTGGGGAGCTTGTCGCTTTCATTATGTTCTCGCAAATGTTTTTCCGCCCTATTCGTTTGCTCGCCGATCAATTCAATACCTTACAGTTGGGGATGGTAAGTGGGGAACGCATCTTTCAGGTGCTCGATACCGAAGAGTTCATCGAAGATGAAGGCCAAAACAAAATCGAAGCCAGAAGTCATGCCCCTATCCAATTAGAGTTTAAAGGCGTACACTTTGCCTATGCCGAGCCTGAATACGTTCTGAAAGACATCAATCTACTAGTTGAGCCAGGACAAAAGGTCGCCTTAGTGGGTTCGACTGGTTCTGGCAAAACGACTATCATCAACCTATTGAGTCGTTTCTACGAGATCCAAAGAGGGAAAATCCTAGTCGATGGCATCAACATTAAGGATTTAGAGTTGGATTCCTTACGCGAACTCATCGGGGTGGTATTGCAAGATGTATTCTTGTTTTCAGGTTCTATCTACGACAATATCACCCTCAACAATCCGGAGATTAGCCTCGGGCAGGTCCAAGAGGCAGCTAAGCAAGTGGGAGCGCATGAGTTCATCATGAAGTTACCTGGCCAGTACGATTACAATGTACGAGAGCGGGGTGCTACTTTGTCCCTCGGGCAACGCCAACTCATCGCCTTTGCGCGGGTAATGGCCTATGATCCCCGTATCCTCGTGCTAGATGAAGCTACGGCCAATGTTGACACGGAGTCTGAGGAAATCATCCAAAGAGCGGTAGAAACCATCATGGCAGGTCGTACCTCTATCATCATTGCCCACCGACTCTCAACCATCCAAAAGGCGGACCAAATTGTGGTTTTATCCAAAGGCAAGATCATCGAAAAGGGTAACCACCAAGAATTATTGTTGCGCGAAGGGGCCTATTATGAACTGCATCAGATGCAGTTTGCGGGCTAGCCTAAATCTCTCCGGGAAGGCCGAAATTTTCCTGGGCAGCATCTAAGACCAAAACCCAATCATTGCCCAAACCCTGACTAGGCGGCATGAAGCTGCGACGCTGGCTGATGTCTAGGATTCCCTCTTCTTGCACAGCACCCGTTCTAGGATCGTACCACCAAGCTTTGAGGCGACTGCTGCGCAGAACGCTTAAATCTAGCTTTCGGCTCTGCCCTAGCGGTAGATATATCATGGCGTATCTGCCGGCAGCATCTTTAGTCGCTAGGGCTTTTGCCCTATAATCAGCTTGCCCTTCGTCCATAAGCATCTCAGGGGCTGGTACTCGACTCAAATAAGGTCGAGAAAGCATGAGGTTTTTCAGGTGTTTGACCTGAGTAGCCATCGGTAGCTCTAAGGCCTCCGTCCAAGGGCGCGGAGGATGATTGATAGGATCTTTGTCTAGGCTGTACATCTGCCACACATCATGGCAACCATAGGTTTGGCCCATGGCTCCAGCGAAGACATTTTGGTACATGATGCGCCGGATGTCTCGCGCTACACTGTAGCCTTTTTCCTTGAGATTGAAGCAATTGGGATGATCCTCATAAAGTGGTTCCCCGTCTAAAACCGGCTTAGTCGGACTCAAAGCGTAATCGTGCGCAATCAGCTCAAAAGTGCCGCGATTGGGACAATGCCCAGTCTGGTGCATATTGAAATCCAACCAATCTGCTTCATGAAACCAAGTAGAAGATCCCCCTAATTCAGTAGGTTGTGGATGGAAGGTCATCAAAGCTTTATCCGCATCCCCTACCCCAGCGATCACGCCCTTGGCTAATTGATTCCAGACTTCGACATCTTGGCTTTCTTCCCGAGGATTGCGGTCGCCTCCGATGACCCATATGATATTTTTTTGCCCTTGGTATCGCTGTCCAAGCCATTTGCCGTAAGTAAAGGCATTTTGAGGGTTGAAAACCTCAGGTCCTACGCCCCAACTTTTGGTATTGAGCTTGTCTCCCCAAGTTGGCAACAAAGCAATGTAAAGGCCCAAGCGTTCCGCGGAGCGGATAACATAATCAACATGCTCAAAATAGGCCTCTTGAGGCTGGCTGGGCTCATCCTCCGATAAAGGGGTATGTCCATATGGGTTAGGGCTATGCAATCCATCTAGCTCCGCCAATGCTACTGCTTGTATCACATTGAAACCTTGGCTAGTAGGCTTTAAACAAAAAGAATTCGGGTTATTATCTTTGTAAAAAGATTGACCCGATGAAAAAATACAAAGTTACGTTGACCTCTGAAGAGCGTGCGGTGCTAGAGGGGATCATATCTCGGGGTAAA
>JBCCQN010000089.1:0-30429 GCA_039024315.1 Bacteroidota bacterium
CCTCAACCCGATCCAAAACTATGAGAGAGGTATTGCGAGTCACGATACCAAAGCGTTGAGCGAGGCTCATAATTTCTTCCTGTTTCTCCTCATAGTACATGTCCAACTCGGCTAGTTTCTTTTGTGCCCAAATTCGTGGCACCAATCCTGTGGTACTGCCATGACGATTGAAGTCAAGCTCTAGGGTATCTCGATAGAGTAATTCATCATTGTTGCCTTTGCCCCCCTTAAAGCCAAAGTCCACCTGCACCTTGGCCTGGCGAGAAAGTAGTTTGCCGGCTAGACCAAAAGCGCCATCCACATTACGAGCCAGTCTGGGCCAGCGATCCTCAACTACCCCCTCTAAGACTTCTAATCCTAAGAATTGATAATTTTGATTACGAAGGCTTTTGGCTACTACATCCGCATTCATCCCTAAGGCATTGATAAAACGTCCTCCAGTGGCCTGAGCACAAAAAGCAAGGCGGCTGTAATCTGCCACTGCACTCGTATTGATAATGTAGAGCGGGGGAGTGGACTGGGGCGAAAAATCATCTTCGCCGAAGGTGTGTAGACCATCACTCATCAATATGACCTCATCCCCTATCAGCGGCTTGATATCTATTTCCCCCAAATTGCTGGCTCCGTCAAAAGGCAGGCTCGCAAGCTGATTCCTTAATTCAGTCCAATCTCCCTCCTTGATACGAAAAGTCCGTCCTGCCTCCAGCTTGTTGCGGAGGATATGCAAACTGATGGAGGTATTTCCTACCCAACTAAAATATCGATCCAGTATAGCTAATTCCTTGGCGATATCGCGATCTCGTCCGGAGTGTGAAGCATCCCAGATGAGGTGGATGTTCTTGGGTTTGGCCTTCTGCCGAACGTATTGCTCTGGCCTGAGGTTGGCATAAAACCACCATTCCCCTTCCTGCTCTTCTATCATCACCCTTTGCACTTTTTCCGCTTGCGGAACGAGAAAACCCAAACTGCGATTAGGGAGATAATCAGCATATGCCTTGAAAGCCTGATAATTTTCCTGCCAGTCCTCAAAGACGAGATTATCTATCTCATTTTCCTGTAATTCGGGTTTTACCTCTTGCTGAAATACCTGGACGGAAACGCTAAAGCTGTCAACTGCTTCCCGAAAATGCATCGGTAGAAGATACTGATAACCCTTGCTGCGAGGGAGCAACTCTTGTTCGTAAGCCACCACCATTCTTTTGTAACCCTTGGCTGGGATAGGATAGATGCGAGCTTTGAAGTTTTGGCCCACCGTCCACTCCAGCAAACCCGGATCGATTTGTTGACGAATGGTGTTTTCGTAAGCTTCCCGTCCTTTGGTTTTTTCTACTACCACCCCTTCTCTCAGCTTGCCGTTGACATCTAAGGCGAAGCGAGATACGGTCTGGCCTGAGCCCAGCGGAAAATACAATTGACCTTCCATTACACGATCGGTATCGTTGGCGTAAAGCATATCCATAGTCGTAGTGGCGAGATTGCCGACTACTTTTACTTCGAGATGTAATTCACTCAAACGTAGGGGCGAAGAGGCCTCTCCCTTCTCCTTTTTGACCAATACGGCGGGTGGCACCCTCGTTGAATCCGTAAGCTGTATCTCGGCGATTTCCACCTTTTGCGGAGAATCGGGATTTTCTTCGCTGACGGCAGTATGTTGTGACTTGCAGGAAAGTAGTACGAAAACCAGTATTAAAAGTGGGCTCAGTCTCATGAGGGGGATATTTTGAAGAAATAAAGCAAATAAGCACCTAAAAGCGAAATGAAATAAAATCCGTTTTATCGTAATAAATAATAAATTTTTATTACGGATATTTGAATTGTTGTAAAGCTGACAAGGCTCGGCTAAATGCAAACCGACTGTTTACCGGCAGTCGTTAATTCCTGGTCCTTACTCTTGTAATGTGGTGCTGCCCCTTTACAGTGCTACTTGAAAGCGACGGCTTTGATGGCGTCGCTTTTTTTTTATCTTCCTTGAGCTTATCCGCTTCGCGGAACGCTTATTTGGAATGGTTGAAGGATTGCATGGATGAATTGTTGAATCACTCTTAGCATCTAACTTTTCCTTTAACCAATCAACAATTCAGATCATCAAAACTTAAGTACTGAGTAGTAAGTATCCCGAAAGCCTTCGGGAGTATTCAGTACAGTGAAAAGCGGTCTTACTGAACCATATAGACGTATTTTCCTAGGTCTTAATACTGAATACTATTATCTACCTACTAAAATAAGCGTTCTGCGAAGCAGTGCCCCAATTACGAATATAAGAGTGTATCTCGCCTAAAAATCCATAAAGCTGGAGCTACTTTATGATCAGGGATTTGATCAAAGTGGCGGCTTCTTGGGGAGATTCGAGTGGAAACATATGCCCCCCATTCCACTCATAAAATTGAAAGTCAGGGAACTTTTTTTCTTGAGATAATCGATTGGCAGGGGGTAAGGTATTGCCTTCGGTAGCGTAAATGTAATGAGCAGGAAGCTCAAGCGCCGTATTGCCATATCGGCTGGGGGTAAGAGAAAAGATATTGGCCTCCTTAACTTTGGGGATTTTGAGGGTATAACCTCCTTGAGGCGCTGGCACAAGACCGTTTTGGACGTAGGCTTCAAAGCAAGCAGGATCAAAGGATTGAAAGAATTTTTTTTGTCCCCAATACTCGCGGGCCTCAGCATGAGAGTCAAAATGGTCTTTCCGATTATGTGCTTGTTTGGCAATCGGTATTAAGCGTTCGGCAAGGCCGAGTCCCCTTAATAAACCAATCACAATGCGAAAACTGAGTGGCAATAGGGGCGGCTCCATTATGATAAGTTGCTTGAATAAGTCTGGTCTCTGCTGTGCGGCCCTAAGCAAAATGACGGTCCCAAAAGAGTGTCCCACCCCCACCACTGCTTGATCGGCTTGGCGTTCGATGGAATCGATCAACTGAGGCACTACCTCTAACCAACTACGCTCAATCCGCTCAGTACCGGGGCTCAGCACATCCTCATAAAAGACTTGATAAGGTTGCAGTTGGGTCAGAAAAGGCTGATAGGATGTCGAAGGAAAACCGTTGGCGTGGGCAAAAAATATAGGAGACAAATCAGCAGACATGGCACTCAATTTAGGGCAAAGCTACGATTTTGTCTAAAACCGCCAACCGATGGAAAACTCGTTGATGGGTATAAAGGTGTGGGCACTGGATCGAAGGTTTAGTATGGGGGTAGTGGCACTGGGATTAATGATCTCTCGATCACTTATACTAAAGGAATATGCGGTTTCATAGCAAAAGACGATTCTTTGACGGAGGATGTAGGTAATCCCCAACCCAAAGGAAGCACCTAGGCCTGAAATAGTAGTATTACTTATTATTTCGGAGGGGGTATTGGAAAGGTTATTGATCGTATATTCGTCCCTGTAAGTAGAGCCCCCTAGCTCTCCAAAAGTATAAAATTGAAAATTGGGTATATAGGCTTCAAGCCCAAAATGATATTGAGCACCGGCAGAAACACCAAAGGCAGAAAACTGTACTTGAGAGTGAAGAGAACCATCGGGTTCACCGGATTTCCATAGCTGTGATGGTGAATAGCCTCCCCCCAAGCGCCCTGTAATCCGATCATTAAATCGAAAGCGATATTCAATCCCCGGAATGAATAGCACCCCAGCATTTGCAGGGCTAAAAATCCTCCTCAGGCCATTGAAAGGTGCTGTAAAATTGAGGGAGAGTTGATGCTTGAAAGCTGGGGGACTTTTTTGGGCAAAAAGGGACAGACAAAGCGCTGAAAGCAAAGAAGTGAGAATCAGTTTTTTCATGTTGTGAATTTGCTCGTGCTGGATAAACATCTAAAAGGAAGAGGGTGCTGCGTCTAAATTGCTAAAACCGCCAACCAATAGATACCTCACTAATGGGCAGGAGGGTATGGGCAAAGAAGCGGATAATGTCCCCATTCATAATCGGAGGCGTTTGCAGAGGTAAGGTCTCAGCCCCACTGATCATTTCTCTCGCATACCAGTTCAAGATATAGGCGCTTTCAAAGCGCGCGACCCACCTCCTGCCCCACCAATATGCCAAACCTACCCCAAGGTTTGCACCTATGTAGCGATAAATACTGACTTCAGATTGCTCCTGTGGAGTATTAAAGCGATTGAAAGTTTGGCGATCTTGATCGTTGCGACCGAGGCTCAAATCGACAAAGGCATAAGTCTGAAATTTTTCCAGATAATCTGTAGCCCAAAAATGAATTTGCCCGCCCAAATTGAGATTTACACTATGATTGAGAGTCCGACTCCAAAAACCAGTAGTGAGATTACCGACAAAAGTCGTTTGTGGGAGGCGATAATTCAGTCCTGCTCGTAGTTGTATGCGCCGATTGATCGCATAGCGGTACTCCAAGCCCGGCAACCATTTGCGAAATATCTCTTGCGGCCCTACTACATTGAATCTTTGTGGGAAGGCTCCGTGAAAATTTAAGGCTAAACTATGCTTGAAGACTGGCTCCTGGGCAAATACTGAAACCAACAGGCAAAGCAGCATAGCGCTTAAGAAAAGCTTTTTCATGGATAGTGATTTAGGTGCGTACTATCCCTTAGACTGTTTGAAAGTTGTAATTGTTAATTTTTGGCTTCGCCAAAGGAATATCCGATCCAAAAGGCATTGATGGGATTGATGAGCCATTGCCCGGCTCTTGATTCGGTGTAGGGAACAAAGACAAGGTCAAAAACCTGCACGCCATTGGGCGTTTGTAAAGTCTTACCGTAGATGTAGGTGGCGGCACTTTCGAGCCCAAGATGCCAGCGTTTGGCGAAGCGAAACTCCAAACCCAAGCCAGCTTGCCCTTTGATGCCCCTTATTTCTTCATAATTCTCAAAGGTCCAACGAGAAATCATAAGGCTTCTGAGGGTGGTTTGACCGTAGCCTAGGTCAAGGAATCCATAGAGCCCAAAGCGTCCGGCTTCAAAGCTATATTGCCCCCCAAACATAGCACTACGACTTTTTTGATAGGCGTAATTTGTCTCTCGATTTGTTGCATTATTGAGGTCTCGATCATATTGCAAGCCTTCGACTTGAGCTCTGAATGCAAATGCTCCGAGATGGCGGCGATACATGATCCGAGGATTGGCGACCAAGGCCCGAAAGGGACTCTTTGCGGCTTGCACGAGTGTAAAGGAGAGACTAAGGTCGTTTGAGTATGTAGGTAATTTGTCAGTCTGATCAAGCTCTTGAGCTTGAGTCGGAACAAACTGCAGGAGCAAAAGGGCGAAGATGAAGCAAAAAGGTTTCATAAGTAGGAAGCTAATAGATCAAGCTACTATTTTTCACCAAAGGCATAGCTAAGCCAGATGGCATTGACGGGACGTAAAATAAATTCACCTCTTATGTTAGGGGGATCAAACCCAGCTTGAAAATCAAAAACATTGATTTGGTTGGGGAAGCCAAAGCCCCTGCCCCATAAGTAAGTGGCGGCGCTTTCGACCCCGATTTGCCAACGTTTTGTAATGTAAAATTCAATCCCTAGCCCTACCTGGCTATGCATGCCTTGTAGATCAATAACAAAACTACTGACAACAGACTCAGAGAGCAGGAGATCGCCATAGCCGAGATCTAAAAATCCATACAGCGCATGCTTGCCCCAAGTCTTTTCGTATTGAGCCCCAATTGAGACACTGGCACTTTGCTGAACACCTGATTCTATTTGCCTCAAGCGCCTCCGATTGAAGAGGTTTAGGTATTGTCCTTGCAGTCTCAGCTTGAAATCGCCAAGATCATGACGATACATAATGCTAGTATTGGGTAAAAAGGTCTGAAAGGGACCACTTGCTAGCTGAATACTTGTAAATGAAACACTTAACTGATGCTCAAAAGTCGTTTTTGTCCCTTGGCCCTTTAAGGAAAGGGCAAGAAAGATCGATAGTCCGAAGACAAGAATAAAGGATTTCATAATCTATCGATTTGTTGTGAGGGGCTTAGTACTGCTCCCTTATAGTCTCAAAACTCACGCTATAGTCAGCCGGTAACTTAGGCACCACTACCCAAAAGCGAACGATCTCCAAAGGTTCACAGCCTCCACATTCTATCACTCTGGCGATAAAACGATACTGCTTCTCCGCGACATCATCCAGTACCCCAACGCAAAAGCTACGACTACACCCACTCCCCGTAACAGCCATACTCAAGACGCTATGTTGGCTAAAATCTACTGACTCAAAGGCCAGAGAGTCGCAAGCCGTATAGGCATTATTAGAAAGATATAATGCTTGGTAGGCGCTATCCTCTGTGAGTATCAAATTTTGATCTTGACTAAATCTCACCGTCTCACAATCTGAGGTGGGTCCGGCTTCAAAGCTGACGATAATCCCTTGGTCCGATTCACAATCCGGACAAAGCGAGCTATCTGTATAACAAGAATTTAATCCTGCTAATACCAATAAGCTAAGGCTCCAGCAAAAAATAAGTCTAACCATCTTCATCGATAATTGCTTGTTTTACGATCAGACGCAAGTAACTCATATTTCGCTGCAAGCTCAACAAAAAAGGATCTATCTTCCTCGAAATGAGCCGAAAAGAGACAGAAAAGTGGCCCGCCCTAAAGCTCAACTATCCTTATATTTATCGCCCGTAACGACCAGCCTACATGCTGGGCCAAGGAGCTCTCTACGCAGGCATAGCTAATAGGCCATTTTATGATCTATTTGTTTTATCTTCTAAGCACGCACTAAATTTTACGCTTTCTCAACCATCCAATTATTTTCTAAATGTGCCAACACATTATTTCGATGTTCAATTAGATTTGTGACTTTCATTCCTTTAGCTTTCAAACTTGAGGTAATCATATCCGGGACAACTTGTTCTTTCCATTCCCTATCAAAGTTTGAAATAATTGGCTTCATGTTAAAAGTGATTATTTTCTCAGTGCGATTATCTCGGATAGCAATCATTCCTGTTTTCATTATACCTGCAAGCGGTTTTATGTGGATTTGCGGATCAAATTGAAATCCGATTTTATATTTTTCAGATTCTATACTTAAAGCGACTAATTTCGCCGCTCTTACATAAAGCAAATCCACTTTAGAGTCTTTGTCATCTTCAAAAAAAGCCTTATATATTTTTTCTCTTAAGGATGGAATAACGCCTATGTAAGGAATAAATCCTTCCCCTTCGTCAAACTTCACTTGGCCATAATTTTCTATTTTGGCGACAGACGTTTTCCAGAAAAATTTCATATCAATCTATTTCATTCTTTTCCAATCAATTTAAATATAGATTTTCGTAAATCCGTCATACAAGTCTTGTAGTGTGCGAAAATGAGCCTGCCGTGCTTTAACCAGAGAACTAAACCAAAAATACATTTTAACGCCTGATATTTTCTATTTTAGCTCATAACTAACTCTTATGCGCTACTTACTCCCTTTCCTACTTGCCGGCTTTGTCCTCATCGGTGCTTGCCAGAGCTCTCCTAACCAAAGCTCTATGGCTGATATATTGGCTCAAAGTGAACACATTAGTGGTCGCGAGGCTTATCTCAATTCTCCTTATGTCACTGCCGGAGATCGCGTTTACATGGTTGGACATCAAGACGGTAGTTTTCCTGATTTGGGCTGGCATGTAAAAGGAGAGATGGGAGGTATCTGGGATCACCCGATCAAATTGATGGATGGTTTTAGCGCTGCAATGCTCATGGGAGAGCAAACTTACTGCCTCAACCAAGCAGATTCTTTTGTCAACTATCCTTTTGCCAACCGTCATTATTTTTCTACCCCTGCGGGGAACGTTGCAGTCGAACGGCTACAGTTTGTCCCCGATGCCACCGAAGCGGTGGTCGTGCAGTATCGCTTCCAAAACCGCCAAAAGGATCCCCAAAGCTTTGCCTTTACCTTCAATGGCATGAGCGATCTGCGGCCCGTCTGGCTAGGGGAACGCACCAATATGATCGACGGAGCTGATAGCTGGCGTTGGGACGAAGCCACCCAAACGCTTATCGCGAAAGACAGCCTCAACCCCTGGTATGTCATCGTAGGGACTGAACGTTCGGCGACCAGCCATAAACTCAATGATACCAGCTGTGAATTTACTCGTAGAGGTCTCGGCCGCAATGCATCTCTGACTTATCAAATAGACTTAGCGCCCCATGCTAGCGAAGAGCTGACTTTTATTATCGCGGGTTCCTACCAATCTCAGGATGCAGCGCAGCAGACTTACCGTGATTTAGTGAGCTCCTGCGGAGAACGCTTAGTCAGCAAACAAAAACGTTATGAGCAAATCGCCCAGACAGCTCAGCTCAGTATCCCTGACAAAGATTTGGAACAGGCCTATCGCTGGCTCAAGTACAATACGGATTGGTTGATCAGGGATGTGCCAGAAGTGGGACGGGGTATAGGCGCAGGTATCCCAGACTATCCTTGGTGGTTTGGGGTAGATAGCGAATATGCCTTGCGAGCCATCATGGCGGTTGGCAAACGTGAGATCGTTTATGAGACCATCGATTTGCTGGACAAACTCTCCCGCCAAACCAACCAAAATGGCCGCATCGTCCATGAAGTCTCCACCAATGGCGCAGTTTTCAATCCCGGCAACATCAATGAAACGCCTCAATTTGCAACTCTGATTTGGGAGGTTTATCGCTGGAATGGCGACAAAGCCTTTCTCCAAAAGTATTTTCCTACTGTACAGCAAGGCCTCGAATGGCTGGTCCGCGAAACGGATAAAGACGGTAATCTACTACCAGATGGCTTTGGTATCATGGAGATCCATGGCCTTGATAGTGAAATGATAGACGTAGCGGCTTACTCCCAAAAAGCCTTTGCTGATGCGGCTAAGATTGCAGCTGCTTTAGGCAAAACTGATTTGGCGCAGGGCTATGCAGACAAAGCCGCTCAACTCAAAGAAATCATCAATACAGAATTTTGGGTAGATGATGCGGGTTCTTTCGCAGATTTTATCGGTACCACCGAGCAAGCCCTTCATCTCATCGAAGACGCCATCGTGCGGGCGGATACTTTGGACAAGCCTTGGGCCGTCAAAGAGCTTAAGGCGACCCGAGCCCGTATCTCGAGGCTACCCTTACAGCAAAAGCAAGGCTTCGTCCTCCACCACAATTGGGTAGTCAATACCCCCATGGAAATTGGGATCGTCGATACGGCGAGAGCATTGCGTGCTCTGGAGACTGGCAGCCAGTTTGTCAATCCTTATGGTTTGTTTGTCACGGGGATCGACCGAGATGAGACCGCTGGTAAGGACGAAAGTTCCTTCGCCGCCGGCAAAAAGGTCTTTTCTTACACAGGGGCAGTGATGACCTTACCTACGGGCGTGATGGCCGTTGCCGAAAACCAATATGGTCGTCCCGACCGCGCGCTGGATTACCTTCAGCGCTTAGGGCGAAGCTTTAGTTTTGCGCTCCCCGGTTCGATTTATGAGGTCTCGCCAGATTTTGGGATGATGACCCAAGCTTGGAATCTCTATGGCTTTGCCATTCCGATTGTCCAGCAATTTTTTGGTATCCAACCCAGTGCTGCTCAACGCAAAACACGCATCCAGCCCTTAATGCCAGAGGAGTGGGCCAATGCCAAACTCGAAAATGTACTCGTGGGTGATAATAATCTGACCATCACATACCAAAAAGAGGGCGATCAAAGCCTACTCCATATTCAGCAAAGTCAAGCAGACTGGACGCTAGAAATTGCCTTTCCTATCGGTAAGTTTAGCCAGTGGCAAGTCAATGGGGAGTCTTCTCTGCCCTTAGAAGAAAACGGCTTTGAGGTGATGCAGTTGGAGGGGCAAGACTTGCAGATCGTATTGAGCACGGAGTAAAAAGTATTCAGTACATACAAAAAGTCTCTCCGAACCACAGAGCACAAGCGTTCTGCGAAGCAGTAAAAAAACGAATGCTCTAAGCTGCTTTGAGCCTAACTGCCTTCAATTTCGATTCCTTTGCGTAAGGCCTGAAGGCTTTTCACCTTTTGCTCGTCTTTCGCACGTTCGTAACCCTTAATCTGTCGCTCAATTAGGGCAAGCACGAGATAGATCTTGGAGCTAGGCTCGTAGTATTCGGCCTTGTCCTCCACTTTCATCTCTGCCAAAAATCGGCTCAGGTCCGCTCGTACAAAAAAGGCCCCTTGATTAAAGACATCGATAAAAAATTCATTTTGACTATCTCGATAGACTAAGACGAAATAGTCAGGAAGCAAAATGCCTTCGATGGGAATTTGGAGTTCGGCGCAGACGGCCATATAAAGCAAACCCAAAGACAAGGGGCTTCCTTGCTTAGTCTCAACCAAGGTGTTGAGATTATAATTTTGGGGCAGATGAGGGCTCCGCTGATTAGCGCGGTACTTTTCCTTAGTAAACAACATCCGATTGACTACCATCAGCTGCTCTGGCACATTCATACCCGAACGTAATTCTAGCCAAATACGATTTACCAAGCGGTTGATCGCCTTGCGATAAAGGTCAATATCCAATTCAGAATAATGAAACTGGGTTACATAAAACCAGCCTTCCAATAGGTCAGAACCACCTTTGGCTCGCCACTCTCGCAATGATTGTATGGTCTTACGGGATTGAATTAAATGAATGACATCCTCGATGCGACTTTGCATCAAATCATCTTCACTTGACTCCCACGCTCTTTCTAATTGAGGGATTACGGTCTGTCCCAATCCTAATAACTGCTGCTCCACATGAGCCTTGACGCCTGGATCTTCATCATCCAATAAGCTAATCAAGGCCTTAAGTTCCGTCTCTTTCATATAACAATGGCCTTAGATAGAGGCCGATGGGGTGTAGGGAAATAAAGTTTGTTTTACGAGGATATGCGCTCGAAGTTTTGAGGCCACAATCTCGTAATTTATAAGGAAATAGACAGGAATAATTGTCACAAAAAATCCCCCAAGCTGTAAGCTGCAATCTTAGGGGATACATTAACTAACTACACGAAAATGTTTCTTCAGTCTAATCATAGGCGCTGCTTTTACAAATCTACTGAGTTTGGGCGTATTTTCGATTGTATTTGAAAACGAAAGCTCAATACTTTGCAAGCTTTTTTGTACATTATAGACCGTAAAACTCCCGCATTAGGATCTACTACTACGCAATTATTATGCAAGTTTATCGCGAGATTACCCCCGTCACTGAGGAAGATTTCTTTTTTATCCAGCATCATTATAAACCTGATTTTGACTATCCGATACACGTACATCCAGAGTACGAACTCAATCTAGTACTCAACTGCGAGGGAGAGCGGATAATTGGCGATTCGGTAGAGCCATTTGGCCCCCTTGACCTCGTCTTGATCGGCCCCAATGTCCACCACAGCTGGGAAAGTAGCCCCTCTTTTCAAGCCGACAACGCTAAGGTAATTACGATTCAGTTTCGCGAAGACTTATTTGGAGAAACGATGCTCCGCACCAAGTCCATGCACTGTATATTCAAGATGCTAAAGGACTCCAAGAGAGGGATCGTTTTTTCCGGCGAAACCCTCATAATCGCGATTGAAAAACTAGAAGCGCTTTCTAAACTCCCTTCTAACTTTCAGTCAACTTTGCTTTTCATGGAGCTGCTCAATTTCCTAGCCCTTTCTCAAGAGCAAAGGATGCTTATCAGCGAAGGTTTTAATCAACGTACTATTAGCATCCACAGTAAGCGCATTGATCGGGTGCATAATTTTCTTAAAGACAATTTCACTCGCCCTGTCAGCCTAAAAGAAGTCGCAGAGTTAGCCAATATGAGTGAATCTGCTTTTAGTCATTTCTTCAAACGCAGTACCAATAAAAGCTTCACCCAATTTTTGATTGACCTACGACTCGGTCATGCGGCCCGTATGCTACTAGAAACTCAGGAAAATATCAGTCAAATCTGTTATGCCTGCGGTTTCAACAATGTTTCCAACTTCAATAGGCTCTTCAAAAAACATAAAGGGACCACCCCCCAAGATTATCGCAAGATGTTTTTTGCGACTCCCAACAAAACTCCCTCCCAATTTATCAATCGAACTGCTTAGCTATGCGTTTTCTCTGGCTAGTTTGTTGCGCGTTTTTGCTATTGTCAACTAGTCAGCTATTGGCTGATGCGAGGCCTAATATATTGTGGATTACAGTAGAGGATATGAGCCCACGTTTGGGCTGCTATGGGGATAATACTATCCCTACTCCTAATATTGATCGGCTTGCGACCGAAGGCCAGCGTTTTACGCAAGCCTATGCAACCTATGGCGTATGTGCGCCATCGCGGCATAGCTTGATTATGGGGATGTATCCCACTAGTACAGGGGCTATGCACATGCGCACTTGGAAACGCACTTCAGCTCTCGCTCAAATCACTGACCCAGCTTTGTTGGCTATACCGACTTATGAGGCCACTCCACCAGCAGAAGCGCGCTGCTTTAGTGAATACCTACGAATGCAGGGCTACTATTGCACTAATAATTCCAAAAGTGATTACCAATTCAGCCCCCCTATCACCGCTTGGGACGAAAGCAACAAGCAAGCCCATTGGCGCAATCGTCCTGATCCAGATCAGCCCTTCTTTGCCGTGATGAATAATACCATCCCACACGAGAGTGGGGTGCATAAAGTCCGCTCTCCCCGGGTGGCCGATCCTAGCAAGATCATAGTACCCCCTTATTATCCAGACACCAAAACGGTTCGAGAGGATATGGCGAGGCATTATGACAACATCTATGCGATGGATCAATGGGTGGGGCAGCTCCTCGATGAGCTGGCAGAGGATAGTCTATTAGACGAGACGATTATTTTCTTTTTTAGCGATCATGGGGATGGTTTGCCGAGAGCCAAGCGCTGGGTTTATGATTCAGGGATCAAGGTCCCCTTAATTGTGCGTTGGCCAGAAGGCAAAGATGCAAATACGACCAGTGATCGCTTGGTGAGCTTTGTGGACTTTGCCCCCACTATCCTGTCCTTGGCGGGTATTTCTATCCCAGCATACATGGAAGGCAAGGCATTTTTGGGAGCGCAATCACAGCAAGCTAGGGAATATATTTTTGCCTTTAGAGATCGCATGGACCCAGCGGTGGAAACCATCAGAGCGATACGCGACCAGCGCTACAAATACATCCGCAATTACCGACCGGAGCTGCCTTATATTGGCTATTTGCCTTATCGAGATAGAGCGGCGATGATGCGAGAGATTTTACATTTAGACAGCACAGGCCAATTGGGTCCAGATCAATGGCAATTCACGGCCAAGTCAAAACCGCTTGAGGAACTTTATGATCTGGAAAATGATCCCCATGAGATTCACAATTTGGCGGCTAATCCGCTTTATTTCCCTATCCGGGAACGCTTAGCCGGAGCCCTTGCCGCTTGGCAAGCCAGGCATACTGATTTAGGCTTTATGCCTGAGACGGAATTAATCAAGCATCTTTGGGGGCCTGATGGCTTACAGCCTCAAACAGCTGCCCCTAAGATTCAGATTACAGAAGATTCGTTTGAGATTTCCTGCCAAAGTCTCGGTGCCTCTATCGCCTATCGGATCAATGAAGAAAGTCGCTGGCGACTATACTGGGGAAGCGTTCCGCGCAGCGGCATCCAACAAATCGAAACTAAAGCTATCCGCCTCGGTTGGAAAGAAAGCTCCAGTACATTTTACCCATAAAAAAACTCCCATCCGGGCAGGATCAGGAGTTTAATTTGGGCGTTTGGTGTTAAAAGGGCGAAAAGAACGTGGGCGTAAAAATGGCTAAAAGGGCGTTAAAAAGCTGTGTTTGTTTGCGTTGTTATGCTTTATGTTACGCCTTTTCGGTACAAATAGATACGTCCCAATGGACAAGCGTGTCGTCCTAGTGTACACCTTCCCCTTTTGACTGAGCAAACGCGTTAGTTGTGCGGATCGTTCTTAGAATGCATGCTTTCATCTTCCATCGCCGAAAAGCGGATGATGGCCGAAAAAACGAAACCTACGCCCATACCGATAAACATACCCGCATTAAACTCTTTGAAAAAATACCCAAGCCCCATACCGACAAACATACATCCGGTGAAGGCCATACCAGCAATTTTGTTCTTATTCATGACTATGTGATTTGATTGAGATACCTTCTTATATACGCCTTTGTGCGTACTCAGCCAGCTTTACTTGACCAATGGCCAGAGATAATTGATAGATGGGAGCGTATCTTTGGTGAAGGGCTTGATTATAAATAATAGAAACTCATTTTAACTACAGATTTATATTAACTACAGACTCATAAACCTTTATGAAAACCAAAACTATCCTCATTATGCTAGCAGCAGTATGCTTTATGAGCAGCGCCTGCGAAAAAAACAAAGTTCGTCAAATCAACAATTGCTGCGAGAACAGTGGCCTCAGACTCGAAGTTGGGGATCGCTACGTCCATATCAATAGCGCCTTCACGCCCAATGGTGATGGAATCAACGATCTCATGACCGTTTACACCAATGCTGCGTCCGCGATTAGTAGCTATCGCCTCTTGATTAGAGGGCTAGGGCTCAATCTCTTTGAAACTACTGATATCAACAACTTCTGGACCGGTGCCATCAATGTGGGCAGCGAAGATCCTTTTCAAGGCGATGCCTTGCCTGTGGTTCGTGCTGGGGAGTACAAAATCAGCGTGGAAGTAGAGTTTACCGATGGTACCATCGTAGAAGGAGAAAGCAACATCTGCGTCTATCAGACCTGCGAGCAGGGAAGCAGCGATTTGCTCCTACCTGACAATTGTACTTTCCCCGATCAGTTTGACATAGGGGAGGGCGTCAATAAGTTCGAAACCAACGAGGTAGATTGTAATTAAGTACCGAGTAGAAAGTATAAAGTACAGAGAAAAAGGTTCTGCTGAACTGCATAACTCCATTTTTCTAGGTCTTAATACTAGATACTATAGTCTAGGTACTCAAGTGGTAAGATAATAGTTTTTAGTATTAAGACTTTGAAAAAACGACCTCAATGGGATACAGGAACGATTATTCTGTGTACTGGATACTCCCGATAGCTATCGGGATACTTTCTACTCTGTACTTGATACTTAGAATTAGCGTTCCGCGAAGCGGTAAGAACGAAAGATGATCCCAGCTCAAAAATGGGAGTCTGCTTCATTTTTAGGGATCTGCGGCGCAGAACGCTAGGCTTCTTCCTCTTGAGGTAAGAGAACGACTTTGACCTGATTGATACGATTATTGCTGACGGACTCGACGTGCATCTCAAAGTGGCGGTATTGGATCATTTCACCTTCTTCGGGGATCTTACCGTGAATCTCCAAGATAAGGCCTCCCAGGCTATCGCTATCGCCACGTGCGTCATCAAAAGTCTCATCGGGTAGGTCTAAGATCTTTTTTAAATCATCGAGTCCGAGGCGGCCTTCAAAGATGTAGGTGTCCTCGGACTTTTTGGTGTAAACCCAGTCCTCGCTGTCAAATTCATCGTTGATCTCGCCAAAAATTTCCTCGATGATATCTTCTAATGTGACGATACCAGCGGTACCCCCAAATTCATCTACGACCACCGCCATATGCAAGTGAGCGGCTTTGAACTCTTCGAGCAGGACGTTGATTTTTTTGCTTTCAGGTACGAAGTGCACCTCCCGTAGCAGCTCTGCCATATTGAGCTGCGGATTTTCTTGGCGGATAAATGGTAAGAGATCTTTGATATGAAGAATCCCTCGGACGTTGTCTAAGCTTTCTTCATAAACGGGGAGGCGGGAGTAGCTATTTTCGTTGATGAGCTGGATGAGTTCATTCAAAGGGGTGTTGATATCCACTGCGATCACATCTACCCTAGCCCGCATGATACGCTTTACGGCGATATGATTAAAGTTGACGATGCCTTGCAGGATTTCCTTTTCGTCTGAGGCCTCGATATCATGAGAAGTCAAATGAATGGCCTGCTTAAGGTCTTCGAGAGAGGTAGTTTCCTTGAGCTGAACCCGCTTATCGATAAAGTTGGTGCCTTTGACCAAGACATTGGCTAGCGGATGAAAAAACCATTTGAGGATACTCAGAGGCCTTGCTAGCAAACTCACCAGACGGAGGCGATTGCGCGTAAAATAGACTTTGGGGACGATTTCACCAAACAGGAGGATGATACTAGTAATCAGTACCACATTGAGTAATCCTTCCAATTGGCTAGACCAAGCATAGACCTCTGCATAACGTCTCAATATGTATGCCCCGATCAGGATGGAGGCTACGTTGGCAAAATTATTGGTAATGAGGATGGTCGCAAGCAGGCGCTTATGATCATAGATCAGGTTCCACACTCTTTTTGAGTTAGGAGTATCTTTTTGCTTGAATTCGTCGATTTCAGACTTGGTAAGCGAGAAGAAGGCCGATTCTGCTCCTGATACCAAAAATGAACAAATCAGCAGTATCAAAAACAAAGCGAACTGTAAAAGCAGGTCAGGCCAAAGCGACTGTAAAAGCATAAAGGAACCAAATAAATTCCCCGGCTCAGGATCCACTAGCGATAGGTTAATTTGAAACAATAAGTGACAAAAAATGCCACGATCCACGCCCAAATATACTCTAAATAAAATTTATAGTTTCCTTATTGTCAAGGAAAAAGCTGTCCCTATTTTATTTTAAGCGCTAAAAAGGCAGATCATCAGAATCCTCTTCTTTCGTACTAGAGCCTAGAGGAGCTTGAGGGGTACTTTCCGCCGCTGGGGTATTGCTAGGGGCAGTGGAAGTAGTAGGCGTATTTACTTGTTGCTGCACTGGTTGCGCCATGGTACCCCCTGATTGTGGGCGACTATCTAATAAAATCAGTTTGCGCCCCTCAACCTCGGTCACATAGCGCGTTTCGTTTTCGGCAGTGGTATAAGAGCGCGTAGTGATACGTCCTTCGATACAAACGGTAGAACCCTTTCGACAGTATTTACCCAAGATCTCTGCCTGAGAACGCCAGAGCACTACATTGATCCAATTAGTACGGTCAACATTATTGCCGTTAGCATCTCGATAAGACTCGGTACAGGCCAAGGAGATCGAACAAACGGCCACTCCTTTATCAGTATATTTCAGTTCGGGATCTCGCCCCAAATTTCCGATAAGCGTCACTTGGTTCAAACCGTATTTTGCCATATTTGCTATTTAAGGTCGCAATTAAACTAAAATAATTAGCACAAATATACACAAAGCGCCTTTCTTCTCAAAATTTTAGACAACACATTAGCTTATTGTAATTGACGAATCATGTCATCATAATCGGCCACCCATTCGGGATAGGTAGTCCAACGTACATTTTGCCCATCTCCTTTTTTGCGCGGTACGATATGAAAATGAATATGAAAGACATCTTGCTGGGCTTTGGCCCCATTGCTATTGACAATCTGGACGTTTTTGATCCCTAGCTTTACTTCATAGAGTTTGACAACTCGACGAGTCAGGGCAATCACTGACTTTAACTCTGCCTCTGGAATATCAAAGATGTTGCGATAATGCTTCTTAGGAATGACCAAAGTATGATAGCGGCTCGCCGGATGGATATCTAAGAAGGCGTAGGCGTCCTCTGACTCCATGACCTTCCAAGAGGGTGCTTCACCTTTGACAATTTTGCAAAAGATACAGTTTTCCATGCTTAGGGACTTTCTAGATATTGGGCAAATATTTTTAGTACCGCCTTGGCGAACGCATAGTCATCGATTGCTGCTTGACTGATAAACTGGCCTCCTGCCCATTGAGGTGAGCGTTCGCGCTTTAGCGAAAAAAGCTGAATGTGCATATCAAAATGCGTAAAAACATGCTTGAAAGCTCCCATATACTCTGCCTCTGACTCCTCCTCTTTTTTGGCGTCCCAGGCCGTTTTTTCAATTTCTCGGTTAGGGATTTCCCATAATCCTCCCCATAGTCCTTTTGCCGGGCGTTGCCGAACGATAATGTCTTGCGCTTCGTTTTGGATCAAATAAAAATGATAGTAGCGACTTTTACGTTTGAGCTTTTTAGCTTTTCTAGGCAGTAGATGCAGACTACCTTGTTTGTAACCCTCGCAATAGGAAAAGACAGGACAAATAAGGCAAGCCGGTTTGGTTGGCGTACAGATGGTCGAACCAATGTCCATGATACCCTGATTGAAGGGAGAAGAATTTACCGGCGCAACCCATGTATCGATGATTTGTTGAAACTGTTTTCGCGTCGCTGGCACATCTATGGGACTAAAATCATTGAGGACGCGGCTCATGACCCTTAAAACATTCCCATCAATGACACCGGTTGCATTTTCAAAGGCAAAAGAACCTATGGCACGAGCAGTATAGGGTCCCACCCCTTTCAATTTTAACAGTTCGGTATAATGATCAGGAAACTCGCCCCCATAATCCTCCATCAATTGTTTAGCCGCAGCGTGTAAATTTCGGGCACGGCTATAGTAGCCTAGGCCTTCCCAATACTTGAGTACGTCGTCTTGATGGGCCTCCGCAAGGCTCTTAAGGTCTGGAAATCGACCTAAAAAGCGCTCATAATAGCCTATGCCTTGGGCGATTCGCGTTTGTTGTAAAATGATTTCAGAAATCCAGATAGGATAGGGATCTCTAGTTTTGCGCCAGGGCAAATCTCTGCCGTTAATTTCATACCAATCGACGATGGCTTGACCAATACTCATAGCGAATCAACACCTTTTATGAATGAAAAGTTACGCATCTCCGATAGTCTGCTGCCATTTGTCGGAAAAAAGTTTTGTGGTAAAGGTTTATCTACTAAATTTGCACCCTATCAAAAATTGGCTAAGACGCCTACGTAATTCATTCGTAACTAATAAATTAGAAGCACGTGACTAAGGCAGAAGTAATTGTAGAGATCTCTCAGAAGACTGGAATTGATAAAGCAGACGTCTCTGCTTCATTGGAGGGATTTTTCGCCGTAGTAAAGAATGCCCTTGCCACCGGAGAAAATGTTTACATCCGTGGATTTGGTAGCTTTATCGTGAAGCATCGCAAAGAAAAAGTTGGGCGTATCATTTCGCAGAATAAATCTATCGTGATTCCTGCGCACAATGTACCAAGCTTTAAACCAGCTAAAGTTTTCGTGGAAAAAGTAAAAGTCGCTTCTTCAACAAAATAAGCCCACAGCAGTTGGTTGATTTATGAGCGATAACACAAAGGCAAGTACGTCTAGCTTGATATGGCGTTGGGGGCTGATCGGATTAGGTTTGATCGTATTTTTGCTGTTATTTTTTGCCGATAAGACTAATCTTACCAACGAAAATCCCTCTACGGTTGCCGGAGCTGCAGCTACGACGACAAATGGTGGTGCGAGCGCGGTTCCAGCAGCAAGTCTTCCCCCTTTGGCCCCAGATCCTGACTTGGATCGCCAAATTGCAACACTTGAAAGTGTAAGTGAGGAAGAAAAATTAAGGTTATTAGATACAATTATCGTATCTTTGCAGGCCAGAAACAGATTAGCCTACGCGGCGGACTACGCAATGCAGCTTGCTGATCTGGAAAGTTCTTTAAACAATCAGTTGCGTGCTGGTGTGCTCAGTCAGAAAGCAAGCGAACTATCTTATGTCGCTCGAGACAGCAGCTTAATGCTGAAGTATTCTGATCAAGCAGTTGCCTTGTTAAAGCAAGTCAACGAGCAAGCACCAGAAAACGAAGAGGCACTATTGCACCTAGGTCTTGCTTTAACCAAAGCGAGAGCCCCCATGCAAGGCATCTTAACCCTTCGTAAGCTCACCGAGCTTAATCCACGTAACTGGGAAGCCCAATATAGACTGGGTTTGTTCTCGCTCCAGACAGGACAATTTGAGAAAGCGCTAGATCGCTTTAGCAATGTGCTCAAAGAGCGACCAGAAATGAACGAAGCTAAGTTTCAGCTAGCGATTGCCAAAGCTAGAACGGGCAATGAAAATGAAGCAAAAGAGCTCCTAAATGAAGTGTTACAAGACAAAAATGCTTCGGCCGAGCTCAAACAGGAAGCTAACATATTGTTAAATCAACTAAAGTAATTACGCACTATGCCCTGCGGTAAAAAAAGAAAAAGACATAAGATTGCGACTCACAAGCGCAAAAAACGTCTCAGAAAAAATCGTCACAAGAAGAAGAACCGTTAGATCTGATTGGATTAACTAATTTCTTTCACTGCTTGCTTTTTTAAATCAACCTCAGCACCAGAGAGAGAATTTGCTTCAGTTCGATTTTTCCAGCAGTGGAGGATCAACTTTTCGAGAAGCCTTGAATGAATTAGTTGTAAGCAAAACAGATAGCGGTCTTCGGATTGCCCTTCTTCAGGACAAGAAAATAGTCGAGCTCCACCACGAAAAGCTTACCGAAGCCTTTTCCGTGGGGGATCTCTTTTTAGGTAAAGTGAGAAAAATTGTTTCTGGCCTAAACGCTGCATTTGTGGATGTAGGGCACCCGAGAGACGCTTTTCTACACTATTTTGATCTAGGACCCCAAGTCCGTACCCTCCTCAAATACACTAAGATTGCCCGCAATAGCCGTAGCAATCGCCAAGCCGATATTGAGAAGCTCCGCATTTTGCCGGACATCAATAAGCATGGCAAAATGGAGGAAGTACTAAGAGCAAACCAAGATGTATTAGTTCAGGTAGTCAAGGAGCCGATTTCCACCAAAGGGCCTCGTTTGTCTAGCGAAATCTCTCTGCCTGGTCAGTACGTAGTATTGGTACCTTTTTCTAAAGCTGTTTCTGTCTCCAAGAAAGTCCGGACCCAGGAAGAACGCCGACGCCTCAAAGTGTTAGCCGAAAGCCTATGCCCACAAAACTTTGGGATCATCGTGCGTACTGCCGCTGAAGGCAAAGACGCCGCTACCCTTAGTAAAGATATTTCGGGGATTGTCGATAAATGGAAAGACATGACTCGCAAACTTTCGAGATCACGCGCCCCAGTCAAAGTGCTCAGTGAGCACAACAGAGCCACCAGTATCCTGCGCGACATGCTCCACCAAGGCTTTGATACCATCTATGTAGATGATATGCAGTCCTTTCAAGACATCAAAGTCTATCTAGAGCAAAATCAGCAAAAGGATATGCTCAATGGCCTTAAACACTACAAAGGAAAGGTACCTTTGTACCAGCATCTGGGGATCGAAAAACAAATCAAAGCCTCTTTTGGGAAAGTGGCCTCAATGTCCAATGGCTCCTATCTCGTTATCGAGCATACGGAAGCGATGCACGTCATCGATGTCAATAGTGGTAGCAAAAACTTGAGTCACAAGACGCTTGAAGAAACCGCTCTAAGGACCAATATGGAAGCCGCTACTGAGATTGCTCGCCAATTGCGCTTACGTGATATGGGAGGCATCATTGTAGTTGACTTTATAGATCTAAAGAAATCTGAAAATCGCCGCATCCTTAACGAACATTTTCGTAAGGTGATGAAAGAAGATAGAGCCAAGCACTCTATCCTGCCGATCAGCAAGTTTGGTCTGGTACAGATCACTCGTCAACGAGTAAGACCGGCGATTGATATCACTACTACTGAGGTTTGCCCTTCGTGCAACGGTACTGGCAAAATGCAGCCTAGTATTCTCATTGCCGATGAAATATCAAATAATGTTGATTTCCTTATCCGTCAAAACAAAGAGAAGAAGCTTACGCTCAAGGTCAACCCTTATGTAGAAGCCTTCCTGCGAAAAGGATTTCACAAAAGCTATGTTTTCACTTGGTTTCATACCTACTGGATGCGAATCAAGGTAATTGGAGATTCTTCGCTGGGCTTTACAGAAGTCAAATACTTCAATAGCCATAACGAGGAGATCAAGCTTTAAAATAGCTTACGGAGTACCGAGAATGTGATTAGTAAGGTGTAGAAAGTGGAGAGACGGACTCTCGAAGCTTTTAACCTGCAATACTAAATACAAATCTAAGTACTCCGTACTTTTTTTGTGCTAACTATTTTACTCGGAAGGTGCTCTGGCCGATTAGGTTTCCATCAGCAAAGGCGGATACATAATAAACGCCTTTTTCCCATTTAGCATTTTCTGGAGCAGGCGCAAAAGGAACACATACCTGTTGAGATATCCCAGTGAAGGCGATTTTGGTGCTAGAAGAGAAAATTTTCTCTTGGCCTTCATACATAAAACGTCCGCTCTGCTCATCCGTAAAATTGGCATTGATAGTACCATCAGGGTTTTCAACCACCAGATAGACATCTTTTTCGCCTTTGGGAGCCACTAAGTTTTCGATCAAGGTGAAGCAAACTTTAAGATCGGTCATGCCCAAGCGACGAAACTCCGTTTCCTGCTTTTCTTTGCCCTTTTTTACGTTGTAAAACGTAAAATCTTTGGTCTTGAGCGCAGAAGCAATCTGTTTAGTCTGCTGGAGCTCTTGGGTAGTTTGCTGCTGCTGTTGGGAGAGATCTGCGTTTTCGGCCCGTAAGCGTAATTCTTGCTCAGTGAGGTTTTCGACCTGTGTCGTAAGATCAGCGTTGAGCGCCTTAAGCTCTTCAATCTCTTGACGGTAAGCAGCTAATTTACCCTGCGTATCTTCGAGACGAGCTTCTAGATTCCGTATGGTGCCGAGATCAGAAGACTTTTGACGCTTATATCGACTTACTTGATCAAGGAGCTCCTTGATACGAGTCTCGTTTTCTTCTATCGTCTTATCCTTATCAGATAACGCCATTTGTTGATCTGCTTTGAGCGTCTCGAAAGAAGACTCTAGGTCTTGGATTTCGGTTTCTAAGCGGTCAATGGTGAGCGCTTTATCTTCGTTTTCGCTGCGCTCAGAGAAATAGCGGGTAGCGAAATAGCCTAAGGCAGATAAAACAAGTATTCCAGCGATCACAAGAATGATGCGACTGGTGGTTTGGCTATTATTTGCTGATTTTGCCATGAAGAGAAGGATGAGTTATTGTTTTTGGTAATTTATTGTAATTCCGGCAGTAAGGCAAGAACCGCTTTTTGGACATTTTGAACGGCTAAAGCAATTTGCCAGTTTTTTCGATTGCGAGTTTCGACATAGTTAGAGATACCTCTAAAGGCGAAGAAGGGCGTTCCGGCACGGAGAAATGCCTGAAAAAAGGCGGCTCCCTCCATACTTTCCAACTGGCGGGGCCACTCGGCTAAGCGTTCGGCGATGCCGGCCTCTGTCCCCCCCACTCGATTGACGGTCAGGGCACTCGCTTTGGGATAAACGCTATGAGAGGGTTTGGGATTGTACAATTCGTTGTAATAAGGTTGATTTTTGAGCTGCATGAGGGGAAAGCCCATCTCTTCCAACCATATCGGCCCCTGAGGGGAGTCGGCCCCGAGTTCTGCGAAGCAGTCCGAAACTACCTCCACCACATCGCCTAGGGCAAACTGGCGATCAAAGCTACCCGCAATACCAAAGTTGATAGCCAACTCTAACTCATGTATAGCTTGAAAATAGCCTAAGGCATAAGCCATATTACTCATACCAATGCCTGTATGCAGTAAAAAGTACTCCTCTCCTTGCCACAAATCTATCGGGCTTTGGGAGACGGGACGCATCTTGAGCGCCTCGCGGATCAGGGGAGACTCAAGTGCAGTAGCCGCAACTAATAGTTTCATTGCTAGAGAAATCAAACAAAAAAAGCGCCTCCGCAAAACGGACGCGCTGAGTAGATCGTATTGGATTCGAACCAATGACCTCTGCCCTGTCAAGGCAGCGCTCTAAACCAACTGAGCTAACGATCCTTAGAGGGGCAACAAAGATGAGGCGAATATGGCTAAAATGCAAATAGGGAGGCCGATTTATTGAATTGTGGAAGGCTTGATTTGCTGAACGGAGTATGCTTACAGAGCCTGATCGCTAACTGCGATCTTGCCGAACAAAACGCCCTTTTTGTAGGCGGTAAATGGAGCCCCCTATTTCGACGGTTTCTCCTTCTTTTAGAGCGGCCAAATCCTCTAGATCTTCTTCAATCGTATGTACTGATCCCTTAGAGTAGCGAGCAATGTTTAAATAATCTGTATGCACAGGATTTTTATCATCAACCCCACACAATACCACCTTGACGGGTAGCTTGAGGTATTTGATTAATTTAAGATCACGGACGCCACTACGATTGTCTGCAATAAGGATCACCTCTTTGTAGTTTTTGAGGCGGCTAGTAGCCTTTAACAGAGCTTCCAAATCATTTTCTTTCGTATCCCCTCCATTACCTTTTTCCATCACCTCAAACATCTTGTTGAGGACGCTATCGATATCATTGCTAGGGGAACGATAGATCCCGCCAGTTTTGCCTATTGGTTTACGGTCATTGGGGCGTGCATTGCCATCATTGAAGAAGACAAAATGACTAATCGTACTATCCTTGATGTTGAGGGCGTGCCATAATAAAACGGAAGCCCCATATTGATACATACTACCGGTCCAATCCATAACGACTAGCTTACTTTGCCATTCAGGATGGCGGTCTAGTACTGCATAAGCCGTGGAATCTTCTATTTCGTCTCGATCGATAAGGATCTTCTCTATGCTCGCCATGCGATAGTCGTAATCCTCCATATAAAGGACAAATCCATGAAACAGGGCTTTTGCCTCTGGCTCAGTCTCACAATCCGTCTGGAGGACATAACGCCATTTGATGTCAGCTTGAGTCAGCAGGCTTGAATCCAACTCTTGCAGGGCGGCCAATCGCCTTTGGAGTAAGGTCTCATAATTGATCAACCAATCCTCAAAATCATGCGGATATTTGGTAAAGACTAGGTCAATTTGCTTGATCTTACGGCTTTCCCAACGCTTTTTGATTTCTGGCTTGCGTACTTTGGCGCTCGCATAAGCCATTTCCACCTCCACGACAGCAGCAGTCTCACTGATATTGTAAAAAGGCACTTCTGTAAACTCGGGTTCTGAAGCGGGTTTGATTTGCGCGTTGAGAGAAAAAAGACAAAGCGCAGAAAGGAAGCTTAGAGCAAGGCGTTTCATGATTTCGGAATTATTTTCATTTATACTAACGGAAGGGAGGGAAAAAGTTACTTAGCCTGTCTATTCCTTCTAAAGAGTATATGAAAAAATTGTCATATCTCTTTTTGCTATCTTTGACGCTTCACACAAAAGGAATCTACATGAGAAAGGTTTTTACTCTTGGGCTAGCAAGTCTACTTATATTAGGTTTTACCCTAACGAATCTGCAAGCTCAAAACCCCATTTCAACAGGTAATATCAGCGGCAGTTTCCAGACGGATGTCCAGTACCTTTTTCCCGACTCTATCATTGGTGCAGAAGCAGTAGATGAGAAGGTTCTCTCCAACAGTTTTCTTCAACTAACCTATCAAAAAGATAATTTTAGCGCCGGCCTTCGCTATGAGGCCTATCTCAATCCTCTTTTGGGTTTTGATCGTCGCTACGAGGGCCAAGGCATTGCCTATCGTTTTGCCGCCTATCAGTCCGAAAAGCTCGACCTCACCATCGGCAATTTCTATGACCAATTTGGCAACGGGATTGTTTTCCGTTCTTATCAGGAATGGACCCTAGGGATTGATAATTCTATCGACGGAGTAAGGCTAAAGTTTGACCCTATCCCAGGGGTCACTATCAAAGGAATCCTTGGCAAACAGCGCGACTTTTGGGAGCGTAGTGAGAGCATCATCCGCGGGGCGGATCTAGAGCTTGGAGTAAACGATTTGGTACCGGCGCTTGAGGAGAGTAGAACAAAAATAAGCTTAGGCGTCAGTGGCGTCAGCAAATACCAAGAAGATGATGATGTAAATCTAAGGCTGCCTGAAAACGTAGCGGCTTTTTCGGCCAGAGCGAGAGTGGTAAGAGGTGGTTTTAATATGGATACGGAATACGCCTACAAAATCAACGATCCTATCAACCGTAATGGTTTTTCCTATAACCCTGGTCAAGCTTTTTTTATCAATGGGGCTTATTCTAAAAAAGGATTTGGGGTTACAGCCAGTTTCAAGCGTTTAGACAATATGGACTTTCGCTCCGAAAGGAGTGTGAGCTTGCAAGAATTGACCCTCAACTTCTTGCCTCCTATTTCGCGCTTTCACACCTACCGACTACCAACTCTTTATCCTTATGCGACTCAGCCCAATGGCGAAGTTGGTTATCAGGCTACTTTGTTCTATACCATTCCTAGAGGTTCAAAACTCGGTGGCAAGTATGGTACGCAGTTGAGCTTTAACTATTCGCGTATCCACGGGCTAGATACTACTTACACTGACTTCCCGTTTCGCTATGAAACCAACTTTAGCAATGAAGTAAACACCTTATTCGGCTTCGGACCGAGTCGTTTATTCTTCACTGATTTCAACTTTGATATCAGCCGTAAGTGGAACAAAAAACTTACTACTGTGCTCACCTATATCAATATGATTTACGATGTCAACATCATCCAATTGGGTTCTTTCAATGGCGGTGCTGATACCGTAAGAGCGCAAATTGGGGTTTTGGAGCTACAGTACAAGATCAAACGAAAGGTCGCCCTGCGCACCGAGTTTCAGTATATGCATACTCAACAGGATATGGGTAGCTGGGCCATGATTTTGGCAGAACTATCATTTTCGCCCCACTGGTACATTACTTTGTTTGATGAATACAACTTTGGCAACCCTGATCCCGGTAGAAGAGTTCATTATTATAACGCTCAGGTAGCTTATGCTTTTGGCTCCAACCGAATACAGTTTGGCTATAGTCGCCAGCGACAAGGGCTGCTATGTGTTGGCGGAATCTGTCGAGAAGTACCCTCTTCTAACGGATTTGCCCTCTCTGTCACCAGCTCTTTTTAAGGATTTAGACAAATGGATTCAGTATTAAGTCGGTTAGCAGTCACTTTAGCTCAGCGATTAAGACCATCTTTCTTTGTATTTAATACTGTTTTCTTTCTACTTCTTAAGTAAATTGTTTGTGGAAAGAATTTGATCTCCCGCGATTGCGCCTCAAATTCCTAGCATTCGATGCTTCAAATAAGCCTTATGAAAAAATACAGACTTCTTCTTCTAGTGTGCTTTGGTCTCTTGGCAGTAACTGCCTGTGATATTATCGAGGCTCCCTACGTAGAAAATACCGTTACCCTACCGACCAACGAACAGTGTCTCATCGATGCTGCGGCTACCGATCCTTTTCCAGCAGGCCAAGCCATCAGCCGAAAAGTACTTTTTGAAGAGGTTACCGGCCACACCTGTGGCAATTGCCCCGAGCAAACCGAAATCACCTATGAGCTAGCTCAAAACGAAAAATCAGGGCAAATGGTGCTCGTTTATATCCATTCTGGCTTCTTTGCCAAAATTCGAACTTCCGGTGATAAGTACACTACTGATTTCAGTACCGAAACAGGAGATGAGCTAGACGATTATTTCAATAGCGCAGAAGCATACCCATTTGGCATGGTAGATCGCGCGCTCTTCAATGCGGGTGACGCCAACCAATGGACCAATTATGTAGAAGCTCGCCTTCAGGAACCCGCAGAAGTTGGTATTCGCATCTATAACTGCTTTGATGAAGATAAGTCTGAGCTTACCACCGTAGTAGACGTCAAATATCTCGCCGACGCAGGCACCAAGGAATATGTTACCGTTTACCTCGTAGAGGACAAAGTACAGGACTGGCAAAAGGATTATCGTCTATCACCATCAGACATTCCCGATTACACCCACCACAACGTACTTCGCGCCGCCATCAATGGTACTTGGGGTCAGCCTCTGACTACCGAAGCCGTCAATAAAGACGATACCTTTAGCGTAAGTTACAGCTACACCATCCCTGAGGGCCTAGAAGTAGCCAATTGTAAAGTGATCGCTTTTGTGCATGACTTTGATACCCGTTCCGTACGACAAGCGGAAGAGGCTGCAGTCATCCAATAGATTTTTTGTTTCTGATCACCGCTGCGCGGAACGCTTAGTTCCCGCCTTTCAGGAAAAAGATAAATGAAATAGCGGCGCATGTATTCGCGTTGCTATTTTTTTGTCTCCTCCCAACACCACCCTCATTCAGTCGGCCGCAGCATTTATTGGGGGTCTTGGGGTAAAGCTGCCAATTTTACTTCGCTTACGTAACATTATCACTTTACTACCTTACGAGGGCATCTGCAATGCGTATCAAAATACCTATTGAAAAATGCATAAGAAACGATTGATCCAAAAGTTCCTGAGATGGGGAGGCATACTTTCCCTCTTCATTTTGTTTAGCTGCGAAGGTTTCAAAGTATTGACTGTCCAGAATAAATCTGACTCAGCCGTTAAGTTAATTGTTAAGCCCTCATTAGGTGAATTCAACAAAGCCAACATTACCTCTTATCCTACCTACCAAACGGGAGATAGTTCAATAGTTTTATTGGCTCCCGATAGTTCAGTAGTCCTCTTGTCAACTTTTACCAGTATGCTCTTTAGCGTAAAGATCAAGGCAAGAGATCTCCGCTCAGATTATTTGAGAATAGAAATGACAGACGACACCCTCCTGGCTGACTCCAAAGCAGAGATCATCAACTTAATCTACGGCAAGTCAGAGAAGGCAATTGAATCAAAAGGGAGAAATCTTGTTAGCCTACGATTGCACTAATCCTTACAGCATCTGTTTTAGTTCTCGAGGGGTTCTTCCTGCCAGTCCCAAAAATCCATACATTAAGGATTCATTGCTTAGCACACTCTACTTTCATGAAAAGGAACTGGATACTGATATCGTCTATACCCATCAGCGCTTGTACCTCCTCTGCCGAGCCAAAAGGGAGCGCTGCTGTTTGATGGGTGTTTCTCTTCCCTACTCTTGCTTCGCAGAACGCTTATCCCCAGCCTGTTAAGTACTTAGACAATGGTATTCAGTATTCAGTATTCAGACCTAGGACTAGGAGAATAGGACTGTGCGGTATAGCGAGACCTTTTTTCTCTATACTGAATACTTTCTACTCTGTACTTAGCATCCTACTCCACATATTGCAATCGCTCACTATAGGTCTCCAAGCCATCAGTCAATTGCAGAATGTACTCTCCCGGGCCAAAATTACTGAGATCAAGTTGCTGCCGATAAAGTTCATCGCTTAGGCGCAGAGAGCCCGAAACCAACTGGATACCCTCCGTATTGAGGAGGCGGAGCTTGAGATACATCGGCCGAGGACTCTGCATCGCTAGATCTACAATTCCAGAAGCTAGCGGACTGATCCTGACAATTCCTTCGTCATTGAGTTCGGCGAGGCTCGATGAATTGCTTACAACAATCGGGCGTTGGATACTTTCTTCACAGATCCCATTACTGACCTTAAGCGTGACGGTATAGCTTCCCACCGAAGAGTAAATATGGACCGGATTACGATCTCGTGATTCGCTGCCTTCCCCAAAGGACCATTGCCACTGAGAAGCTCCATCAGTCATATCGCTAAACTTCACCACACCTGTATGAGTCGCCAAATCAATCTTATCAGGCACCAGTGAAAACTCTGGTTTAAGGCTACTGACCCCCACCGTCAAGCTAGCGGTATCTAAGCAACCTGCTTTATTGACGCCAATCACCGTATAAGTGGATTCGTCTTCGGGGGCCACATATACAGCAGCGCTACGGGTCATTTCTAAGCCGGGAGCAGGCTGCCATTCGTAACCTTCCGCTCCACTAGCCAACAGTCTGACTTCGTCTCCCAAACAAACACTCGCTACCGAAGCAGAGGCCGACAAGAAGTCCTCCTCATCGACGATAATGGTCACCGAAGCCTGAGACTCGCAGCCGCTACTGTCCTGTGCACGCACAGTGTAACTTGTAGTGGCAGGAGGAAATACCATCACTGCAGGCCCTGAGACAGTACTCAAACCTTCGGCTGCGTCCCATGTATAGGCTTTGCCACCGGAGGCCGTTAGCCCAATGGACTGGCCCTCACAGATTCTAGCCGCTGCGGGTTGGATCGACAAAGGTTCAGCCTTTTGTACCTCTACCGTAATATTGACGGGAATGACACAGCTGACATTATCCGCATAAAGCGTATAGGTGGTGGTCTTTTCAGGTCTTGCCGTGACTAAGCCACCAGTAGTTTTGTCAAGTCCCAGTGCAGGAGACCATTGGTAGTTATAATCTAGAGCAGGAGCTGTCAATAGCGTAGCCATCCCTTGGCAGATCACAGGATCTTGGGTAGTAGCACTTAACTGAACTTTAGTCTTAACTGTAATCGGTAGTTTGGTTTCAGCCTGACAGCCTTGTGCGTTGGTCGCATTGATGGTATAAGTAATAGATTCCTTGGGAAAGGCGGTAACTTCTTTACCATTGGTCGCACTCAGGCCGTATGCTGGACGCCAACTATATTGAGCTTCTCCTGCTAATTTGATTTGAGCTTGTTGGCCTTCACAGAGCGTATCTACTTTTTCGACAAAACTGATCGCTGGTAAGTTTTTTACCTCTACTTTGAGGGTATCCCTAAACACACAGCCGTTGAGGTCAGTAGCCTCGACAAAGTAGCGGCGAGACTTTTTAGGTTGGGCGATTACTGCGGCTTTATCGCTTGCAGAAAGTCCATCTTTGGGATACCAGCTATAGTTGTAAGCACCACTAGCGGTAAGCGTTACGGATTCGCCAAAACAGATAGAAGGATTAGCCGGACTTAGTTTGAGGGGATTACCAGCCCCTACTACGCTAAGGGTAACTTTTTCCTC
>JBCCQN010000090.1:0-30364 GCA_039024315.1 Bacteroidota bacterium
CTATCGACAATATGGGTGATTTGATAGGTAGGAGCTTGAAACAAATTTTTGCCATCATAAAGCACTCCTGACCAGCTATTATGAGAAGCATTGATAGAGCCTCGTAAGGTCGTAATTAGCTTTTTTGCGCGAGGAAAACGTTCTTTCAACTGTTGTAAGACCGACAAATAAGCCTCCCCCCTAAGCGATTCTCCTGCTGTAACATCTACCGTTTTAGGGTGTAAGCCAAAGTGTTTTTCGGCATCCTCCTCATTGCCCAAAATGATATCGCAACCGGCAACTAGAGCGGGCATAATTTCCGAAGGCTGTTTGCCATATTTCCACAGATTTTTGCGATAATTAAGATCGGTTGAGACTGTGATACCAAGGCGATTAGCCGTTTCAATAGCTTCTAAACAAGCATCAGCGGCCCCTTGAGAAATCGCAGGCGTAATACCAGTCCAGTGAAACCATTGTGCATCTGCAAAGACAGTCTCCCAATCAATCATGCCTTTTTCGATACTAGCCATAGATGAATGCGCCCGATCATATACAACCTTGCTAGCACGGTTTACAGCCCCAATTTCCAGAAAATAAATGCCTAAGCGTTCTCCTCCCTGAACCATATAATTAGTACCGACACCTCTTTTACGCATTTCCATTTGCGCACATTGTCCGATATCATTATCGGGAATTCGACTGACAAATTCTGTGGGGATGCCATAGTTTGCCAAGCTAACCGCAACATTGCTTTCCCCACCCCCATAGATGACCTCAAACTGACTGGCCTGAGAAAATCGCTTGTGCCCAGGCGGTGTCAAGCGCAACATGATTTCACCAAAACTGACTACTTTTTTCATCTAATTAGGATTTTTAACCTCAAAGTTGGAGCTGGTCAATATGAAGAATCCTAATTCCCTAAATCACTGCTGTCAGTCTGTGTTGTAGCTAAAAAGCGCAATGTGCAGTTTTAGTCGAGTTGGTCTTGGGCAAGAAGCTAACAAGTCTTACTCTACCCTGATTTTCCAAGTCTGATCCTGCTGGCGCAGAACATATATCCCTGGCATTACTTCCCCTAAGTCTAATCTAAAACAGCCTGTAGCGCTATGATACTGGGTCTCGGGGAGAAGAATGACCTTTCCTTGCAAATCGGACAGAATCAGGGGATCATTTGACTGGGTAGGAATAAATAAGGCCTGATGGGAAGCCAGAGGATTGGGAAAAGGAGAAAAGACTGCGCTTTGACAATTGATGGGGCTTAATTCCTTTGCCTTCCAATACTGATCCACAGAAATGTCTTGATAATAATCCGTGTGTCCACTGGGCCATTTGACCAGTAGGGAATCAACTTTTTCGGCGCTGCCGAGGCCAAAATACAAAATTGAGCTACTCTGAGAAGCCCAAGAAGACCCTGCTTTGAGGGCTCGTACGCGCCATTTTCCTTCTACTTTGATTTCTACTCTAGCCCCTATTGCCATCCGATTAGAAAGGCTCCCTTCCAGTTTTACTGCTAGCCAATGATGAGCATTCTGGCTTTGATTATGGAAGATTTCACAGTTTGCGGTATCGCCTAAATTGGCTACGACTATATCCACTTTGCCATCCTTATCAAAATCAGTCCTAACCACTCCAAAAGAATTGTGTGGACTAGCTAGATCACTCTGCTCGCTCACAGCCACAAAGCCTCCCAATCCTCGATTTTGAAACAAAGCGTTCGGCAAAGTCGGTACCAAATTATTAGGCACCTGTCCATTGCCTAAATAAATATCTTCTAGTCCATCATTATCGGCATCGAAAAAGCAGGTCCCCCACCCCATGCCTGGATCATCTAGTCCAATGCTTGCTGCAATATTGACAAAGCTGCCATCTTGCATATTGAGATACAGCACATTGGCAAAAAAGTTGGCAATGTAAATGTCTAGCCAGCCGTCTTGATTGAAATCGGCCACGTCCACTCCCATGCCGAAGCCAGCATAGTTGGCTCCTGAGGCAAGCGATACATCGGTAAAATGGCCCTTACCGTCATTTTGGTACAATTTGTTAGGAAAGTTCGCGTCATGAACTAGATATAAATCCAAATCACGGTCATTGTCGTAATCAAAAAAGACCAAGCCCATGGCAGCCGTGGTATCTGTTGCCCCAGAGGTCATAATAATATTCTCAAAACGCTTTCCACCACGGTTGTGATAAAAGGTATTTTGCCGGTAATGCCTGGTGACGTATAGATCCAACCAGCCATCATTATCTACATCGGCAAAAGCTGCTCCCATAGCAGGACCAGCATCTATTAGCATTTGCGACTCCAGACTGATGTCTTGAAAACTACCATCTCCTCGATTGAGAAACAGGCGATCCCCCTCATCTTGGGAGCCAATAAATAGATCCGGCCAAGAATCATTATTGATATCTCCCCAAAGGGCCAATCGAGTATCCCCTTCGAAGGCCAAGCCTAAATCAGCGGCTATCTCTAAAAAAGTCCCATCTCCCTGATTGTGAAAGAGAAGATTAGGGCCCATCCTACAGGATACATAAATATCCTCCCACCCATCCTGATTAAAATCGCCTACCGCTAGTCCATGATGATTTCCTTGGCTATTGACGCCAACAAAGCGGCTGATTTCGGAAAAACCTATTTGTGCTTCAAGCACCAAAGTGCTTCCCAGTATGCTCCAGATTAGCATGAGCGTTCTCGGAACGAGGCGAAAAAAAGAAATAAGCATAAATAAATTAGCCATCACTTGATTAAAATTTTCCAGCTTTGAGTCTCGGTATTTAAGAGATAAATCCCGGGGCTTAATTCCCCCAATAAGAGAGCAGTAGTACGTATTTCTTGCTGATATTCGATTCTTTCGATTGGCATTTGCCGCCCTTGTAAATCCATTAAGCGAAAACCTTGCTCCGCCCTAGTATTTGGGATATAGAGCCATTCATGTCCACTAATGGGATTGGGGTGCGGGTTTAGTTCTTTCGCTTGCAGCGGAACGCTTCCCTCAAAATAAGGTAGGGCAAACTCGTAGGCTGATTGGCCGATAGTCGCGCCGATTCTTCTACCGGGCAGATCATCAGCTGGAGGATGAATACCTCCCCAAATACGGGAAAGGCTACATTGGTCAGAGGCATCGCGATAGGTAGCCCACTGTAAGACCACATCTTGACTTGGGCCTTCTTCAAAGACCAAAAACTCATTTTTACGAGCGATAAACTCTCCTAGCCCACCGGGAAAAAACTCATCTCCTGTTAATAGGCCCATTACTTCAGCGGCAGCTCTTGAAAAAGTCGAATGCCCAGAAACAAAACCAGCAAAAGGTGGCGTTACAAAGGAAGGTCGTTGATAGGGCATCCAATCCTTGGCCAGTATCCAGCCTACCCCAGCTTGATCAGTGGCGGGATCATTGATATAATCGTGTCCGCGCCAAGTAAAAAGCTTGACTTGGTCAAGATTTTCTCCATTTTCTCCTGCTAGCGGATCTCCTGAAGCTACTAATTCAACATAACCATCCAAAAGAGGCAGCCCTTGGGGGGAATAGTTGGGTAAGCTAGGATCACTTGACTGCCCTTGCTCGGCCATAAAACGAATGGCCGAAATTGGTCGGATATAATCATACCAGCCTTTGATGCTCCAAGCCGCAATCGCAGCATCGTGCATTGCTCCTCCTAAAACAAAGTAGCTTTTCACCTCCCACTCCAAAGGAGTCAGCGTTCGTCCCTTACCATTGAGCTGTCTGTTACTGAGCGGATGATCATTTACCCGGTTGAGAAGCACAAACCAATGGCCGGGAGGCGTTTCTGAATCAGGACCATCTGCCCAAAACTCTGCCAACACCCTCGTATAATCCCCTCTAGGCACCCATTGAGGCTGATAGGCTTGTTGAGTTTTAGGGTTTATTGCTCTTCCCTCTCCCCTATCACCACCAGTCTCAAACTTATAAAAGTCTGGATAATCTGAGTATGCCTGAGGCAAATCAGCGAGGGAAATATTCCCGATAGCAGCGGGCGAAATATCCCAGATTACGCTATCGTCTGGAGCAAGATGAGAGCCCCAAAGGGATACTAAAGAAAAGCCCCATTGATAAGCTTCATGGCTAAGGTTCGTTTGTTGAAGATTTAGGTAAGGAGGATTGCCGGGATCATGATAAACAGCATATTGGTGCCCAGCTCGGGTATAGAAATGTCTATCTTCAGATTTGAGGGCAAAGGGAACAACTGTGCCCCATTCTGGGCTCAAAAAATCTGGCGTACTGCCTGGAATTAGATTTCCACTCTGGTCGATAAAAGTACCAAGGGCCAAAGGCTGCCAATGGTTGGGATTAAGGATAGAAGCGTTGCCCGAGGAGGGTAAAACAAGCGGAGGATTGGCGGCCTGATAAAAGGCATTATCGTAGCCACTTGCTTCTCTGGCTCCGTCTTGCAAACCAAAAGCGATCATCTCTGAAGCGATGAAATTTCCTAGGGCCGAGGCATCTCCCGTTTGGTAGTCAATAGAATAGTGATCAATCTCATACCCCAAATCTTTCATTAGCATGTCAAAAATTGCTTGCGATACTTCATGGCCGGGAGAGTTTTGAAAACGATGCGTGAGGAGTCGGTAAGCCGCATAGCTAACGCTCTTACGACGGGCCTCAGCGATGGGTTCCTGAGGCGTAAAGCCCTGATAGCGACTTTGAAAACCAGCCTGCGACTGCCCTAATAGATAAGTCAGGGCGACGCTATCATAGACCGCCCAAGCATCGTACATGACAATGCTAGTATGAAAGAGATTGCGGGCGTGTACCGTTGGGCGTGCGTAATCCTTGCGAATCGCGGCTAAAAGCGCTTCGTTCCAAAGGCGGGCCACGCTAAATTCCTGTTGATTTTGGTCTGAGCTTAGGTTTACACCTAGGTGCACGCTTTTACTACTACAATCCTGCGATTCGGTGACTGAAACATAAGCAGAATCAGCCAAATGCCATTTGAGCACGATTTGGGCAGTGCCTTGCCCCGAGAGGATCTCTCCATGCTCAACTTCCCAATGACAAGTACTCCCCTCCTTGGCAGGATAGGTATAAGTGCTCTGCGCTAAATAATGTGCTTCTGTAGGACCCATGATCTCAAAGCTGGGAAGATATTGGCAGGAGCCATCATTTATGATCGCAGCTGGATTATAGGTACAGGATTGGGGATCAGTACAACCCTTTATCTTTTGTCCCTTGATGTCAAGAATGTTAATGCCTTGGTTTTCAATTACTTCGATTGTGTGATTTACAGCTAAATCATAAAAGCATTCTCTAAGTTGATTAGGCCAAACGATGACTATACTATCGATTTTGTTGGCTTGTGCGAGGCCAAAATGAACCGGCTGTAGGCTCTGACCCAATAGGCCTGCGCCATGGTAAAGCTGATATTGAGCCTCTCCCTCACTATAAATCATCAGCTTTGCTCCGAGTCCATCGCGATTAGAGAGGGTACCGACCAGCTTAATTTTGGCCCAAGACGCAGCAGGCTCTCCATCAATACTTTTGTTGTCGTAAAGAAAAGGGGCGTCGTTCATATTGGAGATCAGAATGTCGAGATCTCCATCATTGTCATAGTCAAAGCACTCACTGCTCATGCTATTTGAATGTTCCTTGATCCCCGCTGCTTGAGACCAATCGCTAAAATTTGCCTGACCCGATTGAAGTTGGTTTTGAAAAAGAAAATTTGTCTTTAGCAGAGGAAAAAAGAGGGCGTCATTTTGATAGCCATTGGCCACAAATAAGTCGGCGTCTCCGTCTAAATCAAAATCCCCGAATCGGGTATCCCAAGCCCAATAAGTATTCAAGACCCCGCGTTCCGCAGCGCGGTTGCTAAAAGTGTGATCCTCCGCTTGCTCCAACAGCCGGTTTTCGGCGATATTACTGATAAATAAGTCTAGCAGGCCATCATTATTATAATCGCCCGTGCTAATCCCCATATCATTACCGGTCTGATTGAGCCCATAGTTGAGAGCAGCTTCGCTGAACGCTAGGGTCGAATCTTGGATAAAAAGCTCATTCGGGGCAAAATCGTTGGCTAGATACAGATCCCACTTGCCGTCATGATTGGCGTCTATCGGTATGGCCATCCAAGTTTTACTTTGCCCTCCCTCAATGCCAGCACGGACAGCTATCTCCACAAAACTACCGTCTCCCTGATTGTGATACAGCTTGTTAGCAGCGCAAAAGCCCCATTTAGAAACATAAAGATCCAAATATCCATCTTGGTCAAAGTCCCACCACAAAGCACTTGTATAGTAGCACGAATCTTGACTCTGGATACCCGCTTGGGCACTTACTTCAGCAAAAGTACCATCTCCCTCATTATGAAATAACTGATTGTGCTGATAATTGGTAAGAAATAAGTCGGGAAAACCATCATTGTCATAATCCCCCCAAGAAGCTCCTAGCTTCACGCCATATTCCCAGCCAAGATCGCTCTGATCGAAATCATAGACGCCCCCTAGACCCGCTGCTTGCGTGATATCAGTAAAAGTACCATCATTGTTATTTTGCCATAAACGACTCGCAGAAATAGGGTCAGCAGCATCAAAATCTTTTTTGGCGACAATGAAAACGTCTAGATCTTGATCCTGATCAAAATCTGCTACTGCGACGCCACTTGTGTGCGACATTGTAGATAAACCAGAGGCTTCTGCCATCTTGCGAAAGAGCTGGGCCCAGCAAAATTGAGTCTCGAAAAGCACGAGCCCTACCAGCAATAAACCTCTTATATATGATCCGCTAAAATTCATCCTTTTTTGTCAAGCATATTGGTCGAGCAGGCAAACTGCCCCACGATAAAACTAGACGAAAAAGTAAAAAATCTGAACGTTGAAAATTAAAAAAAAGAGATTGTATAGTTTTTGTCTAGTCTGATAGTCAGGCTTTTAGGAGATAATACCGAACCTTTGGATGAACATTATTTACTAGGAACCTCAATCAAATTTATTATGCAAAAACATTACATTACTACTCTACTAACAGTTGTCTTCTTATTATTTATGACAACTGAAACTTTGGCTCAATCAACCGCTGGCCCTATTCAAATTGACGAGTTTGCCGACAGCACCAATATTACTGCTGGAGACAATTTTCCCCAGCAATTAGAAAGAGATAGCTCTTATACGATCAAAGGCTCTTATGGTAATATCGGCGCAGCGCAAACAGTTCGTTTGTCTTACGATATTTACAAATCAGATTGGTCTGGCCTTGAGTACAGCCATACTTGGATTATTGCCGACGATACTACCGGTACGATTGATGGCGAGATTGATTTTACTTTTACCATCCCAAGCGATGCGCCTGCTTTTAACGAATTTCCAGGAGCATTTTATATCATCCAAGCAAGGGTCGTTTTTGATCCCGTGGAGGATACTTTCTGGAACATTTTCGTTGAGGTTGCCAGTGATAGTGCAGCTAACTCTATCGAAATACCACAAATCCAAGGTCTTGCCCTCTACCCCAATCCAATCGTGGATGGCATCCTAAAGGTAGAGACCCCTCGTGGCTTGCAAAAATCGGTAAGCGTAATGGACCTAAGTGGTCGCGAAGTCTTCTATCAAGAAATGCAAGGAAACGGTAATTTAGACCTAAATAATTTGGTGCCAGGAGCTTATCTAGTCCGCGTCAGAGAGGACGAAAGTGCTTCTACTATGAAAGTGTTGATCAAGTAAGTCTTTTCAGATATTAGGTTTTTGGATAGCCCTTGCCCTTTGGTGAGGGCTATTTTACTTTATGAAGCGGATGGTAGTGCAATATCTGAGATTCACGATTGATGATAGGATTTTGCTTTTTGAATTTTGCTACCGCATCCTCCTCAGCTTCATTCTTTTTGTAGAATTGGTACTGCTCTTTCCATGCAAGCGAAGCTTCTGATTGCTTGCTTGCTCCACTCACTAACATCATACCGTAAATGGCTACTAAGGCTTCTGGATCGATCTCCAAAGCTCGGCGGTAATAAGATTCGGCCACTTCATATTGGCCCATCAAATATTGTAACTCGCCCAAATTGTTGAGAAGCAATAAATCATTGGGATAAGTCTGCAATACATTTTCCCAAGCGACTTGAGCCGACTCATACGCTCCGAGCGCAAAATAAGTCTCGCCCAAAAAGTAAAAGACTTTGACATTGTTAGGATATTCAAGGCGTAGGCTTTCTAAAAGTGATTGAGCCTTTGGCAAGTTGCCTTCTAGCAAATAAACTCGTGCCTGATTGAGCTTACCATCGGGCAGGTCAGGTCTGATCTTCTCTACCTGAACAAAGGCCGCTAAGGCTTGCTGATAGTTTTCTTCCCCCAATAATCCAATGCCGTAATTGTTCCATCTTTGCCACAAGGGCAAGGCAGGTTCATAAATTTGATCTAAGAATCGCAGGCTTTTCGCTACCTCAGTAATGGGAATAGAAGGTGCTTGCTCTTCCCCTTCAAAGCAAAACTCATTGTAAAAGTGATTGAATTTTCGTTGCTGTAAACTGATTTTGAGCCTTGTGACATTTTCCCCTTGGGGAACGCTAAAACTATATCTGACAATTTGTGTCATCCCAGAGCGTACACTATTGTTTTGGACAGTAGCATACCACTCATGAACATTGCGCTTATCAATCAAATTGGACTCTTTATCAATCAAAATCGCCCGGAGAAAATGGGCCGTGGAATCAACTTTTTGATCCAAGTCCAAACCGCCAGATTGTAGCAGGCGGGTCCCATCTGACCTCTCAGCCTCCATAGCCAGCCACCATTCATTACTATCATTGGTTCCAGCAGGTAGGTTGTGCCCGGTATTGGTATTGCTCAACAATACTACCACCCTTATCGCATCACCTCCTTTTAGAGGCGGTAAGCTATCATTGGGTCCAAAGACTACGCCATTGACTTCAATCTGAAAGATGTCTAATTGAGCGATATCATCTCGCAAAAAAGCTTGAGTAGCTGCTAGTTGTTCGGGATGTTTGTTGATGTAGGGTAGCGCTGTATTAGCGGCAGCAAAGCGGTGACTTTTGATCATCCCTAGCTCATTGCCTTTATCATGGGACGGTACGCTGGGCATATGGCAAGAAATACAAGTTTCCCGATCACGGGTATAAAAAGTGCGGGGATTTTGAGTCGAAAAGGAGCTGCTGTACCAAGCATCATATTGGTTTTGCCCTCGTTTCCATCGGTATTCATTCACGCTTCGCGGAACGCTTACCTTGTGGCAAGAAGTGCAAAACTTTTCGCTTTGCAAGAAGGGCTTAAGTAAACTGGCGGCATGCGGTTCTGGCTTGGTCTGGATCAAAGCGTTCCGCAAAGCGGGGCTCTCTCCCCAAAAGGTATGGCTCATACTGAGGTAATCTGGGTCTTGGAGATGATAATTACCATTGCCTTTTATGTCAGTAGCGGATTGGGTAGCATGACAGCTAAGACAGCTGATACCTTTTTCCCTCAATGGATGTTCATTAATGAGTTTGAGGCCATCTCCTTGGATGGAACCACTCGCCAATAAAAGAGGATCGTGGCAAGAAGCACACCATTTCATTTTTTCAGGGCCATTGGCCGCAAGCAATACCTCAATGGATTTTTTATAGTAAGGGTTGTTAAAGGAAGAAAAATGATGAGCCGATTCATTCCATTGCTGATAGATGTCGGGATGACAATTGCTTTGTCCACAAGAAAGAGAACCATCAAGCGCGGCCGGATGCAAATAATGCTCCTCCTCGATCACTAACTCAGCAGGCTTGATGGGATTGGCAGCGATTGCAGGGCCTTGCAAAGAGATGGGCCTGAAAGCAAAAATCATGATTATCAACAAAAACGCAGCCCAAGAAACGGTCCATTTGTAGGTTTTTTGCCAGTATTTAGAACGCCTGAAGGTAGTTTTGGAGAGGGGGATATAGAAATGAAATTTTTTCTTGCGCTTGGACTTCAGGTGGAGGAAAAAACCAAAAATACTCGCTATCACCGCAAGGACATGAACCCAAAGAATAAGCTGTTTTTGATCCGCAAAATCCTCATCATAAAGCAAAGCACCACTTAAAAATATTAGGAAGAGGGAAAAAGCCGTAAAACTACCTAAACTAGCTGCTTTGAGGTTCTCGCGATGAGGCATTTTGAGTAAGTGCAAGCTCAAAAAGGCCAGCAAGGGCAGCGTCAAAAGACTCCCAAGCGCCAGATGAAATATCAGACTACCTCGGTAAGCAGCGCCAAAAATATCATAATCCAGCACATACAGCAGGAGGCTATTGAGCCCCAAGACGCTAAATAGTCCTAGGAGCACATAGATCAAATTGGCTTGCTGGTCCCGCTTTTTGGCTTTCATCTAAAGCTTTGCTATAGGTTGGGCCTGATCTGCTCCTTGCTCCAAGAGCAAATACTGATCAAGCAAGGGATTTATCAAAAGGGTTTCACTAGCATCTGGCCAAGTCACCCGGCAAGAGTCTAGGCGTTCGGCGAAGCCGAGACCGAAAGTAAGAGCGAACTCCGACTGAGAAAGATAACCCTCAGAGGACTTGACATATTTTACCTGCCGTTGGCCATTGGCATAATAAAGCTCTACTCTGCTACCAATGGCATTTTGATTGGCCTTTTTTGCCTTGAGCATAATGCGAAAAAAGTGGTGCTGCTGTGGGCTGTCATTACGGAGCAAGTGCAGCGGACCATTGTTTTCAGAAAGCAAGAGATCAAGATCTCCGTCCTGATCAATATCGGCAAAAGCAGAGGCTCGAGCCACCATATCTTCCTGCATTAGTCCCCCAATCTGCGAAGCTTGATCCTTAAAAACACCTTGTCCATTGTTGACAAAGAAGTGAGGCTTTTGGCGGAAGGAAATATCGGCTGCCTTTTTGGCGATATCGGTAAAGACATGACCATTGGCCGCAAATAAATCTTGGTCCCCGTCAAGGTCCGCATCAAAAAGACTCAAACCAAAAGTTAGCGTCAAAAAGCTGGGTTTTCCGATTTGAGAAGCATAGGCATTGTCCATAAACATACCATTGGCGAGGGCTTTATAGACAGAAATAGGTTGGCGGGAAAAGTTGCCCACCGCGATACTAGGATAACCGCTATTGTCCATATCGCCAATAACAATCCCCATACCTGCTCTTGGTTTGCCTTTGCGATTAAAGGCGATGCCGGCCTCGGTACCAATTTCGGCAAAGGTGCCGTCCCCCAAATTGTGAAAAAGCAGGTCAGGCTGCATATCGTTGGCCAAAACTAGATCTAGCCAGCCATCTTGATCCACATCTATAGTAGCGGCTCCTAAAGTCTTGATGGGCGCGATGCCATTGGGTCCAACGAAGCCACACTTAGCCGTAGCATCCCTAAAACTACCATCCCCATTATTGTGATAAAAAACACCTTGCTCGCCTTCGTAGAGATTAGGATGGCAATAATTGTCGGAGACCCCATCAATGGAGCACCAAATATTACGATCCATTGCCTGATTCCATTTGATATAATTGCCCACAAAGAGGTCTAAGAAGCCATCTCTGTCTGCATCAAAAAAGATAGCCGCAGTGCTCCAGACGGATTGACCAGCCACCCCTGCTTTAGTGGCTTGTTCAGAAAATTTACCGTTTTCATTGATCAATAAAAGGTTTTTACTCAGTGTAGTGACATAAACGTCATCATCACCATCATTGTCGATATCACCAATCGTACACCCAAAAGCATAGGCTTTGAGCTTGGCAAGACCCGTCTCATGGCTAACATCAACAAAGGTCCCGTCTCCTTGATTTTGATAAAGATATAGCGCTTGCACACTTTGGTTTTGACTCTTGGTCCATGCTCCTCCGCCCACCACCAAGATATCTGGCAAAAAATCTTGATCATAATCGATAAAACTAGCTCCTCCCCCCATAATTTCAGGCATAAAAAACTCTCCATAGGCCCCAGATTCATGCTTGACTTTAAGCCCTGCAGCTTGCGTGATCTCACTGAATTTAATTGTAATATTTAAGGGGCTTGAGGTCTTTTTTGCTGCAGAAGATTGGGACTCAGTACTACTACTTTCTCCACAAGCTGAGCACAGTAGGCAGAGACAAAGTAACATGAAAGTCGGACGAAAAAGCATGATAAGTAAGGATTAAGGGACGGGTGAAAAGGGAATGATTTGCAGACTGTCATCGTTCAAGGCGGCGATAAGGGAGGCCTTGTCCTGGAGTTGAAGCCAAGCCAGAGATTTGACGTCACCTTGTAAAAAGAGGCCACTTTGGTCGGCTGGTATGCTTATAAAACCACCTTTACCATCTCCCTTTAGCCACAATCCAACAGACGCATCATTGCGGGGGGTCTCTACCTCTGCAGCATATAGATTACCGGCTAAAACAAGGTCTAAAGCACCGTCTTGGTCTAAATCTTTGACCAAAATGTCATTGACAGAAGAAATTTGACTAAGGTTGGGAAGTGGTTTCATCAACCATTGGTCTTTTCCTCGGTTTTCGATATAGACACTGCTAAAAGTGGTAGCGTGGTATTGAAGGGCATTTTGCAGGTTTTTGCGACCGTAAACATCAGGTAAGGTCGCAATAGCAAAGGAATGATAGTCTTTGTACTTCATTTCGATCGCAGGGATCTGCTCAGAGGAACATTGCCGACCGCGAAGGGGAAATTGCTCCCCGTCCTGTTGGTAGCCCAATACAATGTCAAGACGACCATTGCCATCAAAGTCGCCAGAATAAACGCTAAATGGGGCCGCTTCGCTTGCTTGGTATTTGTAGTTGAGGCCTAGATTGCCCGCTATATAATCAAGGTCTCCATCTTGATCAAAATCTCCAGCAGCAAGGCTCTGCCACCAGCCCAAGCGTTCGGCGAAGCCGTAATCCTTGGTACGATCGACAAATCTATCTCCTTCTTGAGCCAAAAAGGTGAGCGGCATCCACTCGCCAGCGATAATTAAATCTAATTTTGCGTCCCCATTAAAATCGGTCCACAAGGCATCCGTAACCCGTCCTAGCGCTAATAAATCAGGAGCTAGCTTAGCAGTGAGGTTGACAAAGCGCAAGGCCTCGTCTTGGCCGCCTTCATTGCGTAATATATAACTATCCGTCGGTAATGGGTATTTTCCAGCTAACAGGCGCCCTCCCACAAATAAATCCAAATCTCCATCCCCATCAAAATCAGCCGCTCGGAGACAGGTCCCACTTAGTTGATATTCAGGTAGGCTGTTTTGGGCACGGATAAACTTACCGCCGCCCAAATTGAGGTAAATCCGATCCGTAAATAAATCGGGTCGTTCGATAAATTCATTGCCCCCACTGACGACCATCAAGTCCAAGTCAGCGTCTCCATCAGCGTCGAAAAACAAAGCTTCGGTATCTTCGAAGAGGCTATCTGATTCCCACGGGCCTGGCAAGCGCTCAAAGCTATTATCGGCGGCTTGCAGCCATAAACTTGCTGGGGCACTGTAGGCATTACCGATAAAAAAATCATCCCGCCCGTCGCCATTCACATCCCCTACACTTAAGCCTGGCCCTAGTTTAGAAAGCTGATAAGGCAATAAGGGTTCGATACTGTAGTCATCGTAGGCGTTTTCTCGGTGCAGGAAGTTGACTTTATCTGCTGCCAATGGAGCCTGAAATGGGCGTTCGGCGACTAGCCGTATTTCAGATTGGGGTACCGAAGAAGCATTTTGGTAATCTAGGGTCAATAACTGATTGACTTTGAGTTGGTGCAAAAGCTCTTGGCGACCGTCAGGCCATATGATTTTTAATTGGTCAATCTGCTCATATTGGCCCAGCCCAAAGTGAAGGATAGGTTCGACCGCAGATTGAAAACCACGGCTTAGGCTGAGTTGTTGAAATTGGAGGGTTTCACCCAGTTTGATTTGCACTTTGGCTCCTAGACCAAGCGGATTGCGCTCTGGACCTAACAATTGCAGGCGTAGGAAATTTTGACCTGTAGTATGATTGACAAATAAGCCTGCGGTTTGATCCATATTGTTGGTCAGTAAATCAAGGTCGCCATCATTGTCCAGATCCGCATATGCAGCACCATGGGAGAAGCCCTTGAGATTAAGTCCCCATTTTACGCCTACATCGGCGAACGATAAATCTCCTTGATTTTGGAAGGCGTAATTTTCTATTGGTTCGGAAGGAATATCGCGATAATCTACACTATCTAAGCTGCGGGTGAAATTGATCTTCATTTTCATCGCATTGTAGAAGTCCCGATTGTTGACATCCCTTTTGATACCGTTAGTGATAAAGGCATCTTTCCAGCCGTCATTATCTAAATCAGCCATTAAGCAGGCCCAGCTCCAATCGGTAGAGGCCAATTGCGCTAAACGGCTTACATTGCTGAAGATTTGCCGCCCCTCATGATTCGTTCCCCGATTTAGTTGAAGGCTATTGTACATATATTGATAATGGAACCCACTTTGAACAGTATTCCAAAATAAGGCCGGATTCATCGAAGACATATTTTCTTTGGAGCGGCGATTGTCCAATGGCGTCATATCGACTTGCATCAGATCCAGAAGGCCATCATTGTTGTAATCTGCTGCATCGCAACCCATCCCAAAAAGGGAGGTTTGCGCTACCGAGTTTAACAATTCATCCTTAAAAGTTCCATCACCCTGATTGACGAAAAATCGGTCGGGAGTGCTGAAGTCATTTGAAACATATAGATCATCAAAACCATCTTGATTAAAGTCGGCAGTGACGATCCCTAAACTAAGACCAAAATTGGCAATGCCTGAAGCTTCTGTAACATCTTCAAACACCCCATTACCTTTGTTTTCGTAAAGGTGATCGCTTTCCTCCCAAGCCAAGTTTTTCATCTTTTTGAGATAATATCGGTTCGTGCTGCCAAAGGGAGTGTTGGGATAATTGGCTACGTACAAATCCAGATCACCATCGCGATCATAATCAAAAAATACCGATTGGATGGAGGCTCCTCCATCGGCAATTTGCCAATCAGCCGCCGCTTCGGAAAAGCTAAGTTTGCCCTCAGAGAGGCCGTTGTTGAGGTATAGTTGGTTTTGCCTATTGGTACCTATTCCAGATACGCAGAGATAGATATCTAGCCAACCATCTAAATTAATATCGACTAAGGTAACGCCTGTGTACCATCTTCCATCCCCCGCGACCTTGGCTTGCTCAGTGACATCTTCAAATTGTAAATGATCGCGATTAAGATAAAGCTTATTCTCGACCATATTACCTGTAAAGAAGACATCGGTCAGACCATCATTATTGAAATCTCCCGTGGCAACGCCTCCCCCCAAATAAAGATAGGGGTATTTGAAATAATTAAATTCAGCACTTTCTGTGATCTGGTTATTGAAATCAATTCCAGATTGAGTAGCACTAATTTGCTCAAAATAGGTGGTGTTGGATGGTGTTTTTTCTTGCTGACAGCCCAAAACTGATAAAAGCAAAAAAGCCCCCCAGAGTATCTGATATGCAAAATGATCCTTGTCCATATCTTTGCCAAAATGCCTCATCCCTTAATTGCTAAGGGATGAGGCGGTCTTTAACCATTACTAAAAAACTACTAATCTCTTTTATTGGCAGCAGGGATTTTGCTCCCAATCTGGTCTCAATAACATTTCATTTAATGGGATAGGCGCATAGTAGAAGGGCTCAAAACTCGCTTCTGAGTTGACATCAACTAAGGCGTTAAGTGGCAGCTCATTGGGGAAATCTCGTTTAGCGGTTGCTTCTGCTACCATTTGGTTGCGTACGAGGTCCCACCAGCGCTCCCATTCAGCGGCAAATTCCCAAGCTCTCTCTGCGATGACGGCTTCGTGAAATTCATCGCTGGTCAAGCCACTTAAGTCAACGCTAGCGTTGGCGGCATCAGGATCGGCCCCAGCAGCTCTTCTGCGGATTTTATTGATAGATTCATAAGCGGCATTATTAGGATTACCCTCGGCCTTATTGGCGGCTTCGGCATAGATCAAATGAGCGTCCGCAAAGCGGAGGACATAGGCATTGAGGCTGTTGATCGTGGCGACTTGGAAGCCTCGCGTCTTGAGATAGTAAGGGTGGCCTTGAGAAGACTGCTCCCAAGGGATATTGCCGCTAAAGGTAGTTTGAAAAGTAACTTCCTTACGAGGACCTTCAGGAAACTCCTCAAAAAAGCTGATTTCAGCGTAATAATCATCCCAACCCCCTTCTTCTACCTCAGAGCCGATAGAAAAAGGCATCCGGTTGGATAGGCCCCAATCACCACAATCGGCGCAGGCCTGAATGGCTAAAACACTTTCTTTGTTGTTATCATTTTCTTCCCGCCAGAGATCTTCATAGCTATCTAGCAGTCTAAAGGGTGAATCATCCACCACTTCTTTGGCAAGCTCAGCCGCCTTAGCGTAGTTAGTGGTTTCCTTTAAAGGCCAACCGGCGGAAGTAAGATAAACCTTTGCTAACAAAAGCTTAGCAGCCCACTTATTGACTCGTCCCGGCTCCCCAAACCATACGCCAGGTAGTTTTTCTGCGGCAAACTCGAGATCTGAGATGATGAGATCATAGACATCGCTAACGGCACTCCTAGGCTCCTCACCGGTAGCATCATTCGTAATGATAGGGATAGGACCAAAAGTCCGCACTAGCCTAAAATAAGCCCAGCCTCTAAGAAAGAATGCCTCGGCTGCAATGGCATCACGGGCGAAGGATTCCTCGACTTTTGTATAGTTATTGATTACAGCGTTCGTATGAAATACTGTCTTGAACAAAGGATCCCATGAGTGTTGCTGCAACCAACCATAGGAAGGATTAGCTATAAAACGATCAAAGCCTCGATAAGGTGCTTTGTTGCCTCCTTCTTTGGCGGTAACATCATCTCCTCCTAGCGTGGTCAAACCACCCTGAGCATTTAGATAAAACTCCATAAAGGGGCGATAGGCTGCAATAACCCCTGCTTTGAGATCATTATTATTGTTGTAGAAGCCTTCCGGGGTAAGTAAGCCTTCTGGGTTTTCATCCAAGCTAACACAACTTGCCATAAGGAAAATCAGGGTCAAGCATGAAATGAAAATATTTTGCTTTATATACTTCATGATTAGATTAGGTTTTTGTTAGAAGCCGAGACTAAGTCCCAAAGTGATGACTCGCGGATTGGGATAAGTACCATTGTCAATACTTAGATCCACATTTGAGTTTCCGGAGCCAGATATTTCCGGATCGTATCCCTTGTAGTTGGTCAGAGTGTAGAGATTTTGGCCGCTCACAAATAGGGTGATCCCTTGAAATAGGTTGGTATTGAAGCTTTCGGGCTTAAGCTGATAACTCAGTCTTACGTTGCGCAAGCGGATAAAGCTCCCATCCTCTACAAAGCGAGAATCTTCTGGCGCTTGAAAATTGGTAGGAGAAAAAGCGGGAATGACAGTGTTCTCATTTTCTGGAGTCCAGCGGTCCAAGATATCGCCATGGGTGGGAGTTCTTACGTCCCCGCTAGCCCCTAGCATGATCGCTCTTTGGATATTGAAGATATCATGCCCAACCATAGACTGCAGGAAGATATTGAGTTCAAATCCTTTATAGGCAAGGCTATTGTTTAAGCCCCAAATAAAGTCGGGAGTACCATTGCCAATAATGGTAACATCATCTCCATTGATAATGCCATCATTATTTAGGTCGCTATACTTTGTATCTCCAGGCTGAAGTCCAAACTCTGCCGCTTGATCCGCTTCTGCAGTGGTCCATACGCCTTCATTGACAAAGCCAAGAAAATCGCCTAGCTGCCCCCCTACTTCTACTCGAGATACAATACTACCCGATCCCGCAAATCCTCGGCCAGGGAAGATCGCATCAACACCCCCTAAATCAAGCACTTGGGTGCGATTACGAGCAAAATTGAAGGAGGACTCCCACCAAAAATTGTCAGTATGAAAGAGTACTGCCCCTAGATCAATTTCGAAGCCTTTGTTTTCTACCTCCCCGACATTACGCAATTCCGTGGCAATACCCGTATAGGCGGGTACACTAACATTTAGCAGCAAATCGGTCGTGTTTTTCTGATAATAATCAAAGCTTGCGTTCAAGCGTCCATCCCAAAAGCCAAAATCAAGCCCTACGTCAATTTGAGTAGTGGTTTCCCACTTAAGATCTGGATTAGCAAAGCGTCCTGGAGCAATGCCGATGACCGAGGCACTGTTGTCCAAAACTGCGTTGAACGGTAAGCCGAACTGCAACAAACCGAATGAAGAATAAGGATTTACCCCTTGATTACCAATTTGTCCATAACTAGCTCTCAATTTCAAATTGCTGATCAAATCAGAGTTGGCTAAGAAGTCTTCTTGCGAAACTCGCCAAGCCACAGCTACCGAAGGGAAAACACTATATCGGTTCTCTTCCGAAAACTTAGAGGAGCCATCTACTCTTACTGTAGCGGTAAGTAGATATTTATTGGCATAGTCATACTCTACTCTTCCTACATAAGAACGAATCCCTTCTTGAGACTGCCCCGACCCAATCTGTTGAACGTTGGCAAAGCCAACATTATTGACCTTGACATCCTCGACTAGGAGATTAGAACCTAAAGAGGAAGAGCCATAGCTGGAAAGTGCTTGTTCCTCAAAAACGGCCTTAAGCGTGATATTATGAACATCTGCAATTGCGTTTTGATATTGGAGCAAGTGAGTATGTTGAAACTGAGAAAAATCGTTATTAAAAACATTGGCCACATTGGTACCGGTAGAAGCATAAGCAGCCACGAAGTTGGTCCCCGTATAGTTGACTTCCCTTAGACCTGCAGTCAACGAATAGGTCAATCCATTGAATATGTCATAATTGAGAAAGAAGGTTGCAGTCTGGGTACTGGTGTTTCTTTCGTCCTCACGTCCTAAAGCCGAAGCAGTAGGAGAGACCGCAATCGAACCATAATTAGAAAACTTTGTTGGCGTACCATCTTCCTGAAAAGCAGGGGAAATAGGATCAAAAATCATGGCCGCCGCATTAGGGGCAAATAGCAAATCACTAATAAAGCCATTAAAAGCCTGTTCTTTGGAATAGGTTACGTTCAAGCCGACATCAATGCGTTCATTGACTTCAAAGCTTAGATTACTCCTCAAGGCAAGGCGATCATAATAATTGTTGATCAGGATGCCTTGATTGTCCACCAAGTTGCCGGAAATGAAGAAGCCTAAGCCATCCTTTTTGCCTGAAAAGGAAACAGAATAGTTTTGTAGCAGCGCTTCACTCCCACTCCGATAGATTTCGTCTTGCCAATCAGTTCCGCCTGAAGCTTCAAGTTCTGCGATAGTCTCTTCATCAAAAACTGGAGCAGCGCCTCCCACTGCCAGCTGCTCATTGATGAGGCCTGCATAAGTAGCAGCATCAACGATGTTGATTTTCTTGGGTAGGGATTGTAATCCCCAGAAGGCATCAAAATTCACATTTGTTTTTCCGTTCTGGCCACTCTTCGTTGTTACCAATATTACCCCATTGGCCCCTCTAGAACCATACAATGCAGTGGCTGAGGCATCTTTTAGCACCTGCATACTTTGGATATCTGCAGGGTTGATAGCCCCCAAACTAGCCCCAATGACCCCGTCTAGAACGATGAGAGGATTGCCTGAGCCTGTGATGGAGTTTGTGCCTCGAATCCGGATACGAGCATTGTTACCAGGTGAACCGTTGGTATTATTGATCTGTACCCCAGCAGTCCGTCCTTGCAAAATGTCAGAGACCCGAGTGATCGGCTGAGCTTCAAAATCGTCTTGAGAAACGGAAGAGATCGAGCCGGTAATATCAACCTTCTTTTTAGCACCATAGCCAACCACCACCACTTCTTCGAGGGAGCTGTAATCTGGCTCTAAGTTAATATTGAACACCCTTTGTGCCCCAATCTTGATTTGTTGTTTGGCGAAGCCGAAATAAGAAATGATGATTTCAGATTCTTCGCTCGCTACACTTAAGGCAAACTTTCCTTGTTCGTCAGAGAAGGCACCAATTGCTTCCCCCAAAACCGTAATACTAGCACCGGCGATAGGATTTCCCTCTTCAGCATTGGTAATGGTACCCGAAATTTCAAGCTGTCCGGTTGCCGTCTGAAATGCTAAAATAGGAAACAGTATCGCCCAACAGCGCCTGAGTAAAGTAGTAGTGATTGATTTCATTTGCTTATTGGATTTATAGAGAGCGTTACTTTTTTCAACTCTCTGTTGATCGCATATTTGTTTTACCCCCTTCGGGGAACGCTCAACTAGCGAAAGCAATAAGCCAAATATTTTAAGCAGTCTGATACCTTTAATGTATATGTTCAGTTCTTGTCTAGTCTGTGCTTAAAACTGGAGTAGGAGCATTTTTGAGGGATGATTCGATTTCTTCGATACTCTTGTTTTTTGTCTCTGGGAGATACTTAAACAAAGCAATTAAGCCCAGGCCGGAGAGGCCGGCATAGAATAAAAATATTTCACTGGCTCCCATGATAGACAGCTGCCATGGAAAAAACTGTTGGATCAGATAACTGATCACACTCGTAACCAAAGCAAAGAAAGGAATGGCAATACCTCGTACTTTGATAGGAAAGATTTCGGAAAGGATAACCCACATGATGGGACCAATAGAAAAGTGAAAGGCGCCGATAAAACTTAGAATTCCTAGCAGAATCAAAGTAGCGTTAATGTCTCCCCCCACTTGGATCAGTTCACTTTCATGTTCCCGTGCCGCGGATTCTCCTAGCACGGTTTTAAGGGCAACTTTAAATTCGACATCACTTTCGTAATTGACCTCCATGATGGAGGCAAGTTTTTCAACCTCGATATTTTCACTTAGCCCTTTTACCGAATCTTCCGTCAATTTATACTCCGCCATTCCAAAACCAATCGAGCAAATGGCAAGGCTAATCACTGCCCATCCCAAGCCCCAGAGTATGAGGGGCCTACGCCCTACTCTATCAATCAGGAGGAGTGCCAAAACCGTAAATACAATACTACTTAAACCCACGTAAACAGCTTGCATAAAGGCTGCGTCAGTACCGATTCCCACTTGTTCAAATACTGTAGGCGCGTAAAACATGATCGCGTTAATACCCGTAACGGGTTGGACCACTACAATAACTAAGCCTACGATAAAAGCAGTGCGCATCGTCGGCGCAAAAAGCTGTCTGATCTGTTCGTAAGTAGAGAGCGGCTTGGTTTCTAAAATGCTCCCCTTTTCTATATCATTGATCAATTGATCTACCTTCTCTTTTTCCTGAATACGACTTAGGATTTCCCTTGCTTCCTCATTACGCCCTCTCAAAACCAGCCAGCGAGGACTCTCTGGGATCAGAAACAATAAGCCCAGCCAAGCAGCGGCTGGGATAATTTCGGCCCCTAACATCCAACGCCATGTATGTTGGTCTAAGCCCATATTACTCACCCATACAGCTCCTGAGTTCGAAGCTTGCAAGATGAGATAATTGATAAAGTAGGCCGAGGACAAACCTATCACAATATTGATCTGGTTCATGGAGACCAGCTTACCCCGCATATTTGAAGGCGCGATCTCTCCAATATACATTGAGGCTAATGATAAAGACGTAAAAGCAAGCCCTCCTACAAATCTAGCCGCTACCAAAGCGATAAAATTAGGCGCTAAGGCGGAAAAGACAGCAGAGAGTAAATAAAGAATTGCAATAAGCTGGAGCGTTTTTTTACGACCAAAACTATCGCTTAAGTATCCTGCTCCTAAGAGGGCAAACAAGACGCCAAAACCAGGAGCACTAACTACTGCACCAATGCGCAAATCAGAAAGTTGAAACTCAGTTGTGATAAATCTTACCGTACCTGAAATAATCGCTGCATCTAAGCCAAAAATAAATCCGCCAAGTGACACAATAAAGGCATATTGAAAAGCCTTGAAGTTCTTGGATTTCATTCGTTATAGTTTTAGTCCTAGGGTGAAAACAATTGGCATTAGCGCCGCCTCTGACAAATATTAGAGATTATGCGCTCAATCTTGTCATTAGATCACTAGACTTGACCTGAACAAGTTGTAAAAAGCGATTTTATTCTAAAACATTTATATTTTTCACCACTAGGCCGGACTTCAGCATTAACTAGACAAAGCCAAATCAGCCACCAAAATACTTAAATCAAGTCACGCTTGGGCTAAAGATTGGCAATAAATTCTGTGAGATTAACATCGCGCGTCAGCTGCATTTTTTTTCGCAAGCGATAGCGAGAGGTATGAGCACTTTCAACTGAAATCCCAAGCAGTTTTGCCATCTCTTTACTGGAAAAGTTTAGTTTAATCAAGGCACATAGTTTTAAATCCCGCTGAGAAAGCTTTGGAAAACGTTCTTGCACCCGTTTGTAGAAGTCTTGATTGACAGCAATAAAGCGAGCTTCAAATTCTTCCCAATTGCGGTTATTACTCACTGAGATAGAACGAACTACTTTTTTCAATTCATTTACATCTAAGCTGCCACTAGCCTCTTTAATTTTACTTTTTAGGAGAGATAAGTTTTCATCCTTTTCTATGAGTTTTAATGCCGAGGCTGCCAACTCTTTATTCTTGAGTTCTAATACTTCGTTAGCCTTTTTTAATTCAAGTTCTTTTTCTTTTCTGATTATCTGTTTATCGGCCCTATACTTGGCTCTTAAGTAGCTAAAATATAGGTATCCGATAGTGAGGATAAAAAGAATGGAACTGATGAGGATTACGCGCTGCAAAAACCAGACATCCTCTTCATGCTCGAGTCGTTCCAGTTTTTGTTCTTGAATAAGTTTTTGCTGCGTTTCTTGTTCCTGCCGAAAGGCATCTTGTATTTCGAGTAGAGATTGATTGTTATCACTACGACTATCAAAAAATTTCGCGTCCAATTCCTTGACGGTTTTCAAACTGCTATATGCATTGGGATACTCACCTTTTTGGAGGTATAGATCTGAGAGCTTTTCATGGATAATCACCGAAAAGTCAATGTGCATATTGTACTCATCCGAAATTTGAAGTGCCTTTTTATAATACTTTTCACTTTCGTCATATTGCTCAAGTCCCAAATAAGCATCGCTCAAATAGGTATAAAACAATACCAAATAGGAAGGCTCAAACTCTTCAAACCAAGGCTGAACAGCCTTGTATGTTTCCAAAGCCGTGGCATAGTCTCTTTCAGCAGTTTGGATACTAGCTAATTCAAATTGCAAAAAAGCGCGATCAATAGGGCTCTTTTGAGGTACAAAATAATAGAAGCAACTATCCAGATACTGACGTGCTAGATCATAATCGCCTAATTCGCGATAAGTAGAACAAAAGGCATAATAATTACTGACTAATGCGGCTTCCGACACCTCAGCTTGACGCAGGAGATCAAGATTTAATTGTTTAGAAATTTGAAAATAATGTAAAGCCTTTAGGCGCCTTTTATAAAAACTGTAGTGTCTCCCTATCTCAATATAGATATCTGCCTTTTGGCGCATGAGTGCAGCCTTGTCTGCGAGAAATAGTGCTTGCCATAATTTGTCATAAGCATCTTTATAATGGGCTAAGTTCCCTCTGATATTGGCATCTATCATAAGGGCCTTCACGGCACTAGAGGTGTCTCCTCTGTTCACAAATTGGGCAAAGCATTTGTCCAATAACGTTAAAGCACTATCCGGGTAGGAATAACGAATTTTTTGTGCTTGTTCAAATAAAGGTAACTGTTTGATGCTTCCCTTGGCATCATTGGAGGGATTAGAGATAAGGGAATAACTGAAACAACAACTGATAATGCAGAACAGCACAAAATGTCTAGTTGGGAATTTCATAGTAGTCGCGAGAAGTAGTACAAAATGTAGTAGTGTGCCCGTAAATGGCTTAAATAACATACTATATGTAAGGCTGATTTTCAATTAAATTTACCTTTGTCTAGTTATTGTCGAGGCAAAAATGGGATAAAAAACTCGACTTATAGCAAAAAAGGCATGTTTAAATCACTTAAAAAGCAGGTATCCTTTCCTGATCTATGGCTAGCGCAAAAGCATGAAATAGAGCTCTGAAAATCATCAATAAGGGATGTTCACTTATTGTCTAGGTCAAATATTTTTGATAGAGAAAACTGACTGATAAATTAATTTTCGCGAGACTACATCTTGCGGAACGTTTAAACTCGATTCGAATTCATGAAATCTCCCCATAGGCTTTTAGGATACTGCCTACTATTTGGCCTCCTAAATGTTTTTTTTCCAGCTTGCGGGCCAGCGCTTCCGGCAGAGGTTGCGCTTGAATATCAAAAGCTAGACGAAGAGCTTGACTTCAATCTACATGTCAAACCCATTCTTTCGGACAAATGCTTTGCTTGCCATGGCCCAGATCAGGCAAAACAAGCTGCAGGCCTGAGGCTGGATTTGGATAGTACGGCTTTTGCAGAGTTAGCGGAATCTCCTGGTCAATTTGCCATCAAAGCTGGAGATTTAGCCCAATCTCAAGTCTTTCATCGCATCATCTCCGATGATCCCGAACAAATCATGCCACCGCCCGAATTCAAAGTAGAACTTAGTAATTATGAAAAAGCCGTTCTGATCAAATGGATAGAAGATGGCGCAAAATATAAAGCTCATTGGGCCTTTATCCCACCTAGTGAGCCTAGCGTTCCGCGCAGCGGTAATAATAACAAAACCGAAAATCCAATAGATCAATTTGTCCTCGCCAAACTGTCGGAGCTAGGCCTATCTCCTGCTCCCCCAGCCGCTAAGGCACAACTTCTCCGTAGGCTAAGCCTTGACCTCACGGGTCTGCCTCCCACCCAAGCCGAAACGCAAGCCTTTTTAGCTGACAATTCAGAAAATGCTTATCTAAAACAAGTAGATAGATTGCTCGCCTCAGAGCACTATGGCGAAAAAATGGCCACCGACTGGATGGATTTGGCGAGGTATTCAGATACTTACGGTTATCAAGTAGATCGGTATCGTGATATGAGCCCTTGGCGAGATTGGGTGATCAAGGCATTTAATGAAAATATGCCCTACGATCAGTTTGTTACTTGGCAGCTTGCCGGAGACTTACTGCCAAATGCAAGCAGAGAACAAATTCTAGCCACTGGCTTTAACCGCCTGCACCCCCAAAATATGGAAGGGGGCATTGTAGATGAAGAATTTCGAGTAGAGTACGTTTCTGATCGGGTTTCTGTATTGGGGGACGGCCTGCTTGGATTGACGCTTTCTTGTGCCAAATGCCATGATCATAAATACGACCCGATCTCTCAGAAAGACTACTATCAAGTTTACAGCTTTTTTAATAATGTCAACGAAACAGGGCAGATTTCTTGGGACAAGGGTACCCCAGTCCCGACCCTGATGTTACCGACCAATGGACAGGAAGCAAAATTGGATTCTCTCAAGCGAGTGGTGAAGCAAGCTGAGACCTCGCTCAAGGAAATCAGTGAGCAAGAAAAAAAACAAATAGAGCAATGGATTGAGCAAAAAACTTACCGTAAACTCAGCTCCAGTGCTCCCCAAAAATCTCAAAAAGCATTTTATCGGTTAGAAAATACGCCCATTACCAATGCCATAAATCCGCGGCAAAAGGCCAAGATGGACCGAGAATTTTCCGCCCGAGAAATTCCCCATTTTATCAAGGGATATCAAGGCAGGGGCCTTCAATTAGATGGTGATGCTTGGCTAGATCTAAAGGGAGTGGGCATCTTTAAGCGTAATGATCCTTTTACGATCTCGCTGTGGATCAATCTGCCTGATACTTTGCAGGAAGGCGTTATTTTTCACAAAAACAAAGGCACCCGACTCCATAGCTACCGGGGCTACCATCTTTATCTTAAAGACAATAAACTTGAGTGGATGATGGCACATACCTGGCCAGAAAACGCCATCATCCTGCGCAGCCATGAAGAGGTACCCAAAAATCAATGGATTAATCTCAGCTTGACATATGATGGATCCAGCCAAGCCGCGGGATGCAAGCTCTACCTAAACGGAGAGGAGATGGCCCTTCAGATCGAAAAAGACAACCTATATAAAGACATCATTTTCCATAATCTCCGCGATGTCATTTATGCCAGTCCCATTGAGCCCAATCTTCAAATCGGCGCGAGGTGGCGGGGGCTAGGTATCAAGGGGGCTAAGGTAGATAATATCAGGGTCTATGATCGCTCATTGTCTTTCATTGAGGTGCAGCAGTTAGCAGGGACTGATTTCATCAGAACGCTTATTCAAAAAGGGCTCGCTCAACTTAATGCCTTCGATAAGGAGGCTTTAAGACAATACTATCTCGCCAATCTTTCACTGGATTATCAAGAGGCCCAAAAGCGATTAAAGGACCTCAGACGTGTGTATGTAGATAGTGTCGAAAAGGTCAAGGAAGTCATGGTCATGCAAGAAATGCCGGAGCCTCGCCAAACTTTCATCCTCAACCGAGGGGTTTATGATGACTATGGCGAAGCGGTCAATCCCAATACCCTCAGTAGTTTACCTGCTATGCCGGCTGATTTGCCGAAAAACCGCTTAGGACTCGCAGAATGGCTCTTTTTACCTCAGCACCCCTTGACCGCAAGAGTAGCCGTCAACCGATATTGGCAGCAATATTTTGGGCAGGGCTTAGTCAAAACCACCCAAGACTTTGGCAACCAAGGGGAGTTGCCTAGTCATCCAGAGTTATTGGATTGGCTAGCGATACAGTTTGAAGCCTCAAATTGGGATGTCAAAGCTTTACAGAGATTAATTGTTACTTCTGCCACCTACCGCCAAAGTTCTTTTGCTGATGCGGAACTACTAGCATTGGACAAAGAAAACAAATGGCTCGCCAGAGGTCCCAAGATGAGACTAAGTAGCGAGATGATGCGCGACAATGCTTTATCGGCTAGCGGCTTGCTCAATCAAAAATTGGGCGGCGAGAGTGTCAGACCTTATCAACCCGATGGGCTCTGGCTCATGAACGGTGGTAAGTACGTCCCTGATGATGGCCAAAAACTCTATCGTCGTAGTTTTTACACCATCTGGAAAAGAACCGTCCCCAACCCTACCCTAGCGACCTTTGACCAGCCTGAACGCAATATCTGTACGGTGAAAAGGCAAAAAACCAATACGCCATTGCAAGCTCTGGTGCTTCTCAATGACCCAACTTATGTCGAAGTGGCCAAAGTGATGGGAGAGCAAATGGCGCGGCAGCCTAATCCGCAAAACAGTATCGTCAATGCCTATGAGCGATTGACAGGCAAATCTCCCAATGATCGGGAATTAGCAATATTACTTTCTCTGCAAAAGCTTGAATATGAAAACTTTAAGGTTCATCCTCCGAAAACCAAAGGCTGGTTAGAAACGGGTCAATACCAAGTAGATGATACTTTAGACCCAGCTTTGATTGCTTCTTATGCGGTCGTCGCCAGTACCATACTCAATAGCGATGCCGCCATTACCAAAAGATAGTCCTATGAAAAAGCTCAATATCCAATCGCTATACTCTAATCCTGATATTCGTCGCCTCTCTCAAAAAATAGATAGACGTCGATTTCTCACCCAAACCTCCTTGGGCCTTGGCGCTACCGCCTTAGCGCTCTTGTTGGGTGGTGGGAGTGCCTTGGGGCGTTCTTTTACTTCACCGCTGCGCGGAACGCTTAGACCCCATGGCGGCCTACCTGATTTACCACACTTTGCACCCAAAGCCAAAAGAATCGTTTACCTCTTTCAAAGCGGAGGGCCCTCCCAATTTGAGACCTACGACTACAAACCTCAGCTCAAGGAGCTTTTTGGCCGAGAATTACCGCCATCGGTACGCCAAGGTCAGCGCCTTACTAGTATGAGTGCCTCCCAATCCTCTTTGCCGATTGTACCCTCTCTTTACAACTTTAAGCAGTATGGCAAAAGCGGGGCTTGGGTCAGTGAACTAATGCCATATACGGCCGAAATGGTGGACGACATCTGCTTTATCAAGTCGATGTACACCGAGCAAATCAATCACGATCCGGCCATCACTTTTTTTCAAACTGGCCACCAATTACCAGGGCGTCCTTCGATCGGCGCTTGGCTGAGCTATGGTTTAGGTTCAGACAATAACAATCTCCCCACCTTTATCACGCTGGTATCAAAAAAAGGCGGCGGACAGCCCCTGTATTCTCGCCTTTGGGGCAATGGCTTCTTGCCCACAGAGCATCAGGGCGTACAGTTTCGCTCGGGCAAAGATCCCGTCCTTTTTCTCAACAATCCAGAGAATTATGATGGAGAGGACCGTGCTCGCATGTTGGCTCATCTCAAGCAACTCAATGAAGTGCAAAATGAGGCCTATGGCGATCCAGAAATAGACGCTCGGATTGCTCAGTACGAAATGGCTTTTCGGATGCAGACTTCTGTACCAGAAGTTACCGATATGTCAGACGAACCAGATTATATCTTCGATATGTATGGGGCAGAAAGTCGCGATCCCGGCACTTATGCCGCAAACTGCCTGATGGCAAGGCGACTGCTTGAAAAAGGAGTCAAATTTGTACAATTGTACCAACGAGGTTGGGACCAGCATATCGGCCTGCCCAATCGGATCAAACACCAGTGCCGTATGACTGACCAACCGACTGCGGCCTTGCTCAAAGACCTCAAGCAGCGAGGCATGCTCGAGGACACCTTAGTCATCTGGGGAGGTGAATTTGGCAGAACCGTTTACTCCCAAGGCAAACTGACCCCGCTTAGTTATGGTCGAGATCATCATCCACGCTGTTTTACCATGTGGATGGCAGGGGCCGGTATAAAACCTGGTATGACCTATGGTGAAACCGACGAGTTTAGCTATAATATTGTCAAGGATCCTGTCCATGTACATGACTTTCACGCTACCTTATTGCATCTTATGGGGGTAGATCATGAACGTCTTACCTACAAACATCAAGGGAGAAGATTTAGATTGACTGACGTTCACGGTCATATCGTATCTGAAATATTAAGCTAATCGCTCATGCCAAATAGAAGAAACTTTGTCAAAACGGGCCTAGCTGCATCACTTGGAGCAGTAGCGTTTCCCGCTTTAGGGGCCAATGTAGGAAAGCATAAACGCCAAAGGCAAGGCGATATCATATTGGGGCATGGCGATTACCAATACAAATTAGTTTCCGATTGGGCCAAGCTGAGTTCACTCCGTAATCCGCTACTCAATTGCCATGAGATGGTGATGGATCGCCAAGGGCGATTGATTATGATTGGGGATCATACCGATAATAATGTTCTGATATTTGATAAGTCAGGCAAACTGCTTGATTATTGGGGGACAGCCTATCCTGGAGGACATGGATTGACGCTTTCGCAGGAGGGTGAAGAAGATTTTCTCTTTTTGGCGGATTCCGGTTGGTATTTGGATAAACAGGGCAAATGGATCAAGCATAACGGACGCGTCAGCAAAACCACCTTAGATGGTAGGGTCATTTTTGATATAGGGCACCCTCAAACCATCGGAGAATACGAAGCTGGCAAACATTTTTGCCCTACTGAGATCGCCATTGGGCCTAATGGAGACATTTATGTTGCCGATGGTTATGGCCAAGATTATATCCTTCAATACGACGCTCAAGGGCGATTTATCCGCAAATGGGGCGGGCATGACAATGAGGATCCCCATTACAACCTGCATAATGCCCACGGGGTGTCCATTGACTTGCGAGATCCCGCCAATCCTTATGTGGTTTGCTCCTCCCGTAGTGATAATGCTTTTAAATTCTTTAGTCTCGACGGGAAATATATAAAGACCCTCCATCTCCCCAATATGTGGGTATGTAGAGCTGTATTTGATAACAACAATCTCTACGCTGGGGTTTGTTGGTCAATACCGGAGGGAGGAAAGTTTGACTGGCAAGCCCACACTGGTTTTATGACCATACTAGAAGGCGACAAAGTAGTTTCCTCTCCAGGAGGGACAGCGCCGGTTTACCAAGGCCAAGTACTTCAACCGACCCATCAGCTCGCAGACCGACCTATCTTCCATGGTCATGATGTCTGTGTCGATGAGGATAAAAATCTTTATATCTGTCAATGGAACGCAAATAATAGCGCTCCCCTGAAACTAGAACGCATTTAGGCGCTAGAGACAAGCGTTCTGCGCAGCGGTCCCTTATAAGTAGAGAGTACAAAGTATTAAGTATAAAGGGCATTATGTAACTTATTGCCCAATATGCTAGCGTCCTATTGTAGATATTTTTGGCGTAATACTAAAGGCAAAAGTACCCAGTAAGTAGAAGCGAAAAATGGCTTTTTGGGATTATATAGCCCGATCTTTAGCCTCTGTATACTGGATACTTTTATCTAAGTACTTAAAACCCTACGGCCGCAAGGATACCTCCGCCAAAGTAAGGTTGTCTAGGTACAGTTTTACAGCCTCTGGATTCGCGCCGTTAAATCCGCGAATCATCAAGCTCTTAGCGCCGGAAGTGCTAAAATTGACAAAAGCAGAGCTATAGACCCATTCGTTGGTCGGATACGTAGCCGCTAGCGTCGGATTGCCTCCGATCCCCCAATCAGTATCAGGATCCCAATACAAGCGAATGTCAGGCGCGAGTCCCATAGGCGGATTATTGCCCAAGTCTTCA
>JBCCQN010000091.1:0-30346 GCA_039024315.1 Bacteroidota bacterium
CCCAAGCTAGCTGTGATCGAAAAAGTGATAGAAGGAGAACTGAAATTTGAGCGTATCTTGATGGTGATAAGAGAATGGGAATCTGGATACTGATATGCAAGCAAAAATCCTCATTGAAGCAGCAGTCAATCCCCAGCAGATAGAAAGGGTTAAAATTTTGTTAAAATTCTATGGAGCGCTTCGTAATCATGACGCGGCTCTAGGAAACTACCAAGCTGAATTAGACAGTTTGCCCGGCAAATATGCCGCCCCCAAAGGCTGTCTTTTGATCGCTCATGAAGGTAATCAAGCCGTCGGCTGTGTCGCTTTTCAAGCCTTGAGCGAAAGCATTTGCGAAATGAAGCGCATGTTCGTCCTCCCAGACTATCAGGGTCAGAAGATTGGTTTTCGACTCGTCGAACGCTTAGTCGCCGAAGCCCGCCTAGCTGGCTACCAAATCATGCGTTTGGATACGCATCCCCATATGCACAGGGCAGCCAAACTCTATCAATCTATGGGTTTTTATGCGATCGAACGCTACAATCAAAACCCTACGCCTGGTATCCGCTTTTTTGAAAAAATCCTTTAGTTAAGACTAATTTTTTTGAACCTAATCAAAAGCCGGACGTATTTGTGTATAAAAAACACATTATGTCTAAAAAAGTACTCCAACGAATACACATTATCAAAGAGACGCTTAGGATCTTAAAAGAAGGAAGCTATCAAAATCGTCAAGGACAGGTAGTGAATCTAGCGGCAGCCCAAGCTCAAGCAGTGCAATCGAGTCGCGCCTGGCTCCCCGAAGAATTAGCAGAGCTCAGCGAGCAAGTATTTGAAGCCCGTACGAGCCAAACGCAATTTGAGGTCCGCAACGAAACGACTTTTGAAGCAAGTTTACGCGCCTATCAAGCCGCTAAAGGGCGACATATTGGAGCGCTAAATTTTGCCTCGGCTCGCAACCCCGGAGGGGGCGTACTACGTGGCACCAAAGCCCAAGAAGAAGATCTCGCCCGTGCCTCTGGACTCTATCCTTGCATCGTGCAGATGGAGGATCACTTTCAATACCACCGTAAACATAAGCTTGGGCTCTATAGCGATCGGATGATTTATAGCCCAAAGGTTCCTGTGTTCCGCAACGCGGCAGAGCAACTCCTCGACGATTGGTATCCTGTTAGTATCATCACTTCTGCAGCCGCCAACGTCAGTTCCCTTCGTCAAAACAATCCAGAGCGACTTCAGGATGTTCCAGCAGTAATGCGCCTTCGCACTCAAAAATTACTCGCGCTAGCAGCATACCATCATATTGACACCTTAATTCTTGGGGCATGGGGCTGTGGGGTGTTCAAACAGGAGCCAGCAGATATGGCCGGCTACTTCGCCGAGCAACTGCTCGAAGGTCCCTTTAAAAATGTATTTCCCCGAGTGATGTTTGCCGTCTTAGACAATAGCAAAGAGGAAAGATTTATCAGCCCTTTCAGGGAACGATTTATTTGAGGGAACGAAGCCTTTAAGTACCTAGACAATAGTATTCAGACCTTGGAAAATGGTTCTATACGTTTCAGTAAGACCGCTCTTCTCTGTACTGAATACTCCCGAAAGCTTTCGGGATACTTACTACTCAGTCCTTAATCAAAGATGGTTGGCTTAAGGACAATGCGTTCTACCTGCAAGGCCTCGTTTTGAAAAAACTTCAAGACGGCTTCTCCAATCAGGGGAGACTGCATATAAAGGTCATGTCCGGCATTTTCGATGATAAGATGTTGGCCATTCTCAAACTTAGCGGCAATTTCATAGGCAGCCCTAAGATAGGTTCGACCGTCTAGTGTGCCACTGAGCAGCAAAGCATCTACCTTATTAGGCTTCAATTGGCGAAACTCCTCCGGTAAAGTGGGAAAATCTACCTGATTCATCCATGCATACAACAAAACGTTAATACAGCTTCCCAAGACAGCACTATTTATCTGATTATCCACTGTAGCTTTACGTTGCGGAGAAATGCCACTTTGTAGATCCATAGCAAGGGCCATAGGCCGAAGCCGGCTAAAAAGGTAACGTTTGACTACCATTACATCAGGTCCGATTGCAGAGAAATCGCCCTCATACATTTGACTATATAAGCGTGGGATTTGCTTGGAGTCTTTAGGGTTTTTGAGGTAGAAACTAGCAATTGCCATCTGGAGCTCAAAATTTGAAAATGTAAGGGTGTCTCGGCCTCCCCTTCTATTGCGATACGAAGTCGTGGCGGGAGCATCTTTAAGCCTTTCATGTACAGCCAGAATTTTGGTTTTAAGTTCAGGGTAGCTAGTGTTTGATCCGTAATTATCCTTAGCTAGCTGGGCGATTTGCCATAAGAAGTCTTGAGTAGCACTTGGTAGCTTGATCGTCTCGTCAGGCCCTTCCAAGCTAGCTAAGACTGCTTTGTTTACCTTAGATTCGAACAATCTGATGTAAGCAAACGCAAGGTGAGAGCCATAACTAATCCCCCATAAAGAAATTTGTTCTGCCCCTAATACACGACGTAAAGCATCCAGATCTTTAGCACTTTCGTCTGTATTATAGGCTTTGAGGTTTACACCTTCCTCTTCCCAATAGCTGAGACACTGGGACATCAAAAGGGTAGTTTGTTCTACGTACTCCTCTTTATTTATGGCTCGTCCCATCTCAAATTCAACCTGATAAGGACAGTTGGGAAGCCGCTGAGACAAACCAGTACCCCTTTGGTCAAAGGCGATAACATCTGCGACAGCTCTTAATTTCATAAAAAGAGAAAAGCGATCCCCTTTGGCGGTACTGCTAGCCGCCCCCCCTGGGCCCCCAGATAAATAAACGATAGGAGGTCCAGGATTTGGATTCGTGCTTTTAAAGCGAATAAAAGAAAGCTCGATCGAATCCCCCTGATTAGCAGTACGGTCTTCTAAAACCTTGAAAGTCCCTCGCTCTGCTTGTACAGTGTCCTGTGCCCGGCTGATAAATTGATAGGGTTCCAGTAAAAGGGTTTGGCCTATAGAATGATGGATTAAAAGCATCAAGCTACAGACTGAAAAAAGGAATTTCATAGTTTATCGATTAAGGTGTAGTAAGCTTACCGCTTTAAAGCGTTAAGGGGCTAAATCAATTTCGGTCTTTCCTTCAAGACAGCGTAAAGATTTCCGATTACTACTTGCCTCATAGGCATAATAGCAAAACTCATAAAGGCTGTATTCTTTTTGTCTTTGGCTGAGATAAGAGGCAAAGGTACTTTCACCCCCCAGCGCGAGCGAGGCATCTTTAAACGCTCCTCTGACTAAGATTCGTTCTTCCTCATGGATTATTTGCTTGATTTTCAGTTTCCCACCATACTTTTCTCCCAAAGCTGATCGTAAGTATTCATCCAAGACTTCCATTAGCTGGCGCTTTTCACTTTGTCCTACTAAGCTTTTGCATGTAGATTCGTCTTTGTTAAAACTTTGGACGAGTGAAAAAGGAGAATTAAGGGATTTTTGAGTTTGTATATCACCTTTATTAGTACCGAACAAAATGAGAGATAAAAGGGAGATTGTTAGCGCATTCAACATATTGAGCAGACATTAAAGGATAATATAAAGAGCACGAAAGAAGCTAAATCTAAATTTGCAAAAGAGCTAAATTTCCTCTAAATAATTCTTATGTCTACTCGTCGTGAATTTATCCGCCAAAGCTCCCTCGGATTGGGAGCTGCTGCTATCGGTACCGCCGCTTTGAGCAGCCTAAGTCCCGCCTGTGCTCAAGCCTCTGATCGCAAACTAGGGATCGCCCTAGTCGGTCTAGGCAATTATGCTACCAATCAGCTATTACCTGCTCTACAAGAAACCCAGCATATCGAATTGCGAGGGATCGTAACGGGTACTCCAGCCAAGGCCGAAAAGTGGCAAAAAGAGCACAATCTCAAGCCTGAGAACATTTATAATTACGAGACCTACGATCAAATCAAGGATAATCCGGACATTGATGTGATCTATGTAGTCCTACCCAATAGCATGCATGCCGAATATACCATCAGGGGATTGGAAGCCGGCAAGCATGTGATCACCGAAAAGCCTATGGGACTTAGCGTGGCCGAATGCGACCAAATGATTGCGGCTGCGAAGAAGGCTAACAAAACCTTGGCGGTAGGCTATCGCATTCATTACGAGCCCTTTAACCAAGAGGCCCAGCGTATCGGTCAAGAGGAGGTAATGGGCAAGGTTAAGCTGTTCGAAGGCGGATTTGGCTTCCAATCGGGAGATCCCAATCAGTGGCGACTCAAAAAAGACTTGGCAGGAGGCGGTGCCTTGATGGATGTGGGCATTTATGTGATGCAAGCCGCCCGCTTTGTCATCGGCGAGGAACCTATAGCCGTTACGGCCCAAGAGTTTAAAACCGATCTCATCAAGTTTGCCGAGGTGGATGAAACCATCTTCTGGCAGATGGAATTTCCTTCTGGTGCCATCGCCTCATGTACCACCAGCTACAATGCCCGCACCGAGTATATGCGGGTAGCTTGCGAAAAAGGCCGCTTCGAATTGGGGCCTTGTTATGGTTATGGGGGCTTTAGAGGGACCGTCAATGACAAGCCGATGGAATTTCCTAATATTAATCAGCAAGCGGCCCATATGGATGGGATTGCGCGCCATATCTTGCTCGGAGATCCCTTGCTCAATGTAGGTGGGGACGAAGGTCGCCGAGATATGCTAGTCATAGAGGCAATTTATAAGGCAGTAGCTAGCGGCGGGCGCGTAGAAGTAGGGGTTTAGTTTTTTGGCTGCTGCGCAGAACGCTTGTGTTTAGGCCACGGTCAATTGTAGGAGCGGCATGCATGCCGCGGCTTGAAAATAAGCGTTCCACTTGCCTTTGCTACGAATGAGCGTTCCGCGCAGCGGTAAACTTAAACCCAAATCCGCTAATAACTCACCATAATCTTTTGGCGCAAGCGCCTGCCATCGGCCAGCTCCGCCAACACAAAATAAAAGCCAGGGGCCAAATCATCAGCAGTCCAAATAGGTTCGCTAATTTCGCTTACCATTTTAGCGGCTAGATTATAAACTTGAATTTGCTTGGCGCGCTGCTGGGGCGAAAGCGCTAAAGCAAAAACAGTCCCGTAATTAGGACTGAGGATAGTCGCATTTTCTGTCATCGCGGGGCGGATACTCGTGCTATTATTTTCTCGGATCACCACGGCGTTGGGGTTTATCAAATTACCAGCACCAGAGGCAATAAAATCATTGAGATAGAGGCCGCTATCGCTAAAGCGCTTGACCGAGGAACTAGCTCCATTACCGATCAAGATGTCGCCATTATCCATAAAAGCTACGCCTTCGGCATTGCCAAGACCAGAGATAAAGATTCCGTCATAGACCCCAGCAGGATCAAAACGTTTGACCGCATTACCATCATAATCTACCACCAACAGATTGCCTTTATCATCAAACCAAATGTTGGTGGGACCATCTAAATTGGTGATCGCAAAAAAACCAAGGTCATTGCCCTGACTGTCAAAGTAGCGCACATAGTCTCCATCATAAGAAGACACGTACAAATTGCCAATGGCATCCCAAGCAAGTCCAATGCTATTGGAAACGCCCACGCTCGTAAACTCATCGACCAAAGTCCCGTCCAACTGATAGCGAAGCACGCGCCCATTGCCGCCCCATTGCAAGACATACAAGAGAGAATCAGGTCCTATTTTCATACGAGTCGGCCCATTGATGCCATTGGCAAAAAGCCCAATATAAGCCCCCGTGCTCGCATCATGCCAGTTGATCAGATTGCTGTTGAGATTGGAGATTAAGACGCGATTGGAGTCTTCGATAAAAAGGATATCCTGCGGCCAATCAATATTGGTGTCAATGAATACAGTAGGGTTTTGACCATTTTCATCAAACTTCAATATCTGCCAAGGCGGATTGTTAAAATTACCCGCATCGCTGACGTAGATTTCAATGCTTTGAGCCCTTAAAATTTGGCTGGCAAATAGTAATCCGATAAGAAAAAGTTGTCGCATGACAGTAATTATGAAAGGATGAAATCAAGCATGGCCTGACGATAAGGACTCTCTGCTTCAAAGGAAAGATTGTTCCACAGATCGCGATGGCCCAGTTCTCGGACATGAATCACTTTATAAGATTTGAAGTTGCCCTCGTCCAAAGCTTGTTCCAGCACGCGAGTATAATTGTAGGTATTGTTTTCTGAGATCAGCAGCATGGGCACCGACATGCTCTCCAAATAAGTAATGGGAGAAGCCGCTTTAAAATCCTCTTTGGTATCCCCAAAGACGGCTTTGACGTGGGTATCCGCTAGCGCGGAACGCGTATCACTATTGGCAAAGGCGGCATGATAGTGAGATACGTCATAGGTACCCGCCACTGGAATAACGCCTTTGATGTTGGCCAGGCTGAGGCCATGGGCCGCGAGATAGCTTTCATCCAAGCTTAGCAAGGCCGCCAAATGCGCCCCAGAAGAAAAACCTCCCACAAAGATTTGCTCGCGATCCCAATTGTAGGTATCGGCATGATCATACAGCCATTTAAAAGCGGCCGCCAAATCTTGTACATGAACCGGATGCTGTACCCCTTCGGTGCGATTACTGTCCGCCCAAACGGCAGCACTTAATCTATGCCCTACACTCGCCACTGTAATGCCCTTGGCCGCAAATTGCTGGGCCAAATCCATTTCCTTATGGCGGTCCACAAATGACCAAGCACCGCCCCCAATCCAAATGAGCAGTGGTGTCTTTTCTTCCCCTGCGGGCAACACTAGGTTTAAGCGTTGTAGGCTATCAACCTGGATCTCCTCTGCAGGTAGATAGGCAAGGTTTTCTATCACCCTTTGGGGAACGCTCTTATCGTTCTGCGCGCAGGCAAAAAAATTGAGGCCAAGTAGTACGACTAAAAGCAGCATTGATCTATGCATAAGAGACTAGGCTTTTCCTCTAGTATTGGTTAGCAAGAGGAATCGTTGAACCCATTCAAAATACCCAAATCAAGGTCGGTAAGCTACTCCAATCTTGGAGTCTGCCGTACCATAGTACAAAAAAGCACGATCGCCCAAGAAGGCCAGCCCTTCGACAAAGACTACTTGATTGACTTGACCTTCCGTTTCGTAAGGCTGATCAGGCCGCAGGAAAAAACTGGGCGTTCTGCGCAGCAGTTTACTCGGATCAGCTGGATCTAATAAAGCTTGACCCGCAGCATACATCCCTTCGGGAAGCGCGGGATCCCCCCCTTGCTCATGCGCGAGATTCATAGCGTTGTAAAGGAGGACAATACCGCTATCGCTCATAAAGGCGGGGGGCCCAGGCTCTACCAAACGGCTATCAAATTTCCCTTTACGAGGCCCAAAAGCAGCAATAAATTTTCCCGCCTCATCCATCAGTGGTCGCCAAGAGATCAAATCATCAGAAGTGGCGACAAATATCTCCGTATCGCCCCAATACATCCAATACTTGCCCTCGATGCGGGTGGCAATCATTTGGTCTCCTTGCCTGCGGCAGACAATCGACCCTGACTTAGACCAGAGATCCATGTATTTACCCTCATCGGTGCGGATAAAGACGGGGCCATATTTGACCCAGCGTAACAAATCCGGAGAACTCGCGATACAGAGTCTTGCCGTTTCCCCATCGTAAGCAGTATAGGTCATCCAATAATTGCCAGCAGAGTCTTGGACTACGCGAGGATCTTCACAGCCACCTTCCCACTCGAGCGCTCGGGCAGGATCGAGATTGGGGTATAAAACCGGATACAAATAGCGCGAAAAGCTCAAGCCATCAGTGCTATAGGCCAAGCCAATACGAGAGGTACCGCCATGCTTCCCGAGTGTATCTTCGGCCCGATATAGCATCCAAACTGTATCCTCTCTCACCACTGCGGCAGGATTAAAGACATCTTTGGCTTCCCAAGCGATGGCTTTGCCTTGGATCGGGCAGGCAAAAAGCGTGTTGCTCTTAGGCTCTAGAATGGGGTTTTGTTCATTGGCTTTGACGAAGGGGCCAAGGGGCCAAATCGCATACTCTTTGGTAGGTATCTGATCCCCCTCAGGCGGAGGCGGCTGGCAACTCAATAAGAGGCCTAGGATCAAGCCCAAAAAGAGAGGGGGGCTAGCGTTGCGCGAAGCGTAAAAATAGAGCATAACCAAATCTCTAATTTTTTTGGAGAAAGGTCAAAGGTGGGCTACTAGCAAATGTTAGTTTTTGAGGGATTGCTTCGCAGAACGCTATACTCTTTTGGCCTGAAGCAATCACCGGTTGCTTTGAAAAAGGCTAACAAAAAATTGATTCGAAAGCAGAAAGAACGAGCGTGCTCCCAAGCGTGTTTATAGCGCTTAATTTCAGGGTAAAATTTGCTTAAAAGCCTCACAAACACGCAAATATGATGTTTTTGGTATACGTCGAATAATTCTGGAGGTCGTAAAAACACGGATAAAATAGGGTATTTATACGCTTGCGGAGTATTTCAAAGGCTCAAATAATCTCAAAAATCGAGTTTAATAAAAATTTAATGACCGTTTGATAAACCGATCTTGGAGAGTGTTGAAGTCTCAGCTATATTGGAGTTGAATGATAAAGTAGGATATGCTATAAGACGATACTTCAAACCTTTCACTTCCTTTTCCTTGCCACGTACATACTTAATCTGCTTGCAGACATAATGCCACCTTAGGTATTAGGACTGCATGGGATTTTTGTGCCTCTATTTTCTACACAGAAATAGAGAATGGGAAAGCTATGTCAAAAATTTGGATCGTCTTTGCATCTCTTTCGATTCCATAACTAGGTCAACATAACCCCTAATTATTTATTACATGAATTTACAAGGAAAAACTATTCGCAAGCTCACGCTTAGCCTCTTGCTCCTCTTTTGGGCAAGTGTGAGTTTTGCAGCCAATGTCGAAAGTACCGGCAATGGCAATTGGACCAATGCATCCACGTGGGTGATTGCAGGGACAGCTACGAACGTAGTGCCTACCGCCGCTGACGATGTAACGATTTTGGCTGGTCACGCTGTTACTGCTAATACAGTAATTAACTTCCAAAGTCTTACGATTGCAGTCAGTGGTGAGTTGTTGATAGGTAGTACTAATTTCAATGGCTCTACCGTCACTAACAATGGTACCATCACATGGAACAATGGTGCATTATCAGGTACTACCACTATTACTAGTGCTTCTGGTGGTATACTCAACAGCATAGGTAACAATACTGTTGCTAATAGCGGGGTCAACTTTGTCAACCAGGCTGGGGCGACCTTTACCCGAAATGGTGCAGGCGTCAATACGATTAACGGCACTTTTGAAAATGCAGGTACCCTCAACATTTTGGTAACCAGCGCAATGACCTTCACTAGCCCCTTTACCAATGATGGAGCTATCACCAATGCAGGTCTTATGAGATTAGTCAACACTGAGTTTATCTCTAATACGGGTAGTAGTATTAATGGCGGCGGGACAACCACTCTCGTCGGTATTGTCACTTTAAGTGGATCCGCTCCCTTTGAACCAGGTACCAATACCGTCAACTCTGCAGACAGTGGGGGAAATCGGGAAGTTACTTCCGTTACGAATCAGTCTATAGTGATTCCTATCGGTACGACCTTTGATGCGAATGGTTTAACCCTCACAGGCCTGAGTGTTGTTACCAATAATGGTACTTTGAGTACAGGAAGCACCGTCATTGATGTTCCAGTTACGAACAATGGAACTATGGCCTTCAATAATGGCAATGTATCTACCAATCTAGTGACACCTCCGACCATCACTAATAGTGGAACTGGGATAATAAACCTCCTCCAAAGCACCAATACTATATTTGATATTAATTTTGTCAATCAAGCAGGCGGTAGCATTACCCGTAATGGAACCAATGCCCTTACGATCACTGGGGACATTAGCAATGCGGGTACCCTTACAGTACTTGTTAGCAAAACCTTGAATTTAGAAGGTACAATTACCAATGATGGGGATATTATAGTTACGGGAGACTTGAACCTGAACAACGCTGATTTTGTCTCTAACACAGGCAGCACAATTGATGGGGGAGGCACTTTGTTCCTAAGGGGTACAGTTACCATAAGTGGTTCTGCTCCCTTTGAGCCCGGTAGCAATAACGTTACTAATGCTGATATAGGAGGTGCACGTACCCTTACGTCTTCGACCAATCACTCAATGGTAATCCCTAGTGGTACTACCTATGATGCGAATGGTCAAACTATCTCAGGTCTTAGTGGTATTACCAATAACGGGACTTTCTCACTAGGCACGACAAACTTAGACACTGATGTTACCAATAATGCCACGATGAATTTTGAAAATGGTACTGTCTTTACCAATCTGGGTACGGCACCCACTGTGACCAACAGTGGTACAGGAACCATCAATTTTAATCAAAATAATGGCACTGTCAACGATATTGCTTTTGTCAATCAAACAGGAGGTAATATCAATCGCAATGGTGATAACGCCACAACCCTCACTGGTCCTCTAAGTAATGCAGGTACCCTTACAGTAATTGTCAGCAAAACCTTAAGTTTAGAAGGTCCAGTAACCAATGATGGGGATATCGTAGTTCCAGGAACCTTGAACCTGATTAACACTGAATTTATCTCTAATACAGGCAGCACCATTGATGGGGGAGGGACTTTGTTCCTAAGGGGTACCGTTACCATAAGTGGTTCTGCTCCCTTTGAGCCCGGCACTAACTTCGTTAATAATGCTGATGTAGGAGGGGTACGCACCCTTACCTCTTCAACCAATCAGTCAATGGTCATTCCTAGTGGTACTACCTATGATGCGAATGGTCACACTATCTCAGGTCTTAGTGGTATTACCAATAACGGGACTTTCTCTCTAGGCACGACAATCTTAGACACTGATGTTACCAATAATGCCACGATGAATTTTGAAAATGGTACTGTCTCAACCAGCCTGGGGACAGCACCCACTGTGACCAACAGCAGTACGGGAACCATCAATTTTAATCAAAATAATGGCACCGTCAACGATATTGCTTTTGTCAATCAAACAGGAGGTAATATCAATCGAGGTGGTGATAACGCCACAACCCTCACTGGTCCTCTAAGCAATGCAGGTACCCTTACAGTAATTGTTGGTAAAAACTTGACTTTAGAAGGTACAGTAACCAATGATGGGGATATCATAGTCCCAGGAACCTTGAACCTGATTAACACTGAATTTATCTCTAACACAGGTAGCACAATTGATGGAGGAGGGACTTTGTTCCTAAGGGGTACTGTTACCCTAAGTGGTTCTGCTCCCTTTGAGCCCGGCACCAATACCGTTACTAATGCTGCTATAGGATTTGTACGCACCCTAACGTCTTCGACCAATCAGTCGATGATTATTCCTTTAGGTACTACCTTTAATGCCGCTGGTCTAACGATCTCAGGCCTTAGTGGTATTACCAATGAAGGCACCTTTGATCTAGCCACTACAATCTTAGACACTGATGTTACGAACAATGCCACGATGAATTTTGAAAATGGTACTGTCTCAACCAGTCTGGGTACGGCACCCACTGTGACCAACAGTGCTACAGGAGCTCTGCGGTTTAATCAAAATAATGGCACTGTCAGCGATATTGCTTTTGTCAATCAAGCAGGCGGTAATGTTTTCCGTAATGGGACTAACACCGCGACACTCACTGGTTCCTTCCTCAATGAATCGGGAGCTACCTTTACGGTATCATCAACAAGAACCTTTACTACAACAGGTACCTTTACTAACAATGGTTCAGTCGTAAACGGAGGCAACTTTAATAATACGGGCATTTTGAGTGGAACTGGTTCCTTCCAAGGAAATATTACCATCCTCCAGCCAGGTACCCTAGCGCCAGGTTCATCTCCTGGGACTTTGAACTTCTCTAATAACTATACTGGTAACCAAGCCAATGTCGTATTCTCTGCGGAGATCGAAGGTACTACTCCCGATACTGAGCATGATCAGATCATCGTAGGCGGTACGGCTACTATCGGCGGTGTATTAGAAACCAGTTTTGATCCTGCCTACGGCTTCACCACCAATGATGTGATCACTTTGATCGACGCCAATACAGTAGTTGGTACCTTTGCTTCTGTTACTCCAGCTCTACCGGCTGATTGGAACGTACGATATGACTTCCCCAACACAGGTGAAGTATCTCTCGAGTACACTGGTCCTGGTACCATCGGTGTAGGTGGCAACAACAATGCCTTGGCTTTCTTACCAGGTGATTATGTTGACGTAGCCAATCCAGCAGACTTCAATGTGGGTGCTAACACTGACTTTACCATCCAAGCTGAAATCAGAACGACCTTCAACACGACTGCGATCAAGCGACCCATCTTCTCTAAGATGGTAGACAATAACGATCCTATTGGACCGGTTACAGGGTATCAGCTATGGGCATTTCAGGGTAAACTTACCTTTGAATGGTTTGAAAACAACAATGGTCCATTCAATATCCAAAGCACCAGCATCATCAGTGATAACCAATGTCATCACGTAGCAGTTACGGTTGACCGAGCTAATCAAACTGCTAGACTATATGTTGACGGTGTACTAGAGACTACGGTTACTGACGCTCGTTATGGGCTAGATATTGACAACCCTGCGCCTGTATTTATTGGTCAAGACCGTACAGAAGACTTCTTCTGGTATGGTGAGCTAGACGAAGTTGCTTTCTTTACTGAGGTGAGATCAGATGCGCAGATTATTTCTAGTTTAACTACGGAACTAAACCCTGTAACTGAAGCTAATCTAGTCGGATACTGGAAATTCAACGAAGGAGTTGATGGTGCTGATAACACAGGCGTTACCACGGCTCCCGATGCTGCTGGTGGAGACAACAATGGTACTTTGATCAACTTTGATCTGACCGGTACAGAAATCGTTACAAACGCACCCAATGGCGTTCCGGCTTCTTCCTCTGTTGTTACTGGTACTTGGGTAGCAGATCCATGTGGAGCGATCGCGACACCGACCACTGATCTTCAGTTTATCGTGGGTAATGAAGTAGGGAGTCCAGGTCAGACGGTTACGGTACCGATTACGGTAAAGAACTTCAACACGATTGTCAGCTATCAGGGTTCAATCGTCTTTGACCCTGCGGTCTTGACCTTTGTTTCTGCTACGAGTACACTAACGGGTACTACTTTGGGTGATCCTGGTACAGGTTCTATTCCTGCCAATACTGTTACCTTTGGCTACTTTGATCCCACTTTTGCGGGGCAAACTCTTGCAGATGGTACTGTGGTGGTCGAACTTACTTTCACTGTTGCTGGAGGTGCTAGCACTGGCATCACTCCTATTTCGATTAATGGTAGCACGACTCCATTAGGATATACCAATGACATTGCGGCCACTACTTTGACTGATGCATCTGTGATCAACGGTGGGGTAGAAGTTGATGCTGATCCCATCGTGATCAATACAGTTTCTATCGTAAGCGACAATGCCAATAATACTGCGCTGGCCAAAGCAGGTGATGTCATCACTTTGACCTTCAACCTTTCTGAAATCCCATTTGTTACTCCAGTAGTTACGATTGCAGAAGGTGGTCCTGGTGCAGTTACCGTTACTGGTGCTGGTACTAACTATACTGCTACAAAAACGGTCGCAACTGGTGGCGATGGCCTAGTAACCTTCAGCATCACTGCAGAAGATGAAGGCGGTAACCAAGCAGTGGCCACTGCTACCACTGATGCTTCAAGTGTAACCGTTGATACTCAACTACCGACTATCGCATGTCCTGCTGACCTGACTCCTGGTAATGATTTGGGTGATTGTAGTGCAGACGTAACTTGGAATGTGCCTACTGGTGCGGATAACCGTCCTAACTTCACCGTAGCTCAGACAGCAGGTCCTGCTCCTGGTTCTACTTTCAACGTATCGGCTACAGCTACAACCATTACTTATACCGTAACGGATGAAGCTGGCAATGAAGCTTCTTGTAGCTTTACCGTACAAGTCAGCGATACCGAGGCACCAGTGGTCAATACTCAAGACATTACCGTGCAACTTGACGCTAGTGGTAACGCAACTATCACAGCGGCTCAGATAGAAGACGGTTCTACTGACAACTGTGCCGTTGATCCAGGTGGGTTCTCTCTAGACAAAACTGCCTTTACCTGTGCTGATCTTGGTACAGTTACTGTAACCCTTACCGTAACGGATGTCAATAATGTCACCAATACAGGTACAGCTACAGTAACCGTTGAGGAAGCTTTCTCAGCTGAGATTTCTGGTCAAGCGGTAACTGAGCCCGCTGTTGCTCCTACTGATCCTGCTCCGGTTACGATCCCTAACGTTGACTTTGACGTCAATACGACCAATCCTGCTACCCAATCTAGTGCCGCCGGTACTTACGCGATTGATCTCTCTTTCTGCGTAACAGAAGGTGCAGCTGCGGACATTGGGGTTACTAAAGTAGATGCCACTAACAATGGTATCAACATTCAAGATGCAGTTGCAGTAGTTAGACACGTAATTGCGACCGCTCCTTTTAACAGTCCTTACAAGCGCATTGCCGCTGATGTCAATGTTTCTGGTTCTCTTAACATCATTGATGCGTTACAAATTGCCCGTAAGGTGGTCTTGGTCATCCCGAGCTTTACCACTCAGGGTACCCCCGGTGATTGGACCTTTATCCCAAGTGATTTTGTCTTCGCAGATCCGGACAATCCTTGGACGTTTGATACTCGTCGCAACTTTGCTACGCTACCGGGTGGAGACCTAAGCGGTCAAGATTTTATCGGGGTGAAGTATGGTGATGTAGACAATACCTTCAACAATTCGCCTGCACGTCCTGCTCCGGGAAGATCCCTCAAATTTGTAGTGGATCAAGCCGCTGCTCAGCCTGGCGATTTGATAAGCATCCCAGTAAGCGTGAAGGACTTTAACGATATCGCCGGATACCAGTACACCCTACAGTGGGATCCAAATGTGCTACAGTTTGAAGCGATTGAAGATAAGGCCCTTGAAGCGATCTATGGTACGCAGGACGCAGCCAATGGTAACTTGACCGCCGCTTGGTTTGATTTGGCCGGACAGTCCGTGAGTCTAAATGATGGAGAAGTAGCTTTCGAAATGACTTTCCGCGTGGTCGGTCAAATGGGTAGCCAAACTTCTTTCAACATCACTTCTGCCTTGACACCAAGCCAAGCTTACGAAGGAGATCTTACCCTCATCGAAGTAACCACTGAGCCAAACGTACTAACAGTAGGTGCTACTACTTCCGTTGATCCTCAGTTGGCCGGATACTCATTCGTACAAAACTTCCCGAATCCGTTCACTAGCAGCACTGCCTTTGAGTTCTCTCTCGGACAGTCTGAAAACGTCAAATTCGAAATCTACAGCTTGACTGGTCAAGTGGTACGCAGCTTCGAAGGACGCTACACTGCTGGAGATCATAGCCTCGAATGGGATGGCAAAACGCTTAACGGTGTGGATGTAAGCGAGGGCGTTTACCTCGTGCGCATGACCGCTGGTGAGTTTAGCAGCTCTATCCGAGTGCAAAAATTGTAATTAGGGGCTAAACTATTAGCTAAATATGTTGTGAGTCCGGAGCTGTTTCAGCTCTGGACTCCTTTTTTATAGCCCTTTGGTCAAAAAAACCATAGTGCATCCCGCTTGAGTACAGAGTAGAAAGTATTTAGTACAGAGAAAAAGGGCCTCGCTGAAACATATTGCCCCATTTTTCTAAGTCTTAAGTAGCAAGTAAAAGGGTTTCTCACCATATTGGGCACTGTTTCAAGGTCTTAATACTAAATACTATTGTCTCAGTACTCAAACGTTCTGCGAAGCAGTGGACAAAAAAAGAATTGAACACAGAGACACAGAGGCACAGAGGCACAGAGATTGGGAAACCTCTTGCCTGTACTGCTAATGAGCGTTCCGCGGAGCGGTAATCCCCCTTCTGATCCTATGGTTTGGCAAAATTGTAGTCGAGCAATAAACTATCCTGACGATGGTTACCGCTGAGCTGAGAAAGCTTTTGATCGGTGGATTCGAGTTGAGTCATAAAACGCTCATAGGATAGCTTTTCTTGGGTATTCCAGATACGCTCTACAAAAGCCGGTAAGCGTTTGCGGAGGCTAGGAAACTCTACTGTAGCGGGCTGCTCCCAAGCACACATTTGAGCACCGATCACCAGCGGGGAGCGATCAATTTGGATCGAATGAAATGAAGGGGCTTCGGGCCACCAGTTGTCCCAGCGCCACATATTCCAAGCATAAATAGTTTGGGGTTCCCACTTTTTTTGATTGACCACATAGAGTGGCTTCCAAGAAGCATTGACGACGGTATAGCCGTCTTTGACCAGCTGATCGGGTAGGTAGCGATTGGTTTCAAACTCAAAAACAATGATATCTTGGGGGATCTCCACTTGCCCCTCCGGACCAAAGCCTTCCCAGACGCACATTTGTTTGCCGTGGCGCTTGACGATTTCGTTCATGCGTACCAAAAAGTGGCGGTAAAGCTCGTGTACATCAGTCCCCAAATCATGGGCGGCCATATAGACTTTGACATCAGGATCTTGCGCTACCTGATTGAAGATGGCTTCGTCGCCCCCGATATGAAAGTAAGGACTAGTCTGAAATATAGTAGCGATCTCACCAATGATCGAGTCCAAAGCTACATAAACGGCTTCTCGCCCCATATTGATAATCCAAGGATTGCTGGCCGTATCCTCTATGGCAAAGATTTCGGGATAGCGTTTGGCAAAGGGGCTAGAATGTCCAGGTACCTCAAGCTCGGGAATGATCGCAATCCCTCGTAGGCGGGCATAAGTTTCTAACTCCCTTAGGTCCTCAAAACTATAGTGCCTGCCAGGGGTCGAAAGCTTAGGAAAATGCGTAGAGGGCAAAGTAAAAGACTGATAGTCGGTGAAGTGTAACTGGACGTAATTGCATTTGTAAAAGGCGGCCAGATCAATCAATTCTTTGACTTGGTCCAATGTATGCCATTGACGGGCGAGATCGATCAGGAGCCCGCGATAACTAGCGTCGGGAAAGTCTCTAATTTTGAGCTGTGGAAGGGCGATTTTTTGACCTTGGGTAGAGATGATTTGTAATAAAGTATTTTTGGCCGCGACTACGGCAGCATAGCTCCCCCCTTGAATCTCAACGCTTTGCTCGATTTCTAAGCTGTATGCCTCTGTCGCTAAGCTGGGGTTGATTTTCAGATTTATATCTGCGCCTTTTTCTGGCTGGTTCGCGATTTCGAGGGTTTTATTAGTGAGCCGCTCGATCTCGGTTTGGGTGATGGCCAAAAGCGCTTGCAGACTAGCATCGGGGGAATAAAGTTTACTCGCATCTGATAAATAAATGCCAGTGGAAGTAGGGCTAATCTCTTTGGGTTGGGGGATAATGTTGATGATAAATTTTCCGCCAAAGCTTTCGGTGGTGCGATCTTGGCAAGCGAATAAACTGATAGTTAGCAGCGCAAGGAGGAGGTACTTTTTCATACGATTGGGTAGGAGAAGGGAGTAGATCGGACCCAAGGTAGGGATTTCCTGTAACTAACGATATATCGCCATCATTTCCGAGAGCGGGGGTCTAGGCTTTAAGCTGAGCGTTTGTGGAGGGATTTACTCCCGAAAGTTTCGGGACGCGGAACGCTTAGTTTGGTCTTAGATACACTGATTGGACGGTTGATATGAGCGTTCTGCGAAGCAATAGTCTATCTAAAGAATTGAACACGGAGACACGGAGGCACAGAGAGGGCTGATTGGGAACTTAATAGGAGCTAAAGAAAAAGAGCGCCTAATATGCGCTCTTTTTCAATTTCTATATTTCTTATTCATCTAGGGTCATCTTCCAGAACTTTCTGACTTCTTCTGGGCTTAGCTCTGTGGCAGGGGCGACCAGTCTAAAACCAACGAAGGGGGAGTCTGTATTCCACCAAAAGCTTTTGGGGATTTGGGGGTCTCTCATTTTCCAATCCATGCTGGAACGAATCCGATTGGCGGAGCGCATCTCCTCGGCATCATCTTCAAAAGAGCCACCTTTGACTGTGCGCGGGTGCAGTTTGACGGGTTTACGCCATGGATTGAGATGGGTGCTATCGCCAAGGCTGGCATAAAAATCAGCCTGATATTGGTCGAGGGTCCATTCGGCGACATTGCCGTAGAGATCATAAAGACCCCAAGGGTTGGGCAGTTTGGTGCCACACTCATGAAAGCTCTCCTCACTATTGTCGTAGTACCAAGCGTATTTGTCAAGTTCGGCGGGATCATCGCCAAAAAAGTAAGTCGTCTCGGTACCAGCTCTGGCAGCATATTCCCATTCTGCCTCTGTCGGCAAACGATAAAAATTGCCCGTTTTTTCGGTGAGCCACTTGCAGTATTTGAGGGCAGCATACTGAGTCATACTACCGGCTGGATAACCATATTTGCCCATCCCAAAAGTAGGGTCTTCATAAGGTGGGCTGGGGCGAGTTACGGCATCGGCGGTATATTCACTACCGGGGGTACGAGTGGAATCGTTGTCCATCTCCCTTTCACGATAGATTTCGTACTCATCAAAGCGGACTTCAAACTGGCCCATCCAAAAGGAATCAATTTTTACCGTTTGGGGCGGCTGTTCGTCTTCCTCTCCCTTTTCGCTCCCCATGATATATTGCCCTCCGGGAACGAGTACCATTTTAAAGACAACATTGGTACCAGGAATGCGCTCTTCGTAGGTTGTCCATTCCTCTGCGCTGTCTTGCCCCCAGAGGAAAGAGGCGCTCCAAAGCAGCGCAAGTGTTAACGCTAAATATCTCATCAGTCCTTTTTCAGATTTAAGTTAAAATCAATTACTACTTCATCACCGGCTTCGATAGCCCCAAACATAGCCGTAGGAGGTTCCATACCAAAAGTGGTCATTTGGAGGCTTTGTTGGCCCTTGAAGCGGAGACTTTGGTTTTCCCCCATAGCTCCCGTGAGCGTCAGGCTCACTTCCTGTTGCTGACCAGCCATGCTCAAGATACCACTGATCTCCAATGTAAATGACTGAGCGTTGCCTGAAAGGATCCGCCCATTTTGCAGTTGAAAGATGATTTGTGGGTTACTGCTTTCGTCAAAGGCTTCGAAGATGTTGTCGTTCATGGTTTCGCCTTTGCCACCATCAATGCTTTTGACGGGAATCGTTAGCGCAGCGGAAGTAACACGACCATCGACTTTGACTCCCTTGCGAGAAAAAAAGTTGTCGGCGATCACCACCTGTAAGTCCATCTCGTTTACCTTAGCAGTCCAGTCGGAGATGTTGGAGGTACCGCTAATGGTACAGCTGCTCCCCTCTGCTAAACTGTAGTTTTGAGCCTTGGCATGCACACTCCCCACCAAAAGGGCTAGGCATAAAAATAAAGTCTTATACATATTTTGAGGCTTAGAGTTCGCGGATCCAGACGTTACGGAAGCTTACCGGATTGCCGTGGTCCTGTAACATTAACGGCATTTTGCCGTGAGCCTTGTATTCGGGCAGGCCAATGTAAACAGTGGGGCCTTTGAGTTGGACATGATTCTGTACCAGAACGCCATTGTGGATCACGGTAACGTAAGCAGGGTTGGCCAGACTCCCATCATCATTGAAGCGAGGGGCGCTAAAGATAATGTCGTAGGATTGCCATTCACCAGGAGGGCGACAAGCGTTGACCATCGGAATAGATTGCTTGTAAAGACTTGCAGCCTGTCCATTGGAGTAGGTAGGATTGTTATAGTTGTCCAATACCTGCACCTCATAAGTACCCATCAAAAACACCCCAGAGTTGCCACGCCCTTGGCCATTGCCTTTGACTTTTGCGGGGCTTCGCCATTCAATATGTAGTTGACAGCTACCAAATGCCTGCTTGGTCTTGATAGCGCCTGTACCGCCTTTGACTGTCATCGCATTATCGGCAAGTGCCCATTTGACTTCTCCGCCATCTTTGTTAGCACTTTCCCAAGCGTCGAAGTTGCTGCCATCAAAGAGCACAATTGCATCGGAGGGGGGTAAATTACTCTGTTCGCCAGGGGTCACCACTTCCGGGACCGGCTCCCAAACCTCTGTTTCTTCTGGCTTCATCTTTTTCTCTTGAGCCTTTAGGCCAAGAGAAAGGGAAAGCAGGCCAATCATCAATAGCGCTTGTAGTGTAATTTTCATTTTTTGTCCTTTTGTTTTGTTGTTTTTAATACGTGAAGGATAAAAATACAACATTTTGCTAGAATCAATAAAGCTCAATTCCTACCCATTAAGTATGATTTTGACCCATTCCCTACGCAAGTTAGACCAGTCGGACTTTTGTGTTCTAGAAATGAAAGTGTGGATTGTAATTTTAGATGTTAATAATAGCCTGAACTGACACTTTCGGGCGGGGTAATAATAGACACATGAAAGAGAAGTACATCCGCCTACCGTGGATTCTGCTAGTCTTGTTACTGATGCTGGTCTCGCAGAGGCTATCGGCCCAGCAATGCCCTACAGAAACGCCAGCAGTAGTGATCTCTGAGATACACTACAATCCGCCTAATTCACCCGACCCAGGAGATTGGGTAGAGCTCTATAATCCAACGGCTGCGAGTATAGACCTAAGTGCTTATCAGCTTCAAGACCAAAGTAACTCATACGTAATCCCTAATGGGACTATGCTTGCCGCTGGTGCATATTTGGTGTTGGCCCGCAATACTTTTTCTTTTGCGGCGGTCTATCCGGGAGTAAGCAACTATATTGGACCTTTGCCTTTTGGTTTGAGTGGATCAGGAGAAATGGTTAAACTCTTGACCGATAGTGGTTGTACGCTCGACTCTGTCACCTATGACGACCAATACCCTTGGCCGGTAGCGGCTGATGGTAATGGCCCCTCCCTCGAACTCATCAATCCCCTGATTGACAATTCATTAGCGACCAGCTGGGTTGCTTCTCCCGTAACAAATGGAACACCGGGGGCTCCCAATGCGGGGGCTTTTGACCCTTGCGACCCTACTCCTGCCAGTATCATCATCACGGAAATCAGCTACAACTCCCCCCCTCCTATTGATGCGGGAGATTGGGTAGAAATATATAATCCGAATAGCGGTGCGGTTGATCTCTCCAATTGGAAATTGAGTGATGGCAGCGATATTTTCAACTTTCCATTGGGAACTACCATTGGGGCTTATCAATATTGGGTCATCGTCAAAGATTCAGCCGCTTTTATGGCCCAGCATCCCAGTGTCAGCAATTTTATTGGGAATATGAACTTCGGGCTGAGCAAATCTGGCGATCAGGTCATACTCTCCAGTGCGACAGCTTGTGTGGTCGATGGGGTGATTTATGAAGATGGCGGAGACTGGCCCAGCATACCTGACGGCAATGGCCCTACTTTGGCCTTAACCAATATTTATCTCAATAATGACTTGGCGAGTAGTTGGGGAAGTGAATGGAACCTAGGTGGCTCGCCAGGAGCCTCAAATACGATACGGCCTGATCCCTGTTGGCCGACAAGCCCGCCCAATCTGTTGATTTCTGAGATCAACTACCAATCCGATACGTTAAATGCAAATGCTGGGGACTGGGTAGAGATTCACAATCCTACGGCTAATCCAGTAGATGTCTCTTATTATCAGCTCAAGGATGAGTCAGGGGCTGGTTTTTTTCTCCCTGCGGGAACGGTCATTCCGGCCGGTGGCTATTATGTAATGGTAGCAGATTCGGGCTTATTTACGGCCCAACACCCAAGCGTCAGCAATTTTGCAGGACAATTGGGCTTTTCGCTTTCAAACAGCGGTCAAAGGCTGAGACTTTTCACCCCAAATTATTGTCAGGTAGATGATCTTACCTACGACGACCTACCACCATGGCCCTTGGCACCTAATGGGATGGGCTTCACCCTGTCTTTGGCCAATAATGTCCAGAGTAATGATAGCCTAAGTGATTGGGCTGCTTCGCAAAACATTGGGGGTACGCCTGGTCAAGCCAACTTATTGGCAGCTGATTGTCCTCCGAGTGTAGCAGGTATCATCATCAATGAAATTTTTTACAAGTCTTCACCCCTTTTTGATCCCGGAGATTGGATAGAAATCCACAATCCAACAAACACAAGCATTGATCTCTCCCAATGGGTAATCATGGAGGAGACTAGCGGTTTTCGTCTGCCTAGCGGCTTGATTTTGGCGCCCGGAGAATATTGGGTAATTGTAGAAGATTCTGCTTTATTTTCGACCCAGTACCCTACGGTAAATAATTTTATTGGCCCCATGGGTTTTACGCTCAAGGGATCAGGGGAGCATATATTTTTGTTGAATTCAGATTTTTGTATTCAAGACGAGCTCGAGTATAAAGCTAGCGCTCCTTGGCCGTTAGGACCAGCTGGTAATGGTCCTTCTCTGTCTCTCATAGAGCCTACTCGAGACAATAGCTTGGCTTCTTCATGGTTGCCATCAGCCCATACAGGTGGCACACCCGGTGCGGCCAATACCATAAGTGATCCTTGCGATCCACAGCCAAGTCCCATCGTGATCAACGAAATCCACTATAATTCGGATCCGAGCTTTGATCCTGGAAACTGGGTGGAATTATACAATCCTTCGAACAGTAGCGTAGATGTAAGCGGCTGGGAACTGCATACCGATAGTGCCTCTTATGTAATTCCTAATAACACCTCTATCGCAGCGAATTCTTATCTGATATTGGCAGAAAACACCTTCTTGTTTTCCTTCCAATTTTGGGGAGTAAATCCTTTTATTGGCCCCATCGGTTTTGGTTTAGATAACGCAGGTGAAAAACTCCTCCTTTACAATAAGACCTACTGTTTGGTTGACTCGGTCAAATTTAATGACAAATCCCCTTGGCCCATATTGGGAGATGGAGAAGGCCCGAGTATCTCACTGCGTGATCCCGCCTTAGACAATGCCCTTGGCATCAACTGGGTCGCCTCTCCCGGCAATGGTACTCCCGGCAAAAAGAATATTCCCGATCCTTGTTTTCCAGCTCGTATCGACGCGGGTCTAAGTCTTTGGCTAAAGGCTGATGCAGGAACCAGTACTACTATTGATGGAGCGGGTGTCAACAATTGGACAGACCAAAGCGGTGCTGATGGAGACTTTAGCCAAGGCAATAGTAGCCGCCAGCCCACTTACTACGCGAGCCCAGCTGGCTTCAATGGTAATCCTGCATTGTATTTTGATGATATTGATGATGGTATGCTAGGGAGCTTGGAGATCAATAATCCCTATACGCTTTTCATTGTCTATAACCTAGAAAGCTTTCCGCAGGGAGACGCAAGAGCGGTAGAAGGCAGTAGTGATTGGTACATTGGCCCCAATCAGCAGCGCCATACAATGGTTGCAGGTTCGGTGGTAGGCAGTGGTGATCCGATTGTCAACAATGACAATCGGGCAGTGGTTGCAGTAGCATCAAATAGTGGTTTTTTCTCCCAGTTTTACCTCGATGGGGTAGATCAAACGGCAGGTTTTGCGAGCGATGCCCCTGCTGTGATTAGTCTCGGCGCTAGCGGCTCCAGTGGCTTACCGCTAGGAGGTTATATTGCCGAACTGATTGTTTATGATCGCCAGCTCAACATTGGCGAGCGACGTGATATAGAGACTTACTTAGCGACTAAATACGGCATCCAAATCGATCCCCTTCAGCATCGTTTTGTAGAGGAGTCCAATTATAATCAAGATATTATCGGCCTTGGCCGCGATTCCTTGCAGTGCTTTTTGCAGACAAGTAGCAAGAGTAATGAAAAAGATGCGGTACTGACTATTTCTATCGATCCTGATAGCCTAGGGGAAGAAGATTTTATCTACGTTGGACACGATCATTGGGGGATGAGTGAAGATACTGATCCGCTCAACTTACCAGCGGGTATTGTCGCTCGAAACAGGCGTATCTGGCAAGTAAGGGCCTATGGTGATCCGGCTAGTTTTAATCTTCAATTTGAACTCGACAATTATACCCTAGAGAATCTCAACGAATTTGTCGTTCTCCGGGACGGGGGAAATAACTTCGACAATAGCCAAATCATCGCTAAAGACTACTACATTGATGGCAGTAGCATCATATTTGAAAATGTGCCACTCAAGGATGGCGATAATTTCTCTTTGGCTAGACGTGAAGTAGTTAGTGTGGACATCAGTCTTTGGCTAGAAGGGCCTTTTGACCCTATGCAGCAGTTGATGGGAGACGCTTTGCGAACGCTCAATCTGCTCCCACGCCAAGAACCCTTTACTGCTTTAGGAAACTTTACGATCCTCGGAGAGTGGGAGGGAGATAGCCTCAGCAATGCCGTCCTCAATATCAGCGGTGCTGCTGCCATTGTCGATTGGATTTGGGTTGAACTAAGAGATGCCAATGACAGTACTCAAACATTAGCTGCTAGACCAGCTTTAATAAGAAGAGACGGAAAAATTGTTGATCTTGACGGCAAAAGTGCGCTGAGCTTTCCGGAGCTCAGTAGCGGCAATTATTTTTTGGTTGTCAGACATAGAAATCATCTTGGGGTAATGAGCGCTACTGCTCAAAATCTTGACAATACCGCTTCGCTTATTGACTTTTCTACCTTAGCCACCTATGGCACAGATGCCCTCAAGGATTTGGGCAATGGCCAAAAGGGACTATGGACGGGAGATGTAAATGGTGATGGACAGATAGTTTTTCAAGGGGGCAATAATGATGCAACCCAAATTTTTATCAAAGTATTATCTGATCCTGCAAATTCAAGCTTTGCCCGCAACTATGTGGTCAGTGCTTATGATAATGCAGATTTGAATATGGATGGACAGATCATTTTTCAGGGAGGGCAAACTGATATATCAGAAATCTTTATATCGGTACTCACCCATCCCGGCAACACGAGCTTTAGCCGTGCTTTCGTTCTCTTACAGCAGCTACCTTGATGGACGCTTGCTTGACTTAATTTGAATTCCCTAACTCCCTGCCAAGGCAAGGGAGTCTCTAGCTTTCTATCTATGGGCAAACGATTTAATTTATTAGTTGTATTTGCTTTTTTTGTCTCTATAATCCACGGTCAGACCATCACCAGAGGGCCCTACATCCAAATGCTTTCTGATGATAGAGCCGTCGTCAGATATCGAACTTCTACGCCCGTTCCTACCGAAGTAAGTGCCGGCACCAGTTTAGGCGTTTATACCGAATTTTATTCCTCAGCCACCAATACGACGGAGCATGAGGCGATTTTCACAGGCCTGAATGCAGATACAAGATATTTTTATGCTATTAATCAAAACGCGAGTCCCCTTCTCACGCCTAGTAGCGATCGCTATTTTCAGACGGCACCGCCTACTGGTTCGCATAGTCTGATTAGGGCTTGGATCCTAGGAGATTGTGGCACCGGTAACGCCAATGCACGCTCTGTGCGCAATGCCTACTACAACTATCTCGGCAATCAGCACAATGACTTGATTTTGATGCTCGGAGACAATGCCTATAACAATGGCACCGATGCAGAATATCAAGGGGCGGTTTTTCAAAATATGTACGAGGATCTACTGGCTCAATCGCCACTATTTCCTACCCTTGGCAATCATGAGTTTTACAATGGTGCCACTTCCTCAGCCACTGGCATTGGCCCCTATTTCAATATCTTTAGCCTCCCCACCAATGCGGAATTAGGTGGCTTGGCTTCAGGCACCGAAGCATACTATTCCTACGATTACGGCAACATTCACTTTATATCCTTGGATTCACACGATTCGGATAGGAGTCCTAGTGGCCCCATGCTGACTTGGTTGGATAATGATTTGGCACTGACTCAGCAAGAATGGATTGTCGTTTATTTTCATCACCCCCCTTACAGTAAAGGTAGCCACGACTCGGACGATGTCTCGGACAGTGGTGGGCGCTTAGAGGACATGCGAGAAAATGTATTGCCTATCCTCGAAAACTATGGGGTGGACCTAGTATTGAGCGGTCATAGCCACTCTTATGAGCGCTCTTATTTGCTTGATGGGCATTATGGGCTTTCTTCGACTTTGACTTCGGCCATGATTCTCGACAATGGTGATGGGCAAGAAAATGGCGATGGGGCTTACCAAAAAAACTACCTCAACGCTGCCAGCAGTGCTGGCGCAATTTATATCACCTCTGGCAGTGCGGGTAAGATCAGTGGTGGTCCGCTCAATCACCCTGTCATGCATGCTTCCTTCAATACCTTAGGCTCATGTATCCTAGAGGTAGATGGCGGTCGCCTTGACCTGAAATTTCTCAACAATAGTGGCGTTATCGCGGATTCTTTTACCATCAACAAGCAGATTTTTGTTGGCTCTCCCCCCACGGTTAGCATTAGCAACCCATTAGACGGGGCCTTTATCCCTCTCCCCACTACTATTACTCTCAGTAGCATTAGCAACGATGCAGATGGCAATGTGCAGAGCGTAGAGTACTTCGTCAATGGTATTTCTGCAGGGAGTAGTACTGTTAGTCCTTTTGATCTTTCATATGTTATTCCCGCTAGCGGAACGTTTGACCTTTATGCTATCGCCACGGATAACGATGGCAATGCGGTAACTTCCAACGTCATTAGTTTTAATGTTGGGGCTAGTACAGCTAGCCTTACGGTAGCCGTAAGTAACTCTAATGATGATGCCGAAGAAGGGGTAAGTGGTACGATCAAATTGACGAGTTCGGATTTAGAGCTCATCAATGAAGCCAATAGCGCTGATCAATTGGTAGGCATTCGTTTTAGAAATATAAGCGTTCCCGCAGGGGCAAAAATAGACAGCGCCTATATCCAATTTACGGTGGACGAGCTCAATAACGCCAATCCCGTTGATATTTCTATTCGTGGAGAGCAGCACTTCAACTCAGCTACTTTTGCTAACGTACTGGGCAACTTAAGTAATCGTGATTTCACCGAAGCTTCTGTCGTCTGGAGCCCTATCAACTGGACGATTGTTGGGCAATCTGCTGCAGATCAACGTACACCTAACTTGGCTAGTATCATGCAGGAGATTGTTGATCTTCCAGGATGGCAGGCAAATAATGCTGCAAGCTTTTTTCTCTCCGGTTGGGGCCGAAGAATCGCCGAATCTTACGACGGAACGGCTGCCCCAGAGCTTAGCGTTTATTATACCATATCACCTCCCCCCCTCAATACAGCACCAGAAATAAGCATCAGTGGGATACCAGAAGGAGCTACCCAAATAAATTTCGATCCTATCACTTTTGTTGCCAAAACCAAAGATAGCACCGACTACGTCAATCGGGTAGAATTTTACCTCAATGGTGTGCTGCAAGTCAATGACAATACCTTTCCCTTTAGCCATGATATCACCCCTACTAGCAACGGTGCATTTCAATTAGTGGCAGTTGCCATCGATCAAGGAGGCCTGAGTACTGCCGACACCCTCAACTATACCATAGACAACACCATCGTTCCGACAACTAGGACGGGCACCATCGCGACCAGTATCGCAGATGCTGAAGAGAATAAAAGTGGACTCGTACTACTCAATGGCAATCGCTTAGACCTCGTTCGTAACGCAAGCTATACGACTGGTAATCAAGTCATAGGCCTACATTACAGTAATCTGGATATCCCCCAAGGTTCCATCATTTATGAAGCCTATCTACAGTTTGTGAGTGCTGCTGGCAATCAAAACTATCATATCATTGATCTGGAAATAAGCGGGCATGCAAGTGAAAATGCCCCTATATTTAGTAATGTCAATAGTAATCTTTCCAGCCGAGCTCGCACTAGCGCTACGGTCTCCTGGGCTCCTCCTGTTTGGACGGCCACGAATCAGGTACTGCCGGCTCAGAGAACGCCTGATATTAGTAGTATTTTACAAGAAATCGTTGATCGCCCCGGGTGGCAAAGTAATAATGGTCTCGCCCTACTGATTGAAGGCGAAGGCGGTAGAGCGGCCCATGCTTATGATAGTAATCCCGCCCGTGCGCCTCAATTGTTTATTAGCTATCTAGCTCCTCCACAGCCCGTTCAGGTCGAGCGCGGACCTTATCTACAGATGGGAAGCGATACCAGCATGGTGGTACGATTGAGAACCCAGACCCCACGTCAGCTCGAACTGATTTATGGTACCAACCTCAACAATCTTAATCAAAGTGTAGGATCAGGAAGCAGTACTACCGAACATGAGTTCTTTATCGGTGGGCTCAATCCCAACACTACTTACTACTATGCGTTCGCCGAAGGCGTAGATACCTTCTTGACCCCCAATAATAACCTCTACTGGCGTACTGCTCCTAGCCCAGGTACTCAACAAGCGATCAAAGCTTGGATATTGGGTGATCCTGGTACGGCCAATGCCAACGCCCGAGCCGTAAGAGATGCTTATTATAGCCGCATGAATGGCCAGCATACAGATCTAATGATCATGTTGGGCGACAATGCTTACAACAATGGTACAGATGCCCAATATCAAGCAGCGGTTTTTGAAAATATGTATGAGGCGCTCCTACAAAAAACAGTCCTCTATCCTGCGCCTGGTAATCATGAGTTTTATAATGGGGGTACTTCCTCGGCTACAGAAACAGGCCCCTATTATGATATCTTTAGCCTTCCCAAAAACGCAGAAGCGGGCGGTTTAGCCTCAGGTACCGAGGCATATTATAGCTACGATTTTGGTAATGTCCACTTTATTTCACTGGACTCTCATGACTCAGACCGCAGTACTTCTGGAAGCATGTTGACTTGGTTGACCAATGACCTCGCGGCAACAGATCAGGAATGGATTGTCGTTTATTTTCATCATCCTCCTTACACCAAGGGCAGTCATGATTCTGACAATGTAAATGACTCAGGAGGGCGCTTGCGGGACATACGAGAAAATGTACTACCTATACTTGAAAACTACGGGGTTGATTTGGTCCTGAGTGGACATAGTCATTCCTATGAGAGGTCTTTCTTACTCAATGGCCATTATGACATTTCTTCGACTCTGACCCCCGCCATGATCCTAGACAATGGCAATGGGCAAGTTTTAGGGGATGGGGCATATGAAAAAGATTATCTCAACAATGCTAGTACAGAGGGAACCGTCTATATCACTGCCGGTAGCTCTGGCAAAATATCAGGAGGGGCTCTCAATCACCCCGCCATGTATGCCTCACTCAATACCCTGGGTTCTTGCCTTTTGGAGGTAGATGGTGATCAGTTAGAACTTAAATTCTTGACCTCTACTGGCATAGTAGCAGATTCCTTTCTGATCCAAAAAACCATCATTATTGGGGATCCTCCAGTAGTTAATATGACAGCTCCGCTGAACGCTAGTTCTTTTGCTGGACCGCAAACTATCACTTTAGAAGCAAATGCAACAGATAGCGATGGCACAGTAAGCTCAGTAGAGTTTGTCGTGAATAATACCGCTGTCGGTACAGTCAATGCTGCACCTTGGCAGTTAAACTTTGCCGCCAATATTGTCGGTAATTATGAGGTGTATGCCATTGCGACTGACAATGATGGCAATGTAGTGAATTCGGACACTATACAATTTAGTATCACTCCCTCACTGATTCCACCGACAGTCAGCATTAGCGCGCCAGTTGATGGCACCATCTACCCTGCGCCGCAGGCGATCACCTTAGCAGCGAATGCGGCCGATGCGGATGGAACAGTTACTAGCGTAGAGTTCTTCATCAATGGCCTCTCCATAGGCACAGTCAACGCTGCTCCTTGGCAATTAGCCTATGTAATTCCCGCTAGCGGTACTTATGACCTTTATGCCATCGCCGCTGATGATGATGCTAATACCACCACTTCGGCTACCATACAATTTAGCGCCAAGACCCCTCCGACGGTCAGCATTAGCGCGCCGCTTGACGGCACCATCTACCCTGCTCCGCAGGCGATCACTTTAGCAGCGAATGCGGCTGATGCGGATGGGAGTATTACTGGCGTGGAGTTCTTTGTCAATGGCCTCTCCATAGGCACCGTCAACGCTGCCCCTTGGCAATTAGCCTATGTAATTCCCGCTAGCGGTACTTATGACCTTTATGCCATCGCCGCTGACGATGATGCTAATACCACCACTTCGGCTACCATACAATTTAGCGCCAAGACCCCTCCGACGGTCAGCATTAGCACGCCAGTTGATGGCACCATCTATCCTGCGCCGCAGGCGATCACCTTAGCAGCGAATGCAGCCGATGCTGATGGGAGTATTACTGGCGTAGAGTTCTTCGTCAATGGCATTTCCGTAGGCACGGTCAATACTGCGCCTTGGCAATTGGCTTATGTAATTCCTGCTAGCGGTACTTATGATGTGTACGCAGTGGCGACTGATGACGATGGAAACAACACGACTTCGGCTACCATTCAATTTAGCGCCAAGACCCCACCAACAGTCAGCATAAGCGCGCCGCTTGACGGTACCATCTACCCTGCTCCACAGGCGATTACCTTAGAAGCAAATGCTGCTGATCCAGATGGTAGCATTACTGGCGTAGAGTTCTTCGTCAATGGC
>JBCCQN010000092.1:0-30289 GCA_039024315.1 Bacteroidota bacterium
CCTTCCAACGGTAGCCTATGGCTCTCTTGGCCAAAGAAATCCTCCAAAATTGCAACCAATCTCAATCGGGAATTGATCCGAGAACGTGGTTTGGATGCCGGCTTGGTCGATGTCAAAGTCTGCGCCGTGGATGAAAATTGGTCGGGCTTGAAGTTTGTTTATAGGCTGCAGGATCGTTAGAGGGGGGACCGCTGCGCGGAACGCTTATTCGATAGCTGCAAAATTTTGCGGCTCTACAGATTGGGCTAAACGTTTTGCGAAGCCGAAAAAAATATCAACGCTTCCACTTGATACTACAACCAACACTTGGATGCTGGGGGTACGGATTAGTTTCAGCCTTGAGCAAATAGTCGATTGCCCTACGAAAGTCCTTAGCCGTTACTGGCACCCCACTTCTTGGACGAGAATCATCCAATTGACCGTGATAGACTGCTTTAAGCCCTGCATCAAATAGATACAAATCTGGCGTACAAGACGCATTGTATGCCTTGGCTACCTCTTGCGTCTCATCGTACAAATAGGGGAAGGGATACTGCAATTGCGCCGCCACTTGTTGCATGCGTTCTGGCCCATCCTGAGGATAATGTTTCACATCATTGCTGCTAATAGCAATAAAGCTGATTCCCTTGGGGAGATAGTCATTGGCCATCTGTACCAAGCCATGGTTGACATGGATCACATAGGGACAATGGTTGCAAATAAAAAAGATGGCCGTGCCTTGGCTACCTTTCAATTGGTTCAGGCTTTTGGTTTGGCCGCTGATTGTATCATATAGCTCGAATCCAGGAGCTAATTGACCCATTTCAAAGGAGTTGGAGCCGACTAATGCCATATCGTTGTTTTTTTGCTGCTGCGCAGAACGCTTATTTTATTTATCGAAGGGATAAGTTGTCGAAGGTCTGAATTTTGGGTGGATACCTCCCTTAACAAATCAATCCTTCAATCATTATTTCTAGTAAATCCAAGTCCGAGGGGTACCAGCCGGTGCGGTTTTTTCTAAGCGTTCCGCGAAGCGGGGGATAAACATCTGATGATAGCGTAAGCGCGAAATGGCATTGGGCTGGGTATGATCGCCATTCCAGCAATGTTCAGCTCGATCACCGTAGTCTACTTCACCCTCATAAGCAGGCTGGGCGTTTTCTAAAAACTCCTCCGCTAGATAGACCGCATTATTGAGGTAATAATTGTCCATGTCGCCGCAGTAGATATTGATTTTACCGCGTAGTTTAGGTCCAAGGGTCGCCCAGTCGCGCTGCATGATATGAGTAAGGTCATAATTCTCGCGCCAATATTCGAGTACCTCTTGGTTGATCTCCCCAGTCTCCTTGTCCCAAACCCGTACTGGATAGCCGTCATCGCCTTGGGGAGAGTAAACTGCTTCCCAAATATCAAATTGCTGTCCAGAGCGGCTCTTGGTACCCAGGGCTAGCTCTCGTAGATTCATGTCCTCCAAGGTTGCGTCCACATTGCCCAGATAGTCTCGATGCCCTGGTCGCTTAGTCATACGGAAAGGCCCTTTCAAATTGTAAGCATTCTTATCCTCATAGAGATTGAGCAAGCAATAGGCCCTAAAATCGATCGGATCGGGACAGGCGGCATAGCAGGTGCCATATTCGTCTGGATATTTGACTTGCACGGCCAAAGCTTCCCAACCACCGGTCGAGCCCCCATACACTACTCGTGCCCAACCTTCTCCGATACCGCGAAAAGTCTTTTCAATATGCGTGATTAATTCGTAGGTGATCGCATCGCCATAAGGTCCTAGATTGGCGGAATTGACGGCATAGGAGTCATCGTAATAGGGATTGGCATGTTGAATTTCGATCGCCAAAAAGCGCGGAAAATCTGGACCAGTCCAATCCTTGTAAAATTTATATTCCTCTTCCTGAACGATTTTATTGTAACCCTCCAGTTTAAAGCGAGCGCTATATTCTGGTTTGAGATTAGGATCGGGGGGCGTGCTGCGAAAACCGCCAAAGTCAGCAGGGAAGTGGCCGTGCATAATCGCCAGCGGGTATTTTGCCTCTGGATGCTCATCAAAGCCTTCTGGTAGTAGCACATGCGCCCCTAGGTACATATCACGACCCCAAAACTCACTCAGGAGGTCGCTTTTGATTTTGATATGCTTGATGTATTTGCTGTCTTCTGGCGGAGTGATCGGAGGGATTTCCTCGGTCAAAGCAATTTCGATCCGACTATTTTGCTTGATGCTAATCTTTTGCGGCTTGCTGTAAAGATTACCGGGTGCGCGATTCCATTGTTGGCCTTCGCCTCGATCCATGGGGAGCTTGACGATATGTCCCGTCTTGAGATTGAAGGTTTCGTATTTGTGTAGTAGGGCTTGAACGTAGTATTCCCCTTCAGGTAAATCCGCTAAGCTTTTGATGGGGTAGCCGTATTCTTCTGCGCCAAAGGAGAGGGGGGTTCGGCCTTGCCAGCCTGTGACATCCATCCCAAAAACTTGCTGAGTAGAAGGACGATCGGTGATTTGAAAGCGGGGTTCATTACTGTCGTCGGTAGAAATCAGTAAGAGCAATCTACCGTCAAAGGCGGTGTCTTGAGCAAAGCTGATGGTAAAGCTTGGACTCTGCTTTTGTTGCGGACTTTGACAGGCTGCCAAGGCAATAAAACTCAAACTCAGAAGGTAAAAGTAGCGCATAGGGTGAATGATTTGCCTCAAAATATCGAATTAGTCGGAAACAGTCTGTATTTTTCGTCCTGTTGACCCTTTATGATGCGAAAATCTTACGGAAATACTTGGTGGGGCAAGCGTTGGCTACAAGCACTCAATCAAATTGACTATAGCAATCGTTTACCCAGGGGCAAAACCTACGCAAACAAAGGTGCTGTCTCGGAAATCGTCATAGATGCTAGCGGAATCCATGCGCAAGTGAGTGGGAGGCGACCATATCCCTATTATGTAGATATCAGTCTTCCGCCGCTGACGGCCCACGCTAAAGCCGCTTTGATGGAAATCATTACGGCAAATCCAATGTATCTCTCCCAATTGCTCAATCGCAAGCTACCTCCAGACTTGTATGAAGCAGCCGAAGCTAAGGGCATTAAGCTTTTTCCCACTTCGTGGAACGATATGCGCGGCGACTGTTCGTGTCCTGATTGGGCGGTACCGTGCAAGCATATGGCTGCTACCCTTTACCTAGTGGCCAATGAGATCGATAAAAATCCATTTCTCGTATTTGAACTTCGCAATTTTGATCTTTTTGCGGGTTTGGAGGCTTTAGGATATACCGCTGAGGGACAAAAAGATATTCAGGTTCCTACTTTGGCTGATTTGATGCAGAGAGTTTCTGCTGAGCGCCTCCTGTGGCAGTGGGATGAGGGGCTTTTTCAAAGTCTTGACTTTTCACATCTCCAGCAAGCAGGCGAGCATCTTTGGCAAATCATAGAACCCAAACCCGCCTTTGCAACAGCGGCAGATATTCGTCTTGTTTGTCAAGGGCTTATGAGTAAAGCAAGCCGCGAGGTGGATCGTTTTCTGAAAGCCAAACGAGAAAGCCTTGGACTTTCTGAGTTAATCGCCATAGAAGAAGTTGAACTGATTTTGAATTTGGAAGGGCAGTTTCAAAAGTTCAATTGTTATCGAAATCATGATGAAACCCTATACTCTTTTGACGAACTAGACGCCTTGGTTGCTTGGCTAGAACGGATCCCCACAGCCTTATATCCTTCCCTCAGTATTTCGCTCAGGGGGGTGCATCTCGCCTATCGTTTTGCAACCCAGTTATTGGTCAAGCAGGCCTATTTGCCTCAACTCCTGGAGTTAGCCAATGGAGCTTATCAGGTACGTTGGTTGCCGCCTGACTTTGAAAAAGGAGTCGCTGAGTTGATGCCGCAACTTGCGGAACTGATTGACCCAGAGATTCTTTTATACCAAAAAGAAGATCAATATTGGGAAGTGATACCCTCTGATAATCCAGTGGCCTTGGTCTCAGTGTTTTTAAATCACTTTATTTACCAAACGGCAGAGCACTATCCCTTCCGAATTGCCAGCAAACTTGAAAACCTCTTTTTTCATCCCATAAGCGTTAGCTTCACTGGCTTTGAGGAGCAGGAGATTCCTAATAATATTCAGCTTTGGCTGCATCCTTTCTTTCTGACGCACAAAGCCCATTTGCCGATTATTCAAATCACAGATGAATCGCCCAACCAGTTTACGCTCAATCTACTGATTGAAAATACGGCTGCTTCGGAAGAAGCGCCGATTCCACTTATGAGGCTCTTTTTTGATGATCTTTATCGTGAAGCGCGCTTAGATATTTTGCGAGATGTCGCTATGTTGGCGAATCACTTTCCCGATCTTAATCAACTAGTGGCAAATAAGGGTATGGAGCCGCTATATTATAACTCGGAGTCTTTTGCGCCCGTGATGCTTCAGATCATACCGATCATTGAACTATTTGGCATCAAAGTACTGATGCCCAAAGCCTTGCAAAAGCTTCTCAAGCCTAGTACTAGTTTACTACTTGAAGGGGATGAAGGTATCGTTAAGGCCACTTCTATTATTAGTCTTGAAGATATGCTTCGATTTAGTTGGCAGGGAGCGATCGGAGGGCAAACCTACTCACTGCAAGAATTTCGTAAGCTTCTGCTAAAGTATCGTGGTATCGTCAGACTCAACGATCAATATGTCCACCTTGATGAAAAGGAAGTCCAAAAACTACTCGAAGCCCTCGAAAACCCACCTGAGCTAAATGCGCAAGAACTCCTCCAAGCGGCCTTAACAGAAGAATATAAAGGCTCCCAGGTGAAATTAGACGCCAATACGCGCCAATTAATGGATCAAATTCTCAAAAGCGACCCAGTAAAACCGCCCGCGGGCTTACAGGCGCAGCTTCGGCCGTATCAACAGCGTGGTTTTGATTGGCTTTTCAAAAATACTCGCTTGGGCTTTGGAAGCCTTATTGCCGATGATATGGGGTTGGGTAAGACACTGCAAATCATCACCACTTTGCTCAAGCTTAAGGAGACGGGTGAACTGGGGGAGCGTAAAGCTTTGGTGGTAGTGCCTACCACTCTTTTGAGCAATTGGGAGCGAGAAATCGAAAAGTTTGCACCTGATTTAAAGACTCATCTTTATCACGGGCCTGGCCGAACGCTTATACCCTTAGAAGAGGCGGACGTACTGATCACCAGCTATGGCATTTTGCGCTCTGAAACAGATAAACTAAAAAAGATCGATTGGCTTATCCAAGTGATAGATGAGGCTCAAAACATCAAAAATCCGGCAACTAACCAATCGAAGGCCATCAAAAAGATTAAAGCGCCGGTCAAAATTGCGATGAGTGGTACACCCGTCGAAAATCGCTTGAGTGAGTACTGGAGTATTTTTGATTTTACTAATAAGGGCTACCTTGGTAGCCTAAGTAAATTTAAAGAAAACTATGCTCGGCCGATTGAAGTTGAGCGCGATCAAAAAAGTCTCAACAAATTTCGTCGCCTTACGGAGCCTTTCATCCTTCGCCGGGTTAAAACGGACAAATCCATCATTGAGGACCTGCCCGACAAGATCGAAAAAAACGAATATTGTTATCTCACTCCTCGCCAAAGTGCGCTTTATCAAAGTGTGATTGATCAAACCATGCATACTATTGAAAAGGCTGATGGTATCAACCGCCGCGGGCTAATCCTCAAATTGATCACTGCCCTCAAACAAATCTGTAATCATCCTAGCCAATTCCTCAAAAAAGGGCCCGTTGAGATTGATTACTCGGGTAAATGCCAACAGTTATTTAGTCTGTTACCACAAATTTTGGAGCAAGGGGAAAAGCTACTCATCTTTACTCAATACCGGGCGATGGGGGAGTTAATTGCCAAAATGATTGAGACCCAGTTTGGCTTGAGCGTACCTTTCTTACATGGGGGCGTTAGCCGCAAAAACCGCGATTTGATGGTACAGCAATTTCAAGAGCAAGAACATAATCCTATCCTATTGCTTTCCCTCAAAGCAGGGGGTACTGGACTCAATCTTACTGCCGCCAATCATGTAATCCATTATGATCTTTGGTGGAACCCCGCTGTAGAGGCCCAAGCCACCGATCGTGCTTATCGAATTGGACAAGAAAAAAATGTGTTCATTCATCGCTTTATCACGCGCTCAACCTTTGAGGAGAAAATTGATAAACTGCTACAATCCAAGAAAGAACTGGCCGATCTTACCGTCTCAAGCGGGGAAAAGTGGATCGGAGAACTCGATAATCGTGAATTGGCAGAATTGGTGCGTCTGGGTAATTAAGTACCTAGACAATAGTATTTGGTATTAAGACTTGGGAAAATGGGTCTATACGGTTCAGTTAAGATTGCTTTTCTCGGTGCGGAATACTTTACACTGGCTACTCAGTACTTAAAGCCTATGAAAAACCTGTCTTTTATAACCTTATTTGCGCTTTTGAGTCTGCATTGTGGTAGTCCTGCTGAGGCTCCTGTGGAGAACGCTCAGTCTGATCCTCAAAAGCTGAGCGCAGATATATGGATTAAAGGGGGAAGCCTCATTGATGGGAGTGGGAGAGAGGCGTTCGTCGGAGACGTACTTATCAAAGGCCAGCAAATCATCTACCTTGGCAACACGGAGCAGAAAATAGTCCAAGCCCAACAAACCATAGATGCCAGCGGCATGACGGTCAGTCCGGGTTTTATTGATGCCCACTCTCACGGAGGTATTCTCAACAACCTCGCCCAGGGCGTAACGACCATATGTCTCGGGCAAGATGGCAATAGTGGATCATTAAACACCCTTGCTGATGAGTTAGACACTAAAAATCTGCAACTCCCATTAAACGAAGCTTGGTGGGTAGGGCATGGGACTTTGCGGACCGAAACAGGGGTAGGAACCCGAAGAAATCCAGATGACAAAATGATTGATGGGATGGGAAAACAGTTGGCCCTCTTAATGGATAAAGGAGCTTTTGGACTTAGTACGGGTTTGGAATATATACCAGGGATATATGCTGAGCGGGAAGAATTGCTAGCCCTTGCCCGTGTTGTCGGTCGATTTGAGGGGATGATGGTTAGCCATATCCGTAATGAGGACGATGATCAACTTTTTGTGGCTTTGGATGAATTGACGGCTTGTGGTAAATACTGCCGTGTGCATGTATCCCATCTCAAATCTGTATATGGCAAAGGGCAAGTGAGGGCTCAAGAAATTCTTGCTTATTTGGACAAGGTAGGAGTTCGCACCAAAGGTATGAGCGCGGATTTATATCCTTATTCGGCTTCTTATACCACTATCGGAATTGTATTTCCAAAATGGGCAAGGCCTCCAGCAGACTACTTTAGCGTTCGGCGCAGCCGCGAAGAGGAACTATCTGCCTATCTCAGAGAACGAGTCAAAAAACGCAATGGACCGGAAGCGACCCTCTTTGGCTCCAAAAAATATGCAGGCAAAACCTTAGCCCAAGTCGCCAGAGAACAAAATCGTTCTTCGGAGGAAGTACTGATGGACATAGGGCCTACTGGGGCCTCTGCTGCTTATTTTGTGATGGATGATGAATTACAAAAGGCCTTGACCGCTTGGCCCAATTTGATGATCTCTTCTGATGGCAGTGAAACGATGCACCACCCTCGGGGGTATGGGAGTTTTACAAAAGTACTCAGTGAATGGAGTTTAGAAGACCAAATTATGGGGCTAGAAACCGCAATCTACAAAATGACTGCTTTACCTGCAGCGACCTTTGGATTTGAAAAAAGGGGATTGCTCAAAGAAGGCTATTATGCCGATATTGCCATTTTTAAGCCTGAAAATCTACGAGCGAAGGCTAGTTTTATCAATCCCCACATCTTGGCAGAAGGCATGCACATCGTCCTGATCAACGGGCAAATCGTTTGGCAGGATCAAAAATGGATTGGCAACAAAGCGGGACAAATGCTGAAAAACAAGAGGTAGCTCGCAGTATCTTAGTTGACTATCCTTCTGAAAGATTTGCGAGGGAAATTCTGTGGGTATTTTTAAATACAGAGTAGAAAGTAAGAAGTATGTAGTATTAAGATAAGAGGTTAAGAAATTGGGCTAAGAGATTCATTAGGGGCATTCTTCTTTTTATGTCATTTAAATAGGCTCATTGAGCAATGAGCTAAAAAACACAAGGACCGTCATTTGACGGTCCTGTTAATGATTAAGAGTGTTGCTTTTCACCTCTGAATCAAATTTTAGCCTAGAATCTAATCGTTCTGCGAAGCAGAAAAAATGAACCTACTTTAGCTCTAGCTTCTCAGTCTTTGTGTAATCTATCCCTCTAATCCGTTCAAATCCAGCTTTCATTTGCTGTAGTTTTTCAGGCTCTGAGCTGGCCAAATTATCTTGCTGGCCAATATCTTGTGAGAGGTCATAAAGTTGCTCTTCCTCAGAGTTTCCAAGCTCTATGTTCACTTGTTTATTGAGAGCTGGTCCATTGTAGGGAGGGATATATACCCAACTCCCCTTGCGATAGGCAGTACGGGTAGTAGCTTCTAGGATCAGTTCCTCTCTGCCTTTAGTGCTTTCTCCCAACAAGACTGCTAGCAAATCTTGACTATCACCGGTTCTTTGCTCACTCCCTACCAAAGCGGCCAAAGAGGAGAATAAATCCAGCTGAGAAATCATCGCGTCAGAACTCCCTGGGCTAATTTTGCCCGGCCAATAGGTGATAAAGGGAACGCGGGTGCCAGCTTCAAAGAGACTATATTTTCCTCCTCGCAGTGGTCCCCAAGGTTTGTGTTGACCGAGTTTCTCGACGGCTTCATCATAATATCCGTCATTGAGGACAGGCCCATTATCACTAGACAAAATGATGAGTGTGTTTTCCAATAAATTTTCTTCTTTCAGAGTTTTGACTAGTTGCCCAATACACCAATCTGCTTCAACGATCACATCTCCCCTTGGTCCCATGCCCGATTTACCCACAAAACGAGAGTGGGGAGTACGTGGCACATGAGGTTGCTGGAGGGTGTAAAGGAGGAAGAAGGGTTCCTCTTTTTGAGTACGGATATACTCTTGGGCTCGCACCAAAAAGGTATCGGCCATATTTTCATCTACCCACTTAGCCTTTTCTCCCCCTTTCATAAATCCTATCCTAGGAATGCCGTTGACGATGCTACTGTTGTGCCCGTGATGCCACTTCATCTTTAAAAGTTCTGGATTTTCTTTACCGGTGGGTTCTCCAGGAAAATTGGCTTGATAACTGACGGATATAGGATCATGCGTTTCTAGGCCCACCACAGTTCCATTTTCAATGTAGACCGTCGGCACACGATCTTGGGTGGCTGCCATGATGTAGGCGTAATCAAAGCCGACCTCATTAGGCCCTGGCCCAATTTTTTCATTCCAATTCACATTGCCGTCTCCCAATCCCAGATGCCATTTTCCGACAATTCCCGTATGATACCCTTGTTCACCGAGCATTTTGGGTAAGGTCATTTGTTGGGGATCAATCAGTAAGGGAGCCGTGCCGGAGAGGATTTTAGCTCTCTCATTTCTCCAGGGGTAGATTCCTGTTAGCAAAGCATACCTACTGGGAGAACAAGTGGCAGAGGAGGCATAGCCTTGGGTAAATCTCATCCCCTCTTTGGCCAATTTATCGATATTGGGACTGGGCATTTGGGTACCGCCATAAGATCCGAGGTCCCCATAGCCAAGGTCATCAGCATAAATGATAATGATATTGGGAGAACTTAACTCTCTCCGTTTTTCAGCTTTTGATTCACTGATTTGACTTTTGCAACTGAATAGTAGAATGAAACCAACGAAAAGAAAGGGGCGAAGTATAGTGGTCGTTTTTTTCATAAAAATGATATATGAAAAAGAGGAGACCCACGGGTCTCCCCTATTTATCTAATCTAAAGCAAAAAAAGCATATGGATTAATAACCAGGATTCTCTACTAAGTTGGGGTTGTCGGCAATTCGGCCTAGCCCAAGTGCATAGTAATAGTTTCGCTCGGGATGTAGTCTTACCCTTCCTTTGTCTCCATGCTCCATTTGCATGTAATACATTCCCGTATCAAAGTCTTTGATCCAAGTAGTTTTGTGGCGCGCCTTATTGTCCAATTCTTCTACTGCAATCCGCCATCTACGGAGGTCCCAGAAAACATGCTCTTCAAAAGAAAGCTCTACTTGTCTTTCCTGACGAATTTTATCTTCTGTAATCTCACCTGGAGATAGCGCTGGCATTCCGGCACGTTCTCTAATTTCATCATTGAGAATGGTAGCCATATCGCCATTAGGATCACCGAGGTAGTAAGCTGCTTCGACATAGTTCAGCATGATTTCAGCTAGTCGAATAACGATCCAATCAGTACTGGAACCGGTGGCGTCTGGGGTGGTAGGATTGATATGCTTGCGACGAAGAAGTCCTGTCGGATTATTACCACCTGCATAGCCATGTCTTGGGTGTCCTGCCCCAGGGAAGCCATCTGAGCCTGGTATGATAAAGCCTGGCTGCTTAGTAGAAGTCTTACGTTGTCCATCAGCAGGATCGGTATAAATAGTGCTTGTATGGAAGTATACAGGTTGTCCTTTAAATTCGGTTTCTGGATAAAAAACCCAAGCTCTAAAGCGCGGATCTCTTTCGCCGAAGTAACGTGCAGGATCAAGAGGAGTATTGCCATCATACATAGCACGGTCAAGTTTACCTGAAGCACCATCGATAAAATCGAACATTTCCATTTTCTCTAGGTAAACGGGATAATTGGAATTCCATGCAAACCCAAATCCAGCGGGCGTTCCTGTAATATCGAAAGCGTGATTTTTTCCAGCGGCTTGATCATACTTCACGGTGAAAATGGCTTCGGGATTGTTAGCTTCATCTAAGAAGAGGTCGATGAGGTTCTGGACTTTATCTGGATTTTTGCGATAAAGCGAAAAAGGACCAGTTTCGATGATTTCTCTAGAAGCATCTAAAGACTTTTGAAAGTATGCATCCGCATCTGAGGCGGGGAAGCCAAGGATACCATTGAGTTGCTCTGTACCATTGCGAGCGACACTAGCTGCGTACAACATAGCTCTACTCTTAAGGGCCAAAGCAGCCCATTTGGTGGCTCTACCATCTTGGTCAGCAACTTCTGGCAAAATTTGCGCAATCTCATCCATTTCTGAGCCAATAAAATCATAGACTTCTTTCTCAGTGTTTCTAGGCAAGAACAGTTCTCCATCGGTAGTTTCTGTACCTTGGGCTTTCGTAATGATGGGGACACCCCCAAATCGCTTGGCCATTTCAAAGTATTCCCACGCACGAATAAATCTTGCCTCAGCTGCTCTTATCGCTGTGTAACTGGGATCGAGCGTTTCTGACAATACAATATTTTCGATAAACACATTGGCTTCTCTAATATTGTTGTAGGGCCAATAGTCCAATAGGCCAGCACCACTTTCGTTGTATGGGGTGTTGGTTACTTGTCCAAAAGGAGCTTGCCAAGGCGCAAAGTTTCTGTGTTCTCCTCCCCAAGAATTGATGAAACCCATATTGATATTGGTTCCTCCTGAGGTCATATGGAACTGAGTTCTATTGTACAAATCTCCCGTAAAGGCATCTGCCAGACCCGGATCTTCGAATACAAAGGTCTCTGAAATGATATCGGTAGGGGTAAGATCAAAGGGGTCTTCACAAGCCATGGTCAGACTCAATCCAATGATCACTAATAATATCTTTTTCATTGTTGTCATGTTATTTGTCAAGTAGTAGAAAGATTATAAAGTAATTCTAACCCCAGCTCCCAAAGACCGAGTAATCGGCAGTCTATTTGTGGGAGATCCAGGTTGAAATTCAGGGTCAAATGAGTTTTTGTAGATACCTAGATTTGTTAGTAGAAGGAGGTTTTCTCCGGCTAGATAGACCTCTGCGTGATCCATGTTCAATTTATCTAACAAACTACTAGGAATCGCGTAAGAAAGATTCAGATTCTTGAGTCTCACATAGGTGACATCTTTTACCCAGAAATCTGAATTCCGGTTATTGTTAAAGCTTGGAGACTGAGTAGGCGCAGGTAGTGATGCATTTGGATTTACATTGACTGTTGGGTCATTGACATCTGGCTGCCATCTCAAGTCATACTGATAGGTCAAAGGGATGGACTGATTGCTAAACATAGTCCTTGCAGAGCCACTGATATTGATACTAAACATAGAAGCCCCTTGGATCAAGCCACTCAATCTAAAGTTCTTGTACCCGAGCTCTATATTCATACCATAAACCATTTCTGGTATCCCTTGTGCATAAGCGATCTCTTCTTGGTCTCTAAAGGTAAGGATACCATCTCCGTCTCGATCGACGAATTTAATATCTCCAGGACGCAGCGTAGAGTTACCATTTTCGTCTTGATCTACGGGATGATTATCAATCTCGTCCTGAGACATGAAAATACCATCTGATACGTAACCAACGAAGCGATTTACTCTCTTACCATCAAGTTCAAAGAGTCTGATTTGGTCTTCATCTTCAAAGTCTTCTTGACTTTTTACTTCTAACCAATTTGATCTGGCTAGTGAAAAATTAGGGGCGAGCATCAGCTTGAAATTACCCCAGCGCTCTTGATATACACCAGATATCTCAAATCCTCTATTTTCTTGACTATTGAGGTTTACGACTGGTAGGTCGGCTCCAAAGGTAGAAGGTACATCCTCGATATTTTGTGCGATGATACCTGAACGTTGGCGGTAAAATAATTCTGTCTCCAAGATGAGCTTTCCACTCCAAAATCTCGCCTCAAAACCGACGTTATAAACGGTCATTTCTTCCCAAGTCAATAGTGGATTGACCAAACCTCTCGTACGGATAGTTGGATAGGCAATATTATCATCTAAAATGATGGGGTTTTGGAGCGCGTAACCAGTGAGGTAATCAAAACCGTTAAGGCCGTTTGCCGTATCATCTCCCAACTGTGAAAAGGAAGCTCTGATCTTTAGAAAATCTAGGGCTCCTCCAGGTTTTAGGTTCATGAAAGATTCTTCTGAAAGCACCCAGCCAGCAGAGAAGCTAGGAAAATATCCCCATCTGGTAGTGGGAGAAAATAAGACGTTGCCATCTGCTCTGAAGGTAGCTTCAAAGAGATACTTGTTTTGAAAGGCGTAGTTAAACCTTCCGACATAACTTTTACGTCCTATATCGGAGCCTGAAAAACCGTTATTCGTTTGATTGTTTTGAGACCCAATAAACAACTCAGGGATGTTGAGCGATAGTAGATCTAATCTAGAAGCGCCGAATTGACTGAACTTACGGGAAATTTGTTCATACAAGCCTAATACCCTAAAATCGTGATCACCAAAGGAACGATCATAGTTGAGAGAAATAAGCGGATAAATCTGCGTTCTTCTGAATTGGTTATCGGATACGGAAGATACTCCACGCTGAGTGGCTTGGAGCAAATAGGTATCTGTTTCAGGCTGGTACTCGTACAAATCTGTAGGCTTACGAAACTGTTTGGTGGCGCGATTGTATCGAATAAGTCCAATTTCTGCCTTTGCGGAAAGACCGCGAAGGAACGGAAACTTATAATTGAGGCCCAAACGACCTTGGATCACATCTTCATCACGATCCCAAAAACCGGCTACATCTCTTTTACTAGAAGAGATCGGATTTCTTTGCGAGAAGCCAGAAAAAGCCTCTCCAATCGTAGGATCTGGCAATTCAGTCGGAAATACAGGCTCAGTCGTCAAGAGCTCTACCATCAGTGCGTTGATATCATTGGTGGCCCGCTCAGTTTTTTCAAATCGGTAAGCAAGATCAAGATTAAAACTTAGGTTGTCATTGATATTGGCGTCAATATTGGTTCTTGCATTGTATCTGCCATAATCATAATCTCTAGACCGGAAGTAGCTTTCTTGGTCCACATAGCCAAAAGAGGTGAAATATCGGATATCATCATTTCCCCCTGACACACTGATATTGTGTTGGTGCATAGGCGCGTTGTCCTGAAATAGACCGTTTACCCAATCTCCTCCTTCATATCCTGGTTCACGATTGGCAAATCTTTGCACATCTTCATCCGTAAAGGTCGCATCCAGACCGGCGCCATCGAGTAGATCAGATTCTCTCACCAATTCAATATACTGGTCTGTATTTACTTGATTAAACAAACGAGAAGGCGACATGAGGGTAAAGTTGCCATTATAGGTGATTTTGGCAGGACCTCTTTCCCCTCTTTTGGTCGTAACTAGAATCACCCCATTACCGGCACGAGCACCGTACACTGCTGCTGCTGCGTCTTTCAGTACTGTGATAGATTCTATATCATTTGGATCTATACGGTCAAAGCTAGTTTGGATTCCATCTACCAGAATCAAAGGAGAACCAGCATATCCCCTAATGCGAATTTGGGTATTCTCTCCACCGGGAAGGCCCGAATTTTGTCGCGTCATTACTCCCGGTACTCTTCCTGCGAGAAGGTTAGCAGTATTTGCGACAGGAACTTGTGTTAGCTGTTCTTTATCAATTGCCGCTACTGCACCTGTCAGGTTGGATTTTTTCTCTTCTCCATACCCAACAATCACTACCTCATCCAAAGAAAGCCCTTCCTTGAGTTGTAGATTGAAAGTCGTTTGCCCTTGGACCTCTATCGTCTGCGATTGAAATCCAGAATAGGTAAACTTAATACTCGCGCCCTCTTGAACCTTTAGCTCAAATTTTCCATCAGAACCGGTAAAGGCGCCATTGTTAGTTCCAACCTCTACTATAGAGACCCCTGCCAGAGGCTCATTAGCTTCGTCGGTTACTGTACCAGAAACGGTTTGCTGTGCTTGCATCCCTAAAGGGAGTAGGCAAATCAGCATTAATACGATCAGATGCAATTTGCTTTTTTCATGCGTTGCATTTGCGCCCCCTGGACTCGCTCCGATAGGCGCAAACCCTAGCAGACGCCTAAGTGCTCGTCGTAGTAGTGTAATCTTCATAATGAATAATTTGAAATTCTATCCAGTAAAAATGTTGTTAGTGTATGATTAGGTAGATCAACCACATCAGAAATGACAGAATGATAAATGCCAGTCCAAGCTGGGGGATTAGCCATCTAGTCTTTGGTTGCTCTGACATGCCAACTTTATTTTGAGTATCAAGCAAAAAGTTCCAAGCACTAGCTAGAGGAGGTCGATATGGCTCGGAGTAGCTGTTTGTATGTACTTAGTCCTTTTTCCTTTCTACACTTACTTAGTGTTAAAGCATAGATCTTTTATCATATCTAAGATATCAGCAAAGCCAACTTAGCAGGGGGGACATTTTCGGTTTTAGAGGGGAACAAATTCGTTTAAACCAGCTTTTTTTCGGTTTTTTCCCTGAATTCAGAGGGATTTAGTAAGTATAGCTTCTTAAAGTGCTTGCGAAAATACTTGACATCATTAAAGCCTACGGCATAGGCTACTTGAGTGATAGATAGCTCATTTTCAGACAACAATTGTGCGGCTTTTCGCAGCCGAACGTCTCTAATGAATTCAACTAGTGTCTTATCCGTAGTCTCTTTGATTTTTCGGTACAGACTAGATTGGCTATGCGACAACAACTTGGCGAGTTTCTGGACGTTGAACTCGGGATCGTCTAGATGGGTTTCAATTAACTGAATAGCGCTGTGGGTCAGCTTTTCGTCTGCTGATAGTTGATGTTCTTTGATAGGCTCAAAAAATATTTGCTTGCGATAGAATTCCCTGAGTAGTTCTCTATTTTTGAGGAAGGAGAAAATCTTAGAGATAAGCAGGTTGAGATCAAAGGGTTTCGTTATGTAATCTTCCGCCCCAGTGATCAAGCCCTTCTGTTCGAACACGTTAGAGGTTCTGGCGGTTAATAGGATGATCGGGATATAGGAGATTAGCTCATGAGATTTGATCTTTTGGACCATACTTATCCCATCCAGTTCCGGCATCATGATATCACTGACAATCAAATCAGGAGTTTCTTCCAAAGCAACTTCATAACCCTCTTGGCCGTTGGCAGCTTCAAGGATGGTGAAATGTCTTTTCAGCGCACTTACAAGGTAGGCACGTAAATCAGGATTATCTTCTACTAGTAGGATGGTGAATTTTCGGCTCCGCGCCTCCAGTTGTGTCAGATAAGTATCTCGAGGTCCCACCCCCTGAGCCGCCGCATTTTGTTGCTCTAAGTAATGCCCAATATATTCACTGTTTTGGAAGTTAGGAATGAGCTGCTCCTCGGAGAAGTGTTGCTTGCCAAAAGGGAGTTTTAGGATAAATACGGAGCCCTTACCCACGATGCTTTTGACTGCGATATCTCCTTTGTGAAGACCGATGATCCCATTTACGAGTGATAGACCAATTCCAGTACCAATGGAATGCAATGAACTAGAATGCTTTACTTGATAATAGGGATTGAAAATTTTATCGAGCTCTTCCTCTTGTATCCCAACCCCGCTATCCCTGATCTCCACCACCAAATAATGGTCCACTAGCTGCTTATGTTTATCAAAAACACCCGCTTCATACTCACTACCTTTAAAAGCAATCGATACACTAATACTCCCTTCATGTGTGAACTTAAATGCATTGGATAACAAATTCATCAAAACTATCTCCATCTTATCCCGATCAAAGGTCAGAGCCAAGTGATCCTTGACGGAGTTAAATTGAAAGTCGATCTGTTTCGTAGCAGAGCTTTGACTAAAAATGATAAAAACTTCTCGGACAAATTTGACAAAATCACCTTCCGCAACCTTGATACTCATATTGCTAGTCTCCATCTTCCTAAAGTCAAGCAGCTGATTGATGAGTCTCAATAATCGATTAGTGCTCTTTTGGATGACCTCTAGCTTGTTTTGGGTATTTCTTTTTATGCTTGATTCTAATAGCAACTCATCAAGGGGCCCTTTGATTAGCGTTAAGGGCGTTCGTAGTTCATGAGAAACCTGAGTAAAAAAAGAAAGCTTAGCTTGATTTAATTCTTGTTCTTTTTCAGCCATCAATAATTCATTCTTCAGAGTTGCCTGCATTTGGGTGATTTTCTGAAATATGAACAAAGCAAGTATGATGATAAATGCGTAGGCAATAAAGGCAAGTGGCGTTTTGAACCACGGCATGGCGATATAAACGGGCAAAGAAGTGATAGCTTCATTCCAAACCCCATCTCCATTAGATGCCCTAACTTGAAAAGTATAATCACCAGGAGGAATATTGGAGTAATTGGCACTGAGATTGGGAAATTTGGTCTGGACCCATTCATCATTCAGACCCTGCAAGCGGTATTCATATTGGTTCTCCTGTGGAGAAGCGTATTGCAGCCCGACAAAGTCAAAAAATATATCTGTTTCATCTGCATTTAAGCGGATCGAATTAGATTGACTAAAGGGTTTTTGCAATACAACACGACCGTTAAACTCTTTCCCCACTTCCACCCTCTCATTATTCACTTTTAATCCCGTGATATAGACCTTTGGCAGCGTACTATCAGAATGGATAAGGTCAGGATCAAAGATGTTGATCCCATTCACTCCTCCAAAATAAAGCAATCCTTGCAAATCCTTATGGACCGCCCCGACATAAAAATGATTGCTTTGTAGGCCATCCTGATAATCAAAGTGCTCAAAGCGACCCTCATTAGGAATAAACTTCGTCAGACCAATTCCGGCCAACCATAAATTTCCCGCTTCATCTTCTGCAATACACTCAATATCATTATCAACTAGGCCATCTTTGGTGATGTAGCGCCGAAATCGAATCTGACCATCAGCTTCTTCAATTAGCTCGTTCAGTCCACCTCCCAAAGTGCCAATCCATAGCTGTCCTTTTTGGGATCGAAGGACTTGCCAAGTATGATTGCTACTAATACTAGTTGAATCATTAGGGTCATAAGTAAAATGTTGAAATTGCAAAGAATCATTAGGATACAAACCAATCTTATTCAAGCCTCCATCCCTAGAAGATACCCATACGCAGCTATCTAAGGGATCATAATAGGGTACTGTCAGATTGTTGGTGGAGAGAGAATTTGGATTCTCGGGATCATGCCTAATGTGGATATACTCTTGACGATCCTCACTGATCACAAATAAGCCATCGCTGCGAGTCGTGATCCACAATCGCCCGCGATGATCTTCACACATACCTTTTACTTGGCTAGTAGTAGGATGACGGTTTGGATCGCTACCTTTCCAATATTCTATACTTAACTCGCCATTTTCTTCTTTAGCGTAGCCAAATTTCCCTTCGTTAATGCCAATCCAGATTTTTTCCTCGCTATCCTGAAAGATAAAGTTGATATTAGATTGAATGGGATAAAAAGGCTTTTCCCCATTTGCATCCTCAGAAAGCGAATGCTGCTTAGCAGGAAGGATGTACAGGCCTGAATTTGTTCCAATCCAGATTTTTCCATCCTTATTCTTGAAAATCGCCCCAACATGATTCTCTTTTGAAAAGCTAGTTTCCCCTAGATACTGCCCGACATGAACAAAGGCTTTTCTCCTAAGATTGGTATAATTTACCCCAGAATGGGAACCTAGCCAGATTACACCAAAACGATCCTCAAGAAAACAGAGAACTCGATTACTCAATATACTCTGCGGATCCTGTTTGTTTTTGGAATAGCGAATTACATTGGGAGATCCCCGGTCGGCATCCGTAAAGTCCAGCATCAATAAGCCAATATTGGTGGAGCACCACAATCGCTGAAATTGGTCTTTATACAATTTTAAGACATTCACAGACGAACTATGAATCGGTATCGGATCTACTTGAAGTCCAGTATCCGCCTTTTTTACCCTCAATAGACGAAGATCGGTCCCCACCCAAAAGCATTCCCCGTCCTTAAAAAAACTTCTGATGAATTCGGCTTCCTCGAGCCCCAAATCTTCCTCACTATACAAGCGACGGAAAGAATTCTCCTTTTTCTCAAAGGTCCATATGTCTTTTGCACTAGTGTAGAAGTAGATGGTCCCTTCTGATGATAAAATATTTCGTATCTCCGCTTCCCCTTCTTGACCAAAAATCTGCTCATGGAAATAACTATGGACATTTTGTAAACTACCATCTTGGTCGAGCGTTAATTTGCTAAGTCCTAAACCGGCTTGGTGAAGCCAAATATCCCCTTGCTCATCAATCACCATGTTTAGGATCGCTCGCTTAGGATTGGGGAGGGAAATGGCTTGGAATCGTAGTTTCGTGGGATCGAAGCGATACAAGCCTTTATTTTCAAAATAAATCCAAATAGAGCCCGATTTATCGACAAGCATAGTCTTTACCCGATTGCCCGGAGCAGAGTTCGGATCTTGTAAGTCGTATTTAAAGATTGAAATCTCATAGCCATCAAATCGATTTAGACCATTATTGGTTCCGATCCAGATGTATCCCAGTGAATCTTGTACAATGGTATTTACATTACTGTGAGAGAGATTATCATTAACCGAAATAGACTTAAAGCGATATGGCTGAGTACTAATATTTTGCCCCAAAGTGCTATTCCATCCAACTAGCATGATGAATAAAAAAAGGCATTGAACGGTATTGAGGCGAAGATAGTCCATGTCTTATCAATAAGTTATATGAATTATAACTTATATGAAAGCCAATATGTACCCTGTTTGTTGGAAGATTTTATAGGATCACCGCTGCGCGGAACGCTAATTCCTAGCGTTCTGCGAAGCAGGTGTCCCCATCCGACCTATCATAAGTTCTCAATCATTGGCCGCTAGCAGTTGCACCCAGACTATCCAGTCCATTTGGTCTTCTGTAGGGGGAGTAGCGATTTTTAGATTGCCTTTAGCTAAGATTTTCTGTTCGTTTGCCGAAAACTCACCGGTACGAGGATTGAACCAGCGCAAAAGATATTTCCCCGAAAGACCCGGCAAAACAGTCTTTTCCTTCGGTCCCATCTTTTGGTAAATCACAAACTGTTGTTCCCCCTTGGCAAGAATATAATCATCTGCCTCGGTCAACTGATCCATCGGCTCCATCTCCCAATAAGGGATTTCGTTTTGGGTGAAAAACTGCAAAGCATAACGACACTGATCCCACATCTTGTCTCTACTGCGCCAATCTTCGCAGGTCAAATCAGAATGCTCATGCTCATAGCCAAAATACCATTCAATGCCCCAAGCGCCGGCCATCAAAGCGCCCCAAAGTGCGTTTTGTCTAGCATTATTATGCGCTGCATTGATCTTGTCTGGGACGAGTGAGTAGCGATGATCTCCGGGTTCATCTACAGCATTGGCCCAAACTTTTTTTGCTGCTTTAGCCAATCCTCGCCACCTCAGTACCGCCTTATGCACATTGGCAAAATCCTCTCGATTGGTTTGTAGCGATAAGCCCGTGTACTTTGACTCCGGCCCGAGAAGGTCATAAAATTGTTGCCCATTATGGATGACAACATGATGCCGATAAGGGTCGTGATCATAAAAATACTGAGCGCAAGCCAGTCTTTGAGTAGTAGTTTGCCAAGGGGTAACCTCATTTTTCATCCACTTTCCATTTTCTTCCCCGATGTTCCAATTCAGGGCCAGATGATGTCCAAAACGAGCGATCAATTCCCGATAGTACAATTTTCTTTGTGGTCCAAGGTCCCCATTATCCAACAAGCCTTGATTTTCTACCTCTGAAGTCTTGAAATGTAGGAACATCCCTAATTTGTCAGCATGCTCAAATAGGATTTCCCACTGATCCAATTTGGAGACATCCATACGTTCATAATTGTCGTAATGGACATAGGGGAATACATTTCGATCATCTCCCGCAATGTTTAAGGTCAAGAAAGAAAAGGCATTCAGTCCCTTTTCCGCTAGATAGTTGATCCCTCCGATCAAACCCTTGCCCTTACCATTTTGCCAAATCGGGTCTCCGGGCTGCCAGTCTTGCTCATGAGCCTCCCATTTTTTGACAAAATGATCCTTATGACCATCGATCTTAAAATCGCCATCAAAATCTGCATAAGCCAAAAGGTTTTCCGGTGCATCGACCCCTGCTTTTAAAAAATATTCGCCGTTTCCAGCAAACTGGAGGTAAGTCTTATTGACAAATTCAAGACGCCCTTTCCCTCTTAAATCTCGTCCACTTTTGTCCGTTTTTGTGATCGTAAAACGCCCTTTTTGACCATCCATATAGCCAGCGCTCTCTCCTGGACTGTTAAGGTCTGAAACCGCTACATTGCCTCCTTTACGAAAAGAGACTTCATACTCCCACTCTCCTGATTCGTCCGGCGCAAAATGGACTTTCCAGATATTTCCCTTGCGAGCAGAGCTTTCGCCAGCATTCCCATCAGCGGCAAAGTAGCCAGGGACTACATAGGTTTTATTGGCAGAGTGGAAACGAACATCGAGCCTATAATTAAGAAAGGGATTATAAGTATGTAGTTCGCTTGTTTCCGGCCCTTCAAAACTAAGGGTGACTTTGTGCCATTCTTTTAATTCCCCGCTGATGTTTACTGCCGCAGCTGGAGCAGTATTGTCGTTTTGCGCCTTGAGTCCCAAGGCTGCAATTAGGATAAAGTAGCAGAGTAGATTTCGCATATGTTTCGGTATTTGATCGATCTTTTGTCTTATTGCCTTTTCTGGAGGCTACGTTCCACTTGTCATTTTTAAACGCAAGAGGGTCGCCTAAAAATTAGGTAAAAAACATGAGCCAGCCCGAAAAAATCGAACTGACTCATATTACTATGCTAAATTTAAACCTCTAAAAATTTATTGACTCCTTCACTCCTATTAGTTGGACCAAGCGTCATCATAAGCGTTTTGTAGCAAGCTGCGGTCGTCGCCAGCTTCGTGAGAGCGGCAATTGATCATGATGGTGGCTTCCACATTGTTGGGAAATACCATAGTGCGAGTGTTGACGCCGCGACCACTACTGATCCAATCTCCACCGTGGTGTAGGTAAGTTCCCTGATCGCCATTGCTATCATGTAAGCCTACGTCTTCGCTAAAGAAGAGGTCATAGAATGGTTGTGGCAAGTATCCGTCTAAGTGGCGAGCGTGGGCCATTACCGAAGAGATCTCGTTGGCCGATAGATAGAGACCAAATGCTCCAGGTCCTTTGGTAAAGCTACCTGTGATCCAAGGCGCTTGATTGAGATCTGAGTAGTTGTAGAAATACACAGGATTGGTACGACTTGGGAATAGAGGATCATGTGTTACTTGGGCCGGAATCAAAACCTTGCTTTTCATCAAGTTCATGAAGATATCTTTGGTCAACTGATCGAGATTGTCATCATCATTGGCAAAAGAAGCCTCATTGAGCAAGTTGCCAGAGTGAATATAGGCCGTTACGATGCGTAGAGCGCTATAATTGGCATTGTTGTAAGAGTATTTGCCTTTGTCGGCCTGATTGACGCCAAGAGCTACCCAATCTTTAATATCGTCATAAACATTGCCTGAGTTAAGGATACCAGAGCGGTGTTCAAGTAACTGACGTAGGGTGATATCGTTGAGACTTGGATGTACCGTCCAATGCGTAGGCAAAAACTGTACAAATGGAATGTCAATGTCCTGCATACCCTTGCCATCCATGGTTTTGAATAGGGTCAGAGCAGTGATAGGCTTGGTAACACTCGCGATATGCATGCGAGAAGTATGACTCATTTCAATGCCTGTCTGATAGTCTGGGCTCGTTCCTGGCATGACGGCAAAACCTCCTGCACCTTCACGAGCGGCATTGCCGTTGAGGCCGATAGAGTAGGAGTAGCCAGTTACTTTTCCGTCTAGGGCTTCGATGATATTGGCTTCAAATTGATCCATGGAGAAGCTTGGGCCGGGTTGCTTGATGTCGTCGATTACGACTTGTTCGCAGGCAGTAAGACTAAGGGCGAGAAGGGCAACTAATGAGAAGATAAACTGTGTGAACCGTTTCATAATATTAGGGTGTTTGATGTTGTTATCAATGTTAAATTCACCCCTTTAGTCGTAGCCTCTAGCTGGTCGATCAACACTTTTTTAGATTTTTTTTCTAGGGGTATGAATACACTTGTTTGTCAAAGCTTCACGCTTGTACATTTGCGGGCTCATTTTGCAGCCACTTTGGCTCACTTCCGTTTATAAATACTGACACCGAGATGCAGCCTTTTGAGACTTGGCTTGTATTTGTACCATAACGACAAGATTCATGACCCGCAACGCTTTCATCACCACATTCTTGATTTGCATAAGCTTTTCGCTAGGCTTGGCCCAGACGATCCGTCCCTTGCAAACTGGTTTGATCTCAGACAGTAGCTATTATGATATTGCCGCCATCGGCAACGGCCTGTTTTGGGCTGCTGGCGAAAATGGCCTACTCAAAGAAATTGATAGCGATGGTAACACCCGCAGCTTAGCGTTCCCCGAAGGGGAGGTCAACCTCCTCAAAATCGTACCTACTGCAGATGCGATCTTTATTGGTGGCGACCAAGGGATGATCTTTCGTTATGATCGCCGCACGGAGACTTTTGAGCGCTCCTTCTTTGGTAAGACTTTTGCCAAACGCTGCTTCTATGATATGATGGTGATGGACGACGGTACCTTACTTGTCGCCGGAGGAAATCAAAAAATCGCCAAAGCTGGTAAGACTTTACCTAAAGGCTTTATTGCCAAAGTGGATCCTAGCTTGCAGTTTGGGCCGGAAATCGTCTGGGAAAGCGCCGTACACTTTGTTTGGTCGCTTGAGCGTCCCGGCGATGAAAGTGTAGAATACATCGCCGCTGCCTACAGTGGTATCCAAACTACTATCCTTTCCAGCATCAATGGCGCGACTACTTGGCAGAAAAAAGGCCACGTGCCTGCCTTGGTTCACCATCTTCACTGGACGGGAGAAGAAATCTATTATAGTGGCGTAAAAAACCCCTTCTTTAGCAGCAATGGGCGCGTCGGCAAGCTCAACGGAGATAAAATTGAACTCGTAGACGAAGGCTGTGTTTGGTCTTTGCTCGAGCTCAACGGCAAACTTCACGGCTTGACCTTCAATGGTAGTATTGCCGAGTTAGAACCTGTCAGCGCCACCGTAACTAAGCGCTACCGTCCTACTACCTTCTCACTCTATGAGGCCGTAGCGATCGATGATCAGCGTGCCTTGATCGTGGGACATGGACAGCAATTGTTCTTAATGGATTTGAGCGCTTCTGCTGATACGGAGCTTTCTAAGTAGGGCTGCTGCGCAGAACGCTTGTTTCTTGGCAAGCTCATTTTGAAAAGGCAATAGAATAACTCCTCAGATTGTCTTCCTGAGCTCCGTCGAAGGATCTTTATTTACTCCCTGCTGCGCAGAACGCTTATCTCTTTTAAGTACTTAGACAATAGTATTTAGTATTAAGAAGACACTGAGAAATTTGGATAAAGGAAGCGCATTTTTCTCTGTACTAAATACTTTCTACTCAATACTTTGTAGTACAGAAAATAAAAAAGGCGACTCATTGGGTCGCCTATATTTTTATCATCAAAGCAAAGCTTATTTGTACTGCTTTGGCGGATCTTTTTCTGGTAACTCAATTGAGCCGGGAATTCCTAGTAGAGGGAATTCCTTGCGCAAAGGATAATACTCATAATCTTCTGGCATGAACATACGACGAAGATCTGGATGTCCAGTAAATTTGATACCGTACATATCAAATACTTCCCGCTCAAACCAATCAGCAGATTTCCAGAGCGTAGTGATCGTATCAACCACAGGATTGTCCTCTTCTACCCGACAGCATACTCTTAATCTTTGCTTGCCTTCGAGGCTCACGATATTGTATGCTACTTCAAAGCGAAGGTCATCGGTATAGTGGTCTGAGCCAGTAATATCGGCGAGGTAGTTGAAGTTAAACTGCGTTTTGAAGGTTTTGATTACCTCAACGATATGCTCAGCTTTGACTTCAATCGTCATCTCGTTGGCATAGCCACGGACTTCAACGATATAATCCTGAATCGTACTGCTTTTGATTGTATCCAGAAAGGTATTTTCAGCCATTAGAGTCGGTTTCTAATTCTAACCAGTAAATCTATTCCTTGTTTGCTTAGCGACCCCAATTTTCGGGATCTTTTTGCCAATCAAAGATAGTTTGCTGCTCGTGGGCGGCAAGATAGTCAATCTCGGTGGCTTTTTGCAAAAGGGTTTGGAGATTTGTCAAGGGCGTGTAGCCGGTATGGGTAGTCGCAAATGTCGCTTCTGCCTGCGGAAAACCATAGCTGAAGATGCTCATGGTACCAAGGATGCTAGCGCCTTGCTCCTGCATGGCCTTAACGGCCGCAACACTACTTTTGCCACTTGAAACCAAGTCTTCTATAACTACGTATTGCTTGTCTTTTTCCAAGCGACCTTCTATCATATTTTGGAGACCATGGCCCTTAGCCTTGGCTCTGATATAGACAAAAGGTAAATCCATCGCCTCAGCGACCATTACCCCCCAAGCAATCGCTCCAGTCGCCACGCCGGCAATGGCACTTGCTGCTGGATACATGCTGCTGATTTGCGCTACAAAGGCCTGAGTAACCGCTTTTCTAATTTCTGGATAGGAAAGAGCAAGGCGATTATCACAATAAATGGGAGACTTCCAACCGGAACTCCAAGTAAAAGGGTCCTGCGCTTGTATGCGGACCGCTTTGATTTTTAGTAAATACTCTGCAATTTTGGTGCTTTCCACGGCGAACAGTTCATTTGGGCCGCAAAACTATGAAAATTTTTGCACTGAATCTTTCCATTTCGTTTGCCAGCCATAATTCCAAGCGATCGTACGAATTTGAACCTATCTCTTTTGAAGAGTTAATGGCTCATTTGTTCAAAGGTCTTGAGTTCCCAGACCAACAGTTTTACGTTTTGGCTGAAAACAACGAGCAATTTCAACAAGAAATCTTTGACCTGCAAGCCAATGAGCTCTGGCGGGAGCTAGATTTGAATGTCGAATTTGTTTTTCCTAGCGAAGAACAGATTCAAAAGTTCCTCGCGGACTTTCGAGAGCGTTTTCGAGAGACAGATGCTGCCGGAGGAATCGTCACCAATGAAAAGGACGAATTTCTGATGATCTACAATCGCAAGCGCTGGACTTTACCCAAAGGAGGAGTAGAGTGGGGGGAGTCGATTGAAGAGGCCGCTCTACGCGAAGTCAAAGAAGAAACCGGTATCGAGGAAGTGAAAATGCACGAAAAGCTAGGTGAGACCTATCATACTTTCCGCCGCCGAGGTAAATGGAATCTCAAAACTACTCATTGGTATAAGATGAGCGGTAAGGCTGATGCTGAGCTCAATCCTCAGGCCGAAGAAGACATCGAAGATGTCAAGTGGATGAGCCGAGAGGAGTGGCTAAAGGAATCGAAAACCTCCTACCCTTTGGTACGCCAAGTGATGGAGCAAGAGTTTTTTCGCACGCAAACCAACTAAATCGCCTGATTGCGTCTATGAGCTGATTTGAATATTTTGAAGGAGAAGACCGCATGAAAAAGAACCTTCTGATCATCCTATTAGGATTTCTTTCCCTAAACCTGCATGCACAAGTCGCCTTTTGGCAGAAGTACTTGGGCAGTGAAGGCTTTGATTTCGGTAAGCGTGTGCTTCTCAATGCAGATGGTACCTTCATATTGGGAGGCGAAATTCCTTCCGAAGCCAGTCTTTCAGGAGAGACCAAAGCAGAAATCCGCGATAAAGATGTCGTAATCCTCAAAATGGCCACTCAAGACAAGGTCTTTTGGCGGGTGCAATGGGGCGGCAGCGGTGAAGAAATATTGTACGATCTGATCCCTACGAGAGACGATGGTTATTTGGCTATTGGCTCTACCGCTTCAACTGAATTAGCAGATTTTAATGGTGATACGGATGTATTTGTCCTAAAGATTGACGGCTTAGGTCAAGTTGAGTGGACCAAAATATTAGGTGGTAAAGGAGATGACAAAGGGATATGTGTCATCCAAACGAGCGAGGGAGATTTTATGATTGGGGGGGAGTCTGGTTCCCAGAACGGTAATATGAAATCTCCGCATCATGGAGGCTTTGACAGTTGGATAGCTAAGCTCAATGAATACGGTGGGCTAATTTGGGAAAAACACTTTGGTGGACTTGGCAACGAAAAGACGGTCCGCATCCATGAATTTATCCCCGGCAAGTATTTTGTCATTAACTCTAGTGATCGCCGAGACCAAGATGTAGCCGCCAATTTTGGGCAGAAAGACGTTTGGGTCTTTATGCTAAATGAAAATAAAGAGATTGAGTGGCAGCAAAACTATGGCGGTACTCGCAACGACGATATCGCCGATAGTCATCTGGATAGTGAGGGTAAGCTGACTATGGCAGGTACTACCTTTTCTACCGATGTACACATCAAGCAACAGCGTGGTTTGGGTGATTATTGGCTGCTACAAATTGATCCCCAAGGCAACCTTCAATGGTCCGAAACCTATGGCGGGACTAAGCCTGATGGAATAAGCGGTATGGCGCCTACCCAAGACGGAGGCTTTATCCTCTGTGGGATGACCAAGTCCCGGTCCGTGGATATCGAACGCAACAATGGCTACTTTGACGCATGGATCGTCAAAGTTAATGGTGCAGGGGAGCGTATTTGGTCTCGCAGCATCGGCTATGAGGCGATGGACGAAATGAATGATATCCTCCAACTGCCCGAGGGAGGCTATATGATGATTGGTACGGTGCAACAATTGGCGGGAGGTACTGCTTTGGCCGGCCACCAAGGCAATGGTGATATTTGGCTCACCAATCTTAGCGATCCGCAAGTGCCGCGTTTACGGCCCTTCGTGACACCGCCCATTCTATTTGGCAAAATCGTTGACAAAAGTACGGAGGAAGCCCTTCAAGCCAATGTTTTGCTCACCGACAATGCCACCTTAGATTCTTTGACCAAGGCGATTTCTGAGCCCAGCGATGGCTCTTTTGTGCTTTTACTACCGCCATACGGGCTGGTCAGTATGAGTGTTTTACGACCTGGCTATATGCTCTTTGGCGAAGACATGCGTACAGATACCATGCTGGATGAGACCATCACTGAAAAGACTATCGCCCTTGAACCTATTGAGGTGGGTAGCTCCCTTATTCTTCGTTTGATCTACTTTAATACAGGTAAATACGAACTCCTGCCTGCCTCTTATCCAGAATTGGAAAGGGTCGCCAAATTTATGAAGATCAATCCTCGGGTGCATATCGAAGTAGTAGGCCATACCGACAATACGGGAAATCGGGCTGAAAAGACCCAACTCTCTCTCTTCCGTGCCCAAGCGGTACAAAACTATCTGGTCTCCAAAGGCATCCAAAAAGCTCGGATACGAGTAAAAGGAGCCGGCATGTCCCAACCTATTGCCAGTAACAATAGCTCAGAGGGTCGCCGCAAAAATCGCAGGGTAGAGTTTAGCGTGATTAGGAAATAAGTCCCAGCCTTTGTGTCATTGCCGTTGATTTTTTAGACCTGCTGCGCAGAACGCTCAGTCTAAACCCTTTTGCCAAAAATTACTAAATCGCTCTTGCTTGGATTGAAAGGCAAAGTGTGTAAATACTTTTTGGGCTTCTTCTCTCAGGATGCCCCCCTCGACCATCACCTTTTTGCCGCCGATATTTAGCAGAGAAATAGCACTAGGCTTTGGATTCCCACCACTGTGCTTTTTTAAATCTGCCTGACTCAAAGCAAAAACTACCCGGTCAATCTTGGCCCAATGAATGGCGCCACAACACATGATACAGGGTTCAACATTTGTGTAGAGGGTATATCCTGCTAGAGAAATCTTTTGCTCCGCCACACAATGTTCTCGAATTGCTACTAACTCAGCATGGGCCGTGGGATCAGCATACTGAATACAACGGTCAGGGCTCTCATACTTGATTTCGCCCTCCTTGACTAGCACGCAGGCAAAGGGGTCAAAACCAGCCTCGGCCGATTGCCAAGCCAACTCGATACAGCGTTCCATGAAATGGTGATCCATCACAAGATATCGCTAAACTCGATAAGCCCCTCCTTACCCAAGATGTTTTCTGCCGCAATTACGGCTCCTAAGGCAAAACCACGACGATTATGAGCACTATGCTCGATGCTCAAACTGTCTATATCTGAAGTGTAGCTTACCTTGTGATAACCGATAATTTCGCCGGAGCGGATAAAACCTACCGATAATTCCTCTTCGCTCGGAGGACGATTTTGCAACTCAGTAGATACGATGCTCGACTTACGGTCCAGACCCGCTACAATTTGTTGGGCTAAGGAGTAGGCTGTACCGCTGGGGCCATCGGCTTTGTAGCGGTGATGACGCTCTTCAACATAAGCATCGTATTGGGCATGCGGATTCATGAGCTCAGCCAGTCGTTGATTGAGCTTGAAAAGCAGATTGACGCCCACCGAGAAGTTAGCGCTGTAGATGAGGGTTCCTTTTTGGGCTGCTAGCGCAGAACGCACCCCTTCAATTTCCTCATGCCAGCCTGTGGTTCCGGTAACCATGGGAATGTTGATGGCTATGACGCGCTGCAGATTAGCTTGGAAGCTATCAGGATGGGTAAATTCAATGACTACCTCCGTATTAGTAGGATTGACCTGCTCCCAATCTGCGAGATTTTCTTTGTCGATCCGAAAAGCAATCTCATGGCCTCTAGCTAGGGCCTCTTGCTCGATCGCGCGGCCCATTTTGCCGTAGCCGAGTAATGTTATTTTCATGTCAAAAGGAAAATTTGAGCCCCAAGCCAAAGGCTGGAGCCCCAATATTGTTAGTAGGGGCAATCATGGTGGGAAAAGGAGTCATACTAAGGTCATCAGATACATCATAACCTTCCATGTGCGCATCGACATAGGCCTCGGCCACTTGGACCAAATGCCAACCTGCCAAAATCAAGATACCCTGATCTCGTCGATTGCGGTATTCATTACGCAAGCGTCTGATACCTTCTCTGTCAAAACGCTCAAACTCAGGAATATCGTCAAAGGGATCAGGAGAGACTTTCGCCAAGAAAGCGACTCTTGCTTCCAAATAAAGCCGATGGTTGTAGCCAATCCATACCGCACCAGCCGCATAACCCAAATAAAATATCGGCAGTTTCCAATAATCCTGATTATAAACTTGTCCCCAACCGGGTAAAATGAGGCTCCTTTGCCAAGCTACCGTAGGATTATAAGGGGGCCTAGGCCCAGTTTTTTCAAATGCTTTGGGGAGGGGGAGATCAATATCTTCTCGCCAAAAGATCGGTATGTGTAGCCTCAGTTGGCCAGAATCTTTATAAACCTCGGGAATTTGGGCTTCTAAAGTTGTGACTACTCTCCTAAAGACTGGCGTGTCTACTTTGGTGGGAAAGTAGCTTGTATCTAGCGACATCGCTTGAATCAGCGAGTCCATCGGCATGCTGCTGCCTATATTATCTATACTATCAGAGCGGACACTATCTTTAAATGTGCTGTCAATACCCATGGCGCTTTCGATAAGAGAATCCGCCGCCAAACTATCTCCGACCATGATCGAAAG
>JBCCQN010000093.1:0-29797 GCA_039024315.1 Bacteroidota bacterium
ATAAGCGTTCTGCGCAGCAAGTGAAAACTTAAAGATACCGGATATGTTCGTGCCTCACATTCCGGTATGACAGGGGGCCAATATGTCATCCCAGCCGAATGAATGAGCATTAGCGAATTCATCGAGCAGGGATCTCGAGAGATAATCGTTCTGCGCAGCAGCCCCTTCTCAAAAATAAAGCTCACCGATCTCACTTCATCATTGAGCATCCGAAATTCGACATTCGAAATTCATCCTGTTTTCTGCGCAGCAGGCACAAAAAAAGCGGCACCACTAATGCGCCGCCTCTCTGATCATCGATACTCTTTATTCGCAGCCCACTTCGTAAGCAAATACGTGCTGAGCGAAGTACTTAAACTTGGCTTCTTTGTCTTGAAAATTATCGCCGATCTCACGGCAGCTAGCAAATAGCTCGGGAAATAGCTTGTCATAATGTTTTTTCTTCAAGATCATGGAAGGCTCTCCATTCGCAATAACGAGATACGTCTTGTCCTCACCACCTACGAGGGCGACCCCTGCTACACCAACAGACTGAGTTTCGCCACCAAGCGGATTGTTGTAAACTTTGATCTTGCTGTCCCAGCCAGGATTGAGAAGCTGGGCCAAGACATATTTGTCTTTACCGGGCACTTGCACGCGCTCATAGTAGATATATTCGCGATCGGCCATTTCATCAAAATCAGCTTCTACCATCTTTTTGACGCTTACTGATTTTTCGGCGATCATTTCAAACTTAGCGAGCCCGTCCACCTTTACCTTAAGAGTAGCGATATCTTCGGCTTTGAATTTGTGCTTTTTACCAGCAGCATCTTTGATGGTAAAGCTTTTGAGACCACGCGAACCAAAAGTTGCCAGACGAATATCACCACTGATCTCCTTGCCGTCAGTGGTAACAGTGGTAGCATCACCTGTCAAAGAGTTGACAGGGGTAAGAAACATTTGCCCCCATAAGGTCGAACTGAGGGCCAACATTAAGGCAAAAGCCAATAGAGTGCGCATTTTTTGCATCATTGTTGTTTTTGGGTTATGAAATTTTCAATTCTCAGATAGAATTGTTGCGCGCAATATCTTGAATCTTTTGCAATGAAACATCATCAATTTGTGGTACTTATTGCATGCAAGATCAGGGTATGGATACATATCGAGAGAGTTGAGGTTTTGTGAGAGTTCTTAGCATTTTTACTCCCGATAGCTATCGGGAGCGCAGAACGCTTAATTGTGTATCTTGAATAAGAGTAACCATCAACCAAATATGAAACACCTATTATTGCTGCTGCTCGGTCTGAGCAGCCTGCCCTTACTAGCGCAAAGGAGTGCGGTCTTCGAGAAGAGTAAATGTTCACTGTATCTGTACAATCAAGATTCGACTTCGCTAGAGTTAATGAAAGCGAGTTTCAAAGCTCGAAAAGTGGAGACCATCGTAGTGGAATTTCAATGCCATGATGAAGAAGTAGAAAATATCTTGGATGGGGCACCTTTGTACCTTGTTTTGGTAAATGCCTGGGGAGGAATAGTATTAGGAGGAGGACCTATAATAACGATTGGCGGCACTGAAATCCAAACTTACACCAAAGCGATTTATCGCTCAAAGAAAGGCATTCGTTTTGAAGTAAATCCAGAAGAAGATTTTAGATGGAAAAAAGGGGAGTCCTATTTATTCTGTATCTACAGTGGAGAAGAAGTACTTAGACGGAAGGTCATATTGTTTAATTAGAAATTGCGTTCCGCGCAGCGGTATCACATCCATCAAAAACCTCAATCATGAAATACACTTTAATCCTCCTCCTGTGCATCAGTACTATCTCTGCCTCGGCCCAAGAGGTCATCGAACGTATTAGAGAGCAAAGGTGTCCAATAACATTTTATAAAAGAACTGATAGCACTGACCTCAAGATTACCAAGTCTGCTGTAAAAGCAAGAGCGACAAAAAATCTCTTGATCAACTACCAATGTGCAGGCGAGGCTGCAAGCTTACTGAATGGGGAAGCTTTGTATTTAGTCATTACTGATGTGGATGGAAAACAGATGAGTAATGAGCTTTATAAGCCTATGATGCTTAACATAAACAGCCGAGAAATACGAGTCTATGCCCAAGGTGTCTATCGGGAGAATACAGGAATAAGCTTTGAAATAGTACCGCCAGGCGATAAGTGGCAAAAAGACACAACATATATCTTCCGTTTCTGCACGGAGGAAGGAGTGATCGCAAAAAAAATCCTATTATTTAATTAAATCTGTAGCAGCGGTATGCATGCCGCCCTCATCTAAATCCCATCATCTAAACAACTCTACCAAACGCTCAATCTCCTTAGGCGGATACTCTGCCGAGGTATTGACCTCCAAATGAAAAAATCCCACACTCATGCTGTCTTGCGAGAGATAAGGGGCCAAGGGTTTGACAGATTCACGTAACTGATCCGGACTGAGCGCCTCAAGTCGGATCATATCGTTTTCAAACAAAAAAGTACCGTCCAAATAGGTATCCGTCAGTACGCGGTAAAAGTAGGCGTTGACCACTTCAAAACGATCGCGGTCCTCCAAGACATTGAGGGGCAAATGCCGCAGTATGGAGACAGCCTCTTCATTGCGCAGTACCACGCCCCAGCTGCCGATGGGCAGGCCGACATCTAAAGGTACGCCATAATCATCCGCCTCACTAACGGCCTCTCGGATATTGGCCCCAAATAAGGTCCCGCTGGCCTCAATCGCTACGGGATCATCTATCTCCATGAGCATCAAACGAGCCCGTGCCACGGGAGGGATACCCATGCTATCGCGCTGCAATACGTGATGGGGATAAACGCAAACGCTCACTTGAGGTCCCGTTTCCCCCAACAAAGTCTGCATCTGCTCGATAAAGGCAAAATAATTGGCCTGCGTCTCAGCGCTCCAATCGCTATCAATCTGGATCTCATTGATTTGATCCAAGGGTTCCGCGATCCGTCGGATGCGATCTATGCTCAGTTCAGCAAGATCCGCAATGCGGGCTTCGTTCAGGTGAGAGAGTACGTTTTCAGAAAGATAAACTACCGGCACCACCTCTTTTCCTTCCCACTCCCCTAATGCGGCTCTCAGACTCCCTATCGGCACAATCCGCTTGCGACTATCGTCCCATTCGATGTCAAAAAAGCGCAAAAAGAGTTGCTCCGTAGCTAAGGTATCTAGGTACGCTTGGGTGGAATTACTCCAGTCGGGTCGAGTTTCCCACTGATAAAAAACGGTTTTGACGGTATTGGGGCCGCACCCCCAAAGCAACAGGAAGGTAATAGAACAGAGCAGGCAGTTTCGAAAGGAAATCCGCATAAATTTTTCTATACCGCTCTAAATATACCAAATTCGTACCAGTCCACAGAAATTTCTATCTTGTTAAACAAATAATCTTTCACACATATGAAGCCGCACCTATTTTTGATTTGTTTTCTTAGTTTAGCTACTCTCCTTATCGCCTGCAAACAGGAGCCCGAGGACAAGGCGGAAGATCCGCCCGAAGAAAAGGCCTTAACCATGGCTGATATTGCCGGAGAGTGGGTTTCTTCTGCCATCAGAGTGGAGATCAAAAGCCTCAATGGCACTGAGCAAGATACCATCATCGAAGCTAGCGAAGACACTTACCCAGATGTACTGGGTATCAAAGCCAATTTCTCAGTCTTGAATGCCGACGGTACCTACGAAGATGTTTATGTACTGCCCAATGATAGCATCGAAAGGGGCAATGGGACTTGGTCCCTTGGCGAGGGTACCATTACTTTTACTCAGGTCGTGCCCAATGACAGAGTCCATACCTACCAAATGATGCTTGATGAGCAAGGTAATATGAAAGTCAGTGGCAAGGTCGATTTTGATGCTGATGGAGAGCAAGACGACGACTTTTCTGGCACTAGCTATAAGCGTCAGTAAACATAAAATATGCAGCGAGAGATTCCGCCATTCCTGCAGCAATTATTTGTTCAGTTTGGAACCGTAACGGAAGCAGATCTCGCCTTAATCAGCCCCCTTTTGCAAACACAGTTTTTGCCAAAGGGGGCTCACTTTTTGTCTTTGGGTCAGACCTGCGACAAGATAGGTTTATTGACTAAAGGGATTCTGAGGGCTTATTACCCCGTCGGGGAACGCGAAGTCACCTCCTACTTCAATTTTCTTCCCCGCAATCCCATCGTCGCTGGTTTTACTTCCCTCCTCACCCAAAAGCCTGCCACCGAAGCCTTGCAAGCTCTCGAAGATTGTGAACTACTTTACGTTACTTATAAGCAGCTTCAGTACCTCTATCAATCTAGCCAAAACTTTGAGCGCCTCGGCCGTATCATGATGGAGCAAAACTATATTGCCTCCGTCAAACGCATCCAATCCTACCAAACCCAATCCGCCGCTGACCGCTATCAACACCTGCTTAGTAAATACCCCAATCTACTCAATCGGATTCCCCATCATTACATCGCTTCTTACCTTGGTATTACGCCAGAATCGCTCAGCCGTATCCGCAAGCAGAAGTAAATCTTATCATACATCAATGCAGCTCTCAAGTATGGGTGCTAGCTTTACCTAAAAGCGAGTTTTTGCCTATGCGTAGCAAGTTTCCTCTTGGCTTGATCTTCCTGCTCATGCTGGCTTACGCCTGCTCATTTGCGGACCGCTATCTGCTCAATTTGCTGGTAGAACCCATTCAAAATCAATATGGCTTCAGCGATGTGCAAATGGGTTGGCTCTTGGGTCCAGCTTTTGGATTGTTTTATGCCTTAGTGGGACTTCCTCTAGGGCTGATAGCTGATCGTTTTCACCGCGGCAAATTGATTGCTCTTGGGGTCTTTTTATGGAGTATCATGACCATGCTGACGGGCTTGGCCCAAAACTTTTGGCAGTTTTTTATGTGCCGGATGGGCGTCGGAATAGGCGAGGCGAGTTTGTCTCCGGCGGCCTATTCTCTGCTCGCAGAACGCGTCCCTCCCAAGCGGCTCAGCACTGCAATTGCGATCTACAGTTTGGGGATTTATCTGGGCGCCGGCTTGGCCTATGGCTTGGGGGGAGAGCTGATTGCATACTACCAAAATACCTCAAATTGGGAGTTTGGCAGTTTGAGTATTCCTCCTTGGCAATTACTCTTCATTGGCTTTGGCTTTCCAGGTATTCTCTTGAGCATGATGGCTCTATTCGCAATTCGCGAATACCGAACAAATAAGATTAAGCCACTGGATAACAGATACTTAAAAAGTAAGAGCAGCCGAGTGACCCTAAGCAAGTCTTTTTACCTCCTTTGCCTCAGTTTTTCCTTCTTTTACATTGCTATCTATGCAGGAGGCGCTTGGTTACCTACTTTTTTGATGCGTGTTCATAAGCTACCAACCCAAACCGTAGGTTGGTTGACTAGCTTTGGTTTGTTGATTTTTCCTAGCCTAGGATTAGTGCTGGGCGGCTGGCTAGCAGACCATATGAGTAAGCGCCATCCCCTGCTCGGTAAAGTAAAATTTTGCCTTTGGGCTTTCTTGCTTTTTGCGCCTAGCGCCATCGGTTTTGGCCTAATCGAGGAGACTCAATCGAGCCTATGGGCTTTACTGCCTTATGCCCTTTTGTTGAGTGCGACCGTAGGAGTTGGGGCGGCCATCGTGCAGCAAATTAGTCCAGCGGCACATCGGGGGGTTGCGAGTGCGCTTTTCCTATTCGCCCAAAACTGTTTGGGGCTTAGTTTAGGACCAACGGCTGTGGCCTTTTGTACGGATTATTTGTTTGCAGATCCGATGTCTTTAGGTTATTCGCTCAGCTTAGTAGGAGGCCTGAGTAGTCTGATCGCCATTGGATTTATGTACCGCTTATGGCTTAGTCTGAAGCTTGAGCAAACATCTCAATCGTAAAGTCGAGTAAGTCTTGACCGCCAAATTCTCCGTGCCCTGGAATCACCCATATTGCTTTGGGAAACTCGGCTTTAACCTTGGCTATGGTTGCGGACCAAGCCTCTACATTGGCGTCGGCCAAATTACCTTTTCCCGCCCCGATCGATTTGACCATACAGCCTCCAAAGAGCACCTTTTCCTTTGGCAGATAGGCCACCATATTATCCACTGTATGTGCCTCTCCCGGATAGTAGAGTTGGATCCTTCTCCCTTTGAGGCGGATACTACTTTGGGTTTTCACCCCTACTCGGGGAACGCTCACCCCATCCTCTTTGGCCAGTTCAATCGTTTTTTCCATTGCATAAGAAGGAACCCCTCTTTCATGCAACAGCCTCAATCCACCCAAACAATCAACGTGAAAATGATTGACCACCACTCCTTTGATGGTCCAACCCATATCCTCTTCTATCCAATTGAGCAAAATCTCAGTGAGCTCCTCAAACATAGGGGTATCAAAAAGCATACATTCTCCATCTACCACATAGAGCATTCCGTTGGAATAGATCCGCCCGTACTTCATCAAGGTTGTATAAGAACGATGCACCCAGACTCTTTCCGATATTTTGATCATGATCAGATCTTCATGCACATTAATGATAGAGTCCGACTGCCCTAACAGAGAGCTGAGCCCCAGCATAGGCCCATGCTTAAAAGAAGTAGTTTTTTCATTTGATTATTTTTTGAATGAGCCGAAATAGGGGCGATGGCATGGGTCGTGCAGCAGGGGGCGGGCATAGCGCGCTGGCTTTGCACGGGCCGTCCCGATAGCTTTCGGGATTGCTGCCCTTTTTGCGAAAAAGGGCAAAAAATCATAGTACATTTCGTATCGCCATACATCGTTCCAACAGTCCTTCCAATTGATCTAGTTTCAACATACTCTGAGCGTCGCTACTAGCCATCGCCGGATCGGGATGCGTCTCTATAAAGAGTCCATCTACCCCTACAGCTACAGCCGCCTTGGCCAATATTTCAATCATCTGGGCATCTCCACCGGTAATACCTTCCGTTTGATTGGGTTTTTGCACGGAATGCGTACAATCCATGACCACTTTACCTCCAAAATCTTGCATGCGCGGTACCCCCGTGATATCGACGATCAAATCAGTGTAGCCAAAGGTGGTGCCTCGCTCTGTCAACCAAACTTGTTCGTTGCCAGTAGATTCGACTTTTTGCTTCGCAAAACGCATCGCTTCTGGAGAAAGGAACTGCCCCTTCTTGATATTTACGATTTTTCCCGTGCGGCCAGCGGCCAACAACAAATCCGTTTGTCGGCATAGAAAGGCCGGAATTTGCAGTACATCTACATATTGCGCCACGGTCTCGCATTCGTGGCTTTCGTGCACATCGGTCAGGACTGGAATATCATAAGTCGCTTTTACCTTGGCTAGTATCTCCAAGGCGGGTTCAAACCCTATGGTAGTAAAGCTATCTAAGCGAGTACGGTTGGCCTTTTTATAGGAAGCTTTAAAATAGTAGGGGATGCCCAAACGGTCGGTAATCTCTTTTACGCGGACCGCGATCTCTAAGCAGGTATCTTCTGCCTCCACGGCGCAAGGGCCAGCTATCAAAAAAAATGGTTTCATGCGTCAATTTGTTTTCGCGCTTGGACGTTGAGGTAACCGCTATGGTGACGCTGAGCATAAGCCTCAGCAGTGAACTTAATTTTTTCCATGAGCAGGACCGTTAGCATGTCGCCGATGACTGTCATTACGGTAGTAGAGGTAGTAGGAGTAAGTCCTAAAGGGCAGACCTCTGCTGGCCCACCGGTATGAATCACCGTGGCACCGCAGCGAGCTAATGCAGAGTCAAGATTCCCCGTTAGTACAATGCGCGGAATGCCAGGAATCATACGCTCGGTCAACTCGGTCAGCTCTACGATCTCACGGGTCTTACCAGAGTTTGAAATCAGCAGAAGGACATCATTTTTTTGAATGATTCCCAGATCACCATGTTGGGCTTCGCTTGGGTGCAGAAAGATCGCCGGAGTCCCCGTAGAGCAAAAGGTCGTCGCCATATTATGCCCCACTTGACCAGCCTTGCCCATACCCGTCAAGATTAGTTTACCGCCTTTTTCATGTACCCGCTGGTAAATGATTTCTACGGCTTCTGGTATCGCATCATTGAGAGGGATCGCAGCAATGGCGGCTGCTTCCTGCTGCAAGATTTCGGCCATCCGCTTTTTCATATTGCAAATATACGTGGGGGAGAGGAGAATATTGTTGAGATAAGCGTTCTGCGAAGTAGGAAGAATAACAAATTGAACACAGAGGAACAGAGACACAGAGATTTGTAGATCTATCATTTAATGAAACAAGCGTTCTGCGAAGCAGACCTAATCTCAACCACCAAACTTATAGCGGAGCTGCAACTTAAATTCTGTCTGATTAGGCCCAGTTACGGCTTGCAAACCACTACCTACGATCGGCTCGTCCTGGAAACGGCTTTGGGCCACTCTACCCCAAAATTCTAGTTTGCGCGTGGGTTTCCAGTTGAAGATCAAATACACACGATTGCCCGTGCGGTAATAGGGCGGGATAGAAAAGAAACCGAGGATATCATTTTCGTAGGCGTAGATGCGGGAGTTAAAATCATCGGTGTCAAAAATCGCATATCGAGCCGTCAGTTTGTATTTAAAACCAATCTTCCAACTTATATCCTGATAAAACAAAATGCCTCGGGAGACATTGCCCTCTTGGCTGTAGCGCGATACTTCCAGTCGGGTACGAAGGTTGAGTTGGCGTTCGACGGTAGTCTGAAAATTGATCCGAAACTGCTGACGCTCACCCCAGACTAGGTAATCAAGTTGCGGCCCTTCTTCGATATTTCTGGCGTTGAGCTGCTTATTGTCGATACGATAGCGGGCATAGATAAGCGTTCCTCGTTTGGGTTTATACTCTAACTGCCCCAAAAATTCCCAGCCGCGCGAGGGAAAGCTCGCGCCAAAACGATTCCAGGGGAAGTAAAACTGATCAAAATAGGTATTGAGGGTCCACTTAGGATTAGGCGCATAGCGGAGGCCGATATAGACGCCCGATTCGTTTTGAATGGCGGTTGGGCGTTCGGCGAAGACGTAGCCCTTATTGGAGTGAAAGTCGATCTCAAAACGACGCGCCAAGATCGCAACATCAAGCGTTGGCGCAATACTGCCCATGATACCCAAACTGGCCCCAGTACCACCAGAGCGAGAACGGGCAAACTCCCCAAAAAGATTAAAATTTTGCCAAACCCAATCAAAATCGAGTGCATTGATGTAATTGCGATCGCCCCTAAAATCAAATTGGTTGTAATCGTTGAGGGGGCGGGAAAGAGGACTATTATATTGCTGATAATAATGTGTGCTCCCAATCGTGAGGGTCGAACTACGGTACTCGACCCGTCCTCCATACATTTGTTCTTGTACGGCTTTTCGATTACTTAATTCAGAAGGAGTGCGATGCAAACCACTCGTCTGCAAGCCACCTGCTAACAAGACTTCATCATCAAGGGTGTCGCGCTCACTCACGGAGGCATCTACATACTGACGTGAGGCAAAAGCAGTCATATAAAAATCGCCAAAAGCATAGGTAGCAGCCGCCCCTCGGAGATACTGATTTTCATTGACAGAGCGATAGGGCCTGATCCCTTGATTGGGCATCTTGATGCTATTGATCACTTGCGCTCCTTTGCCAAAGCCGAGCCCGCGTGATAAGACCATACCCTGCCCCACCTGTATGGTATAGTCGCCGATCACAAGACTTTTGAGGCGACCGAAGCCTCCCAAAGCAAAATGAGCCGACAAATAATCATAGCCATAAAGGCGCGACTCCGGCCGCCAAGCAAATTCTTCGCCAGGGTCTTTTTCACCGACGATGCCAAAGCTGACATTATTGGCATAATTGATGCGGAGGCGCGAGTAATGACGCATGGCCGAGCCAGCATACCGACTACTGAGCAAGGTATCTTGACCGACAATCCGCCCTTCTTGGTCGATGCGATCTCTAAAACTAGTGTCTGGATCGGTATAACCACGGGCGACTTCGGCATTCCATACCGCTCGCTGCATAAAATCGCCTTTGAGCCCACGGCGTATTTGCTGCCAAGAAGGGCCCTTGGGATGTCTAACAAAGGGATTGATGTCTTTGGCTTGGCTATCGAGGACGTTGACGTAAGGTAAGAATTGGCGAATAAAACTTGGGGTATAGCCTGGTATAGCCTGTAGTTCGTAAATAGTGGTTAGCTTGCCAAATTTACGGATATGATCGAGTAAGCGATTGGCCTGAATTGCATTCATACCAGGGAGGGAGAGGAGCTGCTCGTAGCTGGCTTGATTGAGGTTGAGGGGCTGCAGCAATAAGGCCTCCAACTCATCGGTAAGATCGCTATAATCAACCTGCGCTTCGCTTTCGGTATTGAGGATGAGGTCTTCGATCGATTGGTCGATGGATTCATCAACGGGTACGAGTGGTAGAGTATCATTTTGACTCCAAGCGCTTGCTGGTAGAAGGCTAAGTCCCAAACAAAGCAAGAAAAGGCCCAGTGATCGCCTCTGTAGGTACTTTTTTTCCTGCCAATTGTACTTCATGCTGCTCATTGACCAAAGGGATAAGACAATGACATGAAGGGAGAGAGGCCCAACTGCTCATGCACCCCAAAGGCGAGATCAAGTTCCAAACCTTTGTAAGCTAGCCCCAAGCCAATATTATAGGTAAGCGGTTCGGTGCTCACGCCCGTCCGGATGGCAAGTACTGGCAACAACTTATATTCAATGCCCGCACGAAAGGAGGTAGCGTGGTCGATATCTTTTTGTACGTCTGCTACTAAGAGGACTTTATCGCTAGCGCGGAATGCTAGCCCCGCGGTAAGTTGAGTGGGGATAAATTCACTGCCGTTTTGCCCTTCTAAGCGGGCGCGGTTAACATTATAAGCACTGACGCCAAGACTTACTTTAGCATTGAGCTGGTATTGGATGCCGATATCGGCAAACACTGCCCCCCGACTACCATAATCAGCTATGGCCAATTGGGCGTAATGAAGGGTAGAACCGATTCGCACTTTGTCAAAAAATTGGACCGCATAGCTTGCCGTGAGTTGGTTTTCGCGATAGGCACTAAAGCCAAAGCTGCTCAAACTAATTCCTACTGCTTGAGAACCCTTGAAGGGAAAGACCGCCCCAGCCCCACCGTAAGTAAGTTCTGACAAAAAAAATCGTTGTTCAAAAAAGGCGCCTACTTGGGTGGCACTCATACCGGCTATGCCCGCAGGATTGTGATAGAGACTCCAAAAGTTACCTCCGACGCCAACATATGCCCTACCAAGAGATATAACCCTAGCGCCAGTAGCAGGAGCAGGATCGATCCCAGCGTTCACCGAAGGTGTAAAGAACAAAAAAAGGAAGCAGAGTACGAAAGGGTGTTTCATCCTAGGGCTTTGTATGCGTCACAAAGTAAGCAAAAATTGCTTTGTTTTTGGCCTCTCGCTCACTTGCTTTGAAGAAGTTATCCCAAGACCTATGACCCTTACAAAAGATTTTCAGCAAACCTTGGATTATTTGTATCACAAGCTGCCCATGTTTCAGCGTCAGGGCGGCACTGCTTTCAAAAATAATCTTGACAATATCAAAGCCCTCTGTTGGCATCTGGGCCTACCCCAATGGCAGTTTCCGAGTATCCATATCGCCGGTACCAATGGCAAGGGCTCAGTTACAGCCATGCTACATAGTATCCTCAAAGAAGCAGGCTATAAGACAGGACAATATACCTCTCCGCATTTATTATCATTTACAGAACGGATTCAAGCCAAAGGAAAACCCATCTCTGAAAAGGCAGTAGTTGAGTTTGTCAACAAACATAAGGCGATAATCGAAAAGATACAGCCTAGCTTTTTTGAACTGACCGTCGCCATGGCTTTTCAATATTTTGCCGATCTATCGCTTGATATCGCGGTGATAGAAACGGGTATGGGAGGCCGCTTAGATTCTACCAATATCCTCAAACCAGAACTTTGTGTGATCACCAATATTGGCTATGATCATCAGCAATTTTTGGGAAATACGCTCGCAGAAATTGCAGGGGAAAAGGCAGGGATCATCAAAAAATTTACGCCTACCGTCATCGGTGAAAGTGTCCCAGAAACTCGGCCCGTATTTTTGGCTAAGGCTGGGGTAGAAGAGGCGCCATTATTTTGGGCCGAGGATTTGTACCAGATAGACCGTATTGGAGGTGATTGGGAGGGACAGCAATTTGCCGTAGTGGACCCAGAAGGAGAGCAAACGACTTATACCCTTGGCCTCGCCGGACACTACCAAAAGCAAAATCTACGGACCGTTTTGTGCGCCGTCGAAGTATTGCGAGAGGATGGCTGGGATATCCCCCCCAAAGCAGTCGCCCGCGGGCTCAAAAAAGTGGTCAAAAACAGCTTATTGCGCGGCCGCATGGAACGCCTGCAATCCGAGCCCAATGTGATTGCCGATACGGGTCATAACGAAGCTGGTCTAACTTATGTGCTTGAACAAATTCAGAATTCGAGCTACAAAAACCTGCATATCGTCTGGGGAATGGTAAGTGATAAAGAGCACAATAAAATCTTGGCGATGATGCCCAAAACAGCCCAATACTACTTTGCAAAGCCCAAAATCGAGCGTGGCTTAGATGCCTTGACCCTACAATTGAAAGCAGAGGCCTTCGATCTCAAAGGTCATATCCATGACTCAGTCCAAGATGCTTATCAAGCAGCTTTAAAGGCCGCTGGTCCAGAAGATTTGGTGTATATTGGTGGGAGCACTTTCGTGGTGGCGGAAGTACTGGAGCCCCGCTAATTTATGGAAGACATTCTCAGTCGTTTTGAGCAAGTAACGCCCTTTTCGCCAGAAGCAAAGGAGTTTATCAGCAATCATATTGTCAGCCGTTGTTACCGCAAAGGCGAACGCCCCTTGCAGGCCGGACAAGTGTGTCAGGAGATCTTGTTTGTAAAGCAAGGCTTGATGAAGATGTACTTCCTTCATCAAGGCGAGGAGATGATCGGAGATTTCTTTTTAGAGGGGGACTTTGCCCAAGACATGCGCTCTAGTATCACCCAACAGCCATCCCGTTACACCATCGAATGTCTGGAAGACACGGAGCTGATCATCATCCATCAAAGCGTCTTGCAAGAAGCTTATGAGCGCTTCCCGCTGATCTTCGAGCGCCTCAGTCGCATGATCATCGAGATGAATTTTGTCCTCATGGCCGACCGTATCTGGGCCAATTTGATACACTCTCACGAGGAACGCTACCTCCAACTCCTAAGAGACAAACCTAAGCTTCTACAGCGGATTCCACAGTATATGTTAGCCTCCTACCTTGGCATCACGCCCGTAGGCCTCAGTAAGCTCCGTAAGCGGCTCGCCGAACGCTCCTAACTTTCCTCCGTAATATGGGTCATGAACACACCGACACGCTCTTACCGCATTTGGTTTAGTCAAAGAAGTGGCAGCACCCTCCTCTGTAAAACCCTCGAACAAACCGGTATCGCGGGCAAACCGGGCGAATTATTGGTGCTTATGGAAGAACATGAGCCCAATCTTCAACGCAAGTATCAAGTTGATAGCTACGAAGCACTCCGCCAAAAAGTCTGGGAACTAGGTAGCAGCGACAATGGTATTTTTGGCGTCAAAGATCCTTTTCATCACGACTACTATTACAAAAATTTTCAGGAGCTTTGCGACTTGAGAGGCCTTAGTCCAAGCGATGATCATGAAGCGATTTGGAGCGATCTATTTCCCAATTGTCAGCATATCTACCTCACTCGCCGCAATAAGGTTCGCCAAGTAGTCTCTTGGTGGAAGGCCATCCAAGACAATGTTTGGCACCTAGAAAGCGGTCAAAAGCATCAAAATGACCCAGCCTTTTATGATGAGAAATACAATGTTGATGCCCTCACCCACCTCTTCAAAGAGAGCGTTTTGAAAGAATGCGCTGTCCAAGCCTATTTTAGTAAGCATGGCATCGTGCCTTATACCATTGTCTATGAAGACATGATCGCAGATTTTGAAACGACCATCAGGGGCTTATTGGATTATCTAAAACTGGATCATAGTCATATCAAAATTGCCGCTCCCTATTATCAAAAAACGGCCGATGACTTCTCGGAGCAATGGGTTCAACGCTTTCGTCAAGATTTTCAAGCAGGATTTCAGGATAAGGTTTATTAAATTGAAGTAGTTAACCACACTTTATGAAAAGAACTTATACCTTTTTGTTTGCTCTCGTTTTATCCTACGGCCTACTCTTAGCTCAAGAGCCCGAAAAGCCTCCCATTGAAGAGGAAGAAGTGGAAATCATCGAAGACATCATAGAGGTTGAAGATGAAGAGATTGAAGTCTGGGATACAGTAGAAGATTTAGAAAGCGAAGATCAAATCTCTAGCAGTATGTTTCGCTTGGACAAAGCCAGTTTTCGCGTCAAACAAGACGATTTTGAGCTCCACAATCTGTTAGAAGAAAATGATTGGCCCGAAAACTGGGAGGGAGAAGCGGCCTTCAAAGAATTTGAAAAACAAATTTTCGTGCTAGACTTTACTGGTGGCCTAGACAAAGGCATCGCCCTAAAGCTGCTTGAGCCCTATATGACACTGCTAGCCGATCCAGATGCTTCTATCAACCTATACTATACCGACGAAGACATCAGCGATAAGCGTATCTCCGCCATTCGCAACAATCTCGAAAATGGTATTCCAGATCGCCCCAAGAAGATTCAAATTTGGCTACACCAATGGCCTGACAATAATTTGGGAATACTAGTAGCAAATCCGATCAAATAGGAGGCTTTTTACTTTTCTTACTCCCGATAGCTATCGGGAGCGCAGAACGCTTATTTGATTAGTTGAAGTTTTGAGTTTTTGAATGAGAAATCCTCAAATCTCTGTTTCTCTGTGCCTCCGTGTTCATTTTTTTGGGTCATTGCTGCGCAGAACGCTCAGTCAAGTATTTGCCCGTTTATTAAACTAGTTTAATGAACGGGCATTTTGTATGCCCTTACTTTGGGTCATTAATCACTCATAATACATTCTAAACATGGTATTTATTCAAAAATGGGGCTTAGCCCTACTGGGACTTTTTTGCCTAAACTTTGGCTTTGCTCAGCAAACTGAGACGAAAGAAGATTTTCCTTATTCGAATCGTTTTTCGCTCGTTTCCGGTGTTTCACAAGCCCTATTGGGCGGAGCCAATCTCGAAGCTACCTGGTATAGCAAACGCATGAGCTTTGACTACTCACATGGTTGGAACCTACAGTTCACCGAAGGTACCCTTACCGAAGCTGATCTCAATCAAGGCCTAAACATCCGTATGCCTTGGACCACCGGATTTGGCGTGGGCTATCGTATTACTAAGTATTTTGACGTGCGTCTTGAGCCGAAACTTCATCGATATGAGCTATATTATGACGGCCAAAACTTTAGTGGTGATCCCATTACCCAATATACTACCGCCACCCTAGGGATCGGCCTGTACTATCGCTATTATCCGTTTCGGAAACGCAACGACTGGTCTCAAGGTATCGTAATCGTACCCAACGCACGTTTCTGGCCCAACATCTGGAGTTCACTACCCAACAACGAATACACCTATACCAATGCCAATACAGAGGCCTTAGCCACCCACCAAGCGGGCAGACAAGGCATTCCTGGCACAGGAGGATTCTTTATGAATGTGAGTATTGGTTACACCTTTGGCGGCAAATAATATCTAGGGTACTAAATGCCCGCGGACTACTTCAGTCCAAAGACCATAACCGGTTGCATTCATATGTAGACTATCATCGATAAAGATATCTGCTCTGATTTTGCCATCCGCAGTCATCATGGGGGTGGCAACATCTATATAAGTCAGCATCTCATCTTCTGCGGCCATTTTTTGGATGAGTTGATTGGTCGCTTGGGCCTTTTCGAGCAGGTTTTTGCGAGCGATAGAGGGCTTGACTGATAAAAAGTAGGTAGGCACCCCCGGCAGCTTTTCCTGCATCAACTCCTGGAACATTCCCATCCGCATAGCGACATGCTCGGGTTTCAGCGTATCGCTCACAATATCATTATCGCCCTCATAAACTACTACGGCAGAAGGTTGATATTTAAAAACAATGCGGTCGGAAAAATAGAGTAAGTCTTCAAAGTTAGAGCCACCAAAGCCACGATTCAATACCGGAAGGGGTGCCAGATCTTTCGCTATAGTCTTCCACATACGTACGCTGGAACTACCGACAAATAGGACAAAATCCTGAGGGGGACTAGCCATTGAATCCGCCTTTTCAAAGGCTCTGATTTCATTTTCAAAGCGGTGGATGACCGGTACTCCTTCGGCAGGGGCTTCGGCAGTAGAGACAGCAGTTTTGGCAGCTTCGCCACAGGCGAACGCTAAGGTTGCTAGAATGAGGAGGTAAAATTTGTTCATGAGCTCAGGCACTAATTTATTTTCCTATTAAGTACTGAGTAGTAAGTATCCCGAAAGCTTTCGGGAGTATCTAGTACTAAGAACATTCGCTTCTTTACTCCATTGAGGTCGTTTTTTCAAAGTCTGAATACTGAATACTATTGTCTTACTACTCAATACTAGATACTATTGTCTCAGTACTTAAAAATCATCTACCTCACGATAGGCAGCAATCAATTTCTCCTCTCCTTCTTTGCCAGGATGGAAATTACCGTGCTCCATACCGAGGATGCCTTTAAAGCCTTTGGACTTAATATGCTTAAAAACGTTACGATAGTTGATTTCACCTGTAGTAGGCTCTTTGCGCCCCGGATTATCACCTATCTGGAAGTAGCCAATCTCATCATAAGCCAGATCAATGTTGGGAATCAGATTGCCTTCTTGGATCTGTTGGTGATAGAGATCATCCAATATTTTGCAGGACGTACTGCCCACCGCTTGGCAGACTTGATAGGCCTGGGGGATTTCAGTTAAAAACAGGCCTGGATGATTGTAAAAGTTTAGCGGTTCTAATACCATCACCAGATTGTGGGGTTCAAGGATATCGCAGGCACGCTTGAGAGCATCGACTACATTTTGGGTTTGATAACCCATTTGAAGACGAAGGTCTACATGCCCCGGTACTACTGTCATCCAAGTCGCATTGACTCTTTTGGCGACTTCTACCGACTCTTTGATATTGCTGAGAAATTCCTCCAAGTAGTCTTTTTTGCCACTGGCCAGATTGGGCTCTTTCCAATAGATTTTGTGCGCTACAAAAACGCCCATTTCTATCCCTCGCTTAGCCATAGTGCTGGCCATCTTTTCTTGCAGTTCGATCTTTCGGCCTTTCATACCGTTGTCTTCAAAGGCTCGGAACCCCATATCAGCCATAAAATTGAGCTGATCGATAGGGTCGTCTCCAGCAGAATGCTTGAACATCCCCAAGTGCGGGGCAAATTTCATTTGAAATTCTTCTCCCTTTGGTTTTTGATCAGGCTGCGCCAGAACGCTTCCCCCTGTTGTCGCCGCAGCGGCGGCTCCCGCCACAAAGGTATTTTTTACGAATGCTCTTCGGTCCATGATATTTTGCTTGTATAGTAGAGTGGATATAAACAAGGATTGAAGAAGAATTTACTCCCTCAACCCTTGTATGTAGATTCAATTTTATTGCTTTGGGCTATACCATCTTGGTGATACCTGGCGTTGGGATCGGATAATAGCCATCAGCATTAGGCTTGATCGGCGGCTCGGCGTCAAAGGAGAATTTCTCTGGCATGAGACTAATTTCAGACTGCATCAGATCATCCCATTCGACAACTTGACCGGAGTAGGTCGCAGCACGGCCAAGGAGAGCCGTCATGGTACTCTTGGCTCCGTTTTCTGCATCGGCAAATTTGTATTCCCCTTTGGCAATGGCGGCAAATAGCTCATCATGCTCCACTTGATAAGGGTTTGGATCCTTCTTGGAGTTATGATTGAACATGCTGTAGCCACTACGAGTCAGTAGCACTCCCGGCTTGGGCGCACTACCATTGGTGCCTTGGAATGCCTCCGTAACGCGGTTCATACAGCCTTTGATATGACGACATTGGGAGAACATACGACTACCGTCTGCATATTCAAACTCTACAAAGTGATGGTCAAAAATCTCCCCATGGTCTTTGCCATTTCGGACTTGGCGCCCCCCTTGCCCATTGGCACGCACAGGGTAGGCCTCTTTGGCCCAATTGCTCACATCCAGATTGTGGATATGCTGCTCAGTGATATGGTCGCCACATAACCAATTGAAGTAATACCAATTCCGCATTTGGTATTCCATCTCAGTCAATTTACGGCCGGCGGCTTTTTCAAGCGTTGCGCGATCGCGTACCCAGACCCCAGCAGAATTCCAGTAAACATGGGAAGTAACAATATCCCCTATCGCGCCACCATGGATGCGGTCCATCCACTCACGATAGACGGTTTGATAGTGGCGTTGCAGCCCTACTACTACGTTGAGGCGCTTTTTCTTGGCCATTTCGGCCGCCGCCAAAACACGACGGATCCCAGGTGCATCAGTAGCCACCGGCTTTTCCATGAAAACGTGCTTACCAGCCTTGATCGCAGCCTCAAAATGAATAGGCCGAAAGCCCGGAGGGGTCGCAATTAAGACCACATCCACCATAGGGATGACTTTTTTGTAGGCGTCAAAACCCACAAATTTGTTTTCTTCCGCGACCTTTACTCTGTCAACATCGCTTTTCGCGCCTGACCAATCCGTTGTATCGGGATCCGTGAGGGCACCATAACTCTTATCCAAGCGATCCCTGAAGGCATCGGCCATGGCTACGAGTTGTACATTTTGATCAGTAGAAAGTGCTTGTAATGCAGCACCAGTACCACGGCCTCCGCAGCCTATCAAACCAATCTTGATAGTATCGGAACCTGTGAGATGGCCCATAGCTCGGGCCCCTAGAGGAGCAGCCATTAGCCCGCCCATAGCGAGGGCAGAACCTTTGACAAAATCTCGACGATTAAGTTTTGAGGATTTATGATTCATAAGTAGCCTTTTTTAGTAGAGATCAATATAACGACTGATCCCCACCCCATCAAGCTACATAGGAATACTTATCTGCTGATTTTTGAGGAGATATTTACCCAAAATGTCAAATTCTAGGTTGACAGCATGCCCTACTTTCAACTGGTGGAAGTTAGTATGCTCATAAGTGTAAGGGATGATCGTTACTGAAAACGTTCCCAGTCCGCTCTTAACCACCGTCAAGCTGACGCCATTGATACATATGGAGCCTTTGTCTACCATTAAAGCAGAATGTTGAGGATCAAAGGAGAAATGATAATTCCATGAACCGTCGCGATCTTCGACTTTTTGTACTGTACCAGTAGTATCCACATGTCCTTGGACAAAGTGCCCGTCAAGACGGTCGCCAACCTTTAGACATCTTTCGATATTGACTTTATGATCGACCGTCCAATCACTAAGATTGGTTTTAATTAAGGTTTCTTCAACGGCGGTAACCGAATAATGGACGCGTTCGCCGGAGGCGTCTCCCATAATATCCGTAACCGTCAAACATACGCCATTATGCGCAATACTTTGATCAACTTTTATCGCCTCATCAAAAGGAGCTTCAATCTCGAAAATACGATTGCTGCCCTCTTCCTTGATCGCTAGCACGCGACCCATATTTTCGATTATCCCTGTAAACATTTTTTCTTGCTTGATTTAGAGACTAGAAAACGCCGCTAGATGTAAAAAGTTTTTACGGATTAGGCCCTTTGCATCCTAGCCTTATTACCCCTCCAAGGCAGGAGGGGCATTAGAATCATTATTTTCTAGCGGGCTAGCATTACCCAGCCTTTAGCTTCTCTTTGGGTATTACCATTGATACCAAGTTCTTCGTAGCGGATGTAATAATAGTAAACTCCCTCCACAGCCTGCTGATTGCTAAAGTCAATTTGCCCCGTCCAAAGCTCCGAAATATTAGAGGTATTGGTGTACATACGGCGCCCCCAGCGATCAAAAACGATAAACTCACGTAATGCAATATCCTGATAAGTTACAGGTCTAAATATATCATTGACTCCATCGGCATTAGGCGTAAAAATATTGGGTAGCTCTATCCGTGGGCAGAAGTCGATACACCAAGGCTCGCTCAGTTCACTCGTATTACCCAAGGTATCGGTCGCCGTTACTACATAGCAACCCGCGAAGGTATTACTACCGTTTTCGAAGAGACGCTCAAAACGAATCTCCCCATTGGCATCAAAGTCTGTATATAAATAGCTAGCCACCTCCATATAGGGTCCAGCCGAATTATTGGCAAAAAGTACCGTAATAAAGTCTGTATCACTGGCGCAGTCCAGATCGGAGCGGGAAACTAAGATCTCATGCTTGAGTGAATCACAATTGCCCCCAGCCACTACGGTAGGCGGACAAGGAGCTTCCTCATCTCTAGCAAAGGCACAGTCTCGTTGCGAATCATTGATAAGATTAGGTTTTATCCCCGGCTCGTTATGACTACCTTCCGAACGGATAAAGTAGCAATACTCAAAGTTAGGGTTTAGGCCACTATCAGTATAGCTGTGGGTATTGGCACCGGTTCCCGGAACGTTTGTAATTACCGCAAATGGCCCCCCATTGTCAGAGCGCCAGACTTCATAATTGGTGTTTTGCCAAGGCACAAATTCTGTCCAACTCAATTGGACGAGATTATTGCCTCCAGAGGCAGTCAAAAAAATGCTGCTCCCGACATTGGTTACATCACCAGTAGGAATGCGTAATCCAAGGGCATCAAACATCTCTACACGATAGTTATAGCCGCGAATCTCTGTGTCTATACCTGTATCCGTAAAGGTCGTATCGTTGAAACCTAAGTCTGCGATGGCAATTGCGGGGAAGGCATTATTATTGGCACGGTATAGACGATAAGTAATCGGCGCAGGAAAAAACTCCGAAACGGTCGGCTGCGACCAACTGACAAAAATCTCACCGTTCGTCGCAGACGTCACACTCACACTATCATTGGTCATATAAATAGGCTCTGCTTCAATCTCTGCGCAAGCTTCATTGGTAGCACAACTTTCCAAAATGGGAAGCCCCGGATTGTTTTGATCGTCATACATGGCTGTAACCACATAGCAGATTTCCTCTCCGATGATCGAGCTAACATCCGTCAAAGAATCGACGAAGCTTGTATTGAGCCAATCAGCTTGGAAAGTCAAAAGCTCAAAACCCATGTCTTGAGGACTTGATTCGCAGCAGATACTATCTTGAGAAAATCCTTCAGGTCCTACCTTCCTATATATATTATATCCAACCACTAAGTCGCCACAAAAAGTCGGCGCCCAATCGAGGGTGAGGGTCCTTAGACCTTGCGTTATCGTCAGATCACTCGGCGGCGGCGGGACAACTCTAATGGTTACCGCTCGGTGGGCTTCCAAGGTGGTATTACTGGTTGCCGTAGGCAGTGAATAATTTCGATTGTCCGAAGCCACCAAGTCCACTTGGTAGAACTGCTTGCGAATATTATCACACTCAGTATCCCAAGTGATCGTACCTTTTATGGTATCAACCGGATCAAAGCCATTATTGATAGTCGCCTGTGGTAGGTTGCTATAAGGGATATTACCATTGACAAAGTCCACGATCGCACCTTGAATAGTAGCAGGATTGTCAACCGAAAAAGGACCGTTGTTACCCAAACCACCATTGTTAAGACTGAGATAAAGGCTATCAATCACATCTGGGTCCCAAGCTTTGTAATCAAAGCTTAAAGTTTCACCAGCATAGATACAGGTATCGCTGATGGTTTCGACGATAGGAGGATTATTATCACAATCGATCACCCAAACTGCCATATCACGCACAATGTATCCCAACAGGGCACCATCTCGATACTCTTTCACCGTAAAGGCAAAATTGTAAATTCCTAATGTCTGGGGGACATCCCAAGTGATCAAACCCGTTTCTGGATCCATATTAAAGGTCGCGTTGGGGCCAAACTGAGCGTCATCAGGGAAGATGTAGCCAGAAGTAGCAGAAGGCGGGTTGGGCGTCTCATACTGGAAAGAGGGGCGCAATTCGTATACCAAGGAATCGCCATCAGGATCAAAGCCACCAGGATTGTGTACCCAAATCTTTCCCGAACAAGCATCCTGCAAAGGACGATTGAGTAGAATCGGAGTATTATTATCTCCCACGATTGCCGGAGTGATAAACAGTCTCGTTTCGACGTAGAAAGTCTGGTTATCTGGGTTATCGATATTGACCACAGAGCCATGACGATACATGTCAGTATATCTTAGTTCGTATTCCCCTGGGCCGGGGAACGTATATTCGATGCTGTATATATTTTCCTTGACAGTACCTTTTACTACGATACCATCACGGATGACCACATTGGGATCACTGATAGGACAATCATTGATCGGCCCGCCGATAATAGGTCCATTGGAACGCGGAATATTGGCCAGAGTAGTAATTAAGGTAGGGCTAGCGCCAGTAGTCCAAATTTCTATATCAGCCGAGCATCTATCGACCCCCGCGGGTGCAGGGTCAGTATAAGTAGTGAGGGTAACTAAATAAGTATTGGGCTGATTGGGATCAGATTGGGCACAAGTGATTTGTCCCGCAAGGTTGTGGGTTGCGTTTAGGCTATAAGTAATTCCGGAGCTGAGAATGAATACGGCCCAAAAGCGAAAGTTGAATAATGACAACTGGGTTAGGTTCATTGGGTTAAGGAAATTGGCAATTCTCAAGGAGACTGATTAAAAAGATACTATTAGAACTACTGGAAACAAAGGAGTGTTTTTATCCCTTTTTTCCACAATCATCTGCTGCTGATTCCTTACCCAATAAAATAGAGAAAAGGAGCCCGTAACGGTCTATTTGATCCCTTTTGTGGCTTCCCTGCATAATTATATTTCTTTACGGAATAATTACCCTATCAGTTTAAGGTGCCAATTCCATTCCCTTCACGTAATTATTCTTAATTGCTGGTTGCGTTTTGTAGAAAATTATCCGTAATTGCACGACCGTTTGAAAAGACAGTTTATAAAGCAATGAACTCATTACATTATAAAACGGTATCCGCTAATCAGGGTACTGTCGATAAAAAGTGGTTGGTAATAGACGTAGAAGGCCAAGTGGTTGGTCGTGCGGCTAGCCAAATTGCCAGTATCCTACGCGGTAAGCATAAAACAAACTTCACCCCACACGTAGATTGTGGAGACAACGTGATCGTTATCAATGCTGACAAAGTTCGCTTCACTGGTAATAAGATCAACCAAAAAGAATACCTGCGCCACACTGGTTATCCAGGAGGGCAGCGCTCCATGAGTGCTAGGGTAATGATGGAAAAGTATCCTGAAAGGGTACTAGAAAACGCCGTTAAGCGCATGCTTCCTCGCAACAAGCTAGGAAACAGACTTTATAGCAACCTTCGTGTATATGCTGGATCAGAGCATCCACATGCCGCACAGGAACCAGAAGTATTTGAACTGAAATAAGCAAGACAAGCAGATTCATAAATAATGGATAGAATAGTAACCGTAGGTCGTCGCAAAGCTTCTGTTGCCCGCGTTATCTTAAGCGAAGGGGGCACAGGGAAGTTCATCGTAAACAAGCGGGAATTTGCCAACTACTTCCCGATCGACCTCGATCGTTTGAAAATTCTAGCCCCATTTAGGGTTAATGAATTAAGTAACAACAATTTTGACATTCAGGTAAACGTCAATGGTGGCGGTAGCACTGGTCAAGCTGAGGCAGTTCGTCTTGGTATCGCTCGTGCCTTGGAAAAAGTCAATGAAGAATATCGTCCACCCATGAAAGCCGCTGGTTTTATGACTCGCGACGCCAGAGTGGTCGAACGCAAAAAATACGGTAAGAAAAAAGCTCGTAAGAGCTCTCAATTCTCTAAACGATAATATCGGGATGCAGCAACCTAGTTATCAAGATATGCTAGAGGCCGGTGTACACTTCGGCCACCTCAAGAAAAAGTGGAATCCCAAAATGTCTCCATACATCTTCATGGAGCGCAATGGTATTCACATCATTGACTTAAATAAGTCCCTGCGCATGCTCACCGAAGCATCTCAGGTAGCCAAGCAGCTTTCTGTTTCCGGACGTAAAATCCTCTTTGTTGCTACTAAAAAGCAAGCCAAAGAAATCGTTGAAATGGAAGCGAAGCGCGTCAACATGCCATTCGTGACCGAACGTTGGTTGGGTGGTATGCTCACCAACTTCTCGACTGTACGTAAGAGTATCAAGCAGATGAAAAACATCGAAAAGATGGCTGCTGACGGTACCTTCGAACGTATCAACAAGAAGGAGCGCCTGATGTTGACTCGTGAAAAAACTAAACTAGAAAAAGTATTAGGTGGTATTGCGGATCTAAACCGTCTGCCTTCTGCTCTTTTCATCGTCGATGTTAAGAAAGAGCATATTGCAGTTGCAGAAGCTCGCAAACTCAACATCCCTACTATCGCGATGGTTGATACCAACAGCGATCCTAATTTGGTTGACTTCCCTATCCCAGCTAATGACGATGCTGCAAAGTCTATTCAGCTGATCCTGCGTACTATGTCAGACGCTATCACAGAAGGTCTACAAGAGCGTAAGAAGCGTAAGGAAGATGATCGCGTAGCAAAAGAAGCCCAGCGCCAACGTGCAGAGGAAACTGCCGAAGTAGCCGCTGAAGAAGCTTAAGCATACACACCTCGGTGAATATATAAGGAGTACGGTTTCGTACTCCTTTTTTTGTGTCTCTGTTTCTCTGTGCCTCTGTGTTCAGTTTCTTATTTTCTTACTGCTTCGCAGAACGCTTATTCAATTGTTTGAAGTTTTGAGTGCCTGATTTTTTAAATGAATCATAATCAAATCTCTGTTTCTCCGTGCCTCTGTGTTCAGTTTCTTATTTTCTTACTACTTCGCAGAACGCTCATCCCTTCATTTTAGATTTGGTATAGCTTTGGCGGGAAGCTAAGTATAAAGCATGCGAATACTGCACCCTTCGAGAAGGGATAAGCGTTCCGCGTCCCGAAAGCTTTCGGGAGTAAAAAACCAAACTATCACTCTTATGCGTAGCCTTTTCTGTTCATTCCTATTGATCCTTTGCTTTGCTTGTGATAAGCCCGAACCCTTCGACCCAGCGGATTATCAACTAAATCAACTAGAATTAGCTATTTCCTTCCCTGCCGTAGAGGATGGTGAACAACGAGAACTTTCCCGAGAAAAACTAGATAAACTAAACGTCAAAAAGATTCGCTTTGCCGAAGAATGGAGGTTTCGTGAACCCGTAGCTGGATTATTTAACTGGGGGCCCATTGAAGCCCGCCTCAATTGGGCCAATGAAAATGGCTATGAAGTCCTTCTCACCGTACAATCCAACGGACCAGATTGGGCCTGTAGTGATCGCAAAAATGAGCGATCCTGCGTTTACAACGGCAATCAAGCCTTTAATACCTATATCGACAGTTTACTCATCCGCTTTCCCAATCAAATTGCGAAGATCCAATACGGCAATGAGTGGCAGTCCGACTTTTGGTACATTGGCAGTGCCGCTGAATTTGTAGCGGCCAATAATATCGTTTATCAAGCTGTACAAGAACATTCGCCTACAACTCAAGTAGTTCTGGGAGGCTTCACCACGATTTCCTTGCGCCTTATGGCGGGCTGCGCAGGGAAACTAGATAAGTTTGAGGACGATGAAGGCAATCTCTATGACCAAGCCTTTTTAGAGGCAAATTGCAATGGACAAGAGCTAACTGCCGGATTAGCGAGGATTGATTCTATTTTAAGTCTAGCGCAATACGATGAACTGGATCTTCATCTTTATGATGATCCTGAAAACTGGGATGAGATTCTGGACCACTTCCGCACTTTAAGCAGCAGTCCTTTGATTGTATCGGAATTTGGCGGGCCAAACCTCAATCTAGAGTCAAGATCCGAGTCTTATCAGGCTGAGCGCTTGGAATACTATATTCGAAAGCTAGACAGTCTGCAAATTCCGGAGGCTTATTTCTTCCGTCTGGTCGAGGGCAGCAACAATCCCGCTCATGAAAATTCCGGCCTGCTCACAAGAATCACCAAACGTGAAAAAGAAGCTTTTGAAATCTTCCGCCGATTCTCAAATCCCTGATGCTTAGTTACGTTTCGCAAACTTCATGATACCTAAAAGGGAACACCAAATCTAAATCCCTTTAATTATGAAGTTGAAACCTTTTATGCTACCCATTCTAGTAGTAATGGTGAGCTTGTTATGGGCCTTTAAACCCTACGAAGCCAGTAAAAAGGTGATTAGGACCAAAGAAGGTGCCTACATCATCCCCTCTACCGTTAAGATTGCCGATTCGGATAAGCAACGTCTCCTCAAAGCCCTCAAGGAATATAAAGAACCTTTAGGAGCTTTGGCCTACTACGAAAATGGTAAAATGAAAACTTATGGTCAGTACGACCTACGTACTTTCCGCCAAGTCGGCAAACATTATGGAACTAGTATGGAGCCCTCTCAGGGGGTAGTAATGGGCGTCGTCCTATTCAAGAAAAAGTTAGTTCGCTCCAAAACCAAGGATGAAAACAAGTTTAGCGAGTCCACCATTTTTGACGAGAAGGCTTGGGTTACGCTCGGTGGCATTCAATCCATCGGGACCCAGGTAGATGCTATCCTAGGACGCTACGCAGATTAAGTTCGCATTTGATTCAATTGTAGGGGCGTCTTTGGACGCTCCTGCCCTTCCCTTAGCCTCATGAAAAAGTATTTGTTACTCGGCTTTTTTGCCTTCCACCTCTTTTGCATGATATACAACAACATTATCATCGAGGAGCAGGTTTACTACGATTATTTTGAAGATCGCGCTGAAGAGGGCCTAGCTATGAAAATGCTTGAAAAAACCGGTGTGTTTTCAGATGTCTTTCGTCTCTACTCTGATTATAGTGGCGCTGAGACCGGTTATGGTTTTTATGCCCCCAATGTGGCCAGCCAGTTTTTGGTTTTGTATACCATCAAAGATGATGATGGAAACGTGATAGAGACCAGCCTGCCAAGGCATTATAGCAAAGAAGCTTTAACCCGCTATTTCACGGCCTTTGATGTCTTCATGGACAAAATCGATAAGCCAGATGAAAAATATGACAAATTCATGGATGTGATCATGAAGTCCATGGCCCTCAAAGTGCTAGAAGACCATCCTCCTTATCGTAATATCGAAGCTGACTTATTGGTCTATGACCTTCCTGTCATCGCTGAATTTCAAGCGGGTGAACGCCCTGATTATGCCCATATTTTGCATTACGACTATCATCTAGAATAAATCGTCATGAAAGCCGCCATCCATCAATTCTTCTTCACCCCTTCCAAGGACCAATACTCTCTTCCCTTTTTGAGAATTATCTTGGCTATAATTCTATTAGCCCAAACGATCGCTACTTGGGGAGACTTTTTGACGATTTATGGCCAAGAAGGCTTCATTAGAGGGGATATTGCGACCGCTTATATTTCTCCCTTGCAGCTAACTAGCCATCACCTTACCAACTGGATTCAAAATGCTTTTGGCACTGGTGAGATGGAAGCATTGTTGGCCTTAAGAAATATTTATGTGGGTTTAATTATCACTTTGGGCTTAGGTTTATTTACCAAACCAAGTGCCGTGCTGTTATGGCTTTTGCACCTAGCCTTCGTAAAGTCAGCCCACTATATGTCTTATGGAGTTGACTATATCCATACCATTTTGCTCTTCTACTGCATCTTCTTCCCAGTGAGTGAGAAGTTTGCGCTCGATCGTTTTTTGTTCAGCCCTCGGCGAACGAATCCTCTACCCTACTTACGTCTGTTGCAGTTGCATATGTGTGTAATTTACTTCTTTGGCGGTTTTGGTAAAGCCATTGGGCCCAATTGGTGGAACGGAGAATCCATTTGGAAATCCATCAACCGCCCGATGAGCACTAGTTTTTCTTTTGACTGGATGGCTGATTATGCCTGGATACCTCTAGCCCTAGGTGTGTCTGTCATTATCTTAGAATTACTTTATCCAATCGCCATTTGGATTAAAGGAGTCAAACGATTTTGGTTGTGGGGGATCGTAGGCATGCACCTAGGCATTGCGGTCTTTATGGACCTCACCTTCTTCGCCGCCACTATGATCATGATGAACCTTGTTGCTTTTCATTTCTTTTGGCAAGAAGATGATGCCTTTGCTAACTTAGGCGCAATCATCAAAAAACCTTTATGGCTGAAATCTGCAACCTCCTAATTGACCTTGGCGACGTACTCTACGCAATCAATCCTCAACATACCCAAAAACGCTGGCAGGCCATGGCCCCTCAAAACGATGGGGTGCCTTTTACGAAAGAACAGCAACACGATCTCTTTTGTCAATTAGATAAAGGAGAAATCGAAATCGAGGACTTAGCCGACGGCTTGATTAAAGCCTATAAACTCCAGGCTCCTCAGGAAGATGTGATTCTCGCTTGGAAAGAGCTATTGACAGGCGTCATTCCGGGCAGAGTAGAAGCAATCGAAAAGCTTAGTAAGCAATATCATCTAGCTCTCCTGAGTAATACCAACGCTTATCATTACTCCGTCTTCAAGGAAGAGTGTGAGCCCATTTTTAGTAAGCTCGATCATGTTTTCCTTTCTTTTGAAATGGGAATGCGAAAGCCTGATGCGGAAATCTATGAGACCGCTCTAGAAACAGCAGGCTGGAAAGCAGAAGAAACGCTCTTTTTGGATGATTCCCGCCCCAATATCGAAGGGGCAGCAGCAGTAGGGATCCAAACTTGGCATGTAGCAGAATATGCTGACTTTGATCGTATGTGCGAAAAATTCCTCAGGACTTAAATGGCCTTAATACCTCAAAAAGCTTCAGGTGCAAGTAATCTTCAATATTTCAAAAAAGACGATTTTCGAAATATTCTTTCATTACTACTTCACTTTCCTAAAGTTTTCACATTTTAGGATCGATGAAAGCAACCTCTTTTGACCATTTCTATTTTCACCGATCCCTAGCAAGTTTATTAGGTAGAAGCTATTCACTAATCTTTAAACGATTAGCTGATTACCTTAAAGCACAAAATCTACCTATTAGTGCTGACCAGTTTAGGATTCTCAGCATTTTGTGGCAAAAAGACGGCTGCAGTCAACAAAATCTAGCTATTCTTAGCCACCGAAACCGAGCCAATATTACGCGGCATATCGATTCTCTGGAGCATTTAGGACTAGTCAAGCGGCAGAGAGATGAAAATGATCGTAGGATTTATCATATCTATCTTACTGAAGCAGGCTACGCTCTAGAAGAGCAAGCAGTTAGCTGTGCCAAAAAAGCAATCACAGAAGCGACCCAAGGCATAGAACAGCAAGAACTGGCTACCTGTCTCAAGGTATTAAGACAAACGATTGCCAATTTTTCTACTGGCAAAAGCGGAACCCTTTAGCCAAGAGTTCCGCTTTCTTTATTTTGGTGTTTCGCCTTAGCGAACGATCAGTTTCTTCACTACAGCGGCATTGCCATTGTCTACGCGTACGTAGTAGATGCCGCTGGCCCAGTTTTGTAGGTTAATAGCGAGCCGTTCGGTCTCATGGGCCTGTGGCAGTATTTTGCTATAGACTGCTTGGCCTAGCGAATTGACCACCGAGATCTGGAGCGATTCACTCGCTCCGCTTTGCATCAAGAGTTCTACCTGACGATCCGCAGGATTGGGGGCCAAGAAGAGGTTTAAGTTCTCTCCCAAACGCTCTGGATTGATCGCTACGGTATTGCTGTAGCTAAAGCTACCATCTACATCTACCTGACGAATACGGTAGTACAACTCCGCTGGTCCTTGATAGATCGCCTTGTAATCCGTGAAGCGGTATTCCTGCTCCAGACGGGTGGTACCGGCGCTTTTGGTTTGGCCGATTTCATCGAACGCTTGGCCGTCTAGCGAGCGCTCAATGGCAAAGTAATCACTATTGATCTCTTGAGTTGTGCCCCAAGTGAGGCCAATGTCTTCGCCCTG
>JBCCQN010000094.1:0-29712 GCA_039024315.1 Bacteroidota bacterium
AGAAATCGCGAAATCCGAGTCAAAACGCATACAGAGTCGCTTTCTCGCAATAAGATTCCAAAAATCGCCCTCCCCCCCTATCGTAGCTGGGCTGACATCCTGAAGTGGAATCTTAGAGAAAATGTACCTGGCGAGTTTCCTTACACAGCGGGTGTATTTCCATTCAAACGTGAAGGGGAAGATCCAACCCGTATGTTTGCCGGAGAGGGTGGACCAGAGCGCACCAATAAGCGCTTTCACTATGTCTCTCTTGGCCTGCCTGCGAAGCGTCTCTCAACGGCTTTTGACTCGGTTACGCTTTATGGTGAAGATCCTGCTTATCGACCTGACATCTACGGTAAAATCGGTAACTCGGGGGTTTCGGTTTGTACACTCGATGATGCCAAAAAACTGTACTCTGGTTTCAATCTTTGTAATCCAAGTACTTCGGTTTCCATGACTATCAATGGGCCTGCAGCGACTGTATTGGGCTTTTTCCTCAATGCTGCCATTGATCAACAATGTGAGCTTTACATCAAGGAGCAAGGCTTAGAGGCTGAGATCGAAGCAAAAATCGAAGCTATTTACCAAGCCAAAGGCAAGGAACGTCCTCGCTATCAAGGCGAACTCCCTGAAGGCAATGATGGCCTAGGTCTCATGCTGCTTGGGGTTACGGGCGATGAGGTTCTGCCTGCAGAGGTTTATCAAGAAATCAAGGCCTCGGCCATGTCTAAAGTGCGTGGCACGGTTCAGGCTGACATTCTAAAGGAAGATCAAGCGCAAAACACCTGTATCTTCTCTACTGAGTTTTCGCTCAAGTTACAGGGAGATGTGCAGCAATACTTCATCGACAACAGCATTCGTAACTTCTATTCAGTTTCGATTTCTGGTTATCACATCGCTGAAGCGGGGGCTAATCCGATCAGTCAGTTAGCCTTCACGCTTTCCAATGGCTTTACCTTCGTAGAGTATTATCTCTCACGAGGTATGAATATCGATGACTTTGCGCCCAACTTATCCTTCTTCTTCTCCAACGGAGTCGATCCAGAATATGCAGTGATTGGTCGCGTGGCCCGTCGTATTTGGTCCAAGGCGATGAAGTTGAAGTACAAAGCCAACGATCGTTCGCAAAAGCTTAAGTATCATATTCAGACTTCCGGGCGTTCGCTTCATGCTCAAGAGATATCTTTTAACGATATCCGTACTACCCTGCAGGCGCTGTATGCGATCTACGACAACTGTAACTCTTTGCATACCAATGCCTATGATGAGGCGATCACTACGCCTACAGAAGAATCAGTGCGTCGCGCGATTGCCATTCAGATGATCATCAACCACGAATTGGGGATGACCAAGAATGAGAATCCACTGCAAGGAGCTTTTATCATTGAGGAGTTGACCGACCTCGTAGAGGAGGCTGTTTTGATGGAGTTTGACCGTATCACGGAACGCGGCGGTGTACTCGGAGCGATGGAAACCATGTACCAGCGCAGCAAGATCCAAGAAGAGTCTCTCTATTACGAAAGCCTCAAGCATACGGGCGAATATCCCATCATCGGGGTAAATACTTTCCTTTCAGATGAGGGGTCTCCAACCGTGATTCCGGAAGAGATTATTCGTTCTACGAAGGAGGAAAAACAACTCCAGATCGAACAGCTAGCTGCCTTTCAAGCGCGTAATACAGAAGCAGGTAAAGCAGCCTTGCATAATCTCCAACAGGTCGCCATCCAAAATGGCAATCTTTTTGAGGCATTGATCGAGGCTACCAAAGTTTGCTCCTTGGGTCAGATCACTCATGCTATGTATGAGGTGGGAGGTCAGTATCGTCGCAATATGTAATACCTAAAGGGTTCTAATATGTGGCTTCGGCATATATGTCGAAGCCAGACTAATTTAATTAGCATTTTCAAGGCTCAAATACTAATTTTAGCCGTCATGCGAAATGAAATGCTAGATCCTTTTGCGGCATCTGACGATGAACGCCATCTCCGACCGCAGGAGCTAGGGGATTTTACCGGCCAAAAAAAGCTCACCGACAACCTCAAAATCTTTATCGAAGCGGCTAAGCTCAGAGGCGAAGCCCTTGATCACGTCCTCTTGCATGGCCCTCCTGGTTTGGGCAAAACGACCCTCTCTTTTATTGTGGCCAACGAGTTGAACGCTCAGATCACCACTACTTCTGGACCAGTGCTAGAAAAGCCGAGTGATCTCGCCGGTTTGCTGACCAATCTTGATGAAGGGGATGTGCTCTTTATTGATGAGATTCACCGTCTTTCTCCTGTGATAGAGGAATATCTTTACTCTGCCATGGAAGACTTCAAAATCGACATCATGGTGGAGTCAGGCCCCAATGCCCGAAGCATCGAAATTTCGCTCAATCCTTTTACCCTAGTTGGCGCCACTACTCGGGCGGGTCTTTTGACCTCTCCTATGTTAGCTCGTTTTGGGATCAATGCACGCTTGGAGTATTATGATGCTGAGACGCTGCAACGAATCATCCAACGCTCTGCTGGCGTCTTAGATGTGCCGATTAAGGCAAATGCAGCTTTAGAAATCGCGCGTAGGAGCCGAGGTACACCGAGGATTGCTAATAGACTGCTGCGCAGAACGCGAGACTTTGCCCAAGTAAAGGGAGACGGCGTCATCACCTTTGATATTGCTTGTACCACGCTTGAGGCTTTAGAAGTGGACGAGGCCGGTCTGGACGATATGGATGCCAAAATCTTGCTGACGATCATCGATAAGTTTAAAGGTGGTCCCGTGGGGCTTAACTCTATTGCTGCCTCGGCAGGCGAGGAAGCCGAAACTATCGAAGAGGTTTATGAACCTTATCTGGTGATGGAAGGATTTATCAAACGCACCAATCGGGGGCGCGTCGCGACTGAGAGGGCCTTTCAACATTTTGGCCGTATGCCAGGCAGTGATCCTAGTCAAGGGACCTTATTTGCCTAACGACCAATGAAAGTCAGGAAGAAAGGAGCCCAAAATACAGGGTTGGTTTTACTGGTTTTGACTGGCTCAAAAGGATTGTCTTCAGCAAAAAGATTTCGCGTCATACTGGGTTTATCTTCAGTGTGATCCTCTGCTAAGTAGGCTTTCATCGCTGCTTGTAAGGCAAAATCTGCCTCCATGCTTTGGTAGTAACGATGAAAGGCTAGCATAATCTTTTGTGTAGCCAAATCCGAAGCAGGCCACAATGCACCTAATATTTGCCTTGCCCCCGCCCCAAAAAAGGCAGCTTGTAAACCAAATACTTCATCGGCCGCGATTCCCTCACTCCCTGAGCGCCCTCTTTGCCCACGTTTACCCGAATGACAAGCACTCAAGATCACTAAGTCAGCATTTAGCTCCCACTGGCTAATTTCTAAACCGTCAATAGCACCATTTTGCAGAAAAAGCCGAGTTTCCATCGGGTTTTTAGCGTTCTGCGAAGCATTTTCCCCATGTAAAGCCAAGTGAATGGTATCATAAGAAGAAAGCTTTCCGACTTTAGCTAATTGCCGAATCTCTTCTATTCTCACTGCCTCGTTTAACCGTACTGCTAGATTGTCTTCTGGATAAATTTTTTGAAGTTCATGTACCTCTTGCCATGCTCCCGGAAGGGATGTCAGGTTGTAGTGAGGAAGTTGAAATTTCTCCACCCCCATAGCTAAGGTTTTCTGTTTCCGATTTTCGGAACGCTCAGTCAATAACGCACTCAGATTAGGGAAATAGCTACAGGCAAAGCTTTCAAATAAATAGTACCCCTCCCTTTTTACCGCATGAAAGGGAAACAGGTGTAATATTTGATGAGGAGAGATGCGCAGGCGCTTTTTTGCACCTATCACTTGAAAAATTTCCTCGGGGAGCAAAAGAATACCCATGCGATCAATTAAGGCTTGGTCAAGCCCGACACGACCATTGGACTCTCCAATTTGAGATAAGAGAGTCTGTAAGGCAGCGAGGCTAGCTCCATCAAAAATTTGCCGGCTAATCTTGAAGGCATCTTTACTAATCCCTATGATGAGGAGTACTTCCTCCGCTAACCAAAAGTAGGTACAGACTGCTTCTTCCTCGCTAAGGCTATTTTGGATTTTCCTTAAACTAGGTTTAGGTAAGGCTTGCTTAATAGTGCTTTGGGTCGCAAGCAAAGCAAAAAGTTGACTGCGCTTTTCTTGTAGCGCTTCGATCTCTTTTCCAGAAGCAGCTTGAATTTGTATATCTAGTGCCTCGATTTCCTTGCGGATTTCCTGACCATCTGCTCTTTCACTAGCGTTTTGACCCGCTAAGAAGAGACGCATACTCGCGCTTGCTTTGGCCAAACTCATTCGGTGCAAAAGCAAATCATAATCCTCCGCTTTCCAGGCCGCAAAAACCCCAAGTTGATAAAATGACACCTTGCCTCCTATAAAGGCGTTTTGCTGATACGAGGGGCCTAGGTGATAACGATATTGCTCTACTATATCAATAGCCTTGGCTACATGTGCTGCTATGGCCTCCTGCTTTCCTCCAGCTGCATAGGTTTGCAACAAATCATCATAAAAATATAGTGCGTCTTCATAACGATCCTCTGCCAGAGATTCTGCGATGGCTTGCTTGGATAGGAGATATGCCTGTTCATTTTCGCCGGTAGCGAATCGGATTTTTGCTTGCAGATGAACCAGCATACTAGCATGCTGAGAACTCCCTAATCTCTGCGCTTCTTTTTCTAAATCTTCGACCTCTCTTAAAAGGACTGCGTTTTTTTCACCCGTCTGAAATCGATTATGCAAAGCTTCAAAAGCCAAAAAGAAGGCATCGGATTCACGCTGGTAAGCCGAAAATCCATCCTCCATGGGACTAGGATTTTGAGAAAAGCGGCTTTCTAAATAGGCATTATCTTGCATTTCTAGAGCCGCAATCCGCTCCTCCATTTGCAGGTCTAAGTTCTTGAGAGCCTGCATTTTTTTCAATGCCTTATCTTTACCGGCTGGGCTAGAGGCCAGATGAGAATCCAAATGAGCGACACCGATATAGGCCATAATTACCGTTTTTAAGTTGGCCAAAAACTGATTTGTGTCTTTTGCCACTTTATCCGCCCTACTAACCCATTGGGCGAAACTCTCTTCCAACTGATCTAAATTGGGTATAGCAAATCCTAGGGCAGGTAAATCCATTAACAATTGGGACTTCATCTCTTGCGCGCCGACCCAATCCTCCACCTTCAGATAGGCATTAGCAAACCGAATACATAAGTCCACTCTAGTTAGGCTGGGTGAATCAGTTTGCAAAGCAATCAATTGGGGCAAAAACTCGGCTAATCCATAATTGTAATCTTCACTTTGAGTGAAGAGAAAATCAACCAGCTTGATTTTGTATCGGTTTACCGATTGAGGCAAATCATTTAACTGGGCCCTTGCTATCGCTGCTTCATAATACTCTCTCGTCTTCTCCCTATCGAATAAAGCTGCGTAACTTGTTCCTATATTACCTAAGCAATCAACATAAAGCTGTTCTAAGTCTTGTTGTAAATAGTCGATAGGTTCCATCTGAAGTGCCGTATCCAATTCTGGCAATAAAGCCTCGAAGGAGGAAAAATTGGCCTTCGCCTGATCCGGTCGCATACTTTGTTGCAAGGCACTGAAGCGTTCCTGCAAATCCCCGTAGGCATTTAGTTTTTCAGATGAAGGTACCTTCGTAAGAGGAATCTCCAGCTCTCTGCGCTCTAATTCTGCTTCAAAGATTTGGATGCTTTTTTCCATGATACTCCTTTCAGGGAACGCTACTCTTGGGCCTTCTGGCTGAGAGGCTAGGATGGCGAGCTTAGTGGCTTGTAGTGTATGGCGAAGCTTGAGGTCTGCAAAGTTCGGGATATGAGCGCTTAGATGAGCCTCTAATTGGTCGGGAGAAGTTTGTTTCAATTCTTCAACAAAGCGAAAAGCCGCTGCAGTCTGGTTTTCTAGGCGTCTGGCAATGATTGCCCATGCATGTTCCATGGCTAATCGAAATAAGCAAATTGATGGAAAGGACTAATCAATAATGAGTCTGAAAAAAGGAGGTTAACAAAAAAGGTATTTCTTTTGCCTTTAAACTTCTGCCTCTGCGTTAGACCAAGAGCGGCATTATCTGCGTTATAAAACTAAAGTTTTTTATCTTTGAATGTTTAATAAAGCATAATATGAAGGCATTCGCATTGATCAGCATTCTTTTTTCTTGGGCTATTCCCACCAATCAAGCAACTATCGAAGCTCCCCAAAGAGACGTTTGTGATCTCTATGGAGTAGTTTTTGTCGAATCTGTGGCAGCATTTGCGGACCATAGAGTTTTTGTTGAGGATACAGAAGGCTTTGCAGACTTAGTGGTCTTTAAAGAAGACAATGAAGCTTTTGCCAACGAAAGAGGGCACTGGCACATCACTACTGTCAAAGCCTTTGCTGACTTCACCATTTATGTTGAAGACGTAAAAGGATTTGCTGATTTTTCGATTGCTTATACAGATTTTAGAACAGCCGCTGGGTGTCAGTAGTTGTAATATTTTGCCTACCATTTAACGCTATCCTATAGAGAACATTTACGCTAAACGTACGCTAAATGACTTGTCAATCTTACTATTGAATTAGTAAGACTTGACCTATTTACTAAGGATGGACGCAGAGCAAGACAGTTCGACATATATCACCAAGCAGACTTATCTGGCTTTGGCATTTTGCCTAAGGCCTGAAGTTCAAGAGATTGCGATGGCGCTATTGATGAGCCTTGGCTATGAAGGTTTTGAGGAAACCCAAAGGGGGTTCCGTGCTTACATACCAAAAGAAGCGTTCCGCGAAGCGGCCATCAAAGAAACACTCGCCATATTTGAGCCTCAAAGCTGGTCGTACACCTCTGAAGAAGTAGCGCCTACGAACTGGAATGCGGTATGGGAAGAAAGTTATCCAGCGGTTTACATTGAGGGCTTTTGTCAAATCATCTCTAGTTTTCACGAACAAAAAGAGGATTTTACTCATACCGTTTGGATTGACCCAAAAATGTCCTTTGGCACTGGGCACCACGCGACTACACGATTAATGGTGCGACATTTGCAGGAAATGGCCGTGGAAGGTCTGCGGGTATTGGACATGGGCTGTGGGACCGGAATATTAGGTATTCTTACCGCAAAAATGAACGCCAAGGAAGTGGTTGGGATCGATATTGATCCCTGGAGCCATGAAAATGGGCGAGAAAATATCCAGCGCAATGAGATGGGACATAAAATGGAGATTTTGTTAGGTGATGTCAGCAAAATTCCCGCGCCCTCTTTTCAAGTGATTCTTGCCAATATCAACAGACATGTATTGTTAGCGGACATTCCGCGTTATGTAGAGTGTCTGACAGATGATGGCATCCTGCTGATCAGTGGATTTTTTCCGAGTGATGAGGCAGTAATCATGCCCGTAGCAACAACTGCTGGCTTAAAACAAATCAGTCAAAAACAGGAAGGGGATTGGTTGTCTATCCGCTTTCAGAAAGTATAACAAAAACACCCTCCATTCAATGTATGCAATGAAGGCACGTATCGCTCTTTTTCTTTGCTTAGTGGGACTCCTTTTTGTAGGAAGCAAGTCCCGGGCCCAAGGGGTCAGTTTCTTTTCTACTGAACCATCAGAATTCTACCAAGAGTTTTCGACGGTTTTGACCAACGCCAATGACGAAAAGGGCCGAGAAGCCGCGGCTATGTTGGCGAGCGTCTGGAATGACAGTACGACCACCACAGAGGCTAAAGAGGCTTTTATCAGCCTAGTCAACATTATGGTAAGTAAGCGTTATCGCACTGACCAAGAGTTGGCCTATTTTACCACCGTTTACGGCTTGCTTAGGCGAGGCGAATCCTATGTTCGCTTAGAGCTAGATGATTTCATGGAAATCACCTTACAGGCCGTCACTACGATGGAACGTAAGCGCGTAACGCGCTATTTACGGACACTTTACGGTTACATTCCTGAAGGCATTGCTTTTAAGCGAGACAAATTTTTTTGGCAGATTAGCCAAAATATTCCTGAGCTGACGATGGTAGAGATACCCGCTGAGGAGGGTCCTGCTTATCAAGCACCGGTATTACGCTATACCGATACAGATCTCAATTACAAAAGTCAAAGGGATAGTACCCATATTGCGGGGACGCAAGGAGAGTTCAATTTGATTGGCTTGACCTTTGTCGGCAATAAAGGTCGTGTTGATTGGAGCAAGATGGGCCTAGATAGCGCTGATGTATATTGCAATTTTCGGGACTACAAACTCAATTTCCACTACGGATTGATCAAGGTCGATACAGTGGACTTTTACTACAACAGCTTGATTGAGGAGCCTTTGGTAGGACAGTTTGAAGACCTAAACGTAGGCTACAAAAATATTAACAACGCGAATTACCCCTATTTCAAAAGTCATGCGGGAGGAGTTGTCATCAACAACTTCATCCCTAATGTCCGCTATGAAGGTGGCTTCTCCCTAAAAGGGGTCCGTAAGATCGGTTCTGCTTATGATATTTGGGTTGATTATGTTCCCCCACCGAGCCCTCCGGGTGAGGAAGCAGATCCTTGGGCGACAAGCTCGGCCGAGGATCTTTGGGAAGATGAAAGTCGCGACGAAAGTTGGGGCTCCGATGAATGGGATACTTCTGCCCTTGATGAGTCCGTATGGGAAACGTCTGATGATACTGATTGGGATTCCTGGGAATCTGAAGGTGAAGAAGAAAGCTATGAAGAGGAAGAATATGTAGAAGAGGAAGAAACGTTCTTCGAAGATGACCCCTACCTCAATAAAGTACAGCAGCACGTGCTGGCCAAACTCGAAATGATGCGAGCTGACTCTGCTATCATGAAACTAGAAGGAGAAGCTTTTGTGCTGGATCTGGAGCGTCTTGTAGGAAAGTCTTTGACCTCTTCGATTTATACCTCCATGGAGGATAGCATCTACCATCCGAGTATGGACTTGGTTTATACGACTTCAGACTCGACCATTATCTTAAAGAAACCCAAAAGAGGAAACTTTAAGAGTATTCCCTTTACAAGCTCTTATCACGAATACTTTCTCTACTTTGAGACGATCATCTGGGACTTGAGAACGGATGAAATCCAGTTTACCGCCTTTGTAGATAAAGAAAATAAGGTTTCCGCCGTAGAGTCATTTGATTACTTCACCAAGAGTCGGTTTGACCAGTTTCGCAATATCCTCAAATTCAACCCTATCGGAGCGATCTATCGCTACGCGGTCAAGAATCCAGATATCCCGATATTTCCATCTTCAATAACGGAAGAGTATAATCTTCCTGAGCAAACCACAGCGCTTGAACGCACTTTGCCCGGGCTTGAAGGATCGGGTTTTATTACCTATGATAAGCGGACAAAGCAAATCACCCCCTTACCCAAACTATATGACTGGGCTAGGGCGGCCCGCAACCGCAAAGACTACGATGCCATCCAAGTGATCAACAAAGTGGATACTAGCGCCCACGCCATCATGCGCATCGAAGACAAAAATATCGAGATGCGCGGGGTATTTCCTTTCTCCTTGAGTGATTCGGTCTTTTTGCGGGCACTGCCACTCAACGGTACGGTCACCGTAATGAAAGATCGTCAGCTCCAGTTTGGTGGGGCCCTAGCGGTTGGCAAGGTCAACTTTTACAGCAATGATGAAGACCGACCTGCTTTCACCTTTGATTATGAAAGCTATAAAATCATTTGTGATAGTATCGATTCGATGCGATTTGTCTTGGTACGTAACCCTCCTCCGGGCTATGAGCCAACACCGCTGGAAAAAGCCCTTTCAAATACGGTATTTGAAGGGATCACCGGTGCCATTCACATAGATGATCCCGGCAATAAGAGTGGACAGGAGCGAGATAAAAATCGACATTTCCCTGTTTTTGATAGCTATGGCAACTCCTATCTCTACTGGGCCAAACCAGACATCGAAGGAGGGGTGTATAGCAAGGATAAAATGTACTTTGCCCTCGAGCCTTTCGTACTGGATAGCCTAGAGGATTTCAATAGTTTGGACCTCCACTTTGAGGGAGAGTTTTTTTCCTCCGAAATCTTCCCCTCCTTCAAGCAGGAGCTACAGGTGATGGAAGATGGCACCTTGGGTTTTGTGGCTGAGGCACCTGTCAACGGTCATAGGATTTACGATGGCAACGGTAAGTTTAACAATACTATTAAGCTAGACGGTAGCGGATTACAAGGGGCGGGAGAAGTCGAGTACCTCGGCACGGTTGCTCGTAGTGATTCCTTTGTTTTCCACTTTGACTCCGTCATGGCCAATGTCAACTACTTCAACATGCGTCGCGGTTATCGCGGTGGTGTTTACTTTCCACAAGTAGAAGCTAACTCTGCCCGTTATAAATGGTACACCAAGGATAGCGTCTTGCAGGTCAGCTCGACCTTTGAAGCCCTCACGGTATTTGATGGCGAAGGAGAGTTTACGGGTACTTTATCGATCACTGATAAAGGTATGGTAGGCACAGGAGAATTGGTCATGGGAGAGATCAAAGTCGTTAGCGATAGTATCGTTTTCCACGACATGGACTTTGAAACGAGAAGAGGTGATTACATTGTGATTGATGAAAATGATCCTGAAAAGTATCAGTTCATCGCTTCTGATGTAAATATCAAGTACGATGTAAGACGTCATCAATCAAGCTTTGAGACCAAGGAAGTGGCCAATCTGGCCGCAGAGTTTCCGATCCACCAGTATAAAACCTCTCTAGCCAAAGGCTCTTACAAACGTCTGACGCGAGAGTTGCAGTTGGAAACGACTAGCTCTTATCTCAAAGATAATATCTTTGTTTCGATTGATCCCAAACAAGATAGCCTCAACTTTAAAGCTAAAAATGCTTCCTACAGCCTAGATTCTCGTGAAGTGAATGTGGTGGGAGTACCCAACATTTTTGTGGCGGATGCGATGATTACCCCCTTTGAGGAGAACGTAATCCTGCAGGAGTCAGGGCTGATCAAACCCTTAGAAAACGCGGTCATTGAAGCAGATCAAGAGACTAAGATGCACCGAATTTACGATGCGACTGTTTCGATTTATTCGCGTAGCGAATATGAAGGCGGGGGTAAATACGACTATATCGAAGTCAACGGTAAAGAACAATACATTGACTTTGCTAACATCAAGGTCAATAGCGATACGACCACCATTGCCTCTGGTATTATCCAAGAAAGCCAAGGCTTTTACCTCACGGAGCGAATTTTCTTCCGCGGTAACACTCAGCTAGATGCATCGGAAAAATTCTTGGTATTTGAAGGGGAAGTGCGAATCGAATCCGAAAACCCTGTATTCAAGGGTTCGTGGTTTAAGTTTAATCGCACAGTCGTAAATCCTGATTCAGTCTTCATTCCGATTGAAAAGGATCTCGATGATGCTTTTGGTAATCGTCTGACCGTAGGTCTCAACTACGTACCTGAGAGTCGTTCCTTCTACTCTAACTTCCTACAAGCCAAAGACAATGAATTTGATGTAGAGGTATTGAGCGCCTCTGGTGGCTTGACGTTTGACCGTAAGAAGAAGGAATTCCGAATTGGTTCTGAAGAAAAGCTTAAGAGCCAGACCTTCCGCGGCAATACAGTCAGCTTTAACGATGCCAAGAATACCATCACTTCTCAAGGCTTTCTCAAGTTCCCATTTGACTTTGAACCCAAAACGGTCAACGTCAAAATGGCGGGCTCATGGAAGGAAGATGTGCGTCGTCGCGAGGTCAGTACTGACCTACTCTTAGGGATAGATATGAGCGTTCTGCCGGCAGAACAACTAGAAAAACTAGCAACAAATCTACAGTTTTTGACTACCGGCAATAAAGACATCGACTTCAATAAGCAAGCCTTTATCGAAAGTGCTTCAGAGCTATTGGACGAAGGTAGTCGCGAAAATAGAGAGACCGCTAAGTTTATTGAGAATGTCCGTAGCCATATGGTCTATCTGGACATCAAGTTGGCCAAGCAACTGCCTTATACGCTGCTGCTCTCAAACGTCAACTTTAACTATAGCCTCGATTACAAGGCGCTATATGCAGACCAAGAGATCGGTTTGATTGGTATTAATGGTACCCCGATCAATAAGAAGGTCAATGCGCGTATCGTCTATAAGTTTGGCTCTATTGGTCCTGACGGCGAGAAGGCTAAGGATAAAATGACGGTTTATCTAGAGATTGACGAATTTAACTGGGTGTACTTCCACGTAGACGGAGAAGTGGTACGAACACTTTCTACCTACTATGATGAGTACAACTATCCGCTGCAAGACGTAGTTGATAAGCGTAAAGCTGAATCTGGTTTCCGTTTTGAAGTGGCTCCAGAGGATGAGGTCAGTCAGTTTAGACAGGACTTTGTCGTGAAGTTTATCCGCTAATACGAGCAGTATTTAGTAGAAAGTAAAGAGCATATAGCATCCCGTCCACTTTCAGTTGGCAATATGCTCCCTGCTCTCTACTAAATACGCAAACATTATTGACAATTAGTGACAATTATGTATATTTGCGGTCCCGAATTAGAAAATAGTAAAGAGATCAATGGCACATCATAAGTCAGCAAAGAAGCGAATCCGTCAGAGCGAAAAGCGTCGTCTGTTGAATCGCTACAAGAAAGTAAAGATGCGTACGCAGATTAAGCGTTTAAGATCCATGACCGATAAGGCTGAGGCTGAAAAGTTTTTGCCAGAGGTTATCAGTACGGTAGATAAAGTGGCGAAGGCAAATATCATTCACAACAATACTGCGGGTAACTTGAAGAGCAAGTTGACCAAGCATGTGAATGGACTCGCTTAATAGACTTTAATACGTGCTAAAATATAGAGGTCGTTCCGCTTCGCGGAACGACTTTCTTTATTTACTTTCGCCCTCTTTTTTCCATGAATATGTAAGTCAACGCCCTTAACTTAGGCTTGCAACCACAATTTCATGGAATACACCTTAGATCAGCCCATCACTCATTGGGCCCTAGAAGACCGTCCGCGGGAAAAACTACTACAAAGAGGACTAGGGGCGCTCACCGATGCCGAGCTGCTCGCAATTATTATCGGATCAGGCAGTCGTGAGTTATCTGCCTTGGGCCTCGCCCAACACATCCTCAACCAAACAGGCGGTCTTGCGGACCTAGCACGCGCCCAAGTCACAGAGCTCACCCACATCAAAGGCATAGGACCGGCCAAAGCAATCAGTATCGTTGCCACCTTTGAATTGGGGCGGCGCAAAAGCTTACCCCAAAACAAAAAATTTCGCGTCAGCGGCTCTAGCTCAGCAGCGCAATATTTGAGTCCAATCCTACAAGACCAAAATCAAGAAGTCTTTTATGTCCTTTTTCTCAACCGTAACCATGAAATCGAATCCGAAAAGGAAATCTTCCGAGGAGGCATCGCATCAACTATTGTAGATCCCAAGCTGGTGTTCCGCGAAGCGATCCATAGACTCGCTAGTAGCATCATCGTAGCTCACAATCATCCATCCGGCAACCTCAAACCCAGTCAAGCAGATATTCAGATTACCCAAAAGCTACAAAAAGGGAGTCAGTTGTTTGACATTACGCTCTTAGATCACCTCATCATTTCTCAGAAGGGCTATTTTTCTTTTGCCGATGAAGGGCTTATGTAATAATTGAATAATTATACAATAATATTAAATTACTATTAACCGTATTTTTGTTTTACATAATTACCTATGGAACAGAAATACCCGACTTATCATTTTCCCCATGTAGTTTCTAAAAAAAGACCCTCTCTCTCATTATTCAGCCCTCTATTTAGCTGGCTATTTATCATGGGAGTGCTTTTTTCCAATGGTATAAATGCGCAAACAAGCTTACTTTCAGAGGACTTTTCAAGTGCCAGTGGTACTACTCTACCAAGTGCATGGACCCAAGATGTCATTGACGGAGAATCTTATGATAGCTGGAGATTTGACAATCCGGGCGGGCGAACCATCAATGCTCCCATTAGCGGGACTTTTGCCATCTTTGACTCGGATAATTATTCCTATGGAGGCGGTAATGAAAACGTAGCCTTAGTTTCTCCTGCCTTTGATGCCTCTCCCTATGATGTAATTTATCTTTCCTTTGACACCTACTTTGCCGGCGGTTATGGCGGCGCAATCTACATAGAAGTTTTTGACGGTAGCCTCTGGAACGTAGTCGGTTGGGCAACATCCTCCACTGGCAATGCTTCTGCCGTAAACTTAGACATAAGCGCAGCGACTGATGGTAATAGTGCGGCTAAAGTCCGATTTCGCTGGGTAGGCAATTACTCTTGGTTTTGGGCCTTAGACAATGTGGTCGTTACCGGTATGAATCTAGATGACAATGATGGGGACGGTATTGCTGATGATATTGATCTTGATGACGACAATGATGGTATCCCTGACGCGATGGAAGGCGCTAGTGGAGAAAGCTGTGAAGATTTAATCGTCTTTACTGGTGATTTTACGGGTAATATCTATAAGCTCAATTTGTCCAATGGCGTAAGTAGCTTGCAAACCAACTCTCCCTTTGTAAGCGGCGTAATCAATGCTCTTTCCGCTAATCCAGATGCTGAACTAATCTACTATGGCGATAGCGTCATGTTATATTATTGGGATCCCAATGACAACTCTCATCATCTCTTAGCTGATCTGGGAGGCAAGATAAGCGGTACCCTCGAAAGTGGGGGTTCCTCCTACTATGGGGGTAATATTTACATTGCCACTGAACCAGATGGGGGAGGCAATCATATCGATATTTATCAGGTTCCTTTGGCTACAGACGGTAAAAATCTCAGCGCAGATCCTATCTCTCTCAATCCTCCTGTGTCAGGTGGTTATGGAGATATTATTGTTACTAGTGAAGGAGATGAAGGAACAATTTATGGTTCTACCACTGCGGGTTTTTTCTCCTTTGATATCGCCAGTGCTAGCTTCAACAATTTTGGCTCTAACGGCAATACCTATCAATTAGGTGCCACTCCAGATGGATCTTTATGGTGTGCGGTCGGTAATATCGTACAGCGAATTGATAAGACAGGGCTTCCTTTTGGCAGCACTTATACCCTCGCCACAGAAGCGACTGATATGACGGGTCCATTTGGTTGCCCACAAATTGACTTAGATGCTGATACCGACCATGACGGCCTCATAGATGCTTTTGACCTAGATAGCGACAATGACGGTATCCCTGACTTAGTAGAAGCTGGTGGAAGCGACGCCAATGGCGATGGGTTAGTGGATAGTCGCGCGGCTGATGGGAGCCTGCTTATTGACGCTGATGGTGATGGTTGGTTGGATACCTATGACAATGACAGTAACGATCCCAGCATCTCAGGAGTCCCCCAAAATTTGGGATCCCTCAATGTTGATGGAGATCCATTTGCCAACTACATTGATCTAGATGCCGATGGCGATGGTATCCTTGACATTGTCGAGGTCAATGGCACCGATAGCAATAATGACGGACGCATCGATGATACGGTTGGAAGCAATGGCTATTCCAACAGTTTGGACCCTGCTGATGGAGGTAGCCCATATATGTACGCCCAAACAGATGGTAGCTACCTTACTGCTGGTTCTGGAATGCCCAACACCTATGTCGATCAGGATGAGGACCATGTCCCCAACTTCTTGGATATTGATGCGGACAATGATGGGATTTTAGACTTTATCGAAGCACAAGCGACAGGTACCGATAATCTACAAACTTATTTTGCGCCTGCGGCGAACGTTGATACCAATGGCCTGAGCTTAATCTATCTAAGCTATCAAGCCTATGATCCTAATCATGATGCTATAGCTGGCAATAGCTATGGTATCAACCCATACGATCACGATGGCGATCTCACTCCCGATTATTTGGATACTGACACTGACGATGATGGTAGAGCAGACATTGACGAAGCTTGGGATTCGGTCAGCGATATTGATTTCCAGTCTGATTATAGCTGCAACACAGATGCAGACGAGGATGGCTTATTGAGCTGTTTTGATGCCAATGACAATGATGCAACGACGCGTAGCAATGCCAATAATCCGCCAGCGGACAACGGTTACGAAGCCCAAGCAAGTAATGGTAGCCAAAACGCCGCGCCATTTTCACAGTTAGATGGTACTACTTGGCTTGCATATGATATTTTTCCCAACAACAATGGAGATGCTGTTGATGTACAGCCAGATTGGCGCGATCTCTCCTGTGCCAATAGTGCCGCTGTACAATATCCTTTGACGGAGACGGATGGTATCTATATAAATGGTCAACACCAACTAAGAGCCTCTGGCCAGGTCAATGGTAGCATCCGTGCCTATGAATATTGCGATGATTTGATCGAACTTGGGTGGCGCTACTACTTCGACCCGATGAACCCAGCAAAGATCATCTTTGCCATCCAAAACGGTACCAATACCACTCCCATCGAGTATGTTGAGCTCCGCCGAGACAATAGCATGGAGCGGGTCAAAACAGAGCAAAAAGCCAATATCTGTGGGTCTATTCAACACCCCAGCGATTTACCAACATTTAGAGACTTGAGTGTCACTTTTGATCGATATCACGACAATCATATGCATTGGGAGATCAACAATCCCAATCCGAGCGTCCTCGATCCTGTAGGTAGTTTTTTATCTGCAAAGATCAGATTTAACTGGAAGGTATTTGATGACTTTAACGGTCAGGGGGATTTGGTTGAGCAAAAAACTGATAAGGATGATATTGGCATTGTTGACGCAAACACCAAGCAAGGTAAGAGTATCCTCATCGAATGGTACATCAAAAACGGTAACTATGAGAGTGCAATTTTAGGCTGCGCCCTTGCAAATGCTCCAGCCTCAAATGACGACGATGATGATGAGGATGATGACGACGATGACGACGATGACGACGATGACGACGATGACGACGATGACGACGATGATAATAATACAAGCTCAAATACAAGTACAATTAGTAGCTACGGTAGCTTTGTTATGGCGAGGGATTGGTTTGTACACACTGTCAATGACGCCCCGCTGACTGCTCCTGTGAAAGTGCGCTTTTACTATGATCCAGCTGACTACAGTAAAACCATTGCCCAAGCTGACTCATTTATTCAACAAAATACGGCTGAGATTAGTAGCGCCATTTGGTTTAAGGTCGATAGCTCCTTTAACAATGATGATATTGACGCCGATTTTGGTCTCAAAAACATGCCCGGATACACCATCATGGACGTTGAAAAATATGGCTTTGAACAAGCTAAAAATTACGTCCAATTTCAAAACATTACCGAATTTTCTGGGGGAGGTATGATCGTAGAGGCGGATCCGACTTTGCCCGTTGAGTGGCAAGATGTATGGGTGGACCCAGCCCCTCATGGTTCAGATGTCCAATGGATTACGGCCGCCGAAGAAAACGTAAAAACTTTCATCATCCAGCGCTCCATCGACGGTCAAACCTTTGGCGATATTGGCCAAGTACCGGCGGCGGGAATTAATGGAAAGGGAGCCCATTACGCTTTCCCAGACACTAGATTGCCTCAACTAGGCCTAAATCGAGTTTATTACCGGATCAAGGAAATCGACAATAATGGTGCTTCACAAAACAGTAATATCGTCGAGCTTGTACTCACCAACAAGCCCCGCGTCAATATTGCTCTCTATCCCAACCCGGTTGGGGATCACCTCAAATTTGAAGTAGTCAGTCCCTTAGAAAAGGTAGACGCAATGAACATAGTAGATGGACTAGGACGCCAACTATGGAAAGGGCCAAACGGAGATTTCAAAACCCCTCAATCACTCGAAATCAATATCCAAACTTGGAGCGAAGGAATCTATTACTTAAGGATCATGACTGAAAGTCAGACCATCGTACACAAGTTTCTCAAAGAATAATGTTTTCAATTTAAGTTGGTTAGGTAGTCGTTCCCCTCCACCGGGGAACGACACTTTTTTTAGGAACTATTTGGCGCTATCGGAGTTTGCGTATTTAAGCTAACTTGCCGCCTTTCATTTTTTCACCATCACTATGGGCCGTTCCAAACTCTACCCTTACCTGCTTTATCTCTATTTAATCTTTGCTTGGGGCAGCTCTTTCATGCTGATTAAGCAAGGCCTACTCACTTTTACCCCTTTTCAGGTAGCCGCTTTGAGGATCGTAATCGCGGGATTAGTGATGCTACCTTTTACCATCGGGCGCAGCAAAGAAATCAGTGCCCTCGAGTGGCGATATATTTTGATTGTAGGTTTGATCGGCAATGCGATTCCAGCCTTTCTCTTTCCCTATGCCGAAACTGTCCTCAATAGCGCCTCAGCGGGAATTCTTAATACTTTGTCCCCGCTTTTTGTTCTCCTGCTTGGCATTGTATTTTTTCAGCTTAAACCGAGTCTATCGCAAAAAGTGGGTATGCTGATAGGCTTTGGTGGTGCCATTGTCTTGATATTGGGTAGTGGACAGGACATAGATTTTTGGTCCAATGCATTTTACAGCTTTCTCGTTGTCCTTGCCACCATCGGCTATGGCTTGAGCACCAATATCATGAAGCGCTACCTCAACCACACTCCTTCCTTGTTGGCCACAGGCTATGCTTTGATGGCGATGGCAGTACCCTATTTGATTTACCTGCTGTTCTTTTCAGCAGCAGGGGAAGCGTTCCGCGCCGCGGAACGCTCAGTCTGGATCTCCTTTGGCAGTATCGCAATCTTAGCCGCCTTCGGTACCGCCTTTGCCCTCGTCTGTTTTTACCGCCTAGTACAGACCAAAGGCCCAATCTTCTCCGCTTCTGTAACCTATGTAATTCCGATTGTGGCTATGATGTGGGGGCTTTTGGACGGGGAAAAAATATACCCCACTCAGTATCTAGGCATGGCCCTAATCCTAAGTGGGGTTTTTCTTACGAATCGTAAGACAAAAGTAAAAGCCAAAGCGGCCAAGCCTGCTTAAACTTTACCGACAATCCAGACAAGAAAAAAGAATAATGCTCCTAGTGCAGCAGCACTGCCTAGAATGCTAAACAGGGTGTTAAAGATAATAGAAACGTTGGATAGAGGTGCTGCCAATGCCCCAAATACGATTGCTCCTAATGCACATAAGAGGCACCAACGAAGCATCCGGTCGAGCAAAGGTCTCTCTTGTTGCTTTTTGCGAAAGCTTTGCCAGCGAGTCTTCACCTTTTCAAGCATTCGTTTTTGCAAGGAGAGCCCATGCTGTTGCTTAAGCATGATACGCTCCAACTTAGTTTTGGCATCTTGAGGAGCTTGGGCTTCATAGCTTCCAGCATGTAGGGGAAGCGCCAAGAGCATCAGCACACTTACCCACATGCCCATCAAAGTCAATCTTAGATACATAGGATTAATTGGTTGTTTTATACAAAAACAAGACTCCCAATATAATGCCATGGATGCACCAATAGTTCTATTTTGCCATTATTTCATACGACCAAAGTTTTTTTCCTTCCGTATCAAAAAGGCTGAAGACTAATTTACGCTCCGAACGCGGTCCTGTGATTTCCATCATCCCATAATTGCGAATCCCCACATGCGATCCTTCCATACGATAACGGTTGGGTTCATCCGAAGCATCATGAGAACCCGAAGTAAGAGGCGAGGCCGTAAAATCGTAGATAGTTGTACCATTGCGTTCCCAGACAGAGAACTCCGAATGATGACGGTCTCCGCTAAGAAAGATGACATTTTTCAAACCTTCACTGGCGATACTATTGAGGATAAAGTTCCGCTCCGCAGGAGCCAAATTGGCATAGTTTTCAAAGACATCGGCATTGTTTACAACCTGCCCACCGATCATTACAAACTTAAAAGTAGCCTGGGAGGATACGAGAGCATCAATCAACCATCTGAGCTGCTCTTCGCCTAGCACAGTCCGTACCTCCGTCTGCTTATTGTTTGGCGTCCTAAACCAACGATTGTCCAACATAAAAAAGTCGGCATCCCCCCATTGAAAGCTGCTGGTGATCCCCCCCTGTTCAGGCAGGCCATAGGTAGGATTACCCCAAAACAGACGAAAAGCTTCCTCGGTCATTTCCTTATTGCGGAAGGTCCTATCCGAATCATTTGGCCCATAATCATGATCATCCCAGATGGCATAATTTGCTGATCCCGCCAATAAGGGCTGCATTTCTTTGACGTTGCGAGTGTGCGTATAACGATGGATGATGCCCGTCCGCGTAAACCAATCCGCTTCTCTTAGGTAAGTATTGTCCCCTAACCAAAGCATGATGTCAGGCTTTTCACTCGCAATTTGCTCCATGATTTCATAATTACCACCATAAGGACGGCCTTTACGGTCGTAGGTAGAGTCATTGATAAAAAGACAACTACCCAAAGCAATCTTCATTGCGGGCGGCTCAGTACGAAACTGCCATAGCGGTGGCGTCTTAAAAGTCGTCGCATAAGGACGTTTGACGGCTTGATCATTGATAAACAAGGTATAGATATAGGTCTTGCCCGGCTGTACCTGATCGGCAATCGCATGAGCGGTATAGGCCCTTGCGGCGGTAGTTTTGTGATAGAGGGTACGCATTTTCTTTTCCGGTGCATCCTCCGCATAATATTCAAAATGTACCACTGCTGGGCCATTGGTTTGCACCCACAAGAGCGCTTCACGCATCTCACAATAGCCGACCATAGGGCCAGAAAGGAGAAAATCACTTTGGGCGAGTACGGGTTGCGCAATCGCCAACAATAACAGGAAGAGTAGGTTTCTCATGTAATCAGATTTTTGATATAGCCCCCAAGTAACAAAATGAGCGTTAAGTCAGGGTTATCAATGGCGATAAATTTAGGCGGGGGTCGTAACTTTCGGCTCTGATGAATAAATATCTCAAACCAAGCTTCTTCATTATAGGGGAGCAAAAGTGTGGCACCTCTTCTCTCTACCGCTACTTGTTGGCCCACCCCTCTGTTTTGCCTTGTCAACTCAAAGAGCCTCAGTTTTTTAGTAAGGGTGCCCACTTCGTGGAACGCGAAATCGCGTCTTATTGGGCCCTTTTCCCAACTAGAAAGCATCAAGGTGACTTATCTTTTGTATGGCCGGAACTCAATGAGCAGGGCAGGATTTATCACCTAGAGGTGCAAAAAAAGCGTTTACCAGACCAGCATTATATCACTGGAGAGGCCAGCGCTAATAGCTTTCGGGAGGTTCCACCGAGTTTATTACAGCAGTATGTACCAGAGGCAAAGTTGATTTTGTGTTTGCGCAAGCCTGTCGAACGCTGCTTCTCCTCACATCGCATGCACCAACGTTTTCAGGCCGAAGGCCGTGATCAGGGTTTTAGGGTCCAGGATTTTGAAACGGATATTGAAGCTGAGTTAGCAGGCCAACATCAGCGCTATTTGGCTTGTAGCCGCTACATGGATTCGTTACCCGCTTGGGTGGACACCTTTGGTTGGGATAGGCTCAAAATTGTCATTACCGAAGAATTGGGAGATCCTCAGAAGGCTCCTCAAATCATGGCAGAGCTGGTGGACTTTCTTGATCTCAAAGCCCACGACTATGGTGAGGAGCTACAAAAGCGCTACAATCAAGCAACTAAAGTGGCTATGCCCCCATCCATGAGGAATAAACTAACTGATTACTTTCAGCCTCATAATGAAGCCTTAGCCAAATATTTGGGTAAAAAACTCCCTTGGTAAAAAAAGTAGGCACGACTCAGAGCCGTACCTACATTCACACATTTATATATCCAAAGCTTATTGGATCAAAAGCTTAGAGTCGGTCCCTAGATTCATATCCCGAGGAGAGCAATACTTTTTTGCTATTTGCTTTCCCATTAGACCGACTTCCTCTGTCAGTATCTGCGCAACAAAAACATGAGTAGTAATAAACACCCCAGCTTATTGCAACAATGTTGCAATCTAATTATGTATTTTTAAAGATTCAAACACTCCCAACTTAAGACGCAATTTCCACGTGTATCGCAATACCCTGCAGCACTTTATTTTACTTCAAAAAAGACTACTCAAGGGTCTGAACATAAATCAGATCCTTGAGCCTAGTCTACGTTCATCTGCATAAATCCTCGCTGATGCGTAAATTGAGCTATGCATATCAATCCTGGCTTCCAAGGCAAAAGGCGCGAAGATCCCGAAAAGGCCAAACGCATTCCTCCTGGTCAACACCTGACCCACGATTTCCCTGTATTATCTGCTGGCCCAACCCCCAAGATCAGACTTACCGATTGGAGTTGCAGTGTCGAAGGTTTAGTCCAAAATCCTCAAAAATGGTCTTGGAATAGCTTTCAGAAGCTCCCTCAAAAGACTTATAAAGTCGATATTCACTGTGTAACCGCTTGGTCCAAGCTGGATACGCTTTGGCGAGGAGTAAGCATAGCGACCTTATTGAGTTTGGCTCAGCCTTCGGCGAACGCTTCCCATGTGATCGCCGAATGCTACGGGGGCTATACCACCAACCTCCCACTAGAAGATGTTATGGGCGACAAAGCCTTTATTGGTCTTAAATACGATAACTTCCCACTTACCCCAGAGCATGGCGGTCCAGCTCGATTAGTGGTCCCTCATCTATACTTTTGGAAAAGCGCTAAGTGGATCAAATGTCTGAGACTCGTGGACAAAGACACACCTGGCTTTTGGGAAGAGATAGGCTATCATATGTATGGGGATCCTTGGCAAGAACAACGCTATGGCGAAGACGAGAGCGAGTAAATGGCAACTAGCTACGGTCAAAGAGATCAGAGTAGAAACGAATAGGGTCAAGACTTTTGTACTAGCCCTGCCAGAATGGTCCCCTCACCTACCCGGCCAACATTATATTTTGCGGCTAACGGCTGAAGATGGCTATCAGGCAAGGCGGTCTTATTCGATTGCATCTGCCCCAGAACGCAAAAATTTGGTCGCACTGACAATAGAGCGTTTAGAGGATGGGGAAGTATCGACCTACCTCCACGACTTTGTCAAGGTCGGAGACAAAATTGAAATCAGAGGTCCTCAAGGAGGATACTTTGTTTGGAAGTCCGCTTACAAAAGCCCTTTATGGCTAATCGCAGGTGGCTCAGGTATCGTGCCTCTGATGGCCATGCTCAGACATCGTCAACAACTCCAACGGCCAGTACCGGCCAAATTGCTTTATAGCATCAAAAGTCCGGAGGATGAAATCTATGGGGGCGAGCTCAACCAACTAGCCAAAAAAGACTCGGCCTTTACTATCCGGCGGACCTATACCCAAAAGATCCCCGACCAATGGGCAGGGGATCAGCGAAGGGTAGATAAAATCATGCTGCAGGAAGAGTTAGCAAAGTTCCCCTCCCATCCACTCGTCTATATCTGTGGCCCAACGACTATGGTAGAGTTTGTTGCTCACACCCTAGTTGAGCTTGGCATGCCGAGCGTCAGAGTACGGACAGAGCGGTTTGGGTAATGGGGTCCTGACAGCTATAAGGCTTATTCAATGATCACTTTTCGGCTAATAATCCCTCGTTCCGCGGAGCGTAACCTCAAAACATAGATCCCTGCTGGCAATTGCGATACATCTAATGCTAATTGAGTTTGACGAGCCGTGAGATCAGATTCAAGCTGTACTCGGCCCGTCATATCTAGCAGGCTTACAGCAAAATGAGGATGATTTGCATTTATGCGGAGGCTTAATTGTTCATTCGCAGGATTCGGAAACAACTCCAAGCTATTGGCTAGTGAGGGATCAACACTGGTAGTCGGATCAGTCGAAGCAGTATCTGTTTCAATCGTACTTTGTCCATCTTGGGTATTGACCAAGATAGGCGACTCATCGGCATGGATAAGATCAGCCACTTCCCAGCTGAGGGAGAAAGGTATTTCACGCTTGGCAATGTCGTCGTCTAATACCACAATGACAGTTGCAATTTGGCCGAAGCCAGACACCTCTACGCCATCCGTACGAACCATAGCTGCTTCAAATTTTGAGGCAGTAAAATCATCATAATAGAGGCTTAGCATATCTACATTGTCAGTACCTAACCAAGACACATCAAAACGCATCTCTACGCTATTGGGCACAACGAGGCTTGAATCATAGTTCATGGCAAAGGCCATCCCATACATATCATTGGCGACGGTATCCATATTGCCGAGCATAATCGGAATCGTCAGCGTATCACCAGGGTTTTGGGTGGTAGGCATAAGCATGTAGAGAGGCACATCACCACTCGCACTGGTCTTAAGAGCCGTATGGGTGAGGGCATAGTTTTGTACGATCGCGAGGGTATCATCGGCATTGATCAAGCCGTCGCCATTACAATCTACATGCTTGATATCGAGTCCAGAGGCAAGGGTATCGCCCCATTCGGGGGCATTTTGGCCAGTCCAACTAAGGTCAGCACCCGGTCGGATGGGACCAGTCTGCCCGTATTTTACCCCGATGGCAAGTAAATCCCATACATTTGCCACTTGATTAAAATTGGCGTCTCCTGGATAAACCATCCTCGCTAAAGCAGCCGGTGGCCAGCAAGACAAAGAGTCTGGAGATAAACCTATATCGCGAGTAGTACCATCTACGTCTGTATAGGCAGGATTACCGGCATCATAAAGTGGCGAACCAAAGGTGGGAAAGAAATCAGATCCCAATAGCGGGTCCGCCTCCAAATTGAAGTAAGCATCAGTCGAATCGCCATTGGCATTGACCGTAATCGGAATCCCTACAAAAGGTAGCGGGGTTTGGAAAGTATAATTTGTATCATTTTGACTCACTAAATTGTAAGAAAAGTCTCCTAATACTGTTGTGCCGTAGGTAATGACGCCATAAGTATTATCAACCATCGCGTTCATCTGGACGATATCTCCGCCTATATTCACATAACTCATGGCAATTGAATTGCGCAAAAAGAGATTGTTGCGAATTAAAGCAGGGTCAGCATCATCATAGCTAGCAGTGCGGAGTCCGTGAGCGTTGTCGCGAAACACATTGTTTTCAATGGTCAAGGCACCATCTTGACGCCCAGAAAGAATGCCGTAAGCGTTTGCTAGATCATAAAATTCGTTACCGGCAATGTAGGCATTAGCTTCTGACTGAAAGCTGTAGAAGCCAGAGTAATTCCCATCATGTACCTTATTGCAAGTAATGAAGTAGGGGCCGGGTTCGTTATAGGAAGTATTACTACCAAAGAAGCCCACGCCATACCACTGAAAGTCATAAAATTCACTATTAGTGATTTCTACCCTTCTTTCTACATTCAGAATCACCCCAAAGGTACAGTGTCGCACGATACTATTGCTCATCCGAAAGGCTACCACGGTTGGGTCAACAGTGGCGAGGAGAATTTCCTCCAGATGGACCGAATTTTCAGCATACTCAACCACACAGTAAGTCATCTCGCTGTAGAGATTCAAATTTTCAAAAAATAATCCCTCCCAGCTTTCAGTACCGGGATTGATGGATTGTAGGCTAAACAATATCGGACTGGTGTCAGTCCCTACCGCAATCATTTGGCCATCGATGGTCATCTTGAAGCCTGGTTCAAAATAGATTTGCGTCCCATCCTCGATAGTAAGGCTGTTGCCGGTGGGAACGGTCAGGTCGCCATTAGCAATATAAATAGTATCCCGATCCCAAGTCCCCGAGACAGTACCACTGACATATTTTACTGATCCTGGGGCCAAGGTCACAGGCAAAAGGGTTTCGTTACCAACCAACAGGAGGGGCTGGTTTTGGTTGTAAAAGACCGTCTGGTAGTTTGCTGCCTGCATACGGATTTCATAAACTCCAGGAGTCAAATTGATACTGTAATCTCCATTACTTTGCGTAAAGGTTGTATCAGTCTGACCAGAGGTCGAAGTAGCAGTAAAAATCACAGTGATACCACTGTGGTTACTTTGTCCCGTAAGAAGAGCCGTACCCTGTACTTGTGCGCTTAAAGCGAGCCCACTAAAGAGGCAAATCCCGAGACAAACAATTTTGAGTATTGAGGAAAGCGAGAATTTCATATCGTTAGGATTTATCTGCGGATGTTTCGATGGTACAAGAATAGGTAGTAACATTTGGCATCGGAAGGAGAGATTTTCTTATTTACGGGATTAACATTTAGACATTAAAAACATAATCCATTGAAAAACAGTTAATTAATAAAATCATCTTATCTGATTTACGTAAATAGGAACTGTTTACAAGTACTCAATGAATACTAAACTCCTAGAGGCCTTACGAAGTTTAAATCCGCTTGAGCAAAATCATTTTACCGACTTTGTCAATTCGCCCTATCACAACAAGCGACAAAGGAGTGTCCATTGCTGGCAATATTTCCAAAACTTTGCCCCTGATTATGACAGTAACCAAATCAGTATTCAAGCTTTAGGCAAGCATCTGTTTCCCACACAATCGTTTAAACGACAAGCCGTTTTGGACGAGATTTCACATCTCTATCGCCTAATCAAAAGCTTTTGGGAAGCGGAAGGCTTACAGGCTGATCCCTTTTTGCAACGCAGCCTACGCTTACAACAACTGAGCGAGCGAGGCATGAATCGGCTGTATAGTATCGAACGTAAAGCCGCCCAAAAATTGCTAGCTGAAAAGGCCCCAGATCTGGAGGAAGCCTATAAGTACAAACTCGCTTGGTCCACCCTCGACAATGAACATTTTGGAAGGCAGCAAACACGAACTGTAGATACGAGTCTCGCCCAAAAATTAGAGGCTATGGATGTGTATTTTCTGGTTCTCATCTTAAGAGAAAGTTGTGAAGCCAGCAACCGCCAGCATATTCTCAATGCACAGTATCAACTGCCTCTTTTGAACCCCTTGTTGCAGTTACTGAGGGATCCTAGCCATCCCTACCGCCAAGTCCCGCTCATCAATTTGTATTATCACGCTTACCTAAGTTTACAAGATGAGGCCGATGAAACAAGTTATGAAGCCCTACTAAAGACCCTGCGAAAATACCGTGATCAGCTCTCAGAGATCGAAAAGCGGTCGATGTATAAATTTGCCCAAAACTTTTGCATCCGACAGATCAATAGTGGGCAGGCAGGCTATCATCAGCGTTTATTCGAATTATTTCAAGAAGTATTGCAGGAGAAGATCATCTATGAAGAGGGAAAACTTAGCCACACCAATTTCAAAAACATTGTTACAATAGGCTTAAGGGTTAAAGCCTTCGACTGGGTCGAACACTTCCTCGAAAACCAAATTAGGCAGGTCGATCTTCCGTTTCGAGAAAACGTCTATGCCTATTGTCGCGCCGCCTTAGAGGTCGAAATTGGCCAGACCCAAAAGGCAATCAGGCGCCTCAATAGCATCAGTCATACCGATGTTCACTACCAAATCAGTGCCCGACAGTTACTTTTCAAGATTTATTATTTCGATCAGGATTATGAGGCTGCGCTCTATACCATTAGTGCTTTTCGGCACTTCGTGCAACGCAACCAAGAGCTGCCTAAGGCCCGCAAAGAATATTATACCCGTTACCTAAACCACTGTAAAGCACTCTGTTTATTGCAGGAGCGCTGGCCGGCCTATTCTAAGCCAGAGGCCCAAATGAGAAGGAAAAAACTACAAACGAAGGTGGAGAGTTCTGCCCCCTTGGCTAATCGCAACTGGTTGTTAGAGGAGTTGGCCCGATTTGAGCGTTCCGCGGCGCGGAACGCTCAGCCCTACTTACGCAATGGGTCATCCTCATAAGCCGAGCCGATGTGGCAAAGGTGATCTAATAGTTCGGCGAAGAGGTCATACAAATCCTTGAGCTGCTGCACATCGGAGATGATACCCTCTGTCTCAAAGCGAAGCTCGCTCAAGCCTTCCTGAAAAGGATTAGTATAATGCTGTTCATCAACTTTGTTCCACAGCATAATTTGAGGCTGCCAAGAGATAAATCTTCGAATCCAATTATTGTCAAATAAAGCTCTGAGCTTGGCCACATCATTGCCTTGGATGATAAAATCATCGTCAAATTGCTTGAATCCCACTTCGATATCCTGCATGCCCAAGGCTTTGTTGAAATTGCTTAGGGCCTTGCGGCGATAAATCCGAAACTCGAAAGCATCTCGATTGACATAAGGAGCGCGAATTTGAGTGACGCGCGGACGCTTGCCTCGCTTATAGGTATCAATAATAATGGTCCAATTTGCGTGCTTAGCTATGATCTGATGGCTACCTCTAAAACCACGATTGGGGATAAATTCAGCGTCGATTTCTTTACAGACTTGACGCCAAATCGCTTGGCGTTGGGGACCAAAGCGGGCAATACCCATAGCTTAATGATTGATTAGGGAAATAATTGAAGGTTTGAATATAATGAAAAGCCGCTACCTCCAAAGCTGTTGCTAGCGGGTCTCCGAATTGATGCGAAATTGTAAACCTACTCGATGCACCACGCCTAAAAAACGCATGGGATCAAAGCCATAATCCAAAATCAAAGGGTGGCGTCCAACCCGCATCCTCACCCCTACCCCAGCGGTTGGGAAGTCTTGGTCGGCCACATTGAGTTTGTAGCCAGCTCGCAAGAAGAGGAGGTCTTTATAATTATATTCTAAGCCAAAACGGATATTCTCCGCATTATCGTTAGGGTGGTTGAGTTGCAATAAAGTGGTAAGAGATTGATCACCCGTTTGGCTACGCCAAGGCACCATCGACAAACCGAGTTTGAAGACCGTAGGCGCAGGATAATCGTCCAAATTGATCGAAGTCGGATAGAAGTTAGGATCACGATCGAGCGTTCCGCGAAGCGTGGAGTTAGGACCGAAACTCTGCACCATTACGGCAAAACGTAGATCTTTGAAATCAGTGCGATACAAAAAACCTAAGTCCACGACCCCAGTGTTAGCGGTAAAATTGGCAAGACGCTCCTGCACAAATTTGGCACTAGCCCCCCAACTAAACTGATCAGTCAACTGCTTGGAGTAAGTCAGTCCAGCCGTCATGTAGGTAGCGTAAAAAAACTCCCCAGTCCCGTTAGGCTGAAACTCCGTTCGGACAGGCATTTGCCCAGAACTCAATCCACTCAGCGAGAAGGCGAAGTGCCCAATATTGGTAGGCCTGCTGACACTTAGGTAGGCATAATTGATGTCCGCCACCCAAAAAGTATTCGCAGCTGCAATCTGTACCTCTTCTGTTTCGGACAGCGCAGCCGGATTGGTATAAGCAGAGTAGGCATCCCCAGTTAAGCAAATATTAGCACTCGCCAATCCTGCGGCTCTCGGACTCACTTCCATCTTGAGGAAGGTCAAAGCAGAAATACCCGCTCTTTGTGCGCCCAAAGCAGGAAAGAGTTGCGCAAAAATCGCCATCGGGAAAAGCAACGCAATACACAGAAGTAGAGTTCGGAACATGGAATTGAGTTTCTAGGCACAAAGGTAAACAAAGAAGGGTCCGGCTTGCAAGCCAGACCCTTAATATCATCAGTAAAATTAATCGAAGTTTGCTTACAACTTCAAGACCTTCATCACCTGCTTATCTGAACCTGTAAAAAGACTGAGATAATAGATACCAGCCGGCCAGTTTTGCGTATTGACTTGGTACTCACCACGATCATTTTGGCTACGAGCGGCCCAGACTTCTTGACCTTGGAGATTGACGATAGAGATTTGTATTTCTTCCTCTTCGAGGGAACGATAAATCACGTTGAGTTGATCTTGGAAAGCGTTTGGAAAAGCCGTAACCAACAGCCCACTAATATCGTCGAGACTCAGCTCAGCCTGAGGGCTGTAGGAAAACTCCCCGTCTAAGTCAATCTGTTTGATACGATAGATCAACTTTCTTTCCCCTAGTCTTAGGATGTCTCGATCAACAAAGTCATAGGTAGTTTGATTGCTGCTATTACCAATCCCTTCCATTTGCCCGATCACTGTAAATTCTTGTCCTTCAAAAGCACGTTCTACTTCAAAGTGGC
>JBCCQN010000095.1:0-29666 GCA_039024315.1 Bacteroidota bacterium
AGATCAGCTGAAGCATCTAAAGCGTTCTACCATCCTGCAAATCAGCAAAATCAAGCAGTTTTTCTCCGTCAATGCGGATATTTTCATTCGCACTATGCTACTGGTTTTTAGCCTTGCCTTTGTCAACGCCAAATCTTTTGCTCTCGACGATAATACGCTCGCGATCAATGCTATTTTGATGCAATACTTCCTGATGATGTCTTATGCCGTAGATGGTTTTGCGTATGCTGCCGAAAGCTTAGCCGGTAGATTCATCGGCGAAGGCTCCGCTCCCAAGTTACGCGAAGCGGTCCGTAAATTATTGCTTTGGGGGACGGGCTTTGGGGCTATTTTCGCTTTGGTATATTTAGCGTTCGGCGAAGCCATGCTCCATGTTTTCACTGACCAAGAAGAATTGATTACTGCCGCTGCTGAGTATGTGCCTTGGCTCGCCTTGATTGCCCTTCTGGCGCCTTTGGCCTTTGTTTGGGACGGAATTTATATCGGGGCCACCGCGACTAAAGCCATGCGCAATACTATGATTGTGGCCGTCCTGCTCATTTTTTTGCCTACCTATTTCCTCTCGATAGATTCCCTCTACAATCACGGCATTTGGCTTTCGATGACGGTCCTGATGGTAGCCCGCGGAGGTTTGCTGAGCCTCACTGCCAAGAAACATATTTTCGGTATTATCAAAGCCTGATTTGGTTACCCTGATTCCCTGATTTCAGGGAGGGTACATCTTCATTTCTGACCGTTGGGGTGGGTTTTCCCCTGCGTGGAACGCTTCTATTGTGTTTACTAAGGCCTTTTATTTTTCCATGGCTTCGCCGAACGCTTATCTCATATTGCTTCCAGAAAGCAAAAATCATGTCTGATATCAATAATGATCGGCTTCCTCCTTTGGAGCGGATGTTGCGAGCGGCGCTACGCCACTTGCGCTTCGAACTGGCCAAATACGAAGGAATACCACCATACAGAATTTTTAATAACCAAAGTTTACTTGAAATCTGTGACAATAAACCGAGCACTTTGTCAGAGCTGCAAGCAGTCGTAGGCATGGGAGATTATCGCTGTAATCGCTATGGCGGCACCATCTTACTGTGCGTTAAGCGGACGCTTAAGCTTTATCGCCGGCAATGGTTCGATACTGCTCGAATACGAGCGGGTCAGCCTGCCCAGCAGGCGATCAAATCATTGTTTGAAAGTGGTTTTGAGGCGAGTGAAATCGCTCAAAGTCGTCAGATACAAAAAAGTAGCGTAATCCGCTCTCTTGAATATCTCCAGCATGCCGGTGAAATTTCTACCGGCAGCTGGGTCGAGGAGCAAATACCCGATCACCAACTACAAAACAGTCAATTGTACTTCGCAGCCCATCCGCAGAGCGATCTCAAATCGGCCTATGAGGCCTTGGGGTTAGATTATGATACGCTGAGAATGTGTCGGATGTACGTCAGCAATGTGGAAAGGATGGAGTTCTAAGATTTTATTATTCAACGTTTTACAGAAAAACCATGAAACCTTATCAAATTAAACCAATTGATGTCGCGGAGAAAGCGATCTCCGTTTTAAAAACTGTCTTACTGCTAGACAAAGCTTATTCAGCAAGTTACTTAATGCGCTTACTGAAGGGGGATGAACAATATCCTTTAAAAGATGAAGCTCACAAGCAGCTAGAGACCTTTGGTGTCTTAGCAGAAGACAATTTTAGTCAAATTGAAGGCCTGATTTACTATTTACAAAAGCAAGCTTATTTATGCGTCAAGGACGAATCCTTCGGTAATATCGAAGCGAGTGAACTGGCTACAGAATTTCTTGGCAAACCTAAACCTATGCTTGCCAATCGTCGCCAGTTGACTCGCTCTTGGCTAGAGGCCCAACTCCATCGCGAGTTGCGCGAGCTGCGCAAGGAGCTATCCGAGTCAATGGAGGTTTTACCATATGAACTTTACAACAATTACGCGATGCACCTCTTAAGCACTCAAATGCCAGCAACGTTAGAAGAGCTAAATGCTATTCCAGCAGCATTTACTATTCCTGACGCTTGCAAACTGATGGTCCTAAATAAAATCGAAGCCGCCCGTGAGCTCAAAGTCAAGGATGAGCGCAGCGGAGGATTGTATACCAAAGCGCATTCGCCTAGTCATCAAGCAGTATTGAGATTGTGCGAGGAAGGGTGTTCGCTCGAAGAAATCGCAGCGGCTCGGTCTATCAAACCGGCCACTGTGCGGTCATATCTGACCAACCTACATCGTACTGAGCAGTTGGATTTGAGTTTGGTGATTGAGGAAAATCTGGATGAGAAGATTTTGCACCGAGGTGTGGAGTATTTTAGTCAGAGTGGTGATGGTCGTCTAAAGACGGCGCACGAGAGTTTAGGGATCGATTACGAAAGCTTGCACTGGTGCAAACTTTACCACGAAATACGGGGGTCTGAGCCTGTGGAACAGGCCGCCTAGTTTCTCAGCACTATACCTGCCAATTGATGGGACTTTTGCCTTGCTGTTCTAGCAAGGCATTAGCCTTTGAAAAATGCTGGCAACCGAAAAAACCGTTGTGTGCCGCAAAAGGCGAAGGATGGGCTGCTTTGAGCACATGGTGCCTACCAGGGTCAATGATTAAGCCTTTTTGTTGGGCGTAACGCCCCCAAAGTAGAAAGACAATACCTTCGCGCTGCTCATTTAGCTTTTGGATAGCTACGCTAGTAAAGGTTTCCCAACCTTTTTTCTGGTGAGAAGCAGGAGTATGAGCGCGAACGGTCAGCATGGAGTTGAGCATCAAAACCCCTTGCTGCGCCCAACTTTCTAGATTGCCATGATTAGGAATAGTAAAGCCGACATCGGTGGCTAATTCTTTATAAATATTTTTAAGGGAAGGGGGAGCTTTGATGCCATGTGGCACAGAAAAAGATAAACCATGGGCTTGTCCGGGGCCGTGATAAGGGTCTTGGCCGATGATGACCACTTTGACTTGGTCAAAAGGGGTGGTATTGAAAGCATTGAAAATGAGCTTACCCGGAGGGAAAACGGTCATCTTGGCCTGACGCTCACTGAGGAGGAAGTTCTTGAGTTCTACGAAGTAGGGCTTAGCAAATTCGTCCCAAAGTACCTTTTTCCAGCCTTCTTCTAGTTTTACAGATTCTGCAGGGTGAGCCATATTTTATGATCGGTTTTGAGTAGGAGTTTTACGTTTGCGGAGCACGATAAAAGCCATAAATGCCAGCGCAAATACTGTGAGGCCACTTAAGGTCCAATACATTAGGGGGACAAGGGAAGATTGAGAAGGTTTTTGGCTTTGGCCCAGCTTACTGAGATAATTTGTGGCATCTGCGATGAGCATATTGCCAGCACAAGCGTCCGTCTTGAAGGAAAATTTTTTGCGGGCAAAAACCAGATATCGTTGCCCTTCCTCAAAAGTGTAGCCACAATCAGTAGTGGCAAAGCCAGAATTGATAACCATCACTGTATCTGTCCGACGCTTCCAAGATTGGTGCACTTGGAAGGTATATTTCATGCCGCCTGACATCCAATTGGTATTGACATAAATGACCGTTCCGTCGAAGACGATATCCGCAGAATCAATCTTGGCTTGGGTGCTCAAAGGAATGCATTCGCAAGCGAATCCAGTCTGAATGCCTACGAATAATAGGAGCACATAAGTGGTCAATATTTTGCTCTTTTCTAGCATTTGGCTTTGCAATATATTGGGAACATAAACGGTCTGCAAATCTCTCTTTTTAGTATGAATTAGAAAGTATTTAGTAGCTAGAAAAACCACTCCCATTAGATCAAGAAACCCTTTTGATTTATCTCTTACTCTCGAGGTACTTGGCCTTTATTCCTAAAGAGATTTAGCAAACTTCGGCTAGCGGAAATAATGAACTGAGGCAACAAAAGATTGTTTATTAGCGTATTTTTGACATTTACTTTGTATTACAAAGTACTTTATATATCTTTATTAAAAATCTATCACCATGACACGACTACAATCCTATCGTCTGCCCCTTGCTTTGGCGATGACAGCGATCTACAATCTGTTTTTTTGGCAAGAACAGCTTGGAATCAACCTACCCATCTTTAGCCTTTTGATCATTGCCCTGATGTTTTTGCTCAACCCAGCGGCGATCCGTAGTCGCAACGCTTGGATTACGGCTTTAGGTAGTATAATAACAGGCGTATTAGTAGTGTGCTATCATTCGGGCACTTCCCAAGTTGTGCACATCTTATCCACATTGCTGTTTGTGGGTTTTGCCCATCAAGCACCCTTGAGGACAGTATTTCACGCTTTGGGGCAATTATTTGAAAGTAGCATGCATATGGGCTTATCGCTGCAGGAAGAATGGCTCAGGATACGCAAAGAACAGCCTGGCTTTTCTAGGGTTAGCAATTATCTTAAGCTGATCGTGATCCCGATTGTAGGTGTTTTGGTGTTTTTCTTCATTTTTCGGGGAGCCAATCCCCGCTTTGCGGCCTTAACCGATGATTTATTTGTTTGGATAGGAGAATGGTTTGCAGACTTTTCATTTTTGCGCTTCTTTTTCTTGCTCTTTGGCTTTATCATTTCTGTTGGGATCATCTACAGCCGTACTAGTAGCAAGATCTTAGAGCATGATGCTGCGCAGAATGATGAACTCAAGCGCGAGCGCAGAAAGAACAGGCTTCCTTTTAATTTCATCGGCCTTAAAAAAGAATACCGCATAGGTGTGCTGATGATCGGCATGGTCAATCTCATGCTCCTTGCCAATAATGTCATCGACATAGATTGGATTTGGCTTGGCTTTGAAGTAGAGCCTAATATGAACCTCAAGAACTTTGTCCATGAAGGTACCTATCTACTAATCCTTAGTATCATGCTCTCAATGGGAATCATGCTCTATTTTTTCCGGAGAAACCAGCATTTTTATCGGGATCAAGGATTACTCCACATCCTATCCTATCTCTGGGTAGCGCAAAATGTTATTTTGGTGATCTCAGTCGCCCTGCGCAATTACCATTATATCGCCTATCACGGCCTTGCTTATAAGCGTATCGGAGTATTTTTCTTTTTGCTAGCAACAGTATTAGGGCTATTTACTCTCTTTGCCAAAATCAGAAATCAAAAGTCTGCTTTTTACCTCTTTCGGATAAATGGTTGGGCCGTGTACGGTACGATTTTGCTTTTGTGTTGCTTCAATTGGGATATGATCATAGCTCGCTATAACCTTACTCAAGATTATCCAGGGCAAATTGACACTGAATTTTTATTGAGCTTATCAGATAAAACCCTGCCCGTTTTGATCGATCACCATGAAGAGGCAAAGGCTAAGCTCAATTCTCTTAGCGATGACGGTTATGATGCAACTCAAATTGAGAGTATGATTACTCGTTATGAGCTCCATATCAGTAAAAAAATCGATGAGTTTCAAGAAACGCAAGAGAAATACAGTTGGCCTTCGTGGAATCTGCCTGAAGCAAATACTCTCTCCTACCTCCATGCTTATCAAGGAACCCTAAAGCCCTTCGAAAATGAATAAGGACGCACTTAAACAAAAAATGAGCGAATCCTTTGTCAATGCGATAGGATTTGCGACCCTGAGAGCTTGTTGGACAGCTGCAGCCATTATTGTCTTGGGAGCCTTGTTTACAGGGGATGGGAGCCCTGAGTTTGTTAGCCCTGAGTTTGTTACCACCATGATGATCGTTGGCAGCATCGTCTCTCTGTTTGTAGCCAAAATACATTCTTTTTTCGTACTAGGTTTTTTGACCATGATGTATCGTCCCAAGATCCAATCCGATACGGCAGGGATGTTATTTGGTCGCTGGTGGCTGATCCATAGTTTTACCGTCTGGCTGATTCCAGCAATTTTGATGGTTATATCCCAAGTAGATGAATTCGAGGCTTGGGGTTCATTGATCGCGGTCGGCTTTAATTCAAGTTTGGTGCTTTGGTTGTTTTGCAGACGCTATATAGAGAAAAGAGACAAGGCAATAGTCGAGCTAAAGAAGATGGATAAGGATGCAGCAATCTCTGGTTTGGTCCCGTCATAAGTAGGAAAACGACTTATGACGCGGATACTAAGCCTACTGTTTTGTTTGCTACTCTTGGCCTCTAACACCCTACATGCACAATTCATTATTCAAAATTCGGGAACCCAACAATCTCTTGAAGATGTTCGCTTTTACGATAGTCAGCTAGGGATTATTGTTGGGGACTCAGGGACGGTATTGCGCAGTATCGATGGCGGCAATATTTGGACCACTGTCCCAACTGGCATCAATAGTAAGCTAAGTCGCGTACGATTTTTTGATTCTCAAAACGCTTTGGTGATTGGCAATGAGCCTGCTGTCATCTTACGTTCAGCAGATGGCGGCCAAACTTGGACTACAATCACCGATTCGAGCAATCAGTATTACGATCTTGTAATACTTGATGATTCCATTGCCTTGCTTTCTACTCATGAGGCTTTGCTCCGAACCCGGGATCTAGGACAAACTTGGCAAGTGCATTATGATGGGCCAGCCACAGATCGCCTAGGGTTGATGTCGTTTATTGATGCGCAAAGAGGCTTTAGCATTAGAGGATGGGCTGGTTTCAGCCCTGCCTTTAGTATTCAAAAAACCACAGATGGCGGTGGTAGTTGGACCGAGATACCTATGTTAAGCGGTCAGAACCCTACTATCTTAGAGGCTCTTATCTACCTCAACGATAGTACAGGTTTTGCTGCTGGCTGGTACAATCCTCACTTGGTTAAAACCAAGAATGCAGGCGCAGACTGGTCCTTTTCCTCCGTTGAGGATCCACAAAATGGGGGGCAAATCATCGACATGACAATGCTGAATGACACTTTAGGCTTTGCCTCTGGCTGGTATAATTCCATCTTCAAAACTATTGATGGCGGTGCAAATTGGTTTATGCTAGATCAGCCCTTCTCAACCAGCATTCAATACCAAGGATTATATTTTCTCAATGATCAGTTGGGCTGGGTGGTTGGTACCCAAGGAGCTATCCTCAAAACCAATACAGGAGGCGGCTCAGTTAGTGTAAGTGATGATCTTGAAAAGATAAGCTTCTCAGTCTTTCCCAATCCCAACTTTGGGAGCTTTCAGCTTCAATTAAAATCAAATGTCAAGCTTAGGTCGCTACAGCTTTTTGATATTGAAGGCCGACTAGTCGAACGTTTCTCTTTTGTACCTGAGATAATAACACTCAAAAATTCGGGTTTATACATGCTGGTACTGGATACTGAACAGGGAATGCTAACTCAGAAGGTTTGGGTTCACTAGCGATACGATCGATGTAGCTTCAATTCTTCTTTAAGTTTTTCTTTAATCTCTGGATTATAAACAGTGCCTCTTTTCCCGTAGAAGTACAGATCTTTATCCTGACTATACCTCAATCTAAAAAGCGGTGCCTGTTTCCAAGCATCAGGAAGTTTAAAGTCAATCGATCGTATATTAATCTCCGCAGGGTTGATTACACAACTATTGCCTTTGATGCGGAATTTTTTGTGGAAAGGGAAACGCCAGCGGATTACAGAATCTTGGAGCTGACCGGTATTCTCGATCAACACAAAAAAATCTCTCTTAGGGGAAACGCAATCAATAATCAGCTCACGATAGGTATAAGCATTCCAGAGCCAAAAGCCAATCGCTACCACACAAATAATAATCGCCTCAATAATCGCGATTGGTTTGATTGAGAAGAAATGCGTCAGCAAGCGATCTAAGCCCAATATCAGCAGTATAAGCAAGAACAAACCTGATAATGGCCATACCAAAATCCCTCCGAAATCGGGGTGCCGAGCAGCACTAATTATCCCAATTACAATAGCAATACATATTAATGGACATAGGATGAGCAAAGGCGTTAATGGGTACATTAAGCCTAGGAGCTTGGCTAGTAGCATGTGAAACTCGGATGCATAGGATCGGCATGCATGCCGATCCTACGATTAGATTATTGTTTGACGATTCTAAAGCTTTCGCTTTTTTCTGAGTTCAGATCCTCCCAGCGTAAGATGTAAATACCTGATGCTAAGTCATTCAGTCGCCAATCAAAGGTATTGCCTTCAAATTGGGTTTGCTGTAGGGTTTTGCCGTCAATACTTAAGAGAGTGATCCGCGATGAGCGAGCTTCAGCTAGGGTCAAATTGATATGATCGATAAATGGATTGGGGCCAATTTGTAAAATAGGATTTAAGCGTTCGGCAGGGCCGGCCTCCTCTAAAGGGTCTGGGGAATGAAGCTTTTGGAGATAAATTCCTTCTCCTTCGGCAATTGCTTGATCATTAAGCGCCTCGAAGGCTTTGTACACCTCTCGACGACGATTTTTGACAAAGTAAGTGGAATCGACATCGCCTTCCTCCTGCTCCACTAGCTCATAACGTTTAAAGTATTTTTCCACCTCAATGGCATTTTGTTGCTGGCCCGGATCTAGGAAGGCTGAAAGCAGATTGTAGGCAGAATCTTCCTGCAAGCGAAAAGAGGAAATATGCCAATATCCCGCACGATTAGAATCTGGCCAATTGATCAGGTAATCATCTCCATGGGCCACAATTTCTCCTGTGAATATCACCTTGTTCTCTAACCAAAGTTCATACTGAGAATTCCCTAAGTGTTTGAATTCCAGTAAACCGTTGGCCTCATCTTTGGTGCCTTCTTGCATACTGAAATAATATTCCCCGACTAATTCGAGGGGATTTCGTCCTTTCGCTTTTTTAGCAAAGAGGATTTCTTGGCAAGCCGTCAGACCCAAACAAAGTAAGCCTGTGAATAAAATAGCAATGGTTCGGATTCGCATAATTGTATCGTATTTTTGAGGCGATACGATAAGGTAATCAGAAACGATACAAATCCCGATGACGTATATCAGTGCAAGCTGACTACAAAAATCCATCAAAAACTGCCATGAAACGCGCTGAGCGATATTCTTATGACGAAAGTCTGACTTTTCTGAGGGAGGAGGCCGACTCCGTCGAACGCGTAGAATTGGACCCTAAACGCCACAGAATATTGTCCTTAGGACCTATGCGAGAAGTTTATTGGGAGTTTCGTTTGCCTTTGCCATTCCCCGCGATTGAAGTCGAAGAATCGCTGGACGACTATCTCAGCCGCATTCCAGCATGGATCCCTCCCTACATGATTGTCCTGATTCAGGCAGGAGCAGCCGCCATTGGTTACTTTGAAGAGGGAGAAGTTGTCCATCATAAAGCAATCAAGAAGTACATGAAGCGTCATAAGCGCGACAAGTCTCAGATCAGCTATCTAAATACGCGTGGTAAATCCAAAGCAGGTTCTCGCATCCGCTTGGCCAACACCGTACGCTTTTTTGAGGAGATCAATGAGCGTATTACGCCTTGGGTTGAGGAGCTAGAACCCGAGCGAATTTTGTATTCGTGCTCCGCACAACTCTGGGGCATGTTGTTTCAATCCAAGACTCCCCCACCCTTTGAAAAGAAAGACCCTCGTCTGATCAAAGTACCACTGGATGTCAATATCCCAGACTTTGAAGAACTTTTGCGTGTCAACAATATCGTAATCGAAGGCATATTTAATGCCGAAAATCCGTAAAAGTACCCTATGGGTTAGGAGAGATAATAGATAGATTAATAATCTCTAATTTTTACACCTAACCCAATTTAAGATGAAAACTGTTAGCCAATCTTATGTCAAGCGACTCTTTTGGATCGCCATGCTCCCTTATGTCCTTGCCGGAGGATTTTTTCTCAGTAGCGCTGCTTATAATAAATATCAAGAAGGAACCGAAGCACAAGAAGAGATGCAGGTCATGGCTAGTCCAAATGTATTTGCCCCCGAAGATATCCAAAGTGTAGAACCCTTTATTGGCCAAGTGATCATGTTTGCCGGTAATTTTGCGCCTCGTGGCTGGGCTTTCTGCGATGGGGCCTTGCTACCGATTAGCGCTAATTCAGCATTGTTTTCAATCCTAGGTACTACCTATGGTGGAGATGGACGGACTTCTTTTGCGCTGCCTGATTTGCGGGGTCGAGTAGCCGTACATCCTGGCCGAGGACCTGGTTTAACAGAGAGAAGACTAGGCAGTAAGTTTGGCTCAGAGACGATCTCCTTCCAAGGCAGAGGCAAAGCCGTAAGCGTTGGCGATAAGGGCCTAGCCGAACAAAAAGTCCCAAGCGTCATGCAGCCCTCATTAGGAATCAATTTTATTATCGCTTTGCAGGGAACCTATCCCTCTCGCAATTAAATTTTATCCCCATACGAGCACCATAATGCGATCAGCGGCTACCTTAGAGCGAGTCGCTGATTTTTTTTATCTATTTTTCAAAAAAAATTCTCACCCCCTGTCCAATTCCGAAAAACTCGTTCGTCTTAGAGGCGAATCACATAAAAAACTAAAGAACAATGAATGAATTTTTGATGATTTTCCGCCATGTCCCTACAGCAGACTCAGCTCCTTCACCAGAAGAAATTCAAGCTAGCGTCAAAAAATGGCAGGACTGGATCGGTGGGATCGCTCAACAAGGCAAATTTGTCAGCACCCAACAGCTTAGCCCTAATGGCAAAACGATCAAAGGCAATGAAGTGATCTCGGACGGCCCTTATGCAGAGGTCAAGGAGATTGTCGGTGGGTTTTTGATTTGTAAGGTAGCTACTATGGAGGAAGCTTTAGAGATCGCCAAAGGCTGCCCGATTCATGCCTATGGAGGCACAGTGGAAGTTCGTGAGTTAATGAAGCTGGACTTTTAGACAGTATGCCACAAGAATTACTCCCCAATCTTTTTCGAACGGAGTTTAGTAAGATTACCTCTGTCCTCTGCAAGCGATTTGGTCTCGACCAGATGGGACTTGCAGAGGACCTGGTATCTGATACTTTTTTGTTGGCCGCAGAAACTTGGGGTCTTCAAGGCATCCCTTCTAATCCGACGGCCTGGCTTTATACGGTGGCCAAAAACAAAGCCTTAGACCAGCTAAGACGGCAGCAGTTGTTTGAGCAAAAAATCGCACCCAATCTTGGCGAGGATGAGCGTTCGGCGAGTAGCCGTCAAACCGAGATAGACCTCTCCCCTAGCAATATCAAGGACAGTCAGCTCCAAATGATGTTTGCCGTTTGTCATCCGGCGATTGCTCAGGAGGCCCAAATCGGGCTGGTACTGCGGATACTTTGTGGCTTTGGGATAGAGGAAATTGCGGATGCTTTTTTGACTAATAAGGAGGTTATCAATAAAAGGCTCTACCGCGCTAAGACGAGTCTCCGCAAGCATCAAGTAGAGCTGGTCTTGCCCCCTAGCAGTGAGATTTCAGCGCGCCTAGATACGGTATTGCACAGTTTGTATTTGCTTTTCAATGAGGGTTATTATTCTGCTTCGCAGAACGCTCCGTTGCGGAAGGATCTATGTTTAGAAGCGATGCGATTGAGCTATTTGTTACTAGACGACGCTCGCACAGCGCTACCCAAAGTGAAAGCGCTATTAGCTTTGATGTGTTTTCACGCTTCGCGCTTTGAGGCAAGAACCCACACCGAAGCAGCTGCCCCCATTCAATATGCCGATCAAGATCCGGCGCTATGGGATCAGGATTTGATCCGCCAAGGCGAACTCTTTCTCAACCAAGCGGCCATCGGAAAACATGCTTCCCGCTTTCATTTTGAGGCTGCTATTGCCTATTGGCACACCCGACCAGACAGCGTCAGCGAGAAATGGACGCAAATATTGGGGCTATATGATGCTTTGCTAAGAGAGGTACAATCTCCGATTACCGCTTTGAGTAGAGCCTATGCGCTTGCAAAAGTAGAGGGAGCAGAGGCGGGGATTTTGGCGGCAGAAGGCTTAGCCTTGGAGGGGAACCATTACTACCATAGTCTATTGGGCCAGCTTTACCGGGAGATAGATCATAATAAGGGGGTGGATCATTTATTGCAAGCCTTGCAGCTAGCCAAAACGGATGCGGATAAGGCGACGATTAAGCGATTGTTGGAGGCTTAGAACGGCGGCGTATGCAATACGCCGCTACAAACTGGCTAGATGTAGGGGCGTATTGCATACGCCCACAGAGATAAACGTTCCGCGAAGGGGTTTGGGCATTTAAAGATCCCGGATATACTCGTACACTCGCATTCCGATTTCGGGATGACCGGTTTTCCTGATTATAAACTCTAAGGGTCATCCCGGCCAAGGTACGCGAGCCGGGATCTTAAGGGTAAAGCGTTCCGCAAAGCTGTGATATAACTAAGGTGACGAATCCCTTTATAAAAAGGAGCATCACTTTAACGGAATCTTCATTTGAATAGTAGGTCTTTTAGCTCTTCAAGAGTTAAAAGACGCTCCTTTCCAATTTGTATGCGGTCTTTTCTGTCTTGGGCGATCTCTAGCAGAAGATCCTCTTTTAGTGAATCGGCAATGAATATCAGTAAGCTTAACTTCTGATCAACTGTAAGAGTTAGTATCTTTTTTTGTAGCTCTTCCATAAATCTAAAAAGGATATTTCCGATTACATCTAGTAAACGAAAATATCCTTTATGAGTTAATCAGGCTGGAAGCCTACTTATCCAAAAACGTATGGAAAGTATCACCTCTTAGACCTAAACGTAGCGTTTCGAGGGGGATGGCATCTACGGGCGCAATGTTGCCGAGGTTGACATTGGTGCCGAGTAGTTTGATGAACCAAACCTGCTGATTTTTTTGGGGCGCTTCCCAAAGGACTTTTTCTGGCGGGATCACGTCAAGGATTTCTCCGATCAAGTCGCCGCGGATAGATGAATCGCCGTGGAACATACCGACGGTACCACTTTCGCGGGCTTCGGCAATCACTTTCCATGAACCGGCATCTAGCTCAGTCTGCATCATTTCGATCCATTGAGAAGGGCGCAATACTTTGGAAGGATCTTTACTTCCTACCTCAGAGAGGACGATATAATCTTTAGCAAGCTCACGAATGAGTTCATTTTTTTGGTCGCCCTGAAAATCAATCGAGCCATCAGAGACTTCAAGGTGAGTAGCACCGTACTTTTCGAGGATACGCTTATAATCATCCATTTGATTGCGGACGTAGAAAGCTTCTAATAGCGTACCACCGAAATAAAAGGGAATACCGGCTTCTTTATAGATAGCAAGCTTTTTTTCGAGATTAGGCGTTACCGCAGAGGTAGCCCAACCCAGCTTGATAATATCAGCATATTCAGCCCCGACGCTGAGGAAATCTTCTGCTTCGCGCACGCTGAGGCCTTTGTCCATGATCATGGTAAGACCTGCTTCACGCGGCTTGCTCGTACGGTCAGGAATTTGCTGGAGAGGGTAGTTTAGCATGTGAATGAAAATTAATTAGCCTTGGGAAAAGGGGTGTTGGATGGTCTTTCCTTGCCTTCTGAAGTATTTAGTACAAAGTAGTTAGTATCTAGAAAAGTTGATTTAGAGATAATGTGAACCCTTTTTCGACTATCTTTCTACTTTATACTTTTGTCTTAATACTTAAAATAGAGAGGCAAATCTAAAAAAAAGCGGCATCCACCAAAAGCAGATGCCGCTCGATATTGTAAAAAGCTAATAAATTAGCTCATACGGCTTACAAGATCGACAACACGTGAAGCATAACCCCACTCATTGTCATACCATCCTACCAATTTCACCATCGTACCCATAGCAGAAGTCATACCGCTATCGAAGATACAAGAGTGAGGGTTACCAACGATATCAGAAGATACCAAAGGATCAGTAGTGTACTCCATGATGCCTTTCATAGGACCGTCAGCGGCAGCCTTCATGGCAGCGTTGACTTCATCAGCAGTAACTTCTTTACCCAATACCACGGTAACATCAGTCAAAGAACCCGTGATGGTTGGTACGCGGGCAGCGATACCGTCCAATTTACCTTTGAGTTGAGGAAGTACGATCCCTACAGCAGTGGCAGCACCAGTGGTAGTAGGAACGATGTTTTGAGCAGCAGCACGCGCACGACGAAGGTCGCGGTGAGGTGCATCTTGGATATTTTGGTCAGCAGTGTATGCGTGGATAGTAGTGATATATCCAGATACGATACCAAAGTTGTCGTCCAATACCTTGGCCATAGGCGCAAGACAGTTGGTAGTACAAGAAGCGTTAGAGACGACTTCCATGTCAGAAGTTAGGATGTCATCGTTTACGCCTAGTACGACAGTAGCATCCACTTCCCCTTTAGCAGGAGCGGAGATGATTACTTTTTTGGCACCAGCAGTAATATGCATAGCAGCTTTAGCGCGGTCGCGGAAAACACCCGTAGATTCGACTACGATGTCAACCCCTAGATCGCCCCAAGCGAGCTTTTCAGGGTTGCGTTCTGCGCTAGCAAGAATACGCGTACCATTTACAGTGATAGAATCATCATCGAAGCCATCAACAGTACCCGCAAATTTGCCGTGAGCAGTATCATATTTGAGAAGGTGAGCCAGTGTTTTGTTGTCGGTAAGGTCATTGATTTTGACGATCTCGACTTCAGGGTTGTTTAGCAAACCCCGGAAAACTAAGCGGCCGATACGACCGAAGCCGTTAATACCAACTTTAATTGCCATAGTTTAATAATTATAATAAGTAATTTTTACACAGACAGCGCGAAAATACTAGCTTAGATACTGAAAATCAAACCCTGCGGGTAACGCTTTTGTAAAGTCTGCGTAAAGTCATACTGGAAAAGAAGTTTAGATTTTTTTTACAAAATACTTGACTGTATAAAAAACCTATACTACTTTTGTCCTCCGCTACAATAAGTAGCACCCTGATGTCCCGTTCGTCTAGTGGTTAGGACTCCAGATTTTCATTCTGGCAACGGGGGTTCGACTCCCCCACGGGATGCAAGTAAAAGCTCGATCGAAAGGTTGGGCTTTTTGTTTTTTACTGCTTCGCAGAACGATTGTAATCGTTCTGCGAAGCAGTAAGGCCCAAAATATCACCCCCTCCCCGGCGTATAAGGCGCTCCGGCCTCCTCTAGCTCCTGCTCAAAAGCGGCTAAATCCTCCAAATATTGCTGCAAGGCCTTCGCAAGGTCGGCAAAATCACGACTAGCTATCTCCAAACTTTCCTGATTCGTCGCAGTAGGCGCTTGGCGTGTGCTCCAATTGTTGGAGGCATTGTAGGCGCGGCCACTAATCGATGGAGAGTTGGACTCATTGAGTCTTTGGCGCTGTGGATCGCCGAATAAACGAAAACGAAGGACACTCAAATTTTCTCTTAGCAGCTGTAAGCCTGAAAAATGATCGGCAGTCGCAGCAGGGGTTTGTTTAAGAGCAGCTTCCAAGAAGCGTAATCGATCTCCCGCTTCCGACATTTGCCGACCCGCACCGGAGATTTGTCTTCTGAGCTCATGCGTTTTTTGCTGGAAAGCCGAGATTTCAGCAAAATTGGGCGAGGCTGCCATATTGGGGACCGGCTTGACCGTAAAACTTTGGGCAGGTCCTTGGGAAGTTAACTCGCCCTTGTGGTTGATAAACAGCTCCACGCTATACTCTCCCGGAGCCGCGAGCGGCCCTTGGGGATTACCCGCCCAAGGCGGCTGAAAGGCAGGCTTGGAGAGCCTAATCGGATCGGGCGCTGGCCAGCGCAAATCCCAATTGACACGATGTAGACCCTTCTTACTGGCACCTGTCAACCAGCGAATAGGCGCTCCCGATTCATCTCTGATGAGTAAGATAGCTTGAGGCGCCCCTTCAGTGGATTCTGCATTGAGTGCTTCATAGCCGGGAAAAGGAATACTTGCTCCCTCCGCACGCAGCTCCTTTTCTATGGCTTGGCGTTCCGCGCGAGCGGTCTGAGGTAAAGAAGGTAGATAATAGGTAATCAGGGCCCCATGAGGAGGATTTTCCTCCCGAAAACTACTAGAGCCTTGGCTCGGCATCCCTTTGGCCTGCATAGGCACTGAGGGCACATACCACCAAGCATCCCGCACCGAAAATAAACTTGCAGATTCTGAGGCTACGGCTGTGCTAAGCGTACGCAGACTGGAATAATCATCCAGCACATAAAATCCACGTCCAAAGGAGGCTCCCACCAAATCATTGTCTCTAGCGTGCAGCTCAATATCTCGAAACGGAATCGTAGGCACTCCTCCTCCCAATTTGATCCAGTGCTCTCCCCCATCGTAAGAGAAATGCATTCCGTATTCCGCGCCGATAAAAAGTAGATTGGCGGACTCATGATCTTGCTTTACCGACCATATGATATTGGTCTCCGGCAAATCTCCTGTAATCAGCTTCCAAGTCCGCCCCCGATCATCGCTCATGAATAGATAGGGTTTATAATCACCCAGTTTATGAGCATCTGCTACCGCAAATACAACATCAGCATTATGGGGCGAAGCCTCCACATCATTGATAAAGGCGCGTTGCGGAACGCCAGGCAGTGAGCCCGCAGCTCGCCAAGTTTCGCCTCCGTCTTCGCTGACATGGATCAAACCGTCATCAGAGCCGGTATATAGCAGTCCTTCCACTAGGGGGGATTCCGAAATGGCCGTGAGGGTGGCGTATTTGGACATGGCTCCATTGTCGTAGAGCGCATCCACGCTCCAGACGCGGTCCATCAATTCTAATTGGTAGCGATTGGTATTAGTGGTGAGGTCTTCACTGATTGGCGTCCATGATTCGCCTCGATTTTCGCTTTTCCAGATTCGTTGGGAACCAAAATATAGGCGCTCATGATCGTGCGGACTGATGATCAAGGGGCTATCCCAATTCCAGCGTTCGGGGGGATCATTGGGGCCAGCTAGGGGTTGGATGTTCAATGTCTCCCCATTGCGTCTATCCACACGATGCAAAACGCCTTGCTGGAATTCCATGTAGGCGATGTTTTCATCCTCGGGGTCAAAGAGCGATTCGTAACCATCGGCTCCCAGTGGTACATACCAATCTTGGTTGCGAATGCCTTCGGTATGCATGGTGCGAGAAGGGCCAATCAAAGTCCCCAAATCCTGCGCCCCGCCAATGATATTGTAAAAGGGTTCTGCATTGTCGAGACCGAGTTTGTAAAACTGGGAGATCGGCAGATTGCCAAAATGTCGCCAAGTGCTGCCTTCATCATAGCTCTCATACAAGCCACCATCTGTGCCCGCGATCAAGTGATGAGCGTTTTGGGGATCAATCCAAAGTGCATGATTATCGCTATGCTTTTCGCGACCTGTACCGAGATAATCAAAGGTCTTGCCTCCATCACGAGTTACATGCAAAAAGACATCCATTTGATAGACGAGATCAGGGTCCACAGGTGAAGCTTCTATCTCTTGATAGTAATGCGGTCCCGTACCACCAGAGATGTAGCTATTACGTTTTTGCCAACTTTCTCCTTTGTCTAAAGAGCGATAAAAGCCTTTTGCTTTGTTATCAGCTTCAATGGTAGCATAAACGATATTGGGATCAGCGGGCGTAACTGCTAGGCCAATTTTGCCCATATCACCACTTGGCAAGCCTCGACTTAGTTTGCGCCAAGAGTCGCCATTGTTGGTAGATTTATAGATGCCCGATTCAGGGCCGCCAGCGAGCAGCGACCAAGTATGACGACGTCTTTGGTAGGTCGCGGCATAGACCACCTCCGGATTGGAGGGGGCAAATTCTAAATCGGTAACGCCGGTATTTTCGTCGATTTCAAGCACTAAGCTCCAATTTTCTCCTCCATCTTCAGACTTATAGACGCCTCGTTCGCCGCCGGCGGACCACAAAGGACCTTCTGCAGCTACTAGTATGATTTCACTGTCATGAGGATGTACCAATATCTTGCCGATATGCTCAGATTTGGCCAAGCCCATATGTTGCCAGCTTTTGCCCCCGTCCCGGGAACGATACACTCCATCGCCCCAGCCGACATGACGCCCACTAACGTTTTCACCCGTGCCAAGCCAAATCACATCAGGCTGCTGCGGATCGATACTCACCGTACCAATCGAATAAGAGACTTGCTGATCAAAGATGGGCTGCCAAGTGATGCCGCTATTAGTAGTCTTCCAAAGGTTACCCGAACCCGCCGACACATACCAGGTATTAGGTCTATCGGGATGAATCGCTATATCAGAGATTCGCCCTCCCATGACGGCTGGGCCAATCCCTCTTAATGTGAGATTTTGAGCCGCTTTGGAGATCGCCTGATGAGAATCTGATTGGGCAAATAAATCGGTAAAGCTTAGGGCTGCGAGCACCAAAAATGCTACGCATGACTTGTTTAGAAGCATGGGACAGATTGTTAGAGTCAGAATGCTACTAAAGCTAGTCCATACGCCCCGAAAACGCAATCTTCAGGCTAAAGAGGCCTAATCGCGCCACATTTCCTTTTTCACTAGGCCGTATTTGAGGAAGGTTTCTTTGACCTCATCGATCCGAAATGGCTTAGAAATATAATCATCCATACCCGCTTGCAGACAGCGCTTACGATCTTCTGCCATAGCATTGGCGGTAAGGGCGATAATGATCGGACGTTTGCCGACAGCATATTTTTGACGTAGGCGCTGAGTCGTTTCTAAACCATCCATCTCCGGCATATTCACATCCATAAAGATCATATCGTATTCCGTCTCCTCACACATTGCCAGTGCCTCTAAGCCATTGGTGGCAAAGTCTGGCTCTAATCCTAGGTTGCTAAACATCCGCAGCGCAATCATACGGTTTACGTCATTGTCTTCTGCTAGCAGAACGCTCATCTCAAGGCTTCGTTCAAGCTCATCCGAATTAGAGAGGCTTGTTTTGACTGGGACCGCAAGCGGGATATTTTGACCGGCGGCCAAGCTTCTCAACAGACGGAAAAAATCAGCATGCTGTAAGGGCTTGGTAAGAAAGGCATCCACTTCGGGAAAAAACTCTCTCTGCGAAGCAATTTTTGCCATTGAGCCCATTAGCACGACTGGAATATTTAAGGCCGTAAGTTTGTCAATGATAAAGCCAAATAGATTTTTGCTAGGATCCTCATTTTGATCGATGGCATAAAGCACCAAAGCCACCGAATCTTGGCTGATAATCTCCTCCACAGCACTGTAGTCTGAAGCAAATCGAGGGGTGATTCCAGCCAAAGCCAAATGAGAGGAAAGCAGTTTACGGGTCCATCTACCCTTTTCGATGATTAAAGCAGACTTATTTTCCCAATATTTTGCCGCGGCTGGTGGGAGCAATACCTTTGCGGCCTTTTCTTTGGAGTCTGAGATACCACGCTCCAAGTCAAACTGAAAAAAGAAACGACTGCCTTGCCCATATTCAGACTCAAATTCAAGCTTTCCCCCCATGAGCTCAACGAGCTTGGCACTGATCGTCAAACCGAGCCCCGTACCCCCAAACTTTTTGGCAATACCCGCATCCGCCTGATTGAAGGCTTGAAATAACCTTCTGCCCTGCTCTTCCGTGATACCTATGCCCGTATCTTCTACCTCCACTTGTAAGCAAATACGCTCAGGATTTTCTACCTCATTAAGCCGCCTAATATTAATCATGACCCCGCCCTCACTAGTAAACTTCATGGCATTGCCAATCAGGTTGATGAGCACCTGACGGAGTTTATGGGGATCACCTTTTAGCGTTTGCGGTAATTGAGGGTCAATGAGGCAGGCCAAATCTAAATCTTTATCCGAGCGTTGGCTAGAAAAGAGTACCATCACCTCATCCATCAGGTCAAACAGATTGAACGCTGCTTCCTCAAGTTCCATTTTACCGGCCTCTATCTTTGAAAAATCCAATACTTCATTGACGATCCTGAGCAGATTTTCTCCGCTACGGCGAATGGCTTGGACATAGACATTTTGTTCGTCAGAAAGCGTAGTGTATTGCAAAATGTCGGTCACACCAATCACGCCATTGATGGGGGTTCTGATCTCATGCGTCATATTGGCAAGGAAGGCACTTTTGGCGCGGTTAGCAGCTTCGGCACTAATACGCGCATCGATAGCTTCGACATTTAGCTCCTCCAAACGAACGTTTTTTGTGGCTAGGAGTCGCTTAGATTTGAGCGTTCTAAAATAGACCACCAAAATAAAGGCCCCCAACAATACTGCTAGCAATAATACCGAGATACTTACCGCTCGCATGTATTTTTGCTGGTTGAGAAGTGCTTCATTTTCTGCTTTTGCCTTCGCCAAACGCATCATCTCTAACTCGCGCTGCTCAGCGTTAAATTTCTCTTCAAAATAGGCCACCTTCGCATTCATCTCTTGGTTTAGCAGGGAGTCTTTTAGTACATAAAATTCGCGTAGATGAGCCAACGCTTGCTCATGGTTACCGGCTTGGGCTTCTAGCTCAGATTGATTCCAAATGTTTTGGGCGATTTGGAAGGCCAAGCCTAGTTTCCGACTCTTTTTTGAGGCGAGGGCAAGATTTGCTCGTCCTTCGGCAAAGCGTCCTTCATGGCCCTGTTGCAGGCCGATTCGATTAAGGGCCAAGACCTCCATTTTGCCTTGCTTATGACGTTGAGCGTTTGCCAACGCAAGTTTTAGATACTTCCAAGAAGAATCCGCTTGAGCAGTTTGATCATACATTTTACCCATTAAAAAATAGGCAAGTGTAGCTGGCCTTACATTATCATTCAACCTGAGACTTTGTCGCAGATAGTAACGAGTCGAATCGTATTGTCCTAATAAAAAATAGGCATCACCAATATTTTCATAAACACGGGAGAGGATGATATTTTTTCCCTCTTTTTGATAATATTTAGCTGCGAGCTGAAAATGCGTGAGCCCTTTCCGTATTTGTTCAATACTGACGAAAATATTACCTAGGTTATTTAAGATGGCTGCCTCAGAATCTTGACGATTTATTTTTCTCGCGAGCCCTAAAGCTTTCATGTTTCGTTTGACAGCCTCGGTAAAATCTCCTTTGGCCCGATAACAAGCCGCCTGCATGATTGAGTTTCTCAGTTCTACGCTATCTACTGGATAGTTCGTCAAAACCCAATCTACCGAATCGGCATATAGGAGTGCTGTATCTGAATTTCCTAAGTAAAAGTAGGTGGCACCCAATTTATAGTAATCGTAGGCCAGATTTAATGGCTCATTTGCCACTCGACTAAAGGCAAGTGTTCTTTCTGCGTAACGCCTTGACTCTAAATTATTTACATTAATAAACGCCGATGTCAGCTCCCGATAAAGCTTGTAAGCTACTTCCGGATTATTGGTATTTGCCAGCGCTTGCTTGAGACTATCTATCCGTAAATTTTGGGAAAATGCCGCCTGGCTTAGGCAGAGCAATAGGCATAATAGGTAAAAACCTAAATTAGTTCGTGTGATCATAAATGAAGCCAGATAAGAAACTAATACCAGAGGTGTTGGGGTATATTTAAACTAAGCTTTATCTACTCTTTCTCCCTTATTTATTTGGTCTTTTTCTTACGTACTCTGTTTTGGCCGCAACGATTTTTTACTGCTGCGCAGAACGCTTGTCCCTTGGCTGCGGCATGCCGCGCACGCCTACCTGCAAATTCTGAATCTAAGGCTAGACGTTATACGGAGTATAGACCCAAAAACTGTATCTGCGGCTCAGCTTTTGACTCCAATACCTTCAATCGAATCGCCGACACTTCCATCCCCTCAAAAAGATGGATATACTTGTGGCCGATACAAGTGCCCTCGAATATCTGCACCCAGCCTTTGCGAGTTTTCCCTTCTAATACAAAAGAGCGGACACGTTCGCCTAGGCGGATATCCTCTTGCAGCACTATCTGATTGACAAAACTTCTTTTGGGAAGCTTGGCAATTAACTCCTGCCCAGTCCCCGAGAGGGTTATGAGAGGCTGAGCGAAGCGTTTTTTGACGGCTTCGCCGAACGCTTCTAACCTTTGCACGTCAGCTTCAGGCATCAAGCCGTGGGCATTAGGGGTCAAGCCCAGAATGAGGGAGCTATTATGCCCTACACTATTGTAATACATATGCAATAGCTGCTCCACTGGATAGATATGCGCCTCATCTCCCGGCTCCCAGAACCATTCATGCCGACCATTGTAGCCACGTAGGGGTGCATCGCTCATAGCAGGAATGTAGTATTGCCCGTCGGGGAAGCCATATTTAATTGGTTTGAAACCAACCTCATCGCCTCGATTGTTGAACCAAGCAGGCTGATTGTAAGTACCCCAGCAAGGATAAGGGACCGTACCAGACTCAGAGCCTCCCCAACGCATATCAGCCCGCTGGAGATTGTGATAAAACAGGCAGTTGGCTTGATACTTTTCAAAAATCGAAAGCACATCAGGGCCACCTTGCTCGGGACCGTGGGCTCCGCCATCAAACCATACGATGGCCAAATCTCCGTAGCGCGACATCAGTTCTTCCACCATGCCTTCGCACATACGATTGTACTGCTGCTGACGGTTTTGGGCAAAGGCATTATCTCCTTGCACCATGAAGTCATACACGCCATAAAAGGAGTTCCAGCGGATCCCAATATAGATCCCGGGCTTGAGGCCATATTTGTGGCAGGAAGCCACAAAATCCTTAACGATATCGCCCTTGCCATCACGCCATTTGACGGCTTTGAGGCAATAGGGATTGACATCGCTTTGATAAAGCGCAAAACCCGTTTCGTGAGTAGCGGTCAAGATTGCGATTTTACAGCCGGCGGCCTTGGCTGCTCTGATCCATTGATCAGTATCGAGCTTTTGAGGATTGAAGATATTATGATCCGCTATGGGCGTAATACGGTTTTGCGGCTGCTGGTATTTTTTCCCCGTCAAAAACGTGCAAGTCATAATGAAAAACCGCTACTAGCTCCGCATTCTGCCAGTTTAGCTGAGCCTGAGTAGGAATCGGCACTTGAGAAAAAAGCGTTTGGCTAGCCAAAAAAGCACAAAAAAGAATAAAGGAGAAGGGGCTCAATGACATGGATGAAAAGAGTTTAACGGCTTTCTGTGCAGAAGGAAAGCCTCTCTAATATCAGAAATTATTTGATCGTCATGGTGCTTACCGCTTCGCGGAACGATATAAGCGTTCTGCGAAGCAGCAAAGCTTTACCAAAGTCAGATATTCCAGCTAAAAACCATTACATTGTAGAGAAGCACATTTTTATTTAGCAGCAAAGGAGGGTAAATCACTAATACCAGGTTATAGCTAGGGAAGACTCTGGTGAAGTAAAATTTGAAAGCTAAAATTAGCAATGAATGGCTTATTAGTTCAACTTCGATCTTGCTTAAGCGCTTGCTTGCCAATCATCGGTATCGTTTGGCTTTGTCTCGGTGTACTTAGGGCCCAAGAGGGGAGCCAAAAAGATAGCCTTTCTCAACGCTGGCAAGATGCATCCATCACACCAGCAGAACGCTTACAAGCCCTAGATCGTCTGATTGTACAACATTACACCTTGCAGGACCCAGATAGCGCGCGTCATTATGGGGAGCAATTGTTAGAAATGGCCATAACGGCAGAGGACAGCTACTATCAAGCCGCGGGCTACCATCACATCGGACATGCTTTGCTGCAAATCGGGCGATATGAAGAGGCGCGGTCTCAGGAAGAAAAAGCCATTGAGCACTGGCAAAGCGTAGATGCCCCAAAGCGGCTCGCCAGATCCTATAATTCTTTAGGCATTATCCTTCGCAGACTCCGTCAGCTTGACGAGGCGATGGCTTACTTACAAAAAAGTATCGCCATCGAAAAGAAACTTGGGGATACCTTGGAGATCGCAAAGCCCTATTTAGGCATCGCCGCCATTTACGAACTCCAAGGAGATATTTTTCAGTCCCTGACTTACAACCAGAAGGCATTGGCCATTACGGGAATCTCTCATGATTCTACGCTGCGAGGCATCGCCCATATCAGTCTGGCCAATAACTACAAATCCCTCGGAGACGTTGCCAACTCTGCCGATCAATATCTCAAAGCCCGTGCGATCTATGATCGACTCGACAATCCCGCTCGTACCATTGATGTGCTCAACAATCTGGCCGTTTTGCTCATTGACAATCAAGAGTATGATGAGGTGGAATCATATCTCAAGGAAGCCTTACAAATTGCGGAGGATAAGGGACTATTGCGAGCAAGCGCCTTTGTCAATGCCAATCTGGGCTATCTGTGGACTAGCCAAAACAAAAATGAAGAGGGCCTGATCTATTTTCAAAAGGCGTATCAAATCCATGTAGAAAATGATCTTGGTTCCCTAGGGGCATATATTGAGCGACAACTAGGTAGTACCCTACTTACCTTACAGCGCTGGGAAGAGGCTGAAAAATTACTACTCAAAGGGCTTGCCGGCAGTCTGCAAATGGGCTCACCGATAGAAATTGCCTACGCCGAATACTCTCTCAGTACGCTGTATCAAAAATCAGGAGATTGGTCTAAGTCCTACCAATATGCCCAACAAGCCTGGGCAAAATCAGATACCATCCCCGACCTCATGCTTCAATTAGATGTGAGCAAACAGCTACTGGCCAACTATATCCATTTTGGGCAAAATACAAAAGCGGCCAAGCTGTATGACCAAATGCTGATTCTCCAGGATAGTGTCTATCAAGAAGAAAATAAACGCGCCCTCATCGAACAGGAATTCCAATATGAATACCGACAAAAAGCCTATCAAGACAGCGTCAGTACGTCCACCCAGCTCGCCCTCAAGGATCAGGAAAATACCCGTCGCCGTACGATTTCGAATTTCCTGCTGGCAGGTCTAGCCTTAATGCTGCTTTTTGGGTTCATCTTGTGGAATCGCTTTCGACTCACCCGTCGTCAAAAGCGGATCATCGAACAAGAAAAAGGGAAATTGGACCAAGCCTATACTGATCTGGACCAAGAAAAGAATAAACTTGACCAAGCCAACGCCAAACTGCTCGAACTCGATCGCTTCAAGTCTCGCTTCTTCACCAATCTCTCCCACGAGTTTCGCACCCCTCTCACTGTAATTGGTGGTATGATTCAGCAGATTGAAACCAATCCACAGCGATGGGTCAAACAAGGCAGCGATATTATCCAAAAAAATGTCAGCAGCCTGCTCAGCCTGATCAATCAGATCTTGGACCTGCGCAAACTTGAATCAGGCAGTCTCAGTCTATCCGTCATCCAAGGAGACATCGTCCAGTATCTAAAACTGCAAACCGAAGCTGTGCGCTCACTAGCGGATTCAAAAAAAGTGCAGCTAAGCTTTCAAAGCGAGGAGGAGGCAATATTGATGGATTTTGATCCTGACAAGCTCCTGCTCATTCACACCAATTTGCTCTCTAATGCCATCAAATTCACCCCCACTGGAGGCGAGGTAGCGGTAAGCTTGGCCAAGCCAGAGTCTCATCGGCTTATGTTAGAAGTCAGTGATACGGGTATTGGTATCCCGAGCGACAAAATCCCGCTGATCTTTGACCGTTTTTATCAGGCGGATAATGAGCAGACGCGGGCTGGAGAAGGAACGGGAATTGGTCTTTCGCTTACGCAGGAATTGGTGCAGTTTATGGGAGGGCAAATTGAGGTTGAAAGTAAAGAGCGGGAGGGCTCAAGCTTCCGCGTGTATCTCCCGATTACGCAAGAGGCGCCTCTGCAAAAGGATATCCCCATCGTCAAAGAAGAGCTCGTCCTCCCTGCCATCGCCAGAGATCTGGTCGAACCTGTCCCGAGTTTTGCCACGGATGACCTGCCCAGTCTTCTTATTATAGAGGACAATCCTGATATTGTTACCTATCTCCAAGCAAGTCTTGAAGACGCCTATCGCCTACTGATCGCCCGAGATGGCCAGGAGGGCATCGAGCTTGCCGTAGAGCAGGTACCCGATCTCATCATCAGTGATGTGATGATGCCTAAGAAAGATGGCTATGAAGTAACCCAAATATTGAAGTCGGACGAGCGCACCAGTCATATACCCGTCATCCTCCTTACCGCCAAAGCAGATCATGACTCACGGCTCGAGGGTCTGGAAAAAGGAGCCGATGCCTATCTCACTAAGCCCTTTGACCAGCGGGAATTGTTTATCCGTCTGGAAAAACTCCTCGCCCTGCGCCGCAATCTACAAGCGCGCTATGCCAATGCCGCAGCCACCCCTCCCCCGCAGGAAAAGTCCTTTGCCTTGGAGGACGCCTTCATTCAAAAGATACGCACCCTGATCCTCGATAAGCTTGAAGAGAGCGACTACCGCATCGAAGACGTTTGTCGAGACCTCGGCACCAGTCGCACCCAGCTCCATAACAAGATCAAGGCTTTGACCGGCAAGTCCACCACCAAATTCCTGCGTAGTATTCGCCTTGAGAAAGCCAAAGAACTCCTTCAACTCCCCGAATCGCGGGTCACTGAAGTTGCCTACGCCACCGGCTTTACCGATCCCTACTACTTCACCCGGGTCTTTACCAAAGAGTTTGGCACTTCACCTACCAGTTGGCGAGAGGCCGCTTTGCGCTAGGAGTGGTTTTGGGTTTACCGCTCCGCGGAACGCTCCTCTCACGCTTGGACAAGCGGTATTTGTCTATGGGCGCACTTTCATACCTTTGAAGCCCGGCTCGAACAGCTAGAGAGGGACCAGTCATCTGCACCCTTGAACATCTCCCCAGTCCACTAGTGCGGACCGTCCCCTCTTCGAAGAGGGGACAGCGAACATCGTGAGCAGGGGAGATGTTCAGATCCAAGCGTTCTGCGAAGCAGCAAACCAAAAACCATAGCATGTCTCCACAGACTTAGACGTTTCTATCATTTGTATGCCCTCTTCCCTTTTGGAAGGGGGCTTTTTGCGCTTTTGGAAAGAAAATCCATCATTTCAGAACAATAGTCCATCCCCGAAGAGGCGCAAAATCAGAGCTTTGAGACGTACTCTTAAACAAAATCGTAATGAAACGTCTCCTATTATTTTCCTTGCTCAGTACGCTAGCCTTTGCCCTATTCTCACAATCGGTGGGCATCAATCCCACCGGCAACAACCCCGATCCCAGCGCCATGCTGGATGTGCAAGCCATCGACAAAGGCATGCTCTTGCCACGGATGACCACCTCTCAGCGAGATGCTATCACCAATCCCGCCGAGGGCCTGATGATCTACAATCTAGATGACTCTTGTTTCAACTACTACGCCGGCAGTCAATGGATTTTGGATTGTGGTGCTACTAGAGAGCTGCAGTCCGTGCGTCCTCGGTCTTTTGGCTCGCCAGGAGTCGAGCGCGGCTACCAAATTGCCGTAGATGTAGAGGGAAATCGTTACATCAGCGGAGAATACAACGGCCCTATCTCCCTAGGCTCGACGCAGTTGCTCCACCAGGGGGAGGAGGACATCTTTCTCACCAAACTCAACCCAAGGGGGGAAATCCTCTGGGCCCTATCCATCAGAAGTCCCAATCGAGATTTTTTGGAAGACCTCAAGCTAGATGCCCAAGGTAACGCCTTTGTCATTGGCGACTTTCGAGACACGCTCATCCTTGGCAGCGACACCTTGACCAATGGGGGCGATAATGATGTTTTTGCGGCAAAAATCAGCCCCTCTGGTCAAATTATCTGGTCTCTCAATGCTGGGGGAGCAGGTTCTCAAGATGGCGCTGGAATCGACATCGACCCTGCGGGTAATGTTTACCTCGCCGGAAGCTTTTCGGGTACGGCCCAATTCGGCCCTACTGGTACGCTCCCGCTCTTGAGCAGTAATGCTGGGTCTTCAGACATGTTTTTGGCCAAAGTCGATCCCAACGGACAGTTTGTCTGGGCTATCAATGCTGGTGGCAATGCATATGATGTGGCCGAAAGTGTCGCGCTTGATCCTGCGGGCAATCCCTATGTCGGGATTAGTTTTTTTGATAGCACTCGCTTTGGCAATACCACTTTTAGGGCAGGATTAGGCGATGTCCTCGTCGCAAAATTTGATCCTGCGGGAAACTTTCTCTGGGCCAATAGCGCAGGAGGCTCCAAAGTAGAATTCCTCTACGATCTTAGCGTGGACCAAAATGGAGACGTTTACTTTGGCGGTTTTTTTTCCGATACGGCCTATTTTGGCAATGATACACTCTTCGCGGGCCTTTTTGGGGATGGCTTTGTGGCGAAATTGTCAAGCAATGGACAGTTTATTTGGTCCACCCGTATAGGAGGGGATCCTGAAGGAATTCTTAATGGGATTTCCCTTGATGCCCTTGGCAATCTATACGCTACCGGCAGTGTCTTCGATAGTGTCTTTTATGCTTCGGATACTCTCCTCACCCAGGGACTTGATGCCTTTGTCGCGAAGCTCAATGCCAATACAGGGCAGTATATTTGGCTCCGTCTAGGGGGAGGCCTGGATCGGGACGATGGAAGCGATATCGCCGTAGATGCCAATGGTTTACTTTCCATTACCGGGAGTATGAAAGGAGTCGCAGATTTTGGCGGCACGCAAATTTCTTCTAATGGCTCCAATGATTTCTTTCTGTGGACGATCGATTCACAAACAGGAAACAATGCCACCGACAGAGTCGGTCTGCTTAGGGCGCAGGATGGTGATTCTGACGCCAGCAACGAACTGCAAAATCTCAGTTTTACGAGCCCCAATCTTAGCCTGAGCAACGGCAATAGTGTTGACCTCACCCCCCTCAGGGATAACTTAGGCGATCACATCGCAACCCAAAACATCCAATTAGGATCAAATTATCTCTCAGGTGATGGAGATTCAGAAGGCATCTATGTGAACGCAGATGGCAATGTTGGCATCGGCACCAACAGCCCACAACATCCAATAGATTTTGGCAGCGGAACGGGCCGCCGAATCGCCTTGGCTCAAAACAGCGCGGGTACTGACTTTTATGGTTTTGGTATCTCCAATAGTACCCTCGAAATCCATGCTGCCAGTACCCAAAACGATGACCCTGCGATGGTGGTACGATCAAGCGGAAACGTCGGCATCGGCACGACCAATCCCACCCGCGCCAAATTAGAAATCGGCAGTTTTCTACCCTATTCCTTTTCTCATGCTTTGTTTGACGGGCTGGGAGTAATCTCTCCCAATCAGAGTGGAGCCGCAAACCTGTCTGTATATGCCACCCATGGGGTTGCCGCCCTCGGCTTTTACGCCCATTCTGACGCTCGGATCAAGCATATCCAAGGCCTCAGCGATGGCAAAGCCGACCTCAACACCCTCATGCAGCTTGAGATCACCGACTATCGCATGAAGGACACCTTGACTAAGGGCACCGACACCATCAAAAAAGTCATCGCCCAACAAGTGGCCGAGGTCTATCCTCAGGCTGTCGAACAGGATATCACCGAAGTCGTCCCCGATATCTATCAGCGCGCCGAGATGCAAGACGGCTGGATCATGCTCGCTACGGACCTTCAGGTCGGCGAGCGCGTCAAACTCATAAGCAAGCAGAGCGCAGTGGTATATGAGGTAAGTGCCGTCGAGTCTGGGCGTTTTCAAGTCTTGGATACCGCTGCGCGGAACGCTCCTCTCTCGCTGGGACAAGCCGTCTTCGTCTATGGACGCGAGGTGGATGACTTTCATACCGTTGACTATGAAGCGCTTTCCATGCTCAACGTCAGTGCGACGCAGGAGCAGCAGCGGATCATCGAAGCACTAAAGACACAAAACAAAGCTTTAGAAGCTGAAGTAAAAACCCTCCGGGCCCTTTTTCATACTTTCGAGGCCCGCCTCCAACAGCTAGAGAGTGGGGCTTCTTCAGCACCCTTGAACATCTCCCCTGTCCGCTAGTGCGGACCGTCCCCTCTTCGAAGAGGGGACAGCGAACAAGGTGAGCAGGGGAGATGTTCAGATCCAAGCGTTCTGCGAAGCAGCAAACCCAAAACAAAAGCTCATTTCCTAAGACTTAGACGTTTCTATCATTATTTCGCCCTCTTCCCTTTTGGAAGGGGGCTTTTTGCGCTTTTTGGAAAGAAAATCCATCATTTCAGA
>JBCCQN010000096.1:0-29425 GCA_039024315.1 Bacteroidota bacterium
GAAATGAAAAAACAAGTATATGCTTGGCAAAACGATAGGAATAATCGAAATGCAACCATTGATTGGCAATTCCAAGATAAAGAAGCAAGGATTAAACTCCGGCACCTCTACCCGAATATTTAGACTTTAAAACCTACTAGCTTTATATTAGCGCTTATCCTCTCTTATGGTAGTTTCGCGCAAACAGGTATCCCAGTACCTAACATGAGTCATTGCGATAACCAAGTCAATAGCTTTCTCAATCAGTATGATATTCCTAGTGCTACGATGGCGATCGCCAAAGACGGAAAACTGGTATACATGAGAGCCTTTGGTAATGCAGATATCGCTGGGACAGAGCTTACGCAGCCATATCATATGTTTCGCATCGCAAGCGTCTCTAAACCGATCACCTCCATTGCGATCATGAAGCTGGTAGAAGATGGTCAACTTAGCCTCAATGACAAAGTATTTGGCCCTAATTCGTTACTAGCGGCTCATCCATACCTGGGCAATGTCAATGTTACCGACAATCGCGTCTATGATATCACCCTCAAACATCTCTTGGAGCACTCTGGTGGTTGGAACCGTGATATTAGTTGCATTAGTGGTGTAGCTAGTCCTTATGCATGGTCGATTAGTCATTGTGATCCGATTGGTTTTCCCTTGTATGTAACCCAAAAATATGGAGAGAGTAATCCAGTTAGGGAGGAAGTTTTGATCAGATTTTTGATGGAAGAAGGAGTGGAGTTTACTCCTGGTACCCAGTATGCCTATTCCAATATTGGATACCTAGCCTTAGGGGTCATAATCGAGCAGATAACGGGCAAAAGCTATGAAGAATACGTCAAAACGGAGATTTTAGACCCTATCGGTGCCTATGATATGTATATCGGTAAAAACCTACTTGCTGATAAAAAAGAGCGGGAAGGAGAGTATGTAGGTAATGGTTATAATGCTCCCTCTGCTTATGGCACCGGCAGCAATGTACCTTGGGAATATGGTGGATGGAACTTAGAAGCGATGGACGCTCACGGAGGCTGGATTGCCAGTGCGCGGGATCTAGTTAGACTTTTGGTGAGCGTAGATGGTTTTGCGACCAAGCCAGATATTCTTAGTTCTGCTTCTATAAGTTCTATGGTTACGGCTTCGCCGAACAATAGTGGCTATGCCAAAGGCTGGTCTGTCAATCAGTTTGATAATTGGTGGCATACAGGGGCCTTGGACGGCACTGCTAGTTTATGGGTAAGGAGTAGTGGTGGCTACACTTGGGCCTTGATCCTCAACAAAAGGATCATAAATAATCAGGCCAATGCCTTTTGGAGTGCCTTTGATAATCTGCCATGGAACTGCGTTACGCAGACAAGCAATTTTCCAAGCCACGACTTTTTTGACTTTCCTAGTCAAAACGGTAAAGACTTTGTTTTTAATGGACAGGGCAACGATGAGCTGACCGTTAGCTGGACCAATGGCAATGGAGAAGCCCGCCTTCTTATCGCCAAAGAAGGCTCAGCGGTAGATCAATTTCCTTTGGATGGGCAAAACTACCTCCCCAACAGTGTTTTTGGCCAAGGAGATGATCTCGGCAACGGAAACTATGTGCTGTATAATGGGGCAAATAATAGCATAAATCTTAGTGGTTTGGATCCCAGCAAGACATATCACTTCCGACTCTTTGACTACAACCAAAATACTACCACCGCTAATCACGCCCTCTACCAGCTCGCACGTTCCCCGCAGGGAGATGCCACAACCAATACCACCACTAGCATAGAGGATTTAGCATCAGTAGGTATCCGTTTTTATCCTAATCCAGCCGAATCTCAAATTTTTATTTCGCTTGATAAAGCAGGGCTAAGCGACCATGTCGAACTCATAAACACTACTGGAAAAACAGTTGCTTCCAAGAAACTAAATACTGGAACTAACTCCCTAAATGTCAGCAGCTTACCTACAGGTATATACCTATTAACATTTTGGCAAGAAGATCAGTTTATAGGTACCAAAAAAGTGCTAATCGAGTAAGTGGTCAGGTCCCCTCAAAATGGCAAATACGATTTTTTTTTGAAACCTTTTTTTAGCAGGGTCGTGTACTAATACCATGAACAACTTATTTCATCATATCCCTCAACTTCAACAACAGCAGCCGATTTATCGGAAGGGGAATGATGTATTGACTTGACAACAAATATCACAGCAATATATAAGCCCCTTTCTTTTCGGAAAGGGGCTTTTTCTATTTATCAGAGTGCAATGCAGAGGCCGTACTTACTCCCCTTGGACGGGAGGTAATCCGTAGGTTCGAATCCTACCACTCTGACTGATTATTAATTTGCCGGGTCGTCTAATGGCAGGACGCTTGACTTTGACTCAGGAGATAGAGGTTCGAATCCTCTCCCGGCATCCACATGGTGTTCGTAGCTCATTGGGAAGAGCGTCAGACTGTGAATCTGAAGGACAGGGTTCGAATCCCGCTTACACCCCTAAATCTTTGAGTACAGAGTATCAAGTAGTTAGACGGCTCCTGAAAGATGGCGTTTTCTAAATACTTAATACTCTGTACTTTCTACTTTTTACTATCTACTAAATACTTATAGAAGCTTTTTGAAACGAGGTCGCTTGGGGGTGATGTCCCCCAATCTTGCCTTTTTGTTGGCCTCATAATCACTGAAGTTACCCTCAAAGAAGACTACATTGCCATCATCTTCATAGGCCAAAATATGCGTAGCCAAACGGTCAATAAACCATCTATCGTGCGAGATCACCAAAATGCAGCCAGCAAAGTTTTCGAGTGCTTCTTCAAGCGCTCGCAGCGTATTAACATCGATGTCATTGGTAGGCTCATCAAGTAGGATGACGTTGGCTCCTTGCTTGAGCGTCATTGCTAGGTGTAAGCGGTTACGTTCTCCGCCGGAAAGTACCTCTACATTTTTTTGCTGATCACCGCCATTGAAATTAAAGCGACTTAGGTAAGCTCGCGCGTTGATTTGGTGATTACCAATCGAAATAAAATCAGCGCCTTCACTGACAATTTCGTAAATGGTTTTTCCAGGAATCAGGTCCTTGTGACTCTGATCCACATAAGCAAGTTGGACCGTTTGGCCGATCTTGATATTACCGCTGTCTGGCTTCTCCTCCCCCATGATCATTCGGAAGAGCGTAGATTTACCCACTCCGTTGGGACCAATGATCCCCACGATCGCATTGCGAGGGATGTTGAAGTCAAGATTTTCAATCAAGAGCCGATCCCCAAAGCCTTTGGTGATTTTTTCTCCCTCAACTACCTGGTCTCCAAGACGCGGTCCTGGCGGAATAAATAATTCCAGACGCTGCTCTTTTTCTTTGACTTCAGCATTAGAAAGCGATTCATAGGCATTCAAACGAGCTTTGCCTTTGGCCTGACGAGCTTTTTGCGCAGAGCGCGCCCATTCTAGCTCACGTTTCAAAATCTTTTGTCGCTTAGATTCAGATTTTTCTTCCTGCGCCAAACGATTGGATTTTTGCTCTAACCAAGAACTGTAATTGCCCTCCCATGGGATCCCTTCTCCCCTATCCAACTCAAGAATCCAGCCCGCTACATTGTCGAGAAAATAACGATCGTGGGTTACGGCGATTACGGTGCCAGGAAAGGATTTGAGAAATTGCTCTAGCCAATGGACCGATTCTGCATCCAAGTGGTTGGTAGGCTCATCGAGCAGGAGGATATCGGGCTTGCTCAACAACAAGCGGCAAAGTGCTACGCGGCGACGTTCTCCGCCGGAGAGTACCGAAACAGGCGTCTCATCGGGCGGACAACGCATAGCTTCCATCGCAACTTCTAGGGTATGATCTAACTCCCAAGCATCAAGGTGGTCCATCTGCTCGATCAACTCTCCCTGCTGCTCAATGACCTTCATCATCTCATCATCAGACATCTCTTCTCCCATCTTGAGGCAGATCGCTTCGTAGGCTTCGGCCACCTCGACAATATGCTGGACACCTTCTTTGACAATTTCTTTGACGGTTTTACTTTCGTCCAATTCGGGTTCCTGAGGGAGAAAGCCAATTTTGTACTCTTGGTCAAAAACAATGGTACCTTGATAGTCGGTATCTAATCCTGCAATGATTTTGAGCAGGCTAGATTTACCGGCACCATTGAGGCCGAGCACCCCGATCTTAGCGCCATAATAAAAGGAAAGCCAAATGTTTTTGAGTACTTGTTTGCTAGGGGGAAAGGTTTTGCTTACTCCCTGCATAGAGAAGATGATTTTCTTGTCTGACATGCGTTTGTAGCCTTAGTCCAAATAGAAGGCTAAAGCTACAATTTCCCGATCACTATAAAAATCTTTTGCCCCCCTATTAAAAGGCATTTTTGTGGGTTTTACGGTCAAATACGGTCTTCCATACTATCCGCATATCAAGCCAAAAGCTCCAATTGGTGATATAAAAAAAATCATGATTGAAGCGCTGCTGCCGTTGTTCTTCTGTTTCAGTCGGACCCCGCCAGCCATTTACCTGAGCCCAGCCAGTGATACCGGGTTTAATATAGTGGCGTATCATATACTTCTCGACTGATTGTTGCATGTCCTCATCAAGGCTTACCCGATGAGGACGAGGTCCTACTACGCTCATATGCCCTTCTAGTACATTGAAAAACTGAGGTAGCTCATCTAAGCTGTATTTTCTAAGAAATTTCCCGACACGTGTGATGCGCGGATCATCCTTTTGGGTGGACATATTATTGAGTTTGCTATCGAAGTTGACGTACATAGTTCGAAACTTATAGCAAGAAAAAACTACCTTACCCTGACCACGTCGGGCCGGTTTGTAAAAGACAGGGCCCCTGTCGTCTATGTAAATAGCCAAGGCAATGATCGCAAAGACCGGCATTAGTCCTACCAAAGCCATAGTGGAGAAGACTAGATCAAAACCCTTCTTCATTATGTAATTGGGCAGACTATCCAAAGAAGTTTGCCGCAACTCAATGACAGGCACTCCGCCCACCTCACGAGTGGCAGATTGTGAAAAGATCGCTTGACTTTCGAGAAAATCTGGAATAAGGCTGACTCGAACCCCCCAATGGTCTGCTGTTTCGATCGTCGCGTTGATTGCTTCTTGGTGATGACCAGGCAAGGCGATCACCACTTCATCCACTTCGACATCATCCAATACTTGAGACAAATCTTTGATTTTGCCAAGCACAGGTCCAGCCGGTGTATGGAAGGTTTTATCATCTAGGTAGCCTATCATTTGAAAACCAAGATGCTTATTTCGTTCTACAAAGGAGTGTACTCTGAGGCCAGGGGCTCCTGCTCCTACAACAAGCAAACGGGTACCTTTGATCATGGAGCGATCAGTGCCAAACTTATTCCACTTCCAACTAATACTTAACCAAAATCCCAAGAAGGTAAGGGAAAAAAACATCAAGAAAGTCCCAAAAACGAGGAAGCGAGATACATAAGGAAAAAACAGGAGGATGATAGGGGAAGCAATCCCTACTAGGATCATCAAAATTTTAAACTGATCTCTTAATCTTTTTACGAGCGTGTTTTGCAAATAGTAATCATGAGAGCCATTGATGATAATCCCAATGATCCAACTGATGTTGAATACTGCTAGCAGTGGCAGCAGTTTAGCCAGCATCGTCAATACTTCTTGCCCATACTTAATCTGCGCAGTAAAGAAAAACGACAGATTGAGTAGTATTAGCTCTAAGAGAAGATATGAGAAAATGATTCTCTGCTTCCTTACTTTCATTCTTATTCACTAATTCAAGCAACCTCCTCAGATCACTTAGTCCTAATTCCCAAAGCATAATGCTTATTATGCCTTCAATTTGTGGTCGCTCGCTTTGATCTTTAGGATTGGCTTAATTTTTCCCCAGAAAGCCAAAAATCTTACATTCCAATTATCCAAAATAACAAAGCAAACAACTTTGCCTAAACAACTAAGCAATGATAAAAAAAGTCTCATACAACTATCAGACCTATATTTTGTATCAAAGCCTTCGTGTCTAGACCTCATTTATCTATTGTAAACATAAGAGAATTTCTGCCCCAAAAGCTTGATTATTGCTTGAACGGTTAATCTCACCGCATGATCAATCATGAACGAATCCTAAATCGAAATCTGTCTCATTTTTGAGACGATTTTACCATTCAGTACGCTATTTCTGACATCCCCTTATCTAAATTATCACTTCCCTCAAGCCTCATAGGCTATATCATTGATTTGGCGTAATTTTCGCTTAATGATTAGAGGATTATTAGGAGTAGAATTTTTGCTCCTGAGAGAATTGGGATTTTGACACATACTTCATGACAAACACGCATCCTCAAAAGGGAAAGCCTAATATTGCCATATTTGGAGTCAAGTATTTCCCCTCCAAAGGAGGGACTAGCAGGGTTGTGGAAGCTATTTTAGGAGAACTGAAAAACTCTTTTAATTTTACCATTTATTGTTACGCACACCCAGAGGCGGAGACTCATTTGGAAAACGTAAAAGTGGTCCAGATTCCAGAGACTCCGATCAAAGGGATTGGCGTATTTTGGTTTTATCTAAAGTGCTATCTCCATTTGCGTAAGCAGAAACACTTTGACCTTATCCATATACATAAGATCGATGCGGCAATCTTTGCGCCTTTGTTAAGCCGTAAATTTCCCACCATCATTACTGCCCATGCCCTCCCCTATCTCAATGACAAATGGTCTCGGCTGGGTAAACTTTACTTTCGGATAGCCGAAAAGATGTATATGCATAAGCGAGGGATTCCGACTGTGATCTCCAAAGCCCACAAGGCACACTTTGAATCCAGCTACCAACAAGCAGTCGAATTTATCCCCAATGGGATCGATTTATCTACTCCCATAGATCTGGAAGCAAGCCGGTCTATACTCGCTCAAAATGGAGTCAATGGCAATTATTTGTTTTTTGCGGCACGGAGAATTATTCCCCTAAAAGGCTTGCACACCCTCTTGGGAGCGTTGAGAGCAATCAATTACTCCCTGCCGATTGTGATCGCAGGTGATATGGACCAAATGAAAGACTACTCCCAACAGATCATCAAACTATCGCAGGGACTCAATGTACATTTCATTGGCTTTGTGGGCGAGAAACCGACACTATTGGGATTGGTCCAAGAAGCGGACCTATTTGTCTTTCCTTCCGAATTAGAAGGGATGTCGATCATGTTGCTTGAAGCGGCCAACACAGGCTGTCCGATCATTTGCAGTGACATTCCAGCCAATACCAATATGTTTGATGAAGAGGAGGTCAACTTTTTCCAATCTAAATCGATTGATAAACTCGCCCTCAAACTCAGAAATGCCATCGCTAATCCTAAACTATTGCAAAGTAAGGCTCAAAAAGCTAAGCATAAGGTGGAAACAGCCTACTCTAGAGAAGCTATGTCCCGAGAATATGCAGCTTTATATCAAAAAACTTTAAAACAGGATTTGCTAGCTGCTGAGCGGCTCTGATTTTTCACATCTTGGTTTTACTTCTCTGATGGGGCGTGATAGCATAGTAAGGCGGCAAGCACCCCACTCCAAATGAACGTTCTGCGAAGCAAGAAAAACACAATAAGGATGCTTTGCCTTCGCTCCAACCCAAAAGCAGCTATCTGTAGCGGCGTATTGCATACGCCGCCAGAAAAAAGCATTCTGCAAAGCAAAAATCTTAAGCTACATTAAGCCAATTTCTTATCCTAGTTCAAGGGTCAAACTGCACAAGATGTGTCAAATTGCAGGCACAAGTAATAAATCAAATGAAAGCAGCAGTAACCACTCAGGCCGGTGATCCTAGCGTCATCCAAATCCAAGAAGTGCCGGTTCGGGAAGTCAAAGAGGGCTGGGTCCTGATCAAAGTCAAAGCTTTTGGCCTCAATCGCTCTGAGATGTATACCCGTCAAGGGCATTCACCTAGTGTCCAATTTCCTCGCATTCAGGGCATTGAATGTGTAGGCCTAATCGCAGATGATTCTTCTGGCACCTATCAAAAAGGGCAACAAGTAGCCGCGATTATGGGCGAGATGGGCCGTGCCTTTGATGGGGGTTATGCGGAGTATGCGACGGTTCCTTTGGAGATCGTTTTCCCTTTTAGTAGCAGTCTACCATGGAGCACCTTGGGAGCGATTCCTGAGATGTTTCAAACCGTATCTGGCTCAATTCATCAGGCACTAGAGCTGCAGGCAGGCGAAACCTTTCTGATCCGAGGCGGTACTTCTTCTATTGGCATGCTGGCCACCCAACTCGCCAAAAGCATAGGAGCAACCGTAATCTCTACCACACGCAATCCCGCCAAAAAAGAAGCCTTGATCGCCAATGGAGCAGATCTTGTGATCATCGATGAGGGTAAGCTCTCCGAGCGATTGAGAGAAGCGTTCCCCGCAGGGGTAAATAAAGTCTTAGAACTCATCGGCACCAAAACCCTCAAGGACTCCCTCCAATGTATCAGCACCAAAGGCATCGTTTGTATGACCGGTATCCTTGGCAACGAATGGACGATGGATGGTTTTAGCCCCATGGGCGATATTCCCTCACTCGGCCGATTGACGGTTTATATGGGGGATGCCAATAATCTTTCGAAGGACTTATTACAAGATTTTATCAATCGAGTAGAAGCCGGAGAAATCCAACTCAATATTGATACAGTTTTCAGGCTGGAGCAGATCGTCGAAGCGCATGAGTATATGGAGGCTAATAAAGCCAAAGGAAAACTAGTGGTGGAGTTAGATTAGAGAGACTTACTTGAAGTTCCCAACTAGGCATTGCTCAGTCAATAATGTTTTCATAATCCATAAAGACGAATTGTGTTTTGCCTCCTTCAGCTAGGATCTGGTATTTCAAGTTTGTTAGCTCAGCCCCTCGGTATGATATCGCTCCTGCCTCTACCACGCTTGAGAGCTTTTTCCAATCGGCAGCACTTAAAACCAAAATGGCACACAAATCATCTCCTTGGACATTGCAGTAGAGATAATCCTGCCCTTCGATTTTTTCATGCTTTTGAATCCAATAACTTAGCTGATCAGCTTCTCTTTTGCCTAGCTCCTTGGCTAGGGCCGCTTTATAGACTTCAGCACTTGGAGGATACTCATCGAAAATTGGGTTGGCATTGCTGCATGCAGGACGATCACATGCAGTCAAAGTAATTAAGCCGTAAATCAAGATTAGGGGAAAAAGAGCTTTCATCTTTTAGAAGGCTAAATAGAGATTTTTGCCCGTAAAAGAAAGGAAGAAAAATATCCTTTTGGCAAAGGACCAAAGTCAAAAAAGCGATCTTCCTTTATTCAAAAATCTCCTCTTTTTACCCATAATCAACTCGATAGCTCATAATCTGCAGCCCTCCTTCATAACGCTCACTCTCGAGCAGAGATAATTGATATTGGTCTTTCAAACCGGCAAAGAGAGGCGTACCTTCTCCTTGTAGGAAGGGATTCAACTTAATCTTGACGATATCAATCAGCTTATTTTGCAAGAGCCAATTGGCAAAGATGCCCCCTCCACAGAGATAAATGTCCGTGCCATTTTGGACCTTCAAATCTTGCACAATTTGAATATCTCGCTTGCAAACATTGACCGCAACATCCTCTCCCTCAAACTTTAGGCTGTCAGAAAAAATGTAGTGCTCCATATGCGGATAAGCCTTAGCACCGGGTGGCAAACCATATTGATAACCAAATTCATAGGTAGCGCGCCCCATGATGACGGTATCAAAATCGGCGAGATCCTTTTGGTATTTTTCGACGCCATCTCCGGCCTGCATAAAGCCACTAATGTCCCCGTCAGGCCCAGCGATAAAGCCATCTAAGGAAGTGGCGACATAGTAAACGATTTTTCTCATGTTTGGCTGTTTTTAGGTGTGGTGCTTTCCAAAGGAGTAAATTTCCTCTCTTGTATTGAGACTAGCATACGTGTGTAAGCGAGCTTCGGTTAAGTATTTATGGCAGAGTTTTTATTTTTTCTGCCGCTGCGCGGAACGCTTCTGTCTGGGGTTTGGCATGCATGCCGAACCTACAAATTCGCCCCTTGTAGCGGTCCATTGCATAGGCCGCAAATCACAAGCGTTCTGCGAAGCAGCTTCAACCCTCAAGGCCCCTCTCCAAACAAATTGATATTGAGAAAGGACAACATGCGCGCAAAGCTTTTGTAGTTTTCGATGGTCGACATATTACCCGCATGCCCACTGTCCATATCCGTAATCAATAAAATCTCCGAATCAGCCCTGTTCTGTCTGCGAATGGCTGCTACATGTTTAGCAATCTGCCAAGCTGGGGTCTGATAGTCATATATTCCAGCCAGATAAAGTAAATTGGGATAAGCTTGCGGCTTGATATTTTGGTAAGGACAATAAGACTTAATGTAGTCATAGACCTCAGGATCATTGGGGTCGCCCCATTCCTTATACTCATCTACGGTCAAGGGCAAAGAATCATTGAGGGTAGTATGCAAGACTTCCACAAAGGGATGATCCAAAATGGCCGTATTAAATAGTTCGGGACGTTCATTGATGGCCCAGCCGATGATCATGCCGCCCGCGCTATTGCCATAAGCAACGAGGTGATCGGCATCGGTATATTCCTTAGCAATAAGGTATTCTGCACAGGCAATAAAGTCAGCGAAGCTATTTTTTTTGTTGAGCAATTTGCCGCCGCGATACCAATCGTAGCCCATCATCCCTCCGCCTCTCACGTGCGCATAAACTACCGTATAGCCCTGATGGCAGAGCAAGATATCTTCTGCCGAAAACGTAGGATTGCTATTCGCGCCATAGGCCCCATAAACTTTCAATATGCAGCCCAGATGATCACTGAGGGGATTGACACTTTTGAGGATGGTCATTGGCACTTTGCTTCCATCAGCACTTTTGGCCCATTTACGCTTGGTGTAAGCATAATGAACCCATTGGGGAGCTTTGATTTTGGGAGGAGCGGTCTGGGCTTGACCGGCAGTAGATAGAGATACTTTAAGCATCCGAGGCGCCAGATTCAAGGCAGAAAGCGCGAGAAAAAGCGTGTCCAATTTGGTTTGAGACAAAGCCATGTCCACTTCACAGATCTTTTGCGGCAATTCGACTTCCGTCCATTCCTCAAAGGCTAAGGGACGATAATGAAGGCGCAGATAGGATTTATCGTAGGATTTACAAGCGATATAGCGCTCATTAAGGGCGATATCGGCGAGATAAGCCTTGCGAAGGGGCGGATCGATGATTTGCCAGTTTTGGGGGAGCGCATCCTGCGAACGATAAAGTTGGTTGTTAGGAGAGACTGCATTGCTGAGCATAAACCAATTGCCAGCTTGGCCGCGCAGGCTGTATTCTACCCCTTCTTGACGGGCTTTAACCAAATGCAGACTAGCTTGACTGGGCCTTCCTTGCAGGAGGTGGATTTCGTTTTCGGATTTAGAGAGGATATTAATTTGGACTTGTTTATCGTAGTTGTAAACCTCCACATCAAAAGTTGAATCCTCTTCCGCCCAAAGCAATTGCTCCGACTCCTCCCCTAGTCTGTGCAAATAGAGATTATCTGCCCCGCCCTTTTGGTTGGATTGACTGTAAACCAAAGCCGAATCTCCCCACCACTCTACCATATAGATATCTTGGATGCTATCGATGGGAATAGAATCGCCCTTGGGTACGATGGCTACATAACCGCCTAGGTCCTGTGGGCTGAGATAATAGACCATCAGCTCGGTTTGGCTTTGATTGGGGAGAATGCGGAGGATTTTTTTGCGTTTTTGCTGCTCAAAACGACTGAGATTAAAACAAAAGTTGCGTTCGACGGAGTCGATATACTGATACAGGATCATTTGCCCTAGACTATCTTCTTCATAGCGATAAGTCCCGGGTGTTTGCTTACTGGATCGATTCTTTTCCTCCTTGGTGTAGAAGGTTCTCAGATCGTCAAAGATGCCTTTTTGATACCTTCGGTCAACGATCAGTTGGTTCTTAGCGTATTGGTTTTCGGCTTGGAGGTATTGATAAAGCTCGGTAGCATTTTGCGGAGCCGCTAACCAGTGAAAAGAATCAGCTAGGCTCTCTGTGGGATACTCAAAATAACTCACTCTAGGGGTCAAAATAGGCGGTTTGAGGTCAGCCTTGGCTTGAAAACGTTCGGCAAATTGCTTTTCTAGCGGCTTGCTTTGGCTCAAATCACCCGCAACTTTGGGCGGCAAGGGATAGCGAGCATAGATCGTATTGTCTTGCCAAAAGTCAGCCTCATACAGTTGGGGATAATAACGTACCGCCGAGTAACGGGTAGATTTGAAAATAGTCGAATCAGGAAAGGGTTCGACTTCCCCTTGCTCTACTTGGTAAACAAACATTTGTTTGACGCCTTCATGCACAATCGCTTGGGTTAGCGGAGGTCGATGAAAGGTCCTCTTTTCGGTGGCGCGAATCTCGGATAAGTACCAGCGACCATTGCGCTGGCGATAGTTGATTTCGCCTCCAAAAGCTAAAGGAATGCGGGACGTATAAAAGCCATAATTCCGATCAAGGGCGAGATCGTACTCTAACTTCACGACGGCAAAAGACTCCGTTTCGACATAGAGTTTACCCGTAAAGATCGGATCTCGGGTCTTCTTGCTTTGATCGCTGCGAAAGCTACGCGAAAGTTCCTGAGGGATAAAATCGATCACATAACAGATGGCCCCATGGAGTTGGGTTTTTCCAGCGAGCTTGTACTGATATTTACGGACCAGCTTAGGATCAAGAAAGTCATAATAATATTTCACCTTATCAAAGCTAGTCAGCCCTAAAGGGCCACCCATGAGGCCCGTTTCAACGCCATAGGCACTCCAATTTTCGGAGGCCCGCACATAATTAAGGCGCATCTGGTCCCGCGGATTGTTAAACTCATGAAAAAACTCATCATAGATACGATCTGCCTCAATGTCAAAAGCGTATTCACTATCATAAAACCAGTCCAACCACATTTTGCTATCCATGCGCTTATGCGGATAGCCGGTATAAAAGACATCGGCAAAGGCTTCATTGAGTTGGATGTATTGCTCATCTTCCTTGACCGTCTCTCGGTAGAGACAGCGTAAAATCACCTCCTTATTGCTATAGTTGTCTTTGACGTTTTTGATCGCTTTGCGCACGATTTGCTCTGGCTTGAGGGGCTTTTCGTAGGCGATAACCACTTCCTCCAAGAGATAGACGGAAGAGACCAATTTGACGGTCAAAGCCTTTGTTTCAGGCGTCAGGGCTAGCTTTTGCGGATGATAGCCAATGTAGCTGATGATGACGCTATCGCTCTTTTGCTGAGGGCTTAGCTTGAAGATCGCTTGACCTTGCGAATTCGTTTTCTGGCCTATACCTGCCTTTTCGAGATAGATCGAAGCATAAGGCAAGGGGGCTTGGGTAGTAGAGTCGAGGACAGTAATGGTCAGTTTGCTCTGAGCCGCCAATAGCTGGAAGCAGCCCAAGCAAAGGGATAGCAAACAGATACGCATGGGTTTGGATTTAGAAGTGCGAAAATCCTTTGTGTATCTGCATAATGTGGATTGGGGGAAAGGTTACGGGACGCGGAACGCTTATCCTTAGCCGGGAGTATCGTTCTATACAACAGGATGTCTCACTAAAGATCCTTCCGCGGGGCTCAGGACGACAATTTGATAGAATTTGGGCGTATTGCATACTACCCTACCATTGACGTAATGTAGGTGCGCGCATACATGCCGCACCTCAAAGTTAAGCGTTCTGCGAAGCAGTAAAAAAAACTGAACCTGACTGTAGATTAATTTCAAATTGCGCTTAAGGTTGTGGGCCTGGATACAACCTAATATCTGAAGTTGAGTGTTGCCCAGAAAAATCAATTTTGCCTAAAAGGGCCCACTTAGGGATGAAGCCCTCATAGCGAGAATCATATGAAGATTCTCTATCATCACTGAGCACATAATAAAGCTCGGTTTCCACCAAATTCTTCTTCTTTTCTACAAAGGCAAGAGAGGAATAAAAGTCTCGGTTTTGGTCATTAAGAACCACTTTATCCCCTACACTAGGAATCTGAATGGGCCCCCAATTGATCTTCCCCCAATTATTACTTTCTGTTTGACCGACCACCCAATCCTGGCCTAAGATGTGTCTCAGGGTAAGATTGATCTGACCAATCCTGGGATCTTCTTTAATCGCTTTCAACTGTATTTCGGTTAGATTGGCAGACCAAAAATCACCCACAGCATAGGCATATCTGCTAATATCATGATCCTCAAAAAAGCTACTATCAACCCCTTCAGTAGCCAATACATAAGGAAAATTCACCTCAGGCGGATCTGCATAAGGCTGTCCATTGATCTGAATTTTAGTATCAATCATTTGAATGGATTCACCTGGCAAACCGACGATCCGAGCCGGAATGAATATCATAGAATCTGTCTCCGCATGCGTCTTAAAAATTGCCACCAAATCATTTCGCTTATATGTTAGAGCCTCATTTACGAGGATGGTATCTCCCTTCGAAATAAGAGGTTCCATGCCGTTCCAAGCTACGACTCTGAGTTGTCGGACCTGATTCTTGCGATCTTGGCAGCTTAGGAGCAATAAGAATCCACCTAAAAGGAATACATACTTCATCTATGGTTGTGTTTTCGATCAATAATAAGGGAATTGATTACATGAACTTCCCAGGAGTCTTTTGCATTCCTCCTTTTCGGTCCATGTAATCATAGTATAATCTTACTAGCGATTTTCAATCGCATCTTTGATGCTGGAGAGCCCTTCGGCAAAGCGTCCCATCTCTTGCACGAGTTGAGCGAGGCGGTCGCCTTCGAGGGTTTTTTGCGCGCGATAAAGCTGGCAAATCTCCTCCCAGCGGGCCAGTTCTGCTTCATTCAATTGTCCCGTTAAGGCACGGAATCGTAAGAAGTTGGCTTCGGCCCCTTGGCTGAGCGTTTGCGACTCACCTTCATAGTGAGAAGCAATCAGCGTCTTTAACTCCTCATCGTTCATGGCCGGCACGACCTTTTCGGCGAGACGATTCATGTTACGGTAAGAACCTTGCAACTGGAAAGGTGGCTCAGTGCGGAAGTTATCGTTCTGCGCAGCAGAACGGATATACGCTTGATTTACCTTCAATATCACCTCCTGAATCTGCAAGAGTTTGCGTAGCACATTGAGGTATTCTTCCCGCTCTTCACTACTGATGCGCGACTCAAAGGTACCGGCCTCTTCCTCTCCAGTTTCAGCCATGCGGATGAGCAATTGTACATCCGCTTTAGGCGCACTACTGAGGCGGGTCAGGATGGCATTAGAAGTCAAAGCATTTTCCAAATAGGAACGCTTGAAGGCTTCGTCTCGCTCACCAATGATATCACCTAGATTGTAGGTATCAGCGCGGTTGGCCAACATATCAGGAATCTGAAACTGCTCTCCCGACTCTGTATAGGGGTTTCCGGCCATAACTACCGCCACTCGTTTCCCACGTAAATCATAGGTACGAGTACGACCGCGATAGACACCTTCGATCTTGCGTTGTGCGTCGCAGAGAGAAATAAACTTCTGCAAAAACTCTGGATGACAGTGCTGGATATCATCTACATACAGCATGATATTGTCGCCCATCTCCAAAGCGAGATTGAGTTTATTGAGTTCTTCTCTGGCAGCTGCATTAGGCGCTTCCTGAGGATCGATAGAACGTACTTCGTGTCCAATCGCTGGGCCATTGATCTTCATGAAGATCAAACCTAGGCGGTTGGCGATGTACTCCATCAAAGTTGTCTTACCATAGCCCGGAGGGCTAATCAGTAAGAGCATCCCCATACGATCCGTGCGAGTCTCCTCCCCTACCGTACCAATTTGCTTGGCTAGATTGTCGCCGATCAGCGGCAAATAGACTTCGTCAATCAATTGATTACGCACAAAGGAACTCAACACTCGTGGCTGGAAACTATCCAGACGCATGCTTTCACGGTACTCTTCGGTCAATGCTTTTTTGCGTTCGACAAAGTCGTGATACATAGGCAAGACTACTCGCTCAAAGTGCTCTAACCTTGCCTGAAATTGATGATAGTCAAGCACATATACGCCTTTTTCAATAGTGCTGTGCTCTCCTAACATTTCTTTCAGCTCTTGGCGAAGGGCCACATTGATGAGCTGTTTAGGATCTATTTTACTGCCGTCCAGCAGAACGCTTACCTCTTTGGCATAAGCCAGGTCGGTCTCGACACCTTCCTGCTTGATATAAGCCTGTACCCAATGATGGATCAATTCTAGACGGTCTAATCCAGCTAAATCCTCATAAGAGGAACGGAACTTTTGGGTGGCCTTCTTCTTTTTTAGCAGCGCAAGAAAAGCTTCCGCTAGTTCCTTGGCTTTACTGCTAATCGCAAAACGCTCACCGCTACTAAGCTCTGCAAAGAGATAGCTCGCCGTAGCCTTGAGATCGATACCATCGAACAATTCATTGCCGTCAATAAAGCTGGCAATACCTTCTTCTAGCTGTTGCTGGAGGCTAGCAAACTCGCGGCTATTGGGAAATAAACCCACTACCATCCCTGCGGCCTTGATTTGCGGCAGGAGTTGCTTGCGATCTGCTTCCTCTAAGCCATACTGCCAATAAGCCTGAGCCAAAGCCCGTACCCTAGCAGCGTAGCGCAAAAGCCCCATCTTCGCTTCCATGTCTTGGAGAGCTTTTAGGATTTGGGTCGCATCGCTATCATGTATGCCTTTGACGTAACCTTCGGTATAACGCTTGGCCATAAAGTCTTTGACTAGAGTCTCCAGCTTTTGTCCTTCCGCCATGGGCTCGTTTCGGAGTTCTGCGAGGAGCAGAAAAGCCAAAAACTCAGCCCGATAAACCTCACGGTTTTCAGAAGGAAGGCTCATTTCCCAAACGGGACGAGTGGCCAATAAGGCTTCATCTTCAATCTCTTGGAAGAAATTGGTACCTGTCAGATGGAAATACAACTCGCCATCACGAGGTACGATGGTCAATTCTAGCTTTTGCTGGTTGACGCTAAAGGCATGACGCCCAAAGCGAATCACATTTTGCCCATCGACAAATAGCTCCTTACGATCACGTAACTGACGCTGTGCATCTTCACGCAAGGTCTTCAAGCGAGCTTGCAAATCACTTGCCTTGACATTGTCTTCGAGCGTATCTAGTTCTTCGATGATGTCTCGCACTTTGTTGACCATAAGGTCAGCAGCAAAGTAGGCGTTGATTTCATTGGCTTCGCTAAACTGAGCTAGTCGATTGGCAATGCCTTTGAGGATACGTTCTCCGGCAGAGAAAAGCGTTCCGGCACGGCGATTTCGCGTTTCTAGCAGCTGTAAGCGTCTGGTTTCGAAAGCATTGTATATTTCTTCGCGTTTCTCAGAGAGTTCAAGCACATAGGCCTCATACTCTGAAAAGCGACCTTCCAACTCTTCGAGTTGAATCGTCATGCGCGTCAAATACTCCTCACAACGAACAGGGCTATCGCAAAGATCGAGATAGTTGAGTAGGGCTTGATCCAAAAGACGGATCTGGGCCTGATACTCGGCGGCAGCTTCGGTGCCTTGGAGCTCCTGACGCTTTTGCTTCAGTTGGGCTCGCTGACCGTTGAGCTGGGTATATATCTCTGAGATCCGCTCAATGATCTCTGTCGTTTGAGTGGCATCTACAATCTTGAGATTTCCGACAATTTCGATCAAAAGCTCTAACTCTGAACCGATTTCGTCGAGCCGTTCTTTGCAGGTTTCGGCTTCCGCAACTTTGCTGACTTCGGTGATTTGCTGATTGCTTTCCGCTACTTTTTGATGGTAAGGCTCCAAGGCCTTGGGCTCCAACAAAAAGGACACCATCTCCTCCGAAAGCTTAGCAGATTGCTCCACTACTTTGCTTTCCATGGCCTCAACCCCAGCGAGGTCTACATAGCGTAGCTCTTTGAGGCCGACAATGGCGCCATTGATGTGTCTTAGCGAAGAAAGGTACTGCACAAACTGATCGACTTGCTTTGGCTTATAGCGACGGATTTTATCCATCAAAGCACTCATTTCATCCTCAGTTTCCTGCATAGCCTGGCGAGTCTGCTCACGCAGACGACGCACCTTGGCAAACTCATCTATGGCCGAGGCAGCGGCTTCTTTAACCGCAGCCAAGGGCTCGTTTAGACTTTGGGTCTCCGACTGATTGATCCAGTAGTAACTATCAAGGATCTCATTAGTCTTGCGGACTAAGTCTACATAGAGATTTCCGTACTCATCCCCTTTGTTGAGGAGAGTTAGGAGTTCGTTACACTCCGCCATCCCACGGACAAGGTCTTTGTTCCCAATCTTGTAGAGATAGGTATCCACATGCTGCTCAGGCGCAGCGATGGAGTCTCCATAAGGGGTCTGCCAAACCTGCACTACATGGTGTCTACTGGGCGTTTCCTCAGCCCTAAAGTAGCAGAGTTCCCCGTCGGGAAAAATGGAAAAACCACTGCAAATAATAGGAGTCGCCACCTGCTGTTCTACCAAATTATAAGGCAAAAGCACATATGTACCCTCTTTCCGCTGATAGAACATGTAGAGAAAGTCTTCACCGTTCGGCGAAGCCAGACGCTTTTCAAACTGCAGATCATGAATAAGATTGTCAAAAATCTTATAGTCGCCCGTTTGCAGATAATAGCCATTAGAGAAAATAATCCCCTGATCATCAGGCAACAAAACACATGATTGATCGAGACTATCTACCCGCAATACGGTCTGCATCTTCTCATTGAAGATGAGGTAGCGCCAGGTTTTTTCCTGGTAGGGACGAATCTTGAGCACGATCAAATTGCCCAAGTCAGCGTAGTAAAACTCCGCATCATCTAGGGTTTGATCGGCATGCTCTACCGCTTCCTCATAAATACCATGCCCCGAGTCTGTATTGTCTTCGACTTTGATGGTCAGATCACCACCCACGGTCTCGACAAAAACTCGATCGAGAATAGAAATATGTGGATGCTTACCGCGACGCTGCATCTCGCGAGTAGTACGTACCCAACGAAAAGCATGCTGCTCTGGAAAGCGATATTCATGGTCAAATCGATTGCCTAAATAATTGAGACTATCGTCATTGATTACCCATTTGAAAGTCTTGAGATCGTTTTGCCCCTTGCCTACTTGAAAGACCATATAAAGATGTGGTCCTATGACGGCAAACTTAGCGAAAACGGTGTCTTTATAGTATTTGTAGAGGTTTTTGAAGTCCTCTAAAAACTGAGCGTTCTCGATCAGAGATAAAGCCTCTTCATGAAAACTATGGTCTTTAGGATCAAAACGAAAGGCACTAAATACATCTCCCAGATCAAGCTCAGACTTGAGTCCAAGATGAACATTGTAGCCAAATAAAAAATGTGGGCCGACCGCCACCATATCCCTAGGGATACAATTGTGTTGGGTGGTTATGCGGTCGGTAGCAATGAGGCTGGTTTCGATGGCACCAAAAACCTCTTTACGCTCGACATTGAGCTTTTGTAGGCGGTTACGAAGTTCATCCGCATGCTTTTGCAAACGTCGCTGAATGATTTCGTAGGTTCCTCCTTCTAAAGCAATATTCTGATCGGTCATTGTTGTTTTATATCTTGAAAGGCGAGGCCTTTCAAAAGCGTTAAGCGTGCTGTGTCCTGGCCTGGGTAAGGCCGGTCAAGTTGAAAAAAATCTTGCTTGCCATACCAAGTAAGGACGGTACCAAAGTCTGGAGACCAGTAACGCATGTGGCCTGGAGCCGCATCGCCTACGTGGGCATAACCATAGATACGATAAAGCTTATCATCACCTAAGGTTAAGACGCCATCCAGACTGGCTTGTAATTCATCTGTCAAGGCAAACCAAGCACTATCTTGGAAAACCCTGAGTTCATATTCGAGGATCGGAAAACGAGCCCCGATATTGTTGGGGTCAAAGTGAAATTCGTAGAGATTGTACTCTTGCTGACCTGTTTCGGTAAGAAACTGATTATAGATTTCAAGGTAGGTCCAGTTGCCATTTTTCTTTTCGACAAGCGACCATTGTATTTCCTCTTCAATCACCTTTCCACCTTCCTCATAAAGGTATGTTTGTTGTTGCTGTGGGTTCTGTACTAATGCTTCAATCGTTTGGCGTTTTTGCGCCACTTCTGAAAGCGGTTCGGTACAGGAACAAAACAACAAGCCTAGGAAAAGCGGGAGAAGCCAATGGCCCCTCCCTATGGTTAGCGTTGTGTACATTCTTGGAGTATAAAGTACTTAGTATTGAGTAGAAAGTATGGAATGCAGCCTTTCATGTTTTTGGTCTTAATACTAACTACTTACATCTTAATACTATCTCTAAAGTATCCCTAGACTATCGGCCTTTTTGTCGGCAATACCAAGGGTGGTAGCGGTGCTAAGCAGTTGATTCAAGATCCCTTGCTTTTCGCCGTCTTTGGTCTGACTAAGCATTTTCATGATTAGGGCAGATACCGTCAGATTGCGAATGTCATCACTACTCAACTTGAACTGTCCGATAAAGTCGCGCAATTTGCCTTGGAAGTCGCCATTACCATTGGAACCAAGGAGGGCATGTTTAAGGTCTGCCACATGCTGGTTTTCCATGATCTTATCGACGTACTTACTTTGGCTAACAGCCTTGGTGATACGATCGAAGAACTCGGTTTCTCCACCGACGATGTCGATCTTAGCGCTCTTGAGAGCTTCGGAAAGGACTTGCGCTTGCGCTTGAGCGATTTCTCGCTGGATGGCAATTTGCGCCAATTCTACTTCCTTGTCTTTCTCCAAGCGTAGCTTGAACTCTTCGTGCTCTTTGCCTACTCCATCGAGTTTTTGCATGGCTTGCGCTTTTGCTTCAACTCCTTTGGCGTCAGCGAGGGCTTTTTGCTCGATCACTTTGGCTTCGGCCAAACCAGCTTTTTCGTCTGCGATGGCTTGCGCTTCGGTAACTTGAGCCTCTGCCATACCACGGTCGATAGAAAGTTCTGCTTCTACACGTCCGATCTTACGATTGGCTTCGGCTTGGGCTTCGCCTTTGAGCTCGATGCCTTTAGCTTCGGCTACAGCTTGCTGCTCGAGGATATTGGCCTGGGCTTCACCTTCTTTCTGATGAGCCTCTGCTTTGGCTTCCATCACTTTGGCCTCGGCCATACCAATAGAGGCATGCTCTTCAGCTACTGCATCGGCCATAATTTTCTTGGCTTCTGCTTCTTTATCGATCGCTTCGCGCAACGCATTGGCCTCGATCATACGCTTTTCAGCTTCTAGCTGAGCCGCTTCTTTATCGGCCTCTGCGCCTTTGATCTTGCGTACCAATTCTTCTTCAGCTTTTTGCTCAGCGAGGGTCAAAGCAACTTTCTTCTCCCGCTCTGCGGTAGCAATGGCTTCCGTATCCTTGATTTTTTCTTGCTCTTCGACCACTTCGCGCTCGACGGCTACCCGATCACGAATCACATCTTGGATGTTCTTCTTCTCTTCTTCGACAGCCTTCTCTTTTTCGATCTGGGCTAGCGTAACGATACGCTCTCTTTCTGTGGCTTCAAGTTCTTTGTCGCGCACTACCTTTTCCGTTTCAATGGCTTCGGTACGCTCTTTATTCTTAGAAGCAACGATCACATCACGCTGCTTATTTTCGTTTTGGATCGCAAGTTCTCGCTCCTTAGCGATGCGAGCCGTTTCGGCTTTGAGCGACTCTTCTTCTTGTACTTTGCGGGTTTCAGCCAGCTCTCGAGCTCTTACGGCTGCGATTTCGCGTTTCTGTACTTCTTCTTTTTCGACCAGTTGCTTGTCCAGTTCTAGGATGGCCTCTTGGGCCTCCACGTCTTGCTTACGGATTTCTTTTTCCTTCTCGCGCTGGATTTTGTTAGCCAGGGTAATTTGCTTGGCGGTCAGGTCGCGAATCTTCTTGATACCCTCAGCGTCGAGGATATTTTCCTCATCCAAATGCTCAACATCTGTTTGCTCTAGGTAGTCAATCGCACAGTCATCTAGGTAATAACCGTTGAGGTCTTGACCAATTTGATTTACGATATTGTCGCGAAACTCTGCACGCGCATTATAGAGGTCAGAGAAATCAAATTGTTTACCAACCGTTTTGAGTGCTTCAGAAAACTTAGCTTCAAAGAGTTGAATCAACATTTCTGGATCAGAGGCTCGCTTACAACCAATGGTTCTAGCTACTCTCTTCACATCTTCTGTAGTGGCGTTTACTCTTACAAAGTAGACCACTTTGATGTCCGCGCGGATGTTGTCCTTACAGATCAATCCATCCTTGCCTTCCCGGCTAATCACAACTTGCTTTAGGGAAATATCCATGGTTTCCGCTGTGTGCAAAAGCGGAACTACATACATTCCTTCGAAGGCTACTTTGGTGCTTCCCATCCCTGTACGTACGAGGGCTTTCCCCTGCGTTACCTTGCGATAGAAGACCGCGACAAGTATTACGTAGACTAAGACTACGCCCAGTATAATACTGCCACCAATAATACCAATGTTAATCAGTAAATCGTCCATGCGTTAATAATATGGTTGAGTGTAAAATATGAGGTTTATATGTCAAAAGGAGCAACGATAAAGTAATCTTCTTCCTTGTGATATTCAATGATTAGGCCTTTTTCTCCGGCCTTGATAGGCTCTTTACCTTCTTGCAGCTTAGCGGTGATAGAGTGATGATCTTCCTCGACCATTACTTCTGCTTGGCCGATTGCATCGGAACGCAGCGTCGTACGTGCCTTGCAAATTTTTCCAACCAGTTTTTTCTTAGAAAGCCCTTCTTTGTTGAGTTTACTGTAGGAGCTTTTAAAAGGCTCCGATAATAGCTTGCCTACCAAAAGGCTTACCAATAAGTTAGGAACCATTAAGGCCAAGGGAAACCAAGTGTATTGGGGATACCAGATGTGGTTGGCGATGATCCCAATTACCCACATGGAAAGCACCACCAGACTGACGTAAATCATGAAGGGTACCTTGCCAATGTTGAGGAAAGACAATACTCCCACAAAGAGGCCTCCACCCCCAATATCAGCATCGGCTTCTGCATCAACGTCCATATCCACATCGACATCTACGTCCACGTCAATATCAACATCTGCATCTAATTCGATCTCAAAAAACTCTAAATCCAAGGCTCCTAGGAGTACCGAAAGAAAATAAAGGAGAACAAATCCTAATAAAATTGTATAAAGGAGATTGGGGCCTGAAATGGCTTCACGAAACAATTCTTGCATCGCGATAATAGTTTAAGCGTTGAACTGTGTGTTTGTATAATGATACGCCAGAAAAGCGATTTGGTTACAATAATTAAAAATTATCAATTAACCAATTATTCGAAAAAATGAATTATACAAAGGCCTACAGAAACGCCTCTTACTAAAGAGAGCAATCGCAAGTATAAAAGGTTGGAATAGTAGCATTAATTTTCATCTTTACTGGCAACAATTGCCTCTAATATAGCTCTTTCGCTCTCTTGAACATCTGTGGAGAGTTGCTGTAATATCACCTGATTGGCCAAAGGTGGCTGACCAAATTCAGTTTCGGGTAGTTCCGATTCTAAGCTTTCGGCGTCAAAAGGTAGAGATACGCCAGGTAGTTCATTACAAAGTGGCTTCATTGCCTTCTGCAATTCGTTCATCTCTAGGACTAGTCGACCAAAGATAGAATCGTTGAGCATGATCCCTGTTTGTGTACTGCGAGAAGCCTGCGTTTTTTCAATTCTTTGGTCAAGACTCTTTAACTCATTTTGTAGGGCCACCACATGGATGTGCATTTTACTCAATAGTGGCTTTGTATTGACCCCTGGGATAGCCTGCTCATTTTGGGAAGCGTTCTCGTAGAGATCTGCAATACTCAAGGTCATCTTTTCACTTGCACCAGATTGACACGAGCTCAATGCTCCCAACAAGGCAAATAGAAGTATGGGAAGGCAAAATTTATTCAACGGTTTCACTATCATAGCGAGATACGGTATAAACATTTGGATCTAGTTCTATTTTAGCCATGATTCTATCCAACTCCTCGTCATTATGGACATAAAGGTGAAAAAATCCTTCAAACATTCCTTCCCGCGACTCAATCGTCACCTTCTGGATATTTAGTTTGAGTTGTAAAGAGATCACTCTAATCAGGTCATTAAGCATACCCTGCTTATCGAGGCCTACTACCTTGATACCTACCAAAAAGGTTACGTCCTTAGAGTCTCCACTGTCTGTCCACTTAGCTCGTACGACTTGAGAACCAAAGCTGGACATCAGAGAAATCGCTTTTTCACAAGAGGGGCGATGGATAGTAATCTTATCGCCCTCTACAAAACCAAGGATATCATCTCCAGGGATAGGGTTGCAGCATTTACCCAAAACATAGTAATCAATACTCTGCTCTTTGCCCATCACCAGCATATCAGCATCTACGCCTAACTCCTTGAGTCGGGCCTTCATCCACTGTTGTCTGCGCTCCCAAGCCTCGATATATTCATTTCCTACGGCTTTACCTTCTTTTTTGAGTTGTATGAACTCTGGAATCTTCTTAGTATCTATTTTACGATCCCCTAGAGCAAAGAAAAAATCTTCTACGCTAGGCATCATAAAGTAAGCCAAGAGTTCTTTCATATAAGGATGATTCTCATCTACATCATATTGACGAGCGCGCCAGAGAAATAACATTCGCCCCTGCTCAATTATTTCGTTGCGCTTGCGCCGTAGATAGTTTTTGATATTATCCTTAGCCCGCGGTGTACGCACAAAACGTAACCATTCCTGCTTAGGACTCCCTTTGCGAGAGGTGAGAATTTCTACCTGATCCCCTGGTCTGAGAATATAATCCAAAGCCACTACATGGTTATTGACCTTAGCCCCAATAGCACTATCTCCGATGTTGGTGTGGATTTTATAGGCAAAGTCCAGAGCGGTAGAGTTCCGAGGAAGGCGTTTCATTTCACCTTGAGGCGTAAACACAAAAACGTCATTGGGCTGGAGGTTTTCTTTAAATCCTCTCAGCGCCTCTAAGGCATCGAGTTGAGGGTTTTCTAAGATTTCGCGGATTTGAGAAATCCATTCCGTGAGAAACTCTTCCTCTACAGTGCCATTTTCCTTGTACTTCCAGTGAGCAGCGACCCCTTTCTCCGCAATCTCGTCCATGCGGCTGGTCCGAATCTGTACCTCCACCCATCGGCCATCTGGCCCCATCAAAGTGGTGTGCAACGATTCATAGTGATTGTCCTTAGGTACAGTGATCCAATCCCGCAATCGCTTCGGATTGGGACGATAGAGCCCTGAAACAAGTGAATATACCAACCAGCAATCTTCTCTCTCTTGCCCTTCACGCGTCTCAAGAATAATGCGAATTGCATAGCGATCAAATACCTCTTCAAAGGGTAGATTTTTACGCTGCATCTTGGAGAAGATCGAGTAAACCGATTTGTAGCGAGACTTTATGGTAAATTTTAGACCTGAAGGTTTGAGCTTTTGTTTGATACTACGAATAAAGCGATCAATATAGCCCTGCTTATCCTCCCGCGAAGCCTGCATTTTGGACCCAATCTCTTCGTATTGACTAGGATTACTGAATTTAAAAGAGAGGTCCTCTAGCTCCGTTTTTATTTCGTAGAGGCCTAATCTGTGAGCGAGAGGCGCATAAATGTATAGCGTTTCAGAGGCAATCTTAAGCATCTTCTCCCTCCGCATCGCTCCCAAGGTCCTCATATTGTGTAGTCGATCCGCCAGTTTGATCAACACAACCCTGATATCATCCGAAATAGTGAGGAGAATCTTGCGGAAGTTTTCCGCTTGTTGGGAATTGAGTTCATCAAAGGTGGTCGAGCGAGGGATTTTGGTCAAGCCATCGATGATCTCCATGGCTTTTTTGCCAAACTCCCGTTTGATATCCTCTAATTCTGTGGGTGTGTCTTCGACGACATCATGCAATAGCGCGCAAGCCAAAGCGATAGGGTCTTCAAGCCCCATTTCATTGACGATAATTTTGGCAACCGCTAATGGGTGTAGAATATAGGGTTCCCCAGATTTACGCTTTACTCCTTCATGGGCGTCCCGCGCATATTCAAAGGCGCGTCTGACTACGGCCTTATCCGAGCGCTCAATATCCTTCATCCCGCGAATAATCGCGCGATAAGCTCTTATGATTTGCTGATCGTAATTCACCGGTAGGGTGCTGGTCTCACTCATTGCTCATCCACAATCTCTTAGATACAAATATGCGCTAAATGCCAACGCTATGCACTAAAAATGCATCTAATCATGATAATTGCACAAATATTTTCCTTTATTAAAAAAAGTACTAAATTTGTGCCTCCAATTCAACAATGTTCTTTCAATAAGCGGATGTGGCGGAATTGGTAGACGCGCTAGATTTAGGATCTAGTGCCGCAAGGCGTGGGGGTTCGAGTCCCTTCATCCGCACAATAAAGTACGCCTCTGGTCGGAAACGGACAGAGGCGTTTTTTCAAGTGTTTACATCTAAACAATTCTCGTCTTGAATATCACCCAAGAAAGTACTGGCAATCTTACGGCTAATATCAATATCCATTTAGCGCCGGAAGACTATAAAGACGCGGTCAATATCGAGCTCAAGCGCTATGCAAAGCAGGCAAATATGCCCGGCTTTAGAGCAGGGAAAGTGCCCATTGGCATGGTGAAAAAGATGGTCGGACGGGCCATCGTCGTTGAAGAAGTAAATAAAGTAGTTAGCAAAGAGCTGACTAGTTACCTGACAGAAAGCAAACTGGACATCCTTGGGCATCCTATGCCAAAGCATGATCTGACAGAAGAAGATTTTGATCCAGATTGTAAAACGGATATGAATTTTGTCTTTGAAGTAGGTTTAGCGCCTGATTTTGAGGTGAACTATGACTTCAAAGAGACCCCTACTCAATACGAAATTGAGATTGACGATGCGTTCTTCGAAGAAGAACTCAAAAACTATCAAGATCGCTTCGGTGAAGTACAAACCCCTGAAGAAGTGGGAGAAGGCGACATCATTTATGGGAGTGCGTATGAAGTAGATCCCAATGGCGAACAGGTGGAAGAAGGTTTCCAACGTATGATCGCCCTCAATCCTATTCGGGTAGAAAATCCAGCATTCTTTGAACCCTACTTAGGCATGAAGCTAGAAGAAGTAGCAGATTTAGATCTCTTCAAAATGAAGGAAGACGTTGCGGAAATCGGCAAGTTGATCTTCATGGAGGAGGAAGAACTCGAAGAAATGCGCGATAAAACGCTCAAATTTGAAGTCAAACGTATCAATCGTATCACTCTCGCAGAGTTAAATCCAGAGTTTTTCACCAAAGTAGCCCAAAACCTACAATGGGAAGAGACCGAGTTTGCCGATCTAGAGGCATTTAGCGTCAAGATGAAAGAGCAAATGCAAAAGGAATTGTCTGAGTCAGCTAAGTGGCATTTCCGCAATCAGGTGCAAAAGCAATTGATGGAAATCAACTTGCTCACTTTACCGGACGAATTCCTCAAGGATTGGTTATTGGAAAACGAAGAGAGGTACGAAACTATGCAAGATGTAGAAGACAATTATGCTGACTTCACCACTTCTGTCAGTTGGAGCCTCATCGTGGAGAAGATTCAGCAGGGAGAAGGTTTTGAACGTATCGAACGTGAAGATATCGAGGAAAGCATCAAGAATGCTATCACCGGCAGTTTCGCTTCTAGAGAAGAAGAACTAACTGACGAAATGATGCAGCAATACATTGATTACTCTATGGGTAATCAGGAAATGCTTGATATGCATCATCGTCAACTAACCAACGAACGCCTTTACGATTATCTCGACAACAAGGTAACGAAGCAGAGTGATAATATTACTGCTACCGACTTCGTCGAACTACAACAAAAAGAGCAGGAAGCTGCTTAGAGCATATCAATTTCATATCGAAAAGGGCTGTGAGTGATCACAGCCCTTTCTATTTTGGGGCCAATTTTGGGGGATTTATAGTACGGATAGACAAAACATTTACACGGCTGTCAAACCAAGCCACACGAAGGTATTGAAGTGGGTAATTTTTACACTTTAAGGCACGTATTTGGAAAGGTGAACATAACAAACACAGAATTTTCACTAAACCAGTAGCCCTATGAAACGGATAGTTACCCTAGCACTAAGTTTACTTGCCACCATGAGTATGGCATTCGCTTTCAATGCCGAGATGGTCGTCCAAAGTAACAACGGTCGCTTCCTCCTTCAAATCAATGGTAGGACGGTCAACCGAACTCCCCAGACGCAAGTAATTGTACCCAATATAGACGGAGGTAATCATCACATCAGCATGCGCATGGTGGATGGTCGCCCCAATACCCTTCAATTCAGAGGTGTATTTGTCCCCCGTAACGAACGCTCAATTTTTACCCTTGTTCGTCAGGGTCGTGGCATGATGACATTGCAAAAGACGGCTTCCGAGCCGTTGCGCACCTATACTCCCCGCCCCCGTCCGGCCGGTCCTCGTGGCAATGGCTACGGTCAAGGCCCCAACCGCCCTTACAATGACAACCTTTGCTATGACGCCATGCATCCTGCAGACTTCCAGAATGCTTTGAGAGCAGTCCATAACAGCCGCGGATTTGAGAAACAGTTCCGTACCGCCAAAGAAGTAGTGCGTAGCACTTGTCTAAGTAGTCGTCAGTTGGCTAAGCTGATCAAAGCGCTTGATTATGAAGAGCATATGCTTAGTGTTGCCAAGCTAGGATGGGATCGCGTAGTAGACCCAGAGAACTTCCAGGTCGTAGAAAACCAGATTCGCCGTCGCGCTCACCTTCGCTCCCTACAAGATTATGTAGATCATCACCCACGCTTTGAGCCTCAGTACTCACAAGGTGCTAACTGTAGTCCAAATGACGGTGGACCCTATTACGAAGATGATCACTATGACGATGGCTATTACAATGGAGGCGGCTACAACAACGCCCCCCGTAGCATCAGCAACGATCAGTTTCGCTTATTGCTGCGCGACATGCGCCAAAGCTCATACGACAAGGATAAGCTCCAAGTAGGCAAGCGCATCGCTGAACAAAATCCATTGACTAGTGAGCAGGTTCGTCAGTTATGTAATCAGCTCGATTATGACGCCTACAAGCTAAAACTGGCCAAGCATGCTTACCGCCACGTGGTAGATCCCGAAAATTATTTCATCGTCAAGGAGGTATTTTCATTCTCATCCTACAAACGACAGCTCGAAGAGTTTATCCGATAATGATACAGGGGAGGCTTTATGCTTCCCCTTTTTTGTTTACTGCTTCGCAGAACGCTTGTATCTTTGACATCTCCCCTGCTCATTTCATTCGTTGTCCCCTCTTCAAAGAGGGGACTGTAACATTCCCGTTAAGCCCCTTTGAAGGCTGAGTGAACGGAAGGGGATGTTGAAGGGACAAGCGTTCTGCGCTCCCGCATCCCGACCATCGGGATCGGCAGTAAAACCCCAAAAATCATCACTCTACTTGGACCTTCTTGACAAAAACTTGACCAGCTGTTTCGAGTCTGGCTAAGTAAATTCCTGCTGGTACACCAAGTTGTTTATGCTCCCAGCGCACTGGTTCACC
>JBCCQN010000097.1:0-29399 GCA_039024315.1 Bacteroidota bacterium
ATTATATCAGCTCAGAAGATGGGCAAGCAGCCAGATATTTCAATCATATTACTCGTGGACATTGGGGAGTGGAAAACCACCTGCATTGGCATCTGGACATTACTTTTAAAGAAGATGCTTCCAGAGCCCGATCTGGATATGCCCCGCAGAATCTCAGTATTTTGAGGAAAATTGCGCTGCATCGAATCGCTCAGATGAAAGATAAACTCAGTTTGAAGAAAAGAAGATACAGGGCTTCACTCAATAATGACTACTTGTTAACGCTAATTCAAGTTTGATGCGTTTGCCCTAATACCGAGGTACGTATCTTATTTGATCAAGAATTTTTATATATAGGGGCGTTTTGCCATGACGACCTTGAAGACCGAAGTGCTATCCGAGTACGCAACTTACAGCGTGATTTCGACGGCTACGGTAATGATCGCTTTTCGGTGGCTTTGGATGGCTTAATGGATCAGCGCAATGCGGCGGGCTTTGAAGTTACACCCTATGGGTCCCAACGAGAAGTTCAAGTAATCGACGGGAGAGAATTTGATGCCAATGATAACTGGGATGCACTTTGGTTTGTACGAACTAGCATTTCTGACTCTGGTTGGGTAGCTGAAATGGCAATTCCATGGAAAACCCTGCGTTATCGCCAGGGCAGTCGTGAAATGTTGATTTCTTTCAATCGGAATATTCGCCGGGCTAACGAAATCACCACTTGGCCAGCCTATCCACGCATTTTTTCGCATTATCGCATGGCCTATGCTGCTCGCTTAACCGGTATTGATCCTCCCCCTCCATCAGCTAATTTATTGCTCAATCCCTACTTGCTCGCAGATTATAACCGAGAAGGAGGAGTAGGCGTTCCACGAACTGGCGATTCTGACTTGAAGGTAGGCGGTGAGCTTAAATGGGCCATTACCCCTAACTCCGTGCTTGATGTAACTGTGAATACCGACTTTGCCCAAGCCGATGTTGACCAGCAAGTACAAAACCTCACTCGTTTCTCGGTTTTATTTCCTGAGCGCAGACAATTTTTTCTGGAAAATGCCAATATATTTAGGGCTGGTACCACAGATCTTATACAGCCTTTTTTTAGCCGTCAAATTGGCTTGGATGATGAAGGTAGACCATTGCCACTTGATGGCGGGATACGATTTACCAGTCAAACGACCCAAACCACTGCTGGCTTACTCACTATGCGCCAACGCCAGAGCGCAGAGGCTCCCGGAGCAACTTTTGCCGTTGGACGATTTGCTCGTAATTTCTCAAGTCAAAGCCGGCTTGGAGGGCTAATTACTTATCGTCGTAATGATCCATTTGATCAAAATGGCGTCAGTCAGCCAGCTCAAGCCAACGCAACTGCTACCTTAGACGGGCTTTTTCGTCCAGTACAATCGCTTTCTGTTGAAGGGATGATTTCTGCCTCTACTGACGATGCAGTAGGTAATGGCCTTGCAGGGCAACTACGGGCCTACCTCCAGCGGAATTGGGCTTTTTTTCAACTTCAAGGACGTTTTGCAACGCCAAATTATCTGCCGCGAACAGGCTTCCTAGCCTTTAATGATTTTTTCTCGCCTCAGGCTTTGGTTGATTTAGATCTTCGTCCTGCTTGGCTACCTGAATTTGTGCGGAGTTATGGCCCTGATGCTGGTTTGCAGGGGTTTTGGCGGATTTCTGATGGTTCTTTTCAGCAAGCGTTTGCCAATATTGCGCTGGTTGACCTTGAGTGGGAAACAGGTGGTGATTTTGAAATCCGACTTAACCAAGAATGGCAAAATATCGATGATACTTTTAGTCCGCTGGGAATCCAGATTGCGCCAGGGCAGTATACTTTTACTCGCTTCAATACCAATATCTCTAGCGACTTTAGTCGGAAGATCGCAGGTTATACCGGGATTACCTTTGGGGATTTTTACAATGGGCAATTATTAGAATGGGAGGGAGGCATCCGCCTTTCCCCCTCTCCCTTTATCGAGATATTCACCGAATATCAATATAATCGTATCCGCTCTTTAGGGATAGCACAAGAGGATCTAGGGGCTCAGTTGCTATTTACTAGGGTCCGTCTTGCGATCAACCCAAGAATAAGACTAGATGGTTCTTATCAATGGAATAGTGTCGGAAATACTGGAATATGGAATGTTCGCTTTACCTGGGAGTACCGTCCGCTTTCCTTTATCTACATTGTTTTTAACCACAATCAGCGAGCTATTGCAAATAGTTTAGAAAGAAGCATTGGAGAGGAAGTGATTGGTAAAATCACCTACATCCTCCAGTTTTAGATCCTCTGCTTGATCTCTCTTCCCCAAACGGTTGCACGAATTTTCAAGCCCAGTCTTGTATCTTGTTGTAAAGGCTCTAAAACTACTCTGCTATGTGCCGATCCATTAACTGGGTTCAAATCTTGGGATGCAGTCTATTGATAAACTTCTTAGCCTGTACCCAAGCTCCTGAGCAAAAATCCCTACCCAACATTCTTTTTATCGCCATCGATGATTTGCGGCCTAGTTTAGGCTGCTATGGCAATACGGAGGTACACAGTCCGGTGATGGACCAGTTGGCGGCAGAAGGAGCGGTATTTCTCAATCATTTTACTCAGGTGCCGACTTGTGGTCCTTCTCGACATTGTTTGTTGACGGGCAATCGCCCGCGAAACCGAGCCGAGCTGCGCAACAATATTTTTGAAGAGACGATCGCCAAAGCTACTGCTGAAGGGGAAGTGCCAGAGAGTTTTGTGCATCTGCTGCGGCAGAACGATTACCATACGGTGGGGATCGGGAAAATTAGTCATTCTGCTGATGGCTTGGTGTATGGCTATGAGGATAGCGTATCTACGGTCAAAGAGATGCCTTTTAGCTGGGATGAATTTCTCTTTGATGCAGGCAAGTGGCAGACGGGTTGGAATGCCTTTTTTGCTTATGCCAGTGGGGAAAATCGGCAGAGTTTTGAGAAAGAGGTTAAACCCTACGAAAGAGGAGCAGTAGACGATCTCGGCTATCCGGATGGACTGACGGCAAATCTTGCCATCCAAAAGCTCAAGGAGCTCAAGCAGCAGGACAAGCCTTTTTTTATGGGGGTAGGTTTTTTTAAGCCACATCTGCCCTTCAATTCTCCTGAGAAATATTGGGAGCTTTACGAAAGGGATTCGCTGACTATTGCGTCCAATCCCTCGCTACCCCAAGACGTCGATCTGCTCTCTTTGCATGGCAGCAGTGAGTTCAATCAGTATCAGCTTGGGGAAGAAAAGGCTAGCTTGCAGCAATCCGTTTCCGATGATTACGCCCGCAAGCTCTACCACGCTTATTATGCCTGCATCAGTTATGTGGATGCTCAGCTTGGGCGCGTCCTTGCGGAACTTGAAGCCCAAGGTCTCGCCGACAATACCATCATCGTTTTATGGGGCGATCATGGCTGGCACCTAGGTCATCAACGAGTTTGGGGCAAGCATACCATCTTCGAAAATGCATTACGGAGTAGTCTAATTGTCAAATTACCGGAGCAAGTGCAAAAAGGCATAAAAGTGCCTACTATAGTTGAAACTGTCGATATCTACCCAACTCTGATGGAGCTTTGTGAGATAAAAATTCCGCATCAGATTGATGGCGAAAGCTTTGCTAGTTTGCTTACCAATCCCGAGGCACAAGCAGCCAAAACGCATGCTTACGGTTATTTTCGCAATGGCATCACCTTGCGGACCGATCAATACAGGCTTACCAAATACTTTCGCGAGGCCATGCCCAATATCGAATTGTATGATCATCACAATGATCCCGATGAAAGCTTGAATATTGCCGCAGATAATCCCGAAATTGTAGCGCAACTGATGCCGCTGCTCGATGCAGGCGACACCGGCCTTTACCAATAATCTCCTTCTTGCCAGATGTTGAAGTGGCAGCCCGCAATCAAAGAATATGAGCGTTTTCTCTCCGTTGAGCGGGGGATGACTACCAATACGCGTGAAGCTTATTTACGAGACATTCAGCGCTTGGCCTTGTATAGCGAGGAGTTGATCGGGAAAGCCAGTCCCTTGGAGTTGGAGTTAGAGCATCTGCGAGAGTTCTTGGTCTGGCTAGTAGAGGACTGCCTACTCGGCGAACGTAGCCTCGCCCGAAACATCTCTTCTTTACGCTCCTTTTTTGGCTTCCTTATCATCGACGAATACACAGAAAAAGATCCGGCGGCCCTGCTTGAAAGTCCTCGTTTTGGCCAAAAACTGCCTACCGTCCTAAGCGTGCTGGAAGTGGAAGCCATCCTCGAGGCCAATGATACTTCTACACCCTTGGGCCTACGTAATCGCGCCATGATGGAGTTATTGTATGCTTCTGGACTGCGAGTCAGTGAATTGATCAATTTGGAGCTGTCGCGTGTCTTCTTTGACGAAGGCTTTTTACGCATCCTCGGCAAAGGCCGCAAAGAACGTCTCGTGCCCACTGGTCAGCCCGCCATCGATTGGATGAAGTTGTATCTGCGTGAGGTACGGCTTGAACAAAAAATCCAGCCTGGCTATGACGATATCGTCTTTCTCAATCGTCGCGGCAAAGGCCTAAGTCGGGTGATGGTTTTTAATATCGTCAAGGATTTGTGTAAACAGGCAGGCATCAAAAAGAAGGTGAGTCCGCATACATTTCGGCATTCATTTGCGACCCATTTGCTTGAGGGAGGGGCTGATTTACGAGCCGTACAGGAGATGCTGGGTCATGAGTCCATCACTACCACGGAGCTTTACCTCCACCTCGATCGGGAGTATTTGCGTGAGGTTTTTACGCTGCATCACCCGCGGAAGTAGTTTTTGGGGCTACTTCCCGATAGCTATCGGGAGCGCGGAACGCTTATCTCTTTTGGGTGCGGCATGCATGCGCGCACCTACATTCGGTCTTTTGTTGCAAACCTAGGGTTTGTATTCTGGATTGGGTTCGCTGGGTACAGGTGCTCCGAATTCCTCACGCCACTGCTGAAGCTCCCTAAGAAGTATTGCCGTTTGTTCAGGTTCGGCCTCGGCAAGATTGATGCGCTCGCCCGGATCTTGGGCTAGATTATAGAGTTCCAAACCCCCATCTTCAAAGTATTCTTGCAATTTCCAGTCTCCCATGCGGATGACACTCCCGGGACGCGTCCGAAATAAAGGATCTCGACCATCGTCTTGGCCTACTTTATAGGCCTGCAGATAAATGGGGAAGTGCCAGATCAAAGGGCGCTCCATAAGTTCTTGACTAGGGCTTTCTCCTTTGCAGTAAGCAGAGAGATCGAGGCCATCAAGGACTTTCCCTTCGGGAACGCTTATCTCTAGTAAAGACAAAAGGCTAGGATAGAAGTCCAAAAAGCTGATGGGTAGGTCTGAACGTTCCCCGGAGGGAATATGCCCCGTCCAAGACATCAATAGCGGCACCCGAATGCCTCCCTCATAATAAGAACCTTTGCCCGCCCGCAAGGGCCATTGGCGCGAAACACTGGCTATGCCCCCATTATCGGCGCTAAAGATGATCAGGGTATTGTCTAAGTCTAGTCGATCTAGTGTTTGAAGAATCCGTCCTATTGAAGCATCCATATTTTCGACCATAGCCGCATAATGCTTTTGATGGCCTTGGCCTGCTTTTGCCGGAATAGAGTCGTACTTCGCCACTAAGTCCGGTTTACCAATTAAGGGAGTGTGGACGGTGTAAAAAGGGAGATATAGGAAAAAGTGGGTGTCTTGCTTGGCTTCTATAAATTTGATGGCTTCCTGTGTGAGTCGGTCGGTGAGATATTCTCCTTCGGGTCCATCTTCGAGGAACGATAGGTTGTAAGGAGACCAATAGCCATTTTTGCCAGGATTGCCGCGACCAGAGCCACCCACATTGACGTCAAAGCCTTGCTCCATAGGATCTTCACTGAGGTGCCATTTACCAAAGTGTCCGTTGATATAGCCCGCTCTTTTTAATGCCTCTGGCAATGTCAGCATGCTATCGGCAAAGTGTTTGGTGTTAGGTGTCGGGATAAGCCTACGTGTACTGGCCTTACCCCTAGCCGAAGGGCTCACAGTATAGATTCCGTGGCGAGTGGGATACTGCCCTGACATCAGGATGGCTCTACTGGGTGCACAATTGGCGGCTCCGGCATAGGCTTGGGTGAAAAGGGTAGCTCGCTGAGCCAAGGTATCTAAATTGGGGGTTTGATAGTACTCACTACCCATAAAGCCAACATCCATAGCCCCGAGGTCATCGACTAAGATGAAGACAATATTGGGGCGTTCGCTCTGAGCATGAAGACTTAGAGATAGGAGACCAGCGAGGAGTAGAATTAAGTTTTTCATAGGGGGCGTTGTCCTTTGAGCATACGGTCTTTACCTTGTAAATCCTGGCGGAGAACGATCTGTTGAAAGCCGAGGCTGAGCAATAAGGCTTGCATTTCGGCCCCGTAGTCTTCGTGGATTTCCAAAAATAGTTGACCGCCGGGGCGTAGCCAATGAATTGAGCGTTCCGCGATGGAGCGGTAAAAAAGCAAAGGATCCTCGTCAGGCACGAACAAGGCGAGACCTGGCTCATACTTTTTGACGTGCTCTTTGATAATGGCTTTCTCTTTGTTGGGCACATAGGGTGGGTTACTGACTACAAAGTCCAGTGCCTCGAATTGCTCGTCATTAGCCTTGAGGATATCTAATTGCTGGAATTGGCAGTTTGTGGCCTCAAAATGATGGGCGTTAGTACGGGCAATCTCCAATGCCTCCACACTGATGTCGATCCCCATTAAATCTGAGGATCTACCTTTGGCTTCCCATTCGAGCGCTAAGCTGATGGGAATACAACCCGTACCCGTGCCAATATCTAAGCCGCGTATCACTTTGTTTTGGCCTTGAGCCTCATTGCGGACCCAGACCATTAGCTCTTCCGTTTCGCGTCGCGGAATCAAAACCCCCGGCCCTACTTTGAAGTCTCGTCCATAAAAATGTCCCTTGGCGATTACGTATTGGATAGGCTCTCCTGCTTCTAATCTAGCTGCCTGTTGCTGGAGTAAGGGCCAATCTGGCTGACTGAGGTCATGCTCGGCCAAAAAATAGCTCACGATAATGGGTGCTTCTTGAGGCCCATAATAGCGGAGAAGTGCCTTTTTGAGCTGTTCTTGAAAGTCAGCGATACTTGGAGGAATTGCCATAAGGGAGTCGGTCTAGCGGTCAAGATAGGCAGGAATAAAAAAAAATCTGACTTAGGTGTGACTATTTGTGAACTAGCGCTGTCATAAAGACAAATAACAACGCTAGTCGTTGAACTTGTAATCTAGAGAATAGAAGGTTTTATAAGATATTTCGTTTGTGTGTTTGCATCAGTGAGCTCGTTCTTCCCAAAGAACGAGCTCTTTTTTGGTAGGAAAGCCGTAACTTGCGCTCCTTCAAATACAAGCAAGAAAATGAACCAACTGCAAGCGATTATTGAGCAGGCTTGGGAAGACCGTTCCCTACTGCAGGATACCCCCACCCGAGAAGCAATTTTAGAAGTAATCCGTCTATGTGATCGTGGCGAACTGCGTTGTGCAGAGCCGACCGCTGATGGCTGGCAAGTCAATGACTGGGTCAAAAAGGCGGTGATCCTCAACTTCCCATTGCAGAGCATGGAAGTGATAGAAGTACCTCCTTTTGAGTACCATGATAAGATGGCGCTTAAGACTGATTACAAAGCACAGGGGGTAAGAGTGGTGCCTCCGGCAACGGCTCGCTACGGCGCTCATATTGCAGCAGGGGTAGTAATGATGCCTTCTTATGTCAATATCGGTGCATATGTAGACAGTGGTACCATGGTAGATACTTGGGCTACCGTTGGTTCTTGTGCTCAAATCGGCAAGAATGTACACCTTAGTGGTGGTGTCGGCATTGGTGGGGTTTTAGAGCCTGTGCAAGCTGCGCCTGTGATCATCGAAGATGATGCCTTTATTGGTTCTCGTTGTATCGTTGTGGAAGGAGTACGAGTGGGTAAGGAAGCCGTACTCGGTGCTAATGTGGTATTGACTGCTTCTTCTAAGATCATTGATGTTTCTGGACCAGAACCAAAGGAATATCGCGGCTATGTGCCTGAGCGTTCGGTAGTGATTCCGGGTACCATTCCAAAGGAGTTCCCGGCGGGTACTTATCATGTTGGTTGTGCCTTGATTATTGGTCAGCGCAAACCTTCTACCGATAAAAAAGTTTCTCTCAACGATGCCTTGCGTACGCATAACGTAAGCGTTTAATTTTTCTAAAAAGCATTTCAATGGCTGAGGACAAGTTTGGTCATTAGCCATTGAAATTTTGCATGCTATAATCTCCATCCCTCATGCCCAATCGCCTCATAAACGAAAGCAGCCCTTATCTTCTCCAACACGCTAACAACCCAGTAGATTGGTATGCCTGGGGAGATGAAGCTCTGCAAAAAGCAAAAGACGAAAATAAATTGATCTTGGTGAGTATTGGCTATGCCGCTTGCCATTGGTGTCATGTGATGGAGCATGAGTCTTTTGAAGATAATGAGGTAGCAGAGCTCATGAACAAGCACTTTGTCTGTATCAAAGTTGATCGGGAAGAACGTCCTGATATCGACAAAATCTATATGGACGCGGTGATGTTGATGACCAAGCGTGGAGGCTGGCCCTTGAATGCATTTGCACTGCCTGACGGTCGTCCGGTTTATGGAGGCACTTATTTTCCCAAGGATCATTGGATGGGAGTGCTTAATCAGCTTTCTGAACTATATGCCAAGACTCCTGAAAAAGCGATTGACTATGCTTATCACTTAAAAGAAGCCATGATCAACTTTGATCAGGTGGTCAAGGACGCCAATGCCCCTGATGTATCGAAGCTAGATGTACGGCAGATGAAGATTGTCCTACTCGACAATCAAGACTTGGAGTGGGGTGGTCGCAATGTGCAAGCCAATAAATTTCCTTTGCCAGTCAATAATCTGTGGATGCTTCGCAGTAGTCAATTACTGGGGGACGAGAAGCTTGAGGAAGCGCTAGATGTTTCCCTAGAGAAGATGGCTTTGGGAGGCATTTATGATCAATTGGGGGGTGGTTTTGCGCGCTACTCGGTGGATGCCTATTGGAAGGTCCCTCACTTTGAGAAAATGCTCTATGACAATGGGCAGTTGGTCAGTGCTTATGCAGAGGCGCATTTGCAAAAGCCTAATCCTTTGTATGAGCGAGTGGTACGTCAGACTATCGACTTCGTCGAACGAGAACTCATGTCAGAAGAAGGAGGCTTTTATTCTTCACTTGATGCTGATAGCGAGGGCGTAGAAGGTAAGTTTTATGTCTGGGACTACAACGAACTGGGCATGATCCTGGGCGATGACCTTAATCACTTTGCCAATTACTATAACATTTCCCCTAAAGGAAATTGGGAGGGTAACAACATATTATTTGCCCTTGAAGACGAAGGTGAGTTTGCGATGCGTTGGCATCTAGATCCTATTGCTTTTGCTGAGCAGATGGAGAGATGTAGGAGACTGCTATTCGCAGAACGAGAAAAACGCGTTAGGCCTGGCCTAGACGATAAAATTCTCGCCTCTTGGAATGGCTTGATGCTCAAAGGACTAGTGGATGCTTATCGTGTGTTTGGAGATAAGAAGTTCTTAGCCTTGGCTGAACGAAATGCAAGTTTCCTTGTTGATAAGCTGGCTACCGAAGAGGGGCAGTTGTATCGATCCTATAAAGAAGGCAAGCGTACGATCAACGCCTTTTTGGATGATTATGCCAATTTGATCGAAGCCCTGATCGCATTGTATGAAGTTAGCTTTGAAGAAAAATGGCTCGACCAGCTTATATTACATTTGGAATATGTAAGAAAATACTTCTTTGATGACGAATCAGGGATGTTCTTTTATAGCTCTTCTGAGGATCCAATTTTGGTGCGCCGCAAGATAGAGACGCAGGATGATGTGATCCCTTCTTCTAACGCTACCTTGGCGATGAGCTTGTATCAACTCAGTCTTTTGTTGCACCGTTCCGATTATCGCGAGCTGAGCGAGCAGATGATGCGCAACATGAAGGCATCGATGTTAGAAAATCCTTCATGGCATGCGAAATGGGGACAGTTGGCTCTGATGCAGGTTTTTCCCCATTACGAAGTGGCGATTACTGGCCCCGAGGCTAAGGAGTTTAGGCTCGGATTGGAACTTCCGTATTTTCCGAATAAACTATTTGCCGGAGCAGAATCTAGCAGTAAAGTACCCTTACTGCAGGATCGCTTCACGGATGAGACTACTATTTTTGTTTGTCAGAATAACACTTGCCAGCTGCCGGTAAAAAGTGTGAGCGAGGCTAGAAAATTATTGCAGAGCTAAGGATTTGCATAGCGTAATATTTTGTATTTAATGTATTTCTCCCTGTGGATAATGCTTACTAACTAGAAGTAAGAATTTCAGAGAGGAGATGCTTAATAAAAAAATTGTTGCAAGCTCCTTGCTCTTGGGGATTTTATTTTTGCCTGTATCACTTTTCGCCTCTGACTTAGATAACTGGAAGGACAGCCTTGGGCTAGCACTTCCTAGTTCCCTAAAAGCTCAACTATGTTATAAGATCGGTCATTCGCTTAGGCGGCTAGACCCAAGTACGGCTCAGCAGTATCTAAATGAAGGAATAGAATATCTAGCTGACAAAAGGCTAGATACTTTAATGCCACGTTTACTTAACACGCTTGGCCAGACCTATCGTTATCAAGGATATTATCATCAAGCCCTAGAGTACCATCAATGGGCCATGCGTTTTGAGCAGGATAGCCTGCATAAAGAAGTCGCTCCCTATACCTATCTCAATCTTTCCCTTGCTTATAAAAAGAAAGGCGAGACTGCCATTGCTATTCCCTACCAAAAGTCTGCTTTACTTGGCTTCGAGGCCAAAGGCGATCTTAAAATGGTTGCTAACTGTTATAACAATTTGGGCAATATATATCGTCAGATAGGGGATTTGAGCCGTGCGATTGAAGTTCATGAAATGGCGATGCTGATTAGGAGTCAGATCGGAGATTATAAAGGATTAGGCTTTTCCTATCACAATTTGGGGCTGATCTACCAAACGATGAAGATGCTCAATGAATCTGAGCACTTTTATAATGAGGCCATCTGCCTCAAGGATTCACTAGGCAAAGACAATCAAGTTGGAAGTTCCTATCTAAACCTTGGTGAATTATTTTACGCCAGAGGGGATTATAGAGGGGCTCGCAAATTTGCGGAGAAATCTTTGCGCCGTTTCCTGTTGGAAGAGAACAATGCAGCTGTGGCTGCTGCTTATTCAGATATTAGCCGTTCATATATTGCTGAGGGGCATCTTGCATTAGCAGAACCTCCCATAAGGAAGGCTATCAGTCTTACTAAGAGAGTTCAAGGACCAAGGTACGCCAATGCCATTGGGCATTATGGTCGTTGGTTGGTAAAAGACGGGCAAGTAGAGCGAGGGATGGATTCATTGATTCGTTCCTTGACCATTTTACGGACCAAAGAATCTCCATTATTGCAATTAAGCGCATATGAGCGCTTAGAGAATAGTTGTAAAGAACTAGGGCTTGCCAAGGACGCCTTATTTTGGGCCGAGCAAAAGCAAATGCTAAAGGACAGTGTTTTTAAACTTCAAATCAATGCTCAGTTACAGGCCCAAGAGATCCAGATGGAGTTGGATCAGAAGAAGCTTGAGTACGTCCAACTACAGGAAGCGATGGAAAAAGAAAGACTGGGCTACTTATGGGTAGGCAATGGGCTCATAGCTGCTTTTTTGTTAGCGATGGGGATCGTCTTGGCTTATCGTAACCGTCGGCAAACTGAAGTTAACCAAATCCTAAATGCGCAAAACGAAAAAATTGCACAGGCGAATTTTGACTTAAGACATGCCAACCACGAAATGGAACAAGTGATTCATGTGCTTTCTCATGAGCTCAAAACGCCAGTTCGGAATGTAGGGGGATATGTGAGTCTATTGCGGCGCCGTTACCTTGGCCAATTAGATGATGAAGGGCAACAGTTTGTAAAATATGCGATGAATGGCGTCAAGAGTATCAATCAATTGCTCAACGATCTCCTCCAATACGCTCAGATAGGTTCAAAACAAAGTGTTGGAATGGGGCAAGTCGTGATTTCGCAAGTAATCGCACGCGCTACTCAAGAGCTAATGCCCCAAATTGAAGCCTATGAAGCGCAGCTAGAAGTAGCTCCACTGCCTGACTTAGAAGTGAATTACCGAGCGTTCTACCTCGTATTTCGGCATCTGCTTGACAACGCGCTCAAGTTTCGTAAAGCGGGAGTCCCGCCCATCATCAAAATTGGTTATCGCTCAGAGCCTGGTCGCCATTTATTTTGGGTATCTGACAATGGCATTGGAATAGAGCCAGCTTACCAAGATCAGATTTTCAATTTGTTTCAGCGGCTAAATCCACATGAAGAAAAATCGGGTACAGGATTAGGATTAGCAGCTTGCCGTAAGATTGTCCGGAATTACAAAGGCGAGATATGGGTAGAGTCAACTTTAGGAGAAGGTACGACCATCTTTATCAATCTCCCCGATCCTAATTGGCGCAAGAGTCTGACCTTTGGCCCCTTCAACGGGGAACGCTTCATCGCAGGGACTAATATGTAGTCGCCTATTTGATCCCTCTTTGCGTTAGCATGGCTCGATACTGATCTGCATAGCGCTCATGCTCGCTGAGGCTACGCGAAAACTTGTGATAGCCATCTCCTTCGATCTTTGCACAGAAGTAGAGATAATCGTGCTTTTCGCTGTTGAGGACTGCCTCAATTGAAGGCAAAGAAGGCGTACAAATCGGCGCTGGTGGCAAGCCAGGGTATAAATAAGTATTGTAAGGAGAATCTGTTTGTAGATGCTTATTTAAGATTCGACGGAGCGTAAAGTCCCCTACGGCAAATTTGACAGTAGGGTCTGCTTGAAGGGGCATACCCTTGCGAATACGGTTGAGATAAACCCCCGCCACGCGGCCTTTTTCATCATTTTTATTGGTTTCTTCCTCCACGATGGAAGCCAGAGTCATCACCTCAAGACGATTGAGTTTGAGCTTACGACGCTTGGCGTTGCGGTCGTCATTCCAATAGACTTTGTATTGATCAAACATCTTGTCAAAAAAGGCCCGCGGAGAAATATTCCAATACATTTCATAGGTATTGGGAATAAAAATGGCCATGGCTGTTTCTGGGGTGAGGCCATTATGCTTTTTCAAGAATTCGGTGTCAGCAAACACATCTAGCATCTGCTGTTTATTCATCGCCAACTCTTCTCCCACATATTCAGCTAGCTGCTCTTTGGTGCGAAATTTGACAAAGGTAAAGTTCATAGGGGTCTGCTGACCAGATCGCAATAAGGTGATCAGCTCGCGGGTACTCATGCCATCCTTGAGGATATAACGTCCTGGATAGACGTGGCGTGGATAGTTCATTTGCTCGGCTACCCAGTGAAAGGCTTCTGGATCTCTAATCAACTTATCATCCAGCAACATTTGCCCTACTTCCCGATAATCAACCCCAGCTCTTTTAAAATCATGCTGGCTAGGAGGAATAAAAAAAACAAACTCCTTGCCTTCAGGGGTAGAGACATTAGCGCCAAATATTTTTTCGATATAGTTATACCCTACAAAACCGAGTACCACAAGTACGCCTATGATAATGAGACCCTTTCCTTTCATTTACTGTGTTTTATTGTGGTAAACTTACAATTTTTTGATTTCGTTTTTCATTATTCCCCTCCTACCTTGGGGCTTTCATCCATAATACGCAACCTATGGCAAAAGAACAGCTACAGAGCGCTCACAAATTTCGTCTTTGGAAAAGCAAACTCCAGGCCAATGGTCTGACCATTAATGATATCGAAGAAATATACACCAAATATCGCTACAATGGAGAAGCCTTATTTGGGCTAGTCCTGCTCGATGCCACCACTCCAGAAGGAGATAAGATCCCTCCGATTTGCTTTATCAAAGGGGAGATCGTTTCCGTTTTGATCTGCCTGGCAGATAAGGATAGTGGGGAGCGATACCTACTTTTGGTCAAACAACGTCGCATTTGCAATGGAGATTATATTTACGAGCAGGTGGCAGGCATGGTTGACCGAGACGATGATCCGCATGAGGTAGCTGTTCGTGAGACCATGGAGGAGACCGGCCTAGAGGTGGATCCTACCAAGGTGATTCCCCTCAATCGCGAAGCACAATACGCCTCTTCGGGCACCTCTGATGAAGCCCTTTACTTTTACTATTGTGAACTCGAGATGACCAAGGAAGAAATTTGGTCTTACCACCAAAATCACATGGGCTCAGAGCACGAACATGAGCGCATCATTACCCATGTTGCGACTATACCTGAAGCCAAAAAGCTGATTCTCAATACCAATGGCCTGCTTAATATCTACCTCTATGAGGAGGCGATTGCGGCTAGAGATAAGGGATAAGTAGGTTAAAAGATGAGCGTTCCGCGAAGCAGTAGTTATTCCTTATCATCTGGTGTCTTTTTTGGGGGGTTACCGCTGCGCGGAACGATCATCCCTCTTTTTTGGAAATATTTTTGGGTTGGATAGTAAAAGGTAGGTCAGTTAACCTCTACCTTTTAGAAACACCTAGCTTTCACTCAAAAAAATCCTCATGAAGATTTACTACTACTTATTGACGCTGCTTTTTATCCTCTCTGTACAAATTTTACCTGCCCAACTCACTCCCCAACAGGCGGTTGCTGAAATGGGACGAGGCATCAACCTTGGTAATACCCTTGAACCTCCAACAGAAGGTGCTTGGAACAATGGGCCGGCTCAGGAATCCTATTTTGATGCCTATGTCAGCGCCGGCTTTACCAATGTGAGGGTGCCAGTGAGATGGGACCAGCATACTGCTAATTCGGCTCCTTTTGCGATTGATACCAATTGGATGAATCGGGTTGAGCAAGTCGTAGACTGGGGCCTTGCGCGTGGCCTATATATCACCCTCAATGGGCATCACGAAGATTGGCTGAAAAATGGCTATAGCAATCCAACGTTGAGAGCCCGCTATGATTCTATTTGGGTGCAAGTAGCGGAGCGCTTCAAGAATAAATCAGAGAAGCTCCTTTTTGAAATTATCAACGAGCCAAACGGCATGAGTGTCGCTCAAGTAGATGATCTCAATCAACGTATCCTTGGGATTATCCGGCAGACCAATCCTACCCGTATCGTCATCTATGGCGGTAATATGTATGCCAACTCGGCACAACTCCTCAACGCTGCTATCCCTAATGATAGCTATATCGTTGGTTACTATCACGCTTATGATCCTTGGCAGTTTTCTGGACAAGGTATGGGTACTTGGGGGACGACTTTTGACTATCAGCAGTTAAACAACAAATATCAATCGGTCAAGAATTGGTCGATCGCCAATAATATCCCCGTACATCACAGTGAGTTTGGGGCGGTATTGAGTTGTGATTTTAACTCTCGTATGCGCATATATGCTCATAATGTAGAGCAATGTATCGTGCATGGCTTTGCTTTTTCGGTATGGGACGATGGGGGCAATTTTGGCATCCTGAATCGCAGCAATAACAGCTGGCCTGAAGTCAAGGACATCTTGATGCATTACTATCAGGATTCACCCAATCAGATCTTCTCTACTTATACGCCTGATCCAGTCAGCAATGCGCCTGCGATTGTCGTAGATTGGAACAATCGTGCCACCGGCAATGGCGACTTCATCTTAGAACGATCAGTAGGCGGCAGCAGTAATTTTGTGCAAATCGCTATGCTTCCAGCCAATGCGATTAGCTATACGGATACGAGTGTTACAGTAGGCAGTACCTATACTTATCGGATGTACACTACGCGTGCGGATGGAACTATTCTACATGGCTATCCCACGAGGACAAGAATTACGGCTAGCGTACAGAGCCCTTTCAATGCAAACCCTCTGTCGATTCCGGGCACGATAGAAGTAGAAGAATATGACAATGGGGGAGAAGGATTAGCCTATCACGATAATGATCCTGCTAATATTCCCGGGGGTTTTCGTACGGATGAGGGAGTTGATATTGGAGCCTCCGGCAACGCCTATATCTTGGAGTATGTAGAGTCTGGTGAGTGGATTGAGTACACCGTAGATGTTGCGCAAGCTGGTAGGTATAGTCTCACCGCTGAAATCGCTTCAGAAGTCGCGAATGGTACTTTTGAACTCTTCTTTGCTCAAAACAATGCCTCCACAGACTTCAGTGTGCCGAGCACGGGCAATTGGTATACTTTTCAGCAGATTAGTGCTAATAGTGAAATAGAGCTAGAGGCAGGGCAACAGGAGATGCGCCTCAATATCACTAACAACAATGCTTTTAATGTCGATAACATCACCTTCACTTTGGAGGCGGCTAGTTCGATTGAACCCGAGGCTGCTCAAAGGCATTTTATGGTTTCGCCTAACCCTAGCACTGGTTTGATTCAAGTTGAGTTATTAGGGGGCTCTAGCTACCAAGGGACCCAAATTGAAGTGTACGGTCTGAATGGACAAAAACTAAAGACTGTTAGCTTAAGTGGCAGCTCCACAGAGATAGATTTAGGAGACTTAGTTCCCGGTTTATACCTGCTCCAACTCGTGGGTGAGGATAAGCGTTCCGCGCAGCGGCTACTCATAAAATAAAGGCCCAAAAGAAGCTTATTGCTGGTCTGAAAAAAAAGAGCCGCCCTTTGATAAGGACGGCTCTTTGGTTTAGATATATTTTACTTATGCTTAGCCATTCATCGACATCAAGAATTCGTCATTGTCGATTGAATTGCGCATACGTTCTTGCAAGAATTGCATCCCCTCGATTGGGTTCATGTCGGCCATGAATTTGCGAAGCACCCAAATACGAGTGATGTCGTTTGGATCGAGAAGTAAGTCCTCGCGCCGTGTACCAGAAGCTGTAACATCGATGGCTGGGTACATACGACGGTTGGATAGACGACGGTCGAGCTGAAGCTCCATATTACCGGTACCTTTAAATTCTTCAAAGATCACCTCATCCATCTTACTACCTGTCTCGATAAGGGCAGTTGCTAAAATGGTAAGTGAACCACCGTTTTCGATATTACGGGCAGCACCAAAGAAGCGCTTAGGTTTGTGAAGCGCGTTGGCATCTACACCACCAGAAAGGATCTTGCCAGAAGCTGGCTGTACGGTGTTATGAGCACGGGCCAGACGAGTGATTGAGTCTAAGAGGATCACAACATCATGGCCACATTCTACCATACGCTTGGCTTTTTCCATGACGATGGTAGCCACCTGTACGTGGCGGTCAGCTGGTTCATCAAAGGTTGAGGCAATGACCTCCGCGTTTACACTACGAGCCATATCTGTTACCTCTTCCGGACGTTCGTCGATCAAGAGGATGATCAAGTAAACTTCAGGATGATGCGCGGCGATGGCGTTGGCTACCTTTTGGAGGAGAATTGTTTTACCTGTCTTTGGCTGGGCCACAATCAAACCACGTTGACCTTTACCGATAGGGGAGAAGAGGTCAATGATACGCATGGACATATCTTTTTCCTTTTCACCGGCTAGGGTAAATCGTTCTTGTGGGAAGAGTGGCGTTAGGTGATCGAAATAGATACGATCACGGGTTTCCTCGGGAGTACGACCATTGATGGTTTCAACCTTAAGGAGAGCAAAGTACTTTTCGCCTTCTTTGGGAGGACGAATTTGCCCATATACGGTATCTCCAGTCTTGAGACCAAATAGCTTGATCTGCGAAGGAGAGACATAAATATCATCAGGAGAGGAGAGATAGTTGTATTCAGCGGAGCGTAGGAAGCCATAGCCTTCGGGGATTAGTTCCAAAACGCCCATATTGCTAATAACACCGTCGAGCTCTGTGAGAACGCTTGGTTTAGGCTTGTTACGTCCGTTGTCGCGCTCGTTGCGATTGTCTCGGTTTTTGCGGTCGCGTCCACGTCCTTCGTTGTCTTTGTTTTCGTTCCGAGAACGCTTACCCTCGCCGCTATCGCTACTCTTTTTGGATTTTAGTTCAATTTTGAGAGGGGCTTTGTTGCCTTTGCTTTCGATCACGAGGATCTCTTCTGGTTTGGCCTCTGCATTTTCTTCCTCCTCTTTTGGTTCCTCTTTTGCTTCTGCCTCGCTGGCTGCTGCTTCTTTGGCTTTTTCTGCTGCTTCAGCTGCAGCTTTGGCCTCAGCTTCGGCTTTCGCTTCGGCTTCAATTTCCGCTTTAGTTCTGCGACGACGACGCTTTGGCTTTTCCTTTTCTTCTTCTTTTACTTCTACTGCGGGGGTTGCTGCTTCTTCCGCAACAACTTCTGTTTTTTTCTTCCTACCTCTCTTCTTAGGCTTGGGTGCTTCTTCTTCGACAGCTTCTGCCTCTGGTTCTGCAGTTTTTTTGCGTCTTCCTCTTCTTTTGGGCTTTTCTTCAGCTTGCTCTTTCGCTTCTACTTTGCCCCCAGCTTCGCCTTTTACGGCGGCCAATTCCTCCGGAGACATAAGGGCTTGCTTATCAAGAATCCGGAAGATAAGGTCCTGTTTGGCAAGTTTGTCGACTCCCTCAATACCAAGCTTGTTTGCAATCTCCTGTAGATTGGAGACTTCATGGTTATTCAGTTCTATAATATCGTACATAAAAAGCGGGTAATGGATGTTTTCTAGCTGGGACTAGAGAACATAAGGATAGAAAGGAAAGCGCTTAGTGCGCAGTGGAATGAAGTTTCAAATTAATTGGAACGAAATTTCAGAAAAGCTCGTAAGAAAGACCCTGGATTCAGGGTTTTGGTGAGTTGCTGTAAAATTCACTACAAATGTGAGAAACAAAATCTTGTTTTCCAAAAAATGAGACGGATTTCCTTTACGATTGTAAAGGGTATTTTGTTATTTCGCACAAACTAATCAATCCATATGCTGGAAATCCAACAAATTAGGAATCGCGCTGAAGAAATTGCCCAAGCCCTAGAGCGCAAAGGGCTTACCGATGCAATGGGAAGTATCCAAGAAATACTCTCCACTGACGAATCTCGCCGTGAGGTCATTACCTCCTTAGAGAACCTACGTCAATCGGCAAATCAGTCGGCTCGTTCCATTGGCCAGCTTATGAAGGAAGGCAAGAAAGAAGAAGCTGAAGCTGCCAAAGCCAAAGCTGCTGCCGCTAAACAGGGCATCAAAGAGCTTGAAGAAAAGCAGCGTAGTATCGAAGCAGAGGTCAAAGAGCTGCTGCTTGCTTTACCCAATACGCCTCATCCTAGCGTTCCCACCGGGAAAACGCCAGAGGATAATGACGTAGTTTACCAGAATGATGTAAAAGTTACCTTCGATTTTGATCCCAAGCCCCACTGGGATTTGGCAGTACATCATGGCATAATCGACTGGGAATTAGGCGTCAAGATCACGGGCGCTGGCTTCCCTCTGTATGTAGGTAAAGGGGCAAGACTACAACGAGCCTTGATCAATTGGTTTTTGGACCGAGCGCGCGAGGCGGGTTATACCGAGTATATGCCCCCGCTCATGGTCAACGAAGCTTCCGCTTATGGTACTGGCCAATTGCCGGATAAAGACAGCCAAATGTACACCATCACGGCTGATAGTTTTTATATGATCCCGACAGCGGAGGTGCCGATTACCAATATCTACAGAGATGTGATCGTGGAAGAAAAAGACTTCCCAATCAAGTCTTGCGGCTATACGCCTTGCTTCCGTAGGGAAGCGGGTTCTTATGGTAAAGACGTGAAAGGCCTCAATCGCCTCCACCAATTTGATAAGGTGGAAGTCGTACAGATTGCCCACCCGGAGCGTTCGTACGAAGTACTCGACGAGATGTGTGTCCATGTGGAGTCTTTGCTGCAAGATCTTGGCTTACCTTACCGCAAGCTTTTGCTTTGTAGCGGGGACATGAGTTTTACCTCTGCTAAGACTTATGATATGGAAGTCTTTAGTGCGGGACAGGAACGTTGGCTAGAAGTGAGCTCAGTAAGTAACTTCGAATCTTATCAAGCCAACCGCTTGAAGCTACGTTATCGTAATGAAGACCGCAAAACTCAGCTGGCCCATACTTTGAACGGGAGTGCTTTGGCTTTGCCGCGGATCATGGCTGCGCTGATCGAAAACAATCAGCAAACTGATGGTAGCATTGTGATCCCTGAAGTATTGAGAAGTTATACGGGTTTTGATGTGATCTAAGGATACAGCAATCCTGATCTGAATAATATGTAGGCATGGTGTCAATCCAATCGGTTTGGCACCATGTTTTTTTAATGCGCTTTTTTCTTACCCACAAAGCGGATCACCTTGCCGCGACCATTGTGGTATAAACCTTCGGCTAAATCAATTTCCACTTCTTCGAGCAGGATAATTTCAAAGTCAGGGAAATCATTTTGAATGGAGTTAGTAGAAAACAACATCTCCAACTTATTGGGCCCGCCTACTTTCGGATTGGCCTCTCGCAAAGGTAGATGTCCTTTGCTAAAGCCCTCAAAGATTATCATCCCTTCAGGCTTAATCAACTCGCCAATTTTTTGATGGTATTTTGAGAGGATGGGAGGAGGAAAGTGAGCATAGATTAAAGCAGCTGCGTCATACTGCTTTTTGATGAGTGGGAGCTCAAATAAATTGCCTACTTCATAGTTGATCGAGACCTCTGCTTGCTCCGCTAGTCGCAAGGCTTTCTTTTTACCTTCAATACTCATATCAAAGGCCGTAACTGCTAGTCCCTGCTTGGCTGCATATACAGCATTGCGCCCTTCGCCTTCGGCTGGAAACAGCATGCTACCTTTGATAGGATATTGTCCTAAGGCTTCCTTTAAAAATACATTAGGTTCGGTGCCATACGCATAAGATTCGTCGGCATAGCGCTCATCCCACATTTGATTGATCTTTTGGTTGATGAAATCTACTCTAAAGGTAGTGTCTTTCCTTATGAAAGTTAAGCAGAGAAAGGAAGATATCCTGAGGGGGTTGTGTTGGGTTTACTGCTGCGCAGAACGATTTTCCCTGGCGGCCTATGCAATAGGCCGCTACAAATTGCTAAACGCTTCTCTGCTGCTCCTAATGGAGACTAGCGTTCCGCGCTCCCGAAAGCTTTCGGGAGGTAAGCCCAAACAAAAAATCCTAAAGCCAGTATACTACTGACTTTAGGATTCCTTATATAACTTTTGTCATAAGCTTTTAGCCAAGAGCCGCGATACCCGGAAGGGCTTTACCCTCGAGATATTCTAGCAAAGCACCTCCACCCGTAGAGACGTAGGATACTTGTGGCTCGAGTCCAAATTTCTTGACGGCAGCGGCAGAATCACCCCCTCCGATCAAACTGAAGGCACCTTTTTCGGTCGCTTTGGCCACAGCCTCGGCAATCGCTTGGGTTCCTTTGGAGAAGCTATCCATTTCAAATACACCCATAGGGCCATTCCAAAGAATGATCTTGGAGTCCATGATGGCATCGAAGTAGTATTCAAAAGTCTTGGGTCCGATATCTAGGCCCATCATGTCGTCAGGCATTTCTTCATTGCGGACTACTTTGATGGTACCGCCTTCGCCGAACTCACTGCTCACTACTGAGTCAACCGGAGTTAAGATTTTAACGTTTTTAGCTACGGCCTTTTTGAGGATATCGGCTGCGGTGGCGATGAGATCGTTTTCTAAAAGAGAAGTACCGATGCGATAACCTTTGGCGCGCAGGAAGGTATAAGCCATGCCTCCACCGATGAGGATGTAATCTACTTTTTCGAGTAGATTCTCTACCAAAAGGAGCTTATCAGAAACTTTGGCCCCACCCATGATGGCACAAACGGGGCGGTCAGTACTATTGAGGACCTTCTCAGCGTTTTCGATTTCCTTTTTGAGGAGGAAGCCACAGTATTTAGTATCTGGAAAATGTTTGGCTACGATGGTAGTACTCGCATGGGCGCGGTGAGCCGTACCAAAGGCATCGTTGGCATAGATATCACCATGCTTGGCTAGTTTGGCAGCAAAGTCTTCGTCTCCTTTTTTCTCCTCTTTATAGAAGCGGAGGTTGTTGAGGAGAAGTACTTCTCCAGGCTTAAGGGCTGCGCTCATCGCAAAAGCATCATCGCTGATACAGTCATCAGCAAACTTTACCTCAGCAGAGATAAACTGCTTAAGCGTAGGGATAGCGTGGTGCAGGCTAAACTTGTCTTCTGGTCCGTCTTTGGGACGACCAAGGTGAGACATAAGGACTGCTGAGCCACCGTTGTCAAGGATATGTTGGATAGTAGGGATCGCCTCGCGGATACGGCGGTCATCCGTTACTTCAAAATCTGCATTTAATGGGACATTAAAGTCAACTCGTACTAGGACGCGTTTTCCGGCAATTGCGGCCTCATTTATATATTGCATATGACGTATGTTTTTATGCCGTCGAATTTAGATAAAATAGTTGAAGGATTGAACAGTTGAGTTTTTGAATTCGAATCTAGAGATTCAAGTAAATCTTTAATTCGATACTTATGGATTCAATCAATGACTTTAATGACTTTCGGGCTCGGATGAACGAGCGGATTTTGAGCAGCGACTCAAAAGTGATCAAGCGGATCTATAACCTTGATACCAATACTTATCAGGCTGGAAGGCTCGATGTCAAAACCAAGGAGCTGATTGGTTTGGCTGCCTCCATGGTATTGCGTTGTGATGATTGTATCAAATACCATATCCAATCTTCACTCGAAGCGGGCGCTTCGGAGCAAGAACTCATTGAAACCTATGAAATTTCACTCCTAGTGGGGGGGACTATTGTGATTCCACATTTGAGACGAGCCTATGCTTTTATGGATGAATGGATCGCCAAAAGCTGATAAGCCCTAGCTCAGATTGCAGGACAAGCCCGCCTTATATGGGTTAGTACCTTCAAAATAAGGGGCTTCAAATGTCTGCAAGGCCATTTCTCTAGGGCAATAGAGTAAGATTAGGATAGTTTTTCATGGCTACGATATGTTGTTTGTATCGTATATATTTATATTTGTAATATTTATTTCATGTATAGTCTTGTCCTTAATATGCAGTTTGCTCCTCAAAAGTGCTCATTTAGAAGCAAATAAATACCATTTGGGTCCTAGGGTATAATAAGAACGCTAAAAGATGTGCAATTTTGAAATGAAACTTACAAGCAGAATGTACAAATGATAAAGTATCTGCAAGGTGAAATAAAACGGCAATTTGTGCCAATTTTTTAATAGCAACACCTCGAGTAAGTTTCTCCAAGAGAATACACTAAATTTAATAGCATGTTCCGTATTATCGCCTTTATTTTTTTACTCCCTTTGCTCCTTCAAACGCTATCTGCGCAAATTGCACTTACTGATTTTCCCGAAAAAAGACAGTTGTATCCACGCGACTTAGGTACCAACAATGGTTTGGTAGTAGCTGCTGGATCAGTTGACAATAGCGGTGCTGCTTACACCGAAATGCGCTTAAAAATTTATAGAGAGAATATACTCATTGAGACTAAGACTCAAAATTTGGTTTACTCAACGGGTGGCGTTGCTCCATTTAGTTTGAGCCACGACATTCCTGCCGAATTGGCCAACTATAAGTATGAACTTTATGGCTTCGACGGCGCTGAAACGCTTGAGCAAGCTACTGATTCCGTAGTAGCAGGAGACGCCTACATCATTCAAGGTGAGTCTAGCGCAGAAGGTCGTATCTATCAAGGTACTTCAGCTGCTTATGACAGCGATTATATTCGCGTATTTGGTCGTACTATCTACTCCAATACCTTAAATGACCTGTGGTACATTGGGCAGGGGGATGGTGATTTCTTTAGCAATGGTAATACAGGCCAGTGGGGCCTTAAAATGGCTAAAGATCTTATTGACGCCAATGGCGTCCCTGTAGCAATCTTCAATGGCGCGCATCCTGGTAAAGACGTTAGCTTCTTCTTCCGCGACGACGCCAATCCCAACAATCTCACTGATAATTATGGCCGTCTTTTGGCAAGGGTAGAAAAAGCCGGTCTTACAGGCAGTATCCGCGCTTTACTATGGTTTCACGGTGAGACAGACGCTGATATAGCTACCACTACAAGTGGCTACAAAGCTAAGTTTGCCAGCCTGATGAATGACTGGGCCGCTGATTACACTATCGATCGCTTTTATATGCTTCAACTGCGCAACGGTTTGTTCTTCACTTATGATAAAGCCTTACAAATACAGGAAGCGCAGCGTCAAATCGCTGACTCAGTTGCCAATATGGAGATCATCGGTACCAGCGCTATGCAGCACTACGTCGACTTATCTCACTACACTTTCTCCAACGGATATGAGCGCCTCGGTGCTGACGTTGCCAGAGTAATTGATCGTGATATCTACGGTGCTCCAGACGTAAATGTGTCTTCTCCTAACCTCCTCGTCGGTGAGCAGACAGGTCTCAATCAGATCACTTTGACGACCATCAAGGCTACTGACGTACTAAGTGCAGACGCTGGTGTTGAAGCTTTCTTCGAAGTTGAAGGTGCCGCTGTATCGGTAACGGGCGTGAGCGTAGTAGGCAACACTATCGTATTGACATTGTCTGGTGAGCCTATTGGAGCGACTGGGGTAACTTATGCGACTCCTTTCAACTCTACCGCTACGATCTCTAACCTCAATGGTGCCAGCATGATCGCCTTCGAAAACTTCCCCATCGGAACTTTCCCTGTCGAATTGCTAAGCTTTGACGGAGAGCAAGCAGAAAACGGCATCATGCTCAACTGGAAAACAGCTTCGGAGCAAAACAACAAGATGTTCGAAATCCAGAAGAGTGTAAACGGTAACGATTGGGCTGCTCTTGGCCAAGTGGACGGTGCTGGCAACAGCCAAAGTATCTCTAGCTACCAATTCTTTGACGCTGCTCCAATCATTGGTACTAACCTATACCGCCTCAAGCAAGTTGACTTCGACGGTACTTCTACCCTCAGCAATATCGTAACAGTAGATATCAATAAGCTAAACGCCCCTATGGCTGTCTTCCCTAACCCCAGCAAAGGCAACCTCAACGTTTCTCTCCCTTACCAAGATCTAGAGTCTGTAACAGTAAGCATGTTCAACCAAGTAGGACAGAAAGTGTACGAAACCAGTGTTATGCCTGACGCTAACGGTCGCTTCACCCTATCTCTAAACGGACATGCCGGTGGATACTACTCCCTAGTTGTAAAATCAAAGAGAAGAGCCGCTTCTGTAAGCAAAATTCTTCTTCAAGAATAAATACGCTATTAAATTTCTCTGAGGTAAACTTCCCGCAAGGGGAGTTTGCCTCTTTTTTTATGTACCGCTGCGCGCAACGCTTATCTCTAAACATCCCCATTCCGCTTAGGATCCCCTTCGAAGGGGAAAAGCGGAGAAAATCGAAAATTTCTCGAGCATTCTTTTCGAGCGAGCGAAGCGACGAGAAATCTCCTTTCCTCAAAAATACAATTGTAGATACAAGACAAGCGTTCTGCGAAGCAGCAGTCCACTAACTTATTATCCATTATCTTTATTCTTCCTGCTGCTTCGCAGAACGCTTATCCTACTTAACCTTTTTCATGAAGCCTTTACTTTGCCTGCTAACGCTGCTACTCTGCCTTAGCTCTATACATGCCCAAAACACCCGTGATCCATTTCTCTGGCCTTTTGCTGATACTTCCATCTGGAATATGCCTATTGGAGACCAGGCGGTTTATGTGCCCGCCTTGATCGAGCAGGCGATGAGTTTTGGCATGACGGTAGATGAAGATCTTATCGTTCTGCGACCGCAGGAAAACCTACAAAGCGTCCATACCAACTACGCTGGTTGGGACAATAGCAAGGATCGCTGTACGATCGAAGGCCCTGTCCTATTTGACGCTCCCATTCCGCCTGATTTTATCGTTAGTCCTAGCACTTGGGACGGTCTGACCCCTAACTCCGGCTTAGCGGTTCTGATGCCCGACGGACGCACGATCAAACAAACCCAGCCCTTCTCGCAATGCGTGGCTATGCAATCTACCAGTCAGTTTGTGCCGCCTGATGTGGATTTGTATGGGGACGGGATCAGAGGCGCACACGGAGGCTCAGGACTTTCGGCGATTGGCGGGACCATCCGTCTGGGAGAGTTGGACGATCCCAGCGATACCATCAGACATGCCTTAAAAGTCAATTTATTTGCAGCCAAAAACCTCTTTTATGATGCTACTACAGAGGGCTATCGTTGGCCAGCCATTAGAGCGGATGGCTATGCTGCTGGTGTTTACGGTACGCAACGTAGCCAGACTGTCGTTACCGCTTGCCGCATGGGTGCCTTACTGGCCTTGCCGATTTGGTTGGACCTGGATTCTATGGCTTTTGAGAGCGTTCCGGGACGGATACTGGCCGAAGCCTTTCAAAAATATGGCGCCTATCTTGTCGATGATACTGCTTGGGATGTCTATGCGATAGAAACTGAGTGGTCGCCAGATGGGCGAGTGCTTGATGAATTTGAAACTGCTTGGGGATTTCCTTTTAGGGAGCCTAATAAAAATACTCCTTGGGCCAGAGATATGGATCGCATCTTTCTCAACCTGCATGTAGTAGATAACAATGGCCCTGCAAGTGTTGGTGGAGGAGGGAACCCGCTTATGCCTTTGGCTCCTCCCTTCGAAAATATCACTTCCATCGAGGAAGACTTAAACCAAACTAAAGCTTCTTTGCATTTGATGCCTAATCCTGTAAAAGAGCGATTGACCTTAAAGAGTGCTAGTCCTATCAGCAGGCTAGAGGTGATCAACCTCATGGGGCAGCAGTTTTATCAAAATTCACTAAAAAGTGAGATTTTTGAATTAGAAGTAAGTCATTGGCCGGCTGGAATCTACTTGATTAGGGCGCAGATTGGCGATACGCAGAGGGTTGAGCGTTTTGTGAAGCAATAAAAAAGGGGCTTTTATGTGCTGTTTTCTACTAAAAAGTGAGTAATGTGAAAATATTTTGTAAAATTTCACTTTAAAGTTGTTTTATTGATTCTTTTTGCTTTACTTTGGTACTGTAAAGTTGAATGCAGGTGATCGTGTCAGCCCCAAAACCAAACATCGTCAGTCCCGAAAAAGTCCAGCACTTCCTGCAAGACTTTCAAAAGACAAAAAGTCAAAACGGGATGGTGTTTTTGGATCGGCAGAAAAATCTACAAGCTCTTTTGGACTTGGAGATAGATGTGGCAGAGAGAGAGGCTACGATCGATCGCTTGTCTTATCAAAATTACTATAAAGGTCCTAGGCCAGACGGAGTGCGTCCCGGACGAGAGTTTTGGGAGTTTGGCACTGAGGTCAAAGGGCAAGAAGTATATGTAAAACTGGCATTAGGTATAGTCGATGGACCGGTGCTTTGTTACAGTTTTCACCCTGCGGAGCGCGCTATACGCTATCCGTACCAGGAATAGAAGGATATAAACGGATATATTTTTTAACGGATTAACACAATGATTAAGAGTCCATTCACAGGCGGTGAAGCAGTCCTGAAAAAGGAGTGGGCGACGAGAGATTTCCGTAAGGAGTCATTTGAGATTTGGGAACATTATTACCAGTGTAAAGATACCGGAGAGACTTTCAGCACCAAGGAATTGGATCAGCTCAATCTCCAACAAGTACATAATCTCTATCGCGCCCTGCATCACATCCCCTTTCCCGACGAGATTCGGGCAACACGGGAGAAGTATGGCTTGTCGGCAGCGAAAATGTCTGAGGTCCTAGACTTTGGCATCAACAGTTATCGCAACTATGAAAATGGTGAAATTCCGAGTCCGGCCAACGCAAAATTGATTCGTTTGGCCCAAGAGCCCAAGCAGTTTGCTCGCTTTGTCGAAGAGAAAGAATCGATCTTTTCTCCTAATGCCTATCGCAAAGTCAATGCAGTACTTGATAAGCTCTTGCAAAAAGACCGTTTAGATGCTGTGGTCCAATATCTCTGGAATTTTCACATGGAGGCCAATGAGTTCACTGGCTTTGTGAAACCGACTTTTGAAAAGGTAGCGAACTATGTCTTGTACTTTGCCCAGAAGGCAAATCCATTGAAGACTAGGCTCAACAAGCTGCTCTTTTACAGCGATTTTCTCAACTTTAAAGAGAGTGGGTTTTCGATCTCTGGCTGTAATTATCGAGCGATTCCTTATGGACCGGTTCCTTCACATTTTCATGAATTGTTTGGGATCTTGGAAGCCCAAAACTATATCCGGATCGAGGAAGAACTCTACGATCACGGTGGGGTAGGAGAGCGTTTTCAGGCAGCGCGCGAGTTTGACGCTAGCTTGTTTACCGAATCAGAGTTAAAACATATGGAGTCAGTGGTCGCTTCCTTTGAAGATACCCGCACTCGTCAACTAATAGAGCTTAGCCATCAAGAAGATGGTTGGGAGCAAAACCATGAACAAAGAGAGTTGATCAGCTATCAGCAATATGCTTTTCATCTCAAGGGTATTTAGCATACTTCATTAAAATGTAAGCAACACAATCATGAATAAACCCCTCCCCAAGGGGAGGGGGATTCCTTTGTAAATCCAATTTTTTAGATGCGCCTTTGGGCGCGATATATTGTCGTCTCTGTTCGTTCTTTTTTGGCGGAGTGCAATCCGCTTTGAAGTCAAAAGCTGCGTCTTCTTTCCTTTGGGAGGGAGGCGCTCTTTGATTGAAATAAGCGTTCTGCGCAGCAGTAAAAAAAGAGCCACCCCTAGATCAAGGATGGCTCATGGATTATGTCATTGAAGGCTATGACTAGACAGTCGCTTCTTGATAGGCGCGGACCGTTTTGCCTTCATAATAATTCAAAAATGCTTGATTGACGACTCGGTTACCGCCCGGGGTGGGATAGTCTCCGGAAAAATACCAATCCCCTAAGTGGTCAGGAATCGCCTTAGAAAGGTTGGCCAATGGTTGATAGACAATTTCTATCTCTGGACCAAAATTCTCTGGGCTCACAATCTCTGTGATCTTAGCGGAGATTTCTATTTCGCTAAATGGAGCATAAATGTCCTTGACCACATTGCGCTCGTGCATGCTGTTTTCGGACTTCATGCTGAGTATCTTACGGTAAACGCGATGAATCTCATCCTCAGTACCACGGTCTTTATGCAGCTGAATGGCTGCCTGGAAAGCCACCAATTTGCCAATCTGAGACATGTCAATACCGTAGCAATCTGGATAGCGAATCTGTGGCGCAGAAGAAACGATGACCACCTTGCGAGGCTTAAGCTTCTCTAGCATGTGGAGGATGCTGCGCTTTAGGGTAGTGCCTCTTACGATGGAGTCATCGATTAGCACCAAATTATCCACGTGATTGCGGACAATGCCACGGGTGATATCATAAACGTGGGCGACCAAATCATTACGAGAGGAATCATCCGTAATAAAGGTTCGCATTTTGACGTCCTTCAAGATGACTTTTTCCACGCGCATGCGCATGCTCATGATCCGAGTGAGGTCTTTTTCCTTGGCTTTGGGGCCTAAGGCTTTGACAAACTCGATCTTTTGCTCGTTGAGATGATTTTCTACCTCCTTGACCATGCCCCAAAAGGAGCTTTCGGC
>JBCCQN010000098.1:0-29265 GCA_039024315.1 Bacteroidota bacterium
AATGGTCTTTATCGTACTAGTTTTCCAGAGCAGCAACGCAATGATCTGAGTCATCGTAAGATGGCCGTAGATCCCAACGGGAATCTAGTCGTAGGCTCGGAAGAGGATTATCTGATCAAATACTATCCAGATGGCCGCATCATGTGGCGGGTTGAAGCAGAAATACCTGAGCTCAATGGGATCACGACCGATCCATTGGGCAACATCTTTACCTACGGCCGTTTCAAAGAACAATTGCAAATCGGTAAAAGAGTAGTAGCCGCTCCTCGACGCGGCGGCATGTTTATCGCCAAACATAGCCCTTCGGGTGAAGTGCTTTGGCTCAAAGTTTTTGGCGTCGATGGGAGTCAATATCCCTTCGGTAACGCTATGCATGCAGACTGTGAAGGCAATATCTATCTAGCCGGTGGCATGGATTTAATCGCCAACTTCAAGGATCAAGTGGTGCGGGCTTCCCTACGCGAAAACAGCTATTTCCTAGCAAAGTTTGATACCCATGGCCGCCTACAATGGGCACGCAGAGCTACCACCCGCAAAACCCGTACTCAAACCTTAGATGTGCATACCGACTGCCAAGGCAACAGCTTCTTGATGCTCAATCGTCAGCTCTTTCGTTATGATGCTGCTGGCAATGAACTTTGGACGGGTAAACTGCTTTCTCCCGATGACAATTATGTCAACCAAGCGCGCATCCATAGCGCCGGAGGCGATCTCTACGTTTCGGGGATCACCAACCGAGGTGAAAACTTTGTTACCAAACTCAATCGTCTCAATCGCCAAATCATCCTTTGGGAAGACAAAGGGGGCGAGGTGGGGCCCAACTATTTACCTGCGATTGGTGGCTTTGAGGACGAGATTTTCGTCTCAGGTATCAGTCGTGCCAATAACTTTCCTGGAGTTCAATTTGATCTCACGAGTAAGTCTGTCGGCTTCTTGATGAAGTATGCTCCTCCTTCTTATGTAAGTGAGCGCGAACCCATCGAAATTTGCCATAATGAACCCGTTACTCTCTTCGTCAAAGAACGTAAAGGGGTCCGTTATCAATGGTTTCGCAATGGAAAACTCCTGACAGGTGATACCAAGCATGTTTTGGTTACGGCAATGACAGGTACATATGAATGTCAGATACTAACCCTCGCCTGTGTGCAACGCTCCAAACCACAACAGGTAATCAAATGTGGAGATGATCCGATCACTTCCCCCCAACAAACTGCTCCCCCCATCACTAGCGTCTCTGCTGTCCCTAGTAATCCAGAGGTACCCGATCCTATAATCAACAATCCCGAGCCAATAGTTTACCCTGACCTTGATACTGATAACAATGGGAGGCCTCAGCGCCTAAAAAACCGACGAGTCAAGGAGCAAGAGGTCATTACGATCAACAATACCGAGGCGACCCTTTACGTCTGGGATCATGCGGCAGAAGATTTGGATACCGTCTCCATCAACGTCAATGGCCAATGGATACTACAAGAATATAAGCTCGTAAAAGCCAAAAAGGTACTTAATCTAGACTTGCGCCCCGGCAACAACTACATCATGCTGTATGCGCATAATCTCGGTACTCAACCGCCCAATACGGCCACTTTATTGGTGGATGACGGTACGCGACAAAAAAGCTTACAGTTACGCTCTACCTTAAAAAATTGCGGTATGTTGATTGTCAGGGTAGAATGAAATAATTTGAGTGAGTAATTGCTTAGCTCATGAAACGATCTCTCAAAATTATTTTAGTCTTGGCCGGCCTTGTGATCATAGGCTTACCGCTGGCCCTTTTTGTATTCTTTGTCCGCAATGACGCGCCTCTACTCCATGGAGAGGTGCAATATCATGTGCCCTACAAAGGAGAGCTTACCCTAGATGTCTATTATCCCACGCAGGATGTATATGATGAGATCCCGGTATTTGTCTACTTTCATGGGGGCGCTTGGGTAACGGGTGCCAAAGAATCCGTCAATAATGCACGCTTTAATGGTGCTTTCAATCGCTTACGCGATAAGGGTTATGCAGTAGTCAGTCCCAATTATACACTAGCTAGTCTAGGAAAATCTCCTTTCCCAGCCTGTATTGAGGATGCTTATGATGTGATCGCTTGGCTTGAGGAAAATGGGCCTGAATACAATTTTGACCTTGGAAATGTAGGCTTACTAGGAGAATCTGCTGGTGGACATATCGCCATGATGAGAGCTTATGATGGTCTTCCTTCGGGAACACCGGCCCAAATCGAGCTTCGTTATATGATTGATGTCTATGGCCCTACAGATCTGTTAAGACTATACAAAGATCAGATTCCTTTGATAGATACCGTAAGAGCTATTTCGTCTCATCTGCCTAGCTCCTTCCAAGACAATCTCGACATCAATCGCTACCTATTCGGTTTTGATCCTGAAGAAGATAGTAGCAAAACAGTTGATTTCACCGCTCAATATTCACCTGATATGATCGTCCACCAGGGCGCACCCAATACTCTGATTATCCATGGAGATAGTGATCGCATTGTGCCTATCAGTCAATCCAAACTCCTAAAAGCGCAATTAGATTCCTTAAGGATTATGAATGAGTTTCACATCCTAGAAGGAGTAGATCATGCGTTCGGCGGAGCCACAGACCAACAAAAAAAGCAAACCCAAGACTGGATTGTGGATTTTGTGGAGCGGCATTATGTAGCAGATTAGTTTTAGAGTTTATACCTGCGGAGAACGCTATACTCGGGCCCTTCGGGAAAGAGGGTCGATTCCCAGAGGACCAATTCGTTGACGCTTAGCTTTGGGGGAGGTGTAGGCCCATCCCACCATGGTCCCTGAGGAGTCTTTTCCTTTTGCTTGATACGGGCCAAGGTCAAATGGGGAATAGGACTCTTGCGTGCTTGCACGCTAGGTTCGATCTGTGTGTATAAGCTATGGATAAACTGCACCAAGGCCCTAAAAACACCCGCCTTACGATATCTCGCCCATATCATGCGCGCTTCGCTAGGCTTAGGAGCAAGTACATAACGGTCAAAACTTAATTCAAAGGCTTGGAAGCGCCTCAGTCCCACTGCCAGCATTACTTGCAAATTGTCTAAGCGTTCGGTCGGGACCGCCCCAAAAAAGTAGACTGTAATATGAAAATTACGAGGCTTTACCCAATTGATGCCTGACTGGAACGGCATGTTTTCTTGAAAGTCATAAAGCGTTTGACTGATCTCCGGAGGGATCGGTATCCCCAAAAAAAGGCGGTGCTGTTCTCCCATACAGGAAGGTCTAACTTCATGATTAAAAATGCAAACTAAGCCTAGCTAAGTACCTAGACAAGTATTCAGTATTTAGTATTCAGTACTTAGACAATAGTACTCAGCATTAAGACTTAGGAAAAGTGGACTATATGGTTGGAGACCCTTTTCCTCTGTAAAAAGTACTTTCTTGCCTGAATTTAAACGAATGGAGTCTGCCAGATATCAATTATGATATTGGCAGACTCCATAAATCTAAAGTTATCGCTAGCGCTTCTGCACTTTCTTGCTTAGCACTTGGTCTTCCAATTGAAGTTGCACCACATAGACGCCTGCAGGGTACTGAGCGAGGCTGGTTACAAGCCCTCCATCCTTGATCGCAACCTGCTGTTGGAAAACGACCCGCCCGCCAAGGTCCAAGATCTTGAGTTCTCCGAAGGAGTGCGCCGAAAGACCTTCCCAACTCAAATTGAGCGGGCCATCAGTTGGATTGGGACTTAGCTGCAGTGTCAAACCATTTGTTTTTAGCTGGAGCTCTACAATATCGCTATAATCAAAGCCGCCATCGATATCAATTTGTTGGATGCGATAATAAATACTGGCTTGATTAAGGCTTACCACACCAGCATCTTTGTAGGAATAGCTGAGCGGTTTGTCACTCATGCCCGCAGCCTTGACTTCCCCTACGACCTCATAGGTCTTATTATCAAGCGAGCGCTCAACTTGGTATTTGTCGCTGTTGATTTCACTGGCCGTTTCCCAAATTAGTTGCGCATCACGCCCTAGTAATTTCGCTTCAAAACCAAGCCATTCAACGGGGAAAGTAGTAGAACCAGTCTCGCGCCAGTCTCTATCCCCTCCACTGCCAAGGTTGTTGTCCGAGTCCTGAATACTTTGATTGGAAGCCTCAGGATCATAACTAGCTAGATCAGTATCAAAAGCATCATCTAGCCCATCGAGATCACTATCTACGCCTGAAGGAGAACGATCCACTACTCCATCACCATTGGCATCATGGCCCTCTAGCAGGTCTGCAAAGCTATCATTGTCCGCATTTTCGTCTAGATAGTCTAGCTGATCGGTATTGTCTGTATTAATGGGTGTGATGTAAGTCCCGCTCTCATCTGGATCAAACTGGGCCATGAGGCCATCTCCGTCGGTATCAGTGGAGACGTAGGTTGCTAGTCCGTCAAAAATGTCAAGCCGATTGGTACTGGAGGCTTGCGCTTCAATCAGATCGACAATCCCATCATCATCAGAATCTATATCCAAGAAGTTGGGTAAGCCATCACCATCTCGATCCGGATTCCCAATCCCAGTGGCAAAATCTACCAAGCTATTGTTGCTAGACTCTTCAGTACTAGCATCGGCAGTAGTCGGGATCTGATTGAGATAGGTGTCACTCCAGCCGTTGAGGTCAACGTCTATGTCATCATCAACCCTACCATCTTGCCCGTCCGTTGGATCATCGTCCGCTTCTATACCGAAGGTTTCTACCACATCAGTGATGCCATCATCATCACTGTCAATATCATGATAATTAGGCTTACCATCTTGGTCTTGATCCAAAATCGTCAGGGGTGTCCCTGAGGTAACGCTCCCTTCGCGATTATCATAAGTATCACACCAGCCGTCTTCATCAAGATCATTTAGGTTAGCTCCCCCATCAAAACAGTCTGCCTTACCATTGCCATCCGTGTCTAAACCGCCTGTTTCTACGAGGTCGGGAATACCGTCATTATCTGCATCCAGATCAAAATGATTAAGCAAACCATCACCATCAGGATCAGAAGCCAAGCAGTAGTTTAAATCGCTAATAAATAGGGTAACGTCGGCATTAGAGCCATTATTTTTAAAGGCACTAAACACTAGACTATCTACAGCCTGACTGATTCGGAGTCTAAAGGCTTCGTCAAAACTGGATAAGGAAGAGGAGGGGTTCGTCTCACAGAGGAGGCTACTTTCACTCGTAAACTGCACTGCACTAGGATTGGGTACACTGAAATTGTATCTACTAAGCGGAATAGGCTTCCCATCCAAGTAGGCGTAGCAATGTACATGATCATGATTGTCGAGCGAGCCCATATAGAGATCTACATTGCTTACAGCTTCGCTGAACGCTAAGCTCCATAGTACCGCACTATCTCTAGTTCTGGAGTCATCCCCACGTATTAAAAGCCCAGTGCTATTGTTGCCCCCTAGATTTGTGTTTACTCGAATAAAATCAATATTGGAAGCCCCTAAAGTAGTCCCTCGGAAGTTCACACTTGCACTACTAGCTGAACCAACCCCTAAAATTGCAGGCTGATAATCAGTTGTCCCCGCAGTATAAGAATTCGTTTCCCAATCTAGTTCGTTACATACCTCTAACTCTGTTTCGTCTGAGATGCCATCATTATCATCATCTAAATCATTGACATCTAGTATCCCGTCTTGGTCTCGGTCTTCGCAAATACTAGTCGTAGGGGCATCTGTATCGTAGATTATTAGTTTTTGCTCTGTCAAATCGGCAGGAACTACGTACTTACTTATTTCCGTTCTGCTCCCATTCTCCATTTCGAAACGAACTACCACATTATAAGCTTGCTCGGCCCCATCTGGGAGGCCAAAGTGGACTTGATCTGGAGCATCTGTACCGTGCCCAGAGGTTGTCGGCACTTCTCGGATACCGGAAATACGGATACCATCGCAGGTCTCTATAAAGACATTGGCTCCCACTGCATTGCGCCAGACCCCACTCCCTAAGTCAATGCGTGGTTCAACAAAAAGATAATCATTTGCCCCAGCATCATTTAGATCATTGCGCCAAAGTTGATTAGCGCCTCCCCTTACGTTGACATATAAATCGAGATCTCCATCCTTATCATAGTCTGCAAAAGAGGCACCTTCTCCATTCCCATTCACATCGATATTGGCATTGTCTTGAGTAAAACTGAGCGTTCCGCCGAAGGGGGTATCATTGAGAAAGAGAAAACTAGTACCTGTATCATCGGTGAGAAAAAGGTCTAATTTTCCATCATTATTGACATCTCCTACAGCACAACCATCGATCCCACTACTGGGATAACCCAAACCAGCCGAAGCCCAAGGCTCACTATTGCTACCATCGTAGGTAGGCTCAAAAGTACCGTAATGATTGATCCAAATTTGATTGCCGTTGGCATCAGACCAGAAAATATCATAGTCCCCATCATTGTCAAAGTCGCCAAATACGACCCCGCCTTTATTACCGTTGGAGGCGTTTCCAATCTCAACCCCTGCTTGATAACTACCGTCTCCATTACTGACAAAAAAGTCAGGACCATTATTTTTACGCGCGAGGATATCGATATCGCCATCATCATCATAATCTACGCCTGAAGAGTAGTCACCGTCTGTCGCAGAGGAGGGAAGTCCAGTCGTAGTCGGATCTACGCCAAAAAAGTTGGCAGTACCATCTGCCGGATTTTGTAAAATGTCTATACCATGATTGTGGTTTTCGACAATTAGATCTAACCAGCCATCATGATTATAATCCGCCACAAAAACCCCTTCAGTATTCATGTTCCCATCATGGAAGTCTGCATAATCAATGATCTTATGCGGATCCCCATTGGCATTGGCTCCTAGGTGATAAAGACCTGAGGGGCCTTGATTGAGATAGATTACGATACTCCCATTGCTACTGTAATGAAGATTACGGACTAGATCTACATAACCATCATGATTCAAGTCCACTAATAGGGCGGAGCGTTCTCTGACAGAAGAACCACACTCATTGCAAAAGGTAGAGGTAGAATCTCTAAAGACAGGATTGTCAGGATCGCTAGGATCGGCGATGAGGATACGGGTATTGACCGTGGTGCTACTCGTATTGACTACTAGATCTAGAAAGCCATCACTGTTTATGTCGCCCCAAGCAAAGCCGCCATCCTTATTACCGCCAACAGCTGCATCGCTACCGGCATTGCCCGTATCGCCTGCTGAGTCGTCTTTGGCAACATTGGTAAAGGAAAAGGCAGCATTTGATTCCTCGGTACTGTTGAACATAAATATGCCGGCTGCTACAAATACTAAGGCGCCTACCCAAGCAGCGAAACGATTACGAAGTAAAAGAGAAGGTTGAAATGATTGCTTTAACATTTTTGAAGGAAAAAATCATTTTTTCTACCCTTCAAAAATCAAAAGCGAGGCGCTAATTTATCTGGCGTTTTTGGGACAAAACTTAAGCGTGTTAGATATCTCATGGAGTCGTCTCAAAACCAAATATCGCCCCAAAAAAAGAGCGCCCGCTTGGCATTCGGGCGCTTCTAACAGCTTTTATCTATGAGAAAAAAGTTTCTTGATCTAAGTTTGGACTGGGTCTTATATATGAAGACGACCTTTAGGAAAGAATGTTAGGTAGAATTAGGCGATTGGTAAAAAAAAATCTCCCAGCTGCTCAATATTCTCGGCATAAAGCACTCAGGCGTTTAACGAGGATTGAAAGCAAAGGGGAGAAAAAGGAGCTGTTGATCAGACGGCAAGAACTGCTCAACGAGCAAAGTTTATCACTCGTCTAACTTATTTACCGACAAAGGTTTGTAAGCGCTGAACCTCTTTTTGATGACCCAATAACCACTCTTTGACTTCATCATCATCACCGGGTCCTTGGACCAAGAAAGAGGCGGTTTCAAGGTGCTGCTCTTCTTCGAGTAATTTACGATAGAAGTCAACATATAAATCCAACCAAATTTGTTCGGCTTCGGTAGGGTTATCAGCATCCAACTCCATCAAATAATTGAAAGCATTTTTGAAGCGATCATTGTTGAGTTGAGCAGGACTTCTCTCGATTCCTTTTTCTTTATTGATTTCATCAGCAGCGGCGCCTAATAATGAAATCAGCGTATTAGCCGTCGCAAAAGTGCCGGTGGCAGTTAGAGCATTTAAAGTGATGTTGATTGAGCCATCTTCTTCTTTGGTAGCATTCCCTACTATATTTTGCATCAACAACTCATGGGCTTTATCAGCACGTTCCCCTTCTGGTTCGAGCAGCAAAAAGTAATACAGAGACATAATTGCCTGGGCATATTCTCCCTTATCTGTCATGATGAGGCCCAAGATATAATGCCCACTGGGGTGAGAAGGGTTGAGCTGAGCACCGTTGAGCAAAGCAATTTCCCCTCGTTCTAACATTTGGGCCCGCACAAGACTGATACCATAATTAAAATGCATCAAATAATCATCTGGATTTTCGGCTAAGGCAATTTCGTAGGTCTTGAGAGCTTTACTAGTTTTGCCCATATCATCGAGCAAATTGGCTTTGAGCATATAGGCTTGCCCCTCTAGACTTCCCCCCAGCTTTAGCACTTTATTGGCATTTTTGATAGATTTTTTGGTTTCCCCCATCAAAGCATAAGAGTAGGCCATCTCATAATAAGCCGCAGCCGAATTAGGATCTAACTTGATTGCTTCTTTGTAACGCTCAATCGCGGCCGCATAAAGCCGTTTATCGTGTAGTTCAATGCCCTCTTGGATCAATTTCCGGACTTCATCCGTCTGGCTCCAGAGTGGATTGTAAAGACATAAAACCAATAAAAAACTGGCAATAGTAGTTTTCATGATTGTTAAAAATTTATAGGTAAAGAGATTAAGTATCTATGCTGTTTGGTGATACCAAAATAGGCCTATTTCCACACTATCTCCTAGTAAATAGAAAAAAGTCATCTCACTTTTATGGAATCAGCTTCCCTCTTTTATCTGCTAAGTGTAACAACTACAACACTATGGCACGATACTTACTTTGCTTGCTATTGATAGCTTCCTATGGATTTATTCAGGCCCAAGAATTTCAAGGCATCATTAGGGGCCAGATCATTGATGAAGACTCAAACCCTTTAGCTGGCGGCACCGCCGTGATTGAAAACACCAATAATGGAGCCTTATCCGATGAGAATGGCAATTTCCAAATCACCACTGATCTAGCAGCAGGTACCCTGCTGGTGAGTTACTTAGGCTATGAAAGGCACCAAATCCCTTTTACACTTAAGCATGCCCAAATCCTGGATTTGGGAGTCATAAAGATGGAGATTAGCATCGAGATTCTCCCCTGCTGTTTTAGTTATTCAGCGCCTCCCATCAGTTCTATACCCGTATGGCCGGTGGATTATCAGCGCAATAATTCCAAGTTGCGAGACAGCCATAATGGTTATTCTGAACAGGCCATCTTAAATGGACAGCTACCGGGAATAATCGTTCCGCAAGCGGTAAACCCACAAGCACACTTTCAAAACGCATACTACGGAGAAGCCGGTCAGGCTATGTTCAATGGCCTTCCATTAGGACCTAACAGCCAAATGACCAACGCATTGTTATGGCAACTAGAAAGACAGGCCATCCGCCTGCAGAATCCGCAAGAGGGTTTAGCACAAAATGGCCTCAAGGGAGTCAATGGCTCATATAACTATCAATCAGACACTTATATTCCGAGGGGCCTGCAATATCGCAACGCGCTTGGCCGTGGTCTTCAGGAGCACCACCTTAGCGCGGGAAAAGACTACAAAAAAGGTGCGCTAGGTATCTCGGGCCATCATTCGCAGGGTAGATTTGCCAATATCCCAGACTGGCAAATGAAAGCAGCCAGTATCGACCACTATTTCGCTCATAAATTTTCCAAACTCTACATTGAATTCCAAGCGGCTGAGGTTTCTTGGGAAGACTCCTTCGGAGAACGCCAAGAGGAGCAAATGGCTAGTCTTCATAACCGTTTTACCCAGTCGATTGAAAAAACCAAGATCAGCCTCTCTCAGACTTCCCTCTGGCTTGCTCAATCAGGGCAACAAGCGGTTGACAGTAGTGCCCAGCACGATATCATCCTAGAAGTAAATTATAATTTCGCCATGATCAACTTAGGGCTTAATGCAGGTGCAGAGTACTTTCACAGCGATTTCCTGCGTAATGTCGCTTATTTTGGGGAGGTAAATTACCGGCCTTTTAATGCCCTAAAAATTACAGCGCAGGCTCGGCAAGAACGTCTCAGCACCCCGCAGGCGCAGGAATTTCTAGCTAGCAGTTATGGTGGTGAAATAGAATTTGAGGCTCCAGATATTGGCTGTGCCCCTAGTCGCGCCGAACTCAGACTAGCGAGTAGCCGTTTGCACCTCAGTCAAAATACTGCTTGGCTCAATACCTTTGAACTAAAAATCCCCCTCCATCATCAGACTATTACAGCCCAACTTACTTACAACCGCTTTTCAGCTGCCGAAAATATCGAGCTTGGCTGGCTACATTGGGAGCAATTAGGGCAACAAAAATCTCTAGGTGGCTCTCTCCAAATTAGCGGCAACAACTCTTTTCTCTGCGGAGAGATCCGATATTGGGCCAACTATAGCTACAATCAAACTCAATTCAATCCCTATTCGGTTCCCATGCAAGCAAGGCGAGCATCTTTGGGGAGCACTAACGGCCTTGCTTTCCAAATGCCTCAGGTGATGCCTAGCTCAGTATTAGCACTCGGCCAAGAGATGAGCTTGCAAAATTGGCGCTTTCATTTCAATCTGTGGGGTTGGCTTCAAAACGAATCCGCCCAAATTGGTAACGGTATCTCCTTACAAGAAGTCCAACTATCGTGGGGCCACGACTTTGATAGTAAGTCCAAATTAAACCAGTGCCGACTCTATCTGCACGGACAAAATCTCTTGCAATTTTCTGAGCAAGAGCTCTTTGCACAATTGCCTTACCAAAGGCCTACAGCGGCATTCGCTCAAAACCCCACCCTCTTGTTGGGGATGGAAATCTCACTCTTCTAATTCAGCAGCATGAAAACTACCCTAGCAACTCTATTACTGCTTTGCGCTTTTGGCTTTTCTTGGGCTCAATCAGACTTCACGCTACGCGGAACGATTACCCTTGACGGCGAAAATGCCGCCGGCGTAAGGATCCTCTTGGTGGGCAGCGAAAGCGGCACTTACACCAATGCCGATGGCTATTTTAGTCTAACTAGCCCCCATCCCGAAGGCAAGTTGTCTATCTCCCTATTAGGAGCAGTTTCACAGGTCATAGACTTTGATGAGCAAACCACAGGACTTACCATTGATCTAGAATCCCAAGCTATAGACTTAGCGGCAGTCGAAATCGTAGGATATCTAGAGAATCGTACCATCCCCGATGTTGTATGCGGGGGTGGTGGATGCATACGCTGCGTCAGATCTGTCGCCCCGATGCGAGTAGGGGGCACATTCATGGCTGATCCCAGCTTACTCAATACTTCCCAAAGCCAAGTCAGTATCGCTCGTCAAGGAGACAAAATCCTGCCTCGTTTTGGTCAAGCCCCCTTAGCTAGTCAAGCAAACCTTAGCTTCAATGGCATGCCATTAGACCAGAAGGCCCCTGATTTATTTATGTTTTTGTGGCAATCAGATCAGCCACAAATACTGCTTGAGAGCCCAAGTGAAGCAATCATAGAGCTAGGTAGCCAGAGCATTGGTGGCAATATCTCTTTTGGCAATACTTATATCAATTCCTACGAACCTCAATTCCGCTACCAGGCCATGGGGGGACTGAGCTTTGCAGAGGGCCAAACTAGTTTCTCTCATCAAGAGCATCACTTACAGCAAAGAAAAGAATTCAAAGAGGGGAAATTAAAACTACAAGGAGGGCTAGACTATGTGAGCCGCCCTGATTTCCAATCGCAGTCCCAATGGGAAATGTATGCCGCCAAGCTAAACACTAGCTATGCTTTTGAAAAAATAAATTGGCAGACAAATCTCCTAGCGGGCAACATTCGCAATCGAGGGCCGAAGCGAAATGAGTCGGATCATCAAATGTTGCTCTTGAACCAAAAAATTACTGGCAGGCTCAATAACAAGTTCCGATTCAGGCTGCACCAGCTTTCTCAAATGAGCCATCGCGCCGATAGCCTGCGACAATTCCATGCCCTCCGCGCTCAGGCAGACTATCAGCATCCTCATTGGTCCAATATGAACTTTCAGGCCCAGTACGACTTCCAATATAGTGAAGAGCAACAGACACATGCGTTCACCGGAGGTGTGGCCTACAAGCTACCCAAAGAAATCGCAATCAGAGCGAGAGTCCGCCAAGAACAATACACAGCTCCAAGAGAGATACAAGCTAGGGGGGCAAGCATTGTCAGTGCTTCTATCGGGCGTGATGGCACTATCTGCGTACCTTCTCGGGTATCGTTCCAACTAGAAACTGCAGCCTTATTCCTCAATCAAAATCGGGCTTGGCTCAATTCATTGACTACTAGTTGGCGGCTAGACGAAAGCGGTAATCTTTCGCTTGAGGCTCGTTTTCATGCCAACCGCTTCGCGGAACGTGCGGCCGTGGACCTTTGCTGGCTACAATGGGACGGCCAAGGCAATCAGACTCAAGTCGGTGGAACTATTGGTCTTAGAGCCAGACATCGTTTTGGCGGGAGCGGCTTTTCTATTTACAATTATACCTCCTACAGCTACAACCAAAGCATGATCGATCCTTTCCAGCCTGCTACGGCTGCTAATAGCCGTAGTGGCTCTGTGGGAGGGCATCCGTCGGTCTTGGTCGATCGACTACCCTTACCCCGAGGGGCCTTTAGTAGCTTACAAATAATCCAGTACGAAAATTGGGCCCTTAGCCTCAACGCTTGGGCTTGGCTACAAAACGGCAACAATTCCGCTCTGGCCAATGGGTTTAGGCTACAAGAGACCCGCCTTAGTTGGGATGCTCCCGCGGCTAGATGGCACCGCAAGCTCCAAAATGTCAAATGCACCCTCCAAGGCAATAATTTGCTGCAATGGACCGATGGTGATTCGCAAGATTTTTCTCAGCTAGCCGCCCGCTTTCAGCAGGCTAGTTTCAACCCAATCGCCAGCGGAAGACAGCTATTGTTGGGCATAGAGATGGGGATATAATTTCAAAAGTGTAGCTTTACGCCTTCATTAGCGGCGAAAGCATGCACCTTACTAGGATTATCTTCATATTGACGATCAGTTTGGCCCTGCTGGGGGGCTGTCAGCATCCCGCTCCTCCCCTCCAAGCAGGGAAAATGGTCCTTATGCCTGCTAGATATACAGGCATCGACTTTGCCAATGATTTAGAGGACACCGAAACCTTTAACATCCTCAACTATCTCTATTATTACAATGGAGGAGGCGTAGCCATCGCCGATTTTGATCGCGATAGCCTGCCCGATCTATTTTTTACGGCCAATCTCCTAGCCAATCGCCTTTACCGCAATGAGGGAGATTTCCGCTTCGAAGATATCTCCTCCCAAGCCGGCATCGAAGGACCAGCAAATGGCTGGAGTACGGGGGTGAGTATCGCGGATGTCAACCAAGACGGCTGGCCAGATATATATGTCTCTCAACTGGGTGATTATCTCGACAAAAAGGGCCACAACCTACTCTATATCAATCAAGGAGATCTGACGTTCCACGAAGCGGCCGCCGAATACAATCTCGATCTGGTAGGCTTTTCCACTCAGGCGGTCTTCTTTGATTATGATCGAGATGGGGATCTGGATATGTTTCAGCTCAACCATAGCATCCGTCCCTCAGAAACTGTAGGTGATATCAGACAACGCGAGCAAAGAGATCCTCTTGCGGGAGACAAACTCCTCCGTAATGACGATGGTAAGTATGTCGATATCACTCTTGAGGCGGGGATCAGTAGTAGTCGCTTGGGCTATGGACTTAATGTAGTCGTGGGTGATATCAATGGCGATGATTGGCCAGATCTTTATATCTGTAATGATTTTCATGAGGACGATTACCTCTACCTCAACAATCAAAACGGACGCTTTGTGGAAAGCCTAAGTGCCGTTATCGGTCATAGTAGTCGCTTTTCTATGGGCAGTGAGCTAGTCGATATCAATCACGATGGAAAACTGGACATCTTAAGTCTGGATATGAAGCCGGAGCGGGAGGATATACTCAAGACTTCAGAACCCCCTGAGCCTTATGATATCTATCAGTTCAAGCGGTCCTTTGGCTACCACCATCAATTTCCCCACAACGCCCTCCAACTCAATCTCGGTACTGCCCCTGATGGTAAGCCTCGCTTTGCCGAAATTGCCCAATTCGCGGGGATAGACGCAACCGATTGGTCATGGTCGGCCCTTTTTGCGGATTTTGACAATGATGCTAGCGAGGACCTATACATCACCAATGGCATCTATCGCCGGCCCAACGATATGGACTACATCAAGTTCATTTCTGATCCGGAGGTGGCGCGACAATTGCGAGGCGAAGCAAGTGCCGATGATTTGAAATTCATCGAGAAGATGCCTTCTATTATGCTGCCTAACTACTTTTATCAGCAGGGAGCTAGTTTAGAGTTTGAAAATATTGGGCCGCAAATTGGTTTGGGGCAAGTCGCCTTTTCCAATGGAAGCGCTTACGCAGATTTGGACCGGGATGGCGACCTTGACTTAGTCGTAAACAATATCAATCAAAGCGCCTTTGTCTACCGCAATGATCTTGCCCAACAAAACTACCTCCGCCTTGCCATAACCAACGCCAAAGGCCCTATCCTTGGCAGCAAAGTAGATATCTGGGCAGATAGTCTTCATTGGTACCGTGAACTCTATCCCGTGCGAGGCTTTCAATCTTGCGTAGAGCCTATCCTCCATTTTGGCCTAGGGGATCGCCTTAGGGTTGACTCTGTCCTCATTCGTTTTCCCGATGGCCGCACGCAGTTACTGCAGGAGGTAAAAGCCAATCAATGCCTCTACCTAGATGATAGCGAGGCCAGGAATAAGCGTTCTCCGCAGGATATAGCCCCAAAGACCCGCTTCGCGGAACGCTCAGACCTCCTCAGTCAACTATACCAACACCGTGAGAACAAGGATATCCGCAAAGGAGGCTTTAACGACTTCCGGCAAGAGGTATTGATACCTCATATGCTTTCTACCGAAGGGCCTGCCTTGGCTACAGGGGATATAAACGAAGATGGCACGGAAGACTTTTTTATCGGCGGGGCCAAGGACCAACCTGGGGTCTTTTACCTGCAAGGGCGAGACAGCGGTTTTGAAATTAGCCCCTCTGATGCGCTACTCCAAGATCGGGCCTACGAAGATGTGGATGCGACCTTCTTAGATGCCAATGGCGATGGCTGGCTAGATCTCTATGTCGTCAGTGGCGGCAATGAATTTCCCAGCGGAGACCCACGCAATCAGGATCGCCTATACCTCAATATCAAAGGAAACGGTTTTATCCGCGCTTCTACGCACTCACTTCCAGAAAAAAGCGAAAATGGAGCTGCTATTGCTGTCGCTGATTGGGATCAGGATGGTGATCAAGACCTATTTGTGGGTAATCGCTCGGTTCCTGGCCAATACGGCCTGTTTCCGCCTGCCTATTGGCTCGAAAATGATGGCAAGGGCAACTTCAAAAAGGTTCAATTAACTTCAGAACCCCTCAGTGGCATGATCACAGATGCCGTTTTTGAAGATTTTGATGCAGACGGCGATCCAGACTTATGGCTAGTAGGAGAATGGATGCCGATCACCCTCCTAGAAAATACGGGAGCGGGTTTTTCTCCCAAAGAAGTACCGGCTTTTCAAAACACCCATGGCTGGTGGAATCGCCTTGCCCACGGCGACTTTGACGGAGATGGAGATCAGGATTTTATCGCCGGTAATCTGGGCTTAAATTCCAATGTAGAGGCCTCGCTGGATGAGCCTTGTACCCTTTATCTGGCTGATTTCGACGATAATGGCGTCCTCGATCCGATCATTTGTTCTTACAATGAAGGGGTGAGTTATCCCATGGCCAGCAAAGACGAAATCACTCAGCAAATCATCGCCTTGCGTCGGCCCTACGAGCGCTATGCCGACTACGCCAATAGTACTATTGTGGATTTGTTTGGGCCAGAAGCAGTGGATGCTGCGATAAAACGTAAGGCCACTTTCTTTGAGACTAGCTATATCGAAAATTTAGGAGGGGGGTCGTTCCGTTTGCATCCTTTACCAAAAGAAGTCCAATATGGCCCCATCTATGCCATCCAGCCATTTGATGTCAATCAAGACGGTAATCTAGACGTGCTACTAGGCGGTAATTTTTCAGGAGTGGGTCCGGGGCGAGGGCGCTATGACGCTAGCTTTGGCTGGTATTTACAAGGCAATGGCAAGGGGGGGTTTCAATTACAATTTCCCGCCAAATCAGGATTTTGGTTGGAAGGCGAGAGTCGTCGTTTTGGGTTACTTCCTAGCCCTAGGCAAGGCTCTCTCCTTTTGGTCGGTCGCAACAATGGTCCCCTCAGTCTTTGGGAGATGGAGTAAATAATATTTATTTAGGACGCTAGAGTAATCCTCAAGCGAATGAAAATTCCCGATAAAATAATTCGAACCACCCTTTTATCCCTAGGAAGTGGGTGGTTCGAATGAGGCAAGCCAAATTATCTGCTGGCAAGCCCTCCCTAATTTTGCTTAAGCCGGATTGGGCACCCCTTCCAAGAGATTTTTGAGACGTTCCAAGCCGAGTTCATTGGTGGCGCGCATTTGGGCTTCTACTTTGAAGATTCGCATCATAAAGTAGCTAAAAGCACTCGGCTGTAGGCTAAACTCCTGCGTAATTTCAACTCCCTCTGCTGTTCGGCGAAGCCGGTACTCAAAAACGGGCTCGCTCTTGAAAGGCACAGAAATATTGCAATTCATACGCAGATATTGATTTTCTTCTAGCTCACTCAAAGTTTGAAAGCCCACGCTTTTCTCCCCTACTCCTTCCCAATGAAAGGCAGAACCGATAGCGCCATTTTCGCCACTAACATGATGTTTTTGCTCGGGATCAGCTACCAAAAAAGGGGACCATTCAGGGAAGCGTTCAAATTGACGCAAGAGATCATAGGCTTCTTCCACGCTAGCTTTGACCAAAACTTTGCTGGTGATGGAGATGCTGCGCTTTTGCGCCTTGGCGCTGATAGTAAGTAATAGGAATAGGGCGCTTAGGCTGGTGATGGATAAAATTGCAGTGTTCGTCATAATTAGAATGATTGATTTTGCCCTATGACGAACGAGTTTTTGAGAATTGGACAGAGCCGCCAAAAAAAATTGAAAAATAATTTTGGGTCGTCCTCATAAAGTTTCATCCCAAATAGGAAAAGCCTAGTTTTGTAGGAAATCATCCTTTTATGGCCGATCAATCTCAACCCCAATCCGATTCAAATCTTTCAGAACTCCTTATCCAAGGGCGTCAAGCCTATGAGGAAGGGCAATTTGAAGAAGCGTTTAGAAATTATAGTCAGGCGATCCATCTTGTAGAAAATCACGATGCAGAAGACCAGCTTATGGGAGTTGAGCCCGGTGAAATCTATGCGATGCGAGCGTCTGCCTTGGTAGCCCAAGACCAAGACGCTGCCCTTGATGACGCCGATATCTTTAGTCAGGCGATGGATGATTATGATCAAGCGATTGAGCTCAATCCCAAAAATATTCTCTACCTCAATTTACGGGGGGAAATGTATCTACGCAGTACTTTCGCCGAATATGCCCCTGAGGCCAAAGATGATTTTGAAGCGGCTCTAGCCATCAATCCCAATGAACCTACTAGCCTTCGCAATCTTGGGGAGGCCAATCTCAAACTTGAAAAGTTTGATGATGCCCTTTATAACTTCACCCTATCCATCGAACATCAACCCGAGGATGCGGATAGTTTTCGCATGCGGGCGATGACTTATTTGCGCAAACCACCAGGCAATTATAAAGCGGCCGCCAATGATTTTGCACAAGCCATCAAACTAGCGCCTCATCAGCCTGATCTTTACCAGTGGCGGGCTCAAGCGCTACAACAAATCGGACAGACTGCTGCTGCCTTGGAAGTCTATCAACGCCTCTTAGACCTCGCTCCCGACAATCCTGAATATTATATTGATCGGGCGGTCATGCTGATGGAAGACGATCCTGATGCGGCTATGCGCGACCTCAACCAAGCCTTGGAGCTAGCCCCCAATGCACTTGCTTATAACAACCGAGCTTACTTACTCTTTCAGGACAGAGATTATGAGGAAGCCATCATAGATGCCAAAAAGGCCCTTGACGTGGACCCAACAGCCAGTATTGCTTACGCCACTTTAGCAGAGATTTATGCCGCAACGGGGGATCGAGAGCAATTTTACGCCTACCTCCAGCTCGCAGTCGATGAGTACTATGATGATATCGTCGAGGTGATGAGCTATCCAGGTTTTGCGCCTTATCTCCAAGAACCTAGATTTCAAGAGATCATTAGGCCCCAGTCTTCCAATTAGGGCTGCTGCGCAGAACGATTCTCTCGAAAAAAATAAAGGGGGCCTAGTGCAAAAGCCCCCTTATCAAATATTTAGCTTGCAAAGCTATTCCTGCAAGTGCGTTTCCGTGTAATGCGCCATCGCTTTTTGCAGAAAGGGAGCAAAAGTGGGATCACTTTTTCCTTCCACAAGCGTGAAGCGCTCATCAGCTAGGTACAGCTGGCCAAGACCTGCATAGGCATCAGCTTGCTTGTCAATCTCCTGAGAGGTCCCCCAAAACTTGCGGATCATCAGGTAGTGAGACGCGATCAATTCCTGCACCGACAGCGAGTGGGGATCTTCATCCTTGTGGCGGTAGAGCTGCTTTACCAGCTGATCAAATTCATTTTTAAGGGCGGTAAAGCCTTGCTTACCCATCTGGGTCAAGGCAGTCTCGGCCTTACTTAATGCCTCTTCGCCATACTCATCGATTACGCTTTGTCGATGGGTGGTGCCAAATTCTTCCGGCAAGCCTTCGTACAACATTTCTGGGTCTTTCATAGGTTGATTACTTTTAAGATGGTTAATGGTATTATTCAAAGTTGTGATGAGGGTTTTGATTCTTTTTTGACGCTTTGCCAATAGTTTTTTATGCTTGTGCAAGGCTTCTAAGAGATCAAAATCAGGATCGTCTAGGATATCCTTTATCTCTTGTAAACTAAAGTCTAATTCTTTGTAGAAGAGGATTTGTTGCAGTCTTAGCAACTCTTCTTCTTCATAATATCGATAAGCAGCTTCAGTCCTCGCGGCCGGTTTGAGCAAGCCAATTTTGTCGTAATAATGCAAAGTCCGTATGCTTACGCCAGAGAGCACCGCAAGCTCTTTTACACTATAGCGTTCTGCCTTTTTGTTCATCTCTTCCATGCTTATTTGCCTACAAAGTTAGGCTATGACGCAAGGTGAGAGTCAAGTACTTTTTGAATTTTTTTAATTTCTCTAAAAATCGTCCCTAAGGATCTCCCTTTGAGGAATAGAAAATTACCCCCTTTGTCATAGTAGTTTTGCGCGCTTATTGATAATTTAGGAGCTATTAAAGTCCCCAAAAGCTCCCGATACTAGAGAGAAGCGTTCCGCGCAGCGGGCCAAAACAAAAGGGCCTCCAAAAGTAAAAAAGCATTGGGTAGGCATCGAACTGACCCTCCTATGAGCAAAATTCCCCTCTTGACACTGATATTGTGCCTGTTTGCAATGGTGGTAGATCGGGATGCCTCTGAGGAATCTATGCTCAATACGATCAAGGTCACAGGGCAAGCGTTCCGTACAGCGGGCTTTACCCCCCAAGAGCAGAAAAACCAAAATAGGCCGCTGGTCAGAGGCGCTTTGATGACAACCAGAATCCAGTCTTTGGAGGAGCTCAAGCACCTGGTCAAGTTTGAGTATTTTCACGCTGACACCTTAAAAAACGCAAAGTTAGCGCGCCAACCGATGCTGCGGATCACTCACTTTAGCAATGGCATGAGTGTATGTAGTATTTTGAAACAAGGGGTGAGTGAAGAGGATTTTATCGCGGCAAAGTATGGCGGTTTGTGGGAAAAGGTAAAACTAGGCCTTCGCTATCCCTATTCAGCCTTAAACCGGACCAATCTCATGGAAGTCTCTATTTTGGCAAGGCGGCGACCAGATCTATTTCAGGAGGGCGACGTGGCCTTTTTCGATCTTGCTCTAGCGATGGAAGCAAACATCAGTCAGTACGACAGAGCCTATCTGAGCCAACGCGACCTTTCGGAAAAGGGCTTTCTCAATTCTTTTAACCATATCACCGCCCAAGCATTTTTGACTTCGATCTACTCGGAGCAGTTTGCCGACTTCGTAGCCGATGCCCATGAGCGCTACCATATGCCAGCCCTGATTAGCGGGCACTTTAGCCAAGCGCAACGAGAAGATATTGAAAATGGGGCGGTGGACAATTATGTCGATATCATCAACAATGAATGGGGGCAGGAACTTGGCAAAAGGCTAGCCCAAAAGCATAATATCTCTAATGAAACCATATGGTCTCCGGGACTTTTGGCCGCTTACCTCAACGATATGCAGACCTATTTTAGCTGGGCCTTTTCAATCAATCTGGAGCCTTTTCAAGAAAGCGACCAGATGCTAGTACGCTTCGCCCAAAAACTCAATCGAGTGCAGGAGAATGTATATAGCCTAAGCTTGAATTGAGCGAAGAGAAAAATGGTTTTGATGGATCATATAGCCCCAATTTCCGAGGTCTAAATACTGGATGCTATTGTCTAGTTGCTTAAGCGCCTACTTGGGGATAGATTCTAGGTAGTAAGTACCTAAGTGGGACGGATTGGGTTGGACAATATACTTTTTCGCTTCGGTCTCGGCTCCTTTGACCTGCCAAAGGCTTAGCTTTTGTAACCAAAGTGAATCATCTACGCTCACTTGGCTAAGGTTGATAGGACTATAACCCGTCATATTGGCTTCCTTTAGGCTTGCAGCGATGAGGTTGGTACCACTCATATCAGTCCTCCCCAAATAAGCCTCATCGAGGATGGCTCCTTGCATATTGGTTTCACGCAAATCGCTTCCCTTAAAACCAACACATTGCATATTGGCTCGGACCAAGGAGGCATTGCTGAGGTCCGCCCATTCGATAGTAGCAGCATAAAGATTAGCGTCTGCTAGATTGGCATTGGAGAGCTTGGCCCCGTCGAGTTGGGCATAAGTAAGACCAGTCTGGATCATGCTCGCCCAACGAAAATCCACGCGTTTTAAATAGGCCTCGTCTAACTTTGCAGAGTCCAAAACCGCTCTAAGCAAACGACTACCTCTGAGATCAGCACCCCGCAAATCGGCTCCCACTAGATAAGCATTAGGCAGATTGGCTTTGCGGAGGTCGATCTTACGAAGGTCCTTGCCAGCCAAATTGACATTGACTAGATCTGCGCCTGCGAAAGAAACTTGCTCTCGGATTTGACGAAAGGAGGCGGTATCCATTTTCATCAAGGCAAGGCTAGTCAACAGGTGGCCTCTAGCAGGGCTGGGCACGATGCTGTCTTCTACCAAAGGATGGACAGGGGCGAGCTCTTGACTATAGGCAGCGATACGAGCGATGGTTTCAGGGCTGAGCTGCTGCTGCGCAGAACGCTTAATCTCATCTTCGACTGAAGCGAGTAATTCATCAATCAGCTCATAATCCCTGATTTTGATGAGCGCGGCAACTAATTCATCCTGATTACGCTCTTGTTGCGCTTGCAGACTGTCAATAGTGTCCGCCAGCTTTGCTTGGCGAACGAATAACCAAAGGTTGGAGATTATCAGCAGAGCGAGCATAAGCCCCCAAAACAATCGGCTGCGATTGCTGGCCTTCCACCTTGAGAGTAGATTTTTTATGGCTTGCCTCAACTTTCGGACCATTAGAGCCTGCTTAGACGCCTATTTTTTCTCCCATTTTGACAAAGGTTTCCATTTTTTGGCGGGTATTTTCGAGTATGTCAGGGTCGATAGTGAGTTTTTCTTTGTCAACCAAAACCACAACAGTAGAGCCGCCAAAAGCAAAATAGCCCATCTCAGCCCCCTTTGCTATAGCCTGATTGGGGGTGAAGGTCTCGACGATACTGCCAACCATGGTCGCTCCCACAGGAGCAATCATAACATCCCCTTTGTCCGCGCTACTCAGGGTACACAGGGCTCGTTTATTTTCACAAAAAACCTTAGTAAAGTTACTAGCCAAAGCATAGGGAGAAACCGAAAAATAACTGCCTTTGATAGGTTTGACCGCCGAAGGAGTACCAGCACATGGAAAATGAAAACGGTGATAATCGTTCGGCGCTAGCCGTAGTATCAAAATCGAAGCCTCTTTATACTGATTAGCGAGCTCCTCATCTGCCAAAAACTCCTTGAGCGTAAATTTACGTCCCTTGACGAAGAATTGATGCACGTCAGCGACATTTTCAAAAGCTAAGAGTTTCCCATCCCCAGGTGCAATAAACCCCTCTGCAATCGGGCGAGTCTCTGGCTTAAGACGCCGATAAAAAAAGTCATTAAAGGAACTAAACTCTGAGATTGTCTTTTGCGATTCGCTCATATCAATTCCTAACTGCTCGACAAAGCCTGGGATTTGCTTGACCGAAGAGGCCTTGTCCATGCGTCGGCCATACCATTCGGAGATAAATTTGCGCTTGGCAAGGGGTAAGATAGCAGTCTTACCAAAAGGATTGTCATAAAGAAACTTAAGGAGGCCTTCGGCGGGTGGACTTTCGTGCTCCACTATGCCTGACTCACGATTGATGTACTTGATCTGCATATAAAAGACTAGTCGTTAGCAAGGGCAATTTAGTCTTTTTTGGGCAGAGAGTGGGGAGAGGAGCTTTTTGCACTTCCGCAGCAATCAAGAAATGCCTACCCCTTTACCCTTATCGCTGAGCCTTAGGGCTTTTACTCTCATGAGCTTTCGTATAGGGGGCAAGCTGAGGGATTTTCTCGCTTCGCGGAACGATTTACGCCCTATGACAAACAGGTATCACCAAAGCCAAATACTCTATCACAAAGCGCAGTAAATTCCGCAACAGATAATGATTTGACAGGGCGTAAGTTTTGATTCAAAAATAAATTAATTCATTGCGTAGAATATACTTTCTTTACGACAAGAATCGTTTTAATCTCTACTGCTTCTTGCTTCCTTTAGGAAAAAACGGCTCAGCTCAAGTCCCCAATTTATGGGTGACTCTTTAGTAGCAAAATGTTACCAAACTCACTTTGCCCATCAGATGATTACGAGAAAATCACCATCCCAATTTGATGAAAAACAAAGCGAGCTCGGTATTGGAACCAACAAATTTCAAAAGTGTGAAAGCAGCAAAGCTCATGATAAATTTTCGAGACTGGACTAAGCGCTCACGGATCGGAGACAAGCAAGAGGTAGTGAATTTCAATCTCACGCCCATCACCAATGAGATGGCAGAGTTGTATCACCCCATTGCCCGCCAAAAAGGGGTAAAAATCATCAACTATATCACAGACCCGCTGATGGTCCGAGCCAATAAAAATCAGGTACGCATGATTGTGCGTAGTCTCATCGGAGAGGTCCTCCAACATACTCAAAGCAGGGATAAAATCTACATTGGTTATGAACAGTCGCCAAGCAAATCGATTTGGATCAAGATCACTGCAACGGGGGCTAATATGATGTCTAGCATGCTTGAGCTTAGCTCTCAGGCAGGCTTGCTCGTTTCAAGTGAAAATGCCCAAAAGGGACAGCTAGCTTTGATTAGAGATTACGTAGAAAAAAATGGTGGTTCTATCGCAATCAATAACCCATTGGGAGCAGGCACTGCTTTTCGGTTTTCTCTCCCAGTAGCCTACTGATCATTCATCAAGGTTTCGCCCACTTTTGTCCAAATGGTAAAAAAATAAAGTGCCGACCTACATTGTAGATCGGCACATCGAAAACGCCATTTAATTGGGCGACGCTCAAGTCGCCACACACACACTACTACCCTGCAAAAGCAGAGTACATCCACACTAATTTCTCTTGTTCTCTGATGTAGTCACTCATCAAAGCGTTGGTACCTTCATCATCTGCCGCTTCAGATAGTGACAATAGCTCTCTTTGCAAGCGCAACAGGTGCCCAAATGCGTCCAAAATGTGATTTACGGCCTTAAATCCATCAGAAACATTGGGAGTAGCTCTGATACCAGAGTGAACTTGAAAATCATCAAATGTATGAAAAGGAGTATGACCAAGGGTCAATACTCTTTCTGCGATCTCGTCTATCTTAATTTGAAGATCATTATAAAGTTCTTCAAACTTTGCATGGAGCTCAAAAAATTTCTCTCCTTTCAAGTTCCAATGATAGCCACGTGCATTTTGATAAAACACGGTATAATGCGCGAGGAGAGTATTTAGCTTTTCAGCCAATAAAGCTGCTTGCTCTTCTTGCAAGCCGATTTTATTAAGTGTAAGAGTTTTCATAATCTATAGTTATCATTTTCCTATCTATATAATAAAACGAAATAAACATCTTAAAGTTTCAGGAAATATGCTATTGCCAACTAAATTGTGGTATGCAAAATCAAGACCTAGAGATACTACACAAACTGGTATTTAGCGCCCAAAGATTGAGTCCTCCTGTGTGGGAAGAATTTACCGCTGCTTGGGAAGAAATGAGTCTTGGTCGCAAACAGTTTTTGACTCAGCCAGGCGAGGTAGAGCGTTACTTATATGTGGTTTTGGAAGGGGTGCAGCGAGGCTACTGCCTCCAAGGCCAACGCGAAATCACCGTCGCATTTACCTATGCGCCCAGTTATAGTGGCATTCCAGAGTCCTTCCTATCCCAACAGCCTTCTGCCTACTTTTTAGAAACCTTGACGGATAGTCGATTTTTGAGGATTTCACGCGAGAGTTTAGCTAGGCTATGCGACCGTCACCATATGGTAGAACGATGGGGTAGGTTGATTGCCGAGGGGGTTTTGGTTGGTTTGGCCACTCGCCAACGCGAAATCATGGCGTTCTCCGCAGGAGAAAAGTTTGCAGCCTTCATGTCTCGTAGTCGGCATCTCCTACAACAAATCCCGCATAAATACATTGCCTCCTATCTAGCCATGCAACCCGAAACCTTTAGCCGACTATTACGGGATTGGCAATAAGAAGATGCTTTGATCTCTTGATCTAGATCAAGATTTCTTTGCCCCCGCCTCCCGAGCTTTGCTCAAAACCAATCATATGAGCAATCACAGTTGGCTAGATCGTAGCCTTTATCCCTTTCAATCGCAGTATTTTTCACATCCTGATGGCCAGATACATTATTTAGACCTAGGTCAAGGAGAGCCTGTCGTGATGGTGCATGGTACCCCGACTTGGTCGTTTATGTACCGACACTTGGCCTCAAATCTTCAGACAAGCCATAGAGTACTCGTACCAGACCATCTCGGCTTTGGCCTTTCGGATAAGCCCAAGCGGGCCGACTATAGCGTCCAGATTCAGGCCCAAAGATTTGAAACTTGGCTTGAGTCATTAGCACTTGAATCGATCCATCTAGTTGTCCACGACTTTGGTGGTCCCATCGGGCTGGCATATGCCCTCAAATATCCTCATAAGATCCAAAGCCTCACCATTGCCAACACCTGGATGTGGTCAGCTAGAGGGGAAGTGCAGTTTGAAAAAATGGCCAAGACCCTAGCTTCTCCTCTCCTCCCTTTTCTGTATCGCTGGTTCAATTTTTCGGCTCGCTTTCTCCTTCCACAAGGTTTTGCGGACCGCAAGTATTTGACCAAAGCGATGCATCAGCAGTATTTGGCTCCTTTAGCCTTCGGCAAACGTGAAGCTCCTCTAGCCTTTGCCAAGTCCTTATTAGCGGCACAAGATTGGTTCGCCAATCTTTGGGATCAACGGCATAGAATAAAAGACATTCCTGCTCAAGTTTTATGGGCAAGTCAAGATCGTTTTTTAGAGGCCGGCTATGCCGAACGCTTTGCCTCTATCTGGCCAGATAAAGCTCGCATCATACGTTTTGACAAAGCTGGTCATTTTCTCTGGGAAGAAGTCCAACAAGAAATTTTGCCCCTAATGAGACAGTTCCTTAGCCAGCACAGCTTAGCCTAAAACAGGGGGGCAGAAAATCCCATCGTAGCTCCATAAGACCATCTATTGTCTGTCCAAAAATCGACAGCTTTGAGGACATGGCTAGCGAGGAATTCGATCGTAAAAAAGAAGCGTGGGGCAATAGCATATTCGTAGCCAAGGCTATAGCGTATCATGCCAATCCGGCGACTGTCAAGGTTCAGATTGACTTGAGTGTTGTTTTCCTCAAAGATAGGGTAGCCATAAAACCTCAGTCCGGGTTGGACATAAGCGGTTAGATTGTGCTTTTCCATTTGTTTACGGTAGCCTACTCCCACAATCAATTCTGAAAAAGAGGTTCTACCCGTAAAGCTAATATCTTCATTGATCGGATATCTTAGATTCATATTGGAGTTAAAATCATCATAATTGATTCTGAAGATGAAATTGGAAATATCTCGGTATTCCATGCTGGTTTGTACCATCAGACCGCTAGATAGTTCAGCGGTACCATGAGCTACATAGCCCATTTGGACGGCCGGCATAAAAGTTCGTTCCCAATCACTTAGCTCTTCACTTTCGTTTTGCGCTTTCAGGACGGAGGACAAAATGATCAAAAAAAACAGTCCACTAAGTGGGATACGGAGGTTCAGAAAAGATGATGATTTCATGCTGACTAATTTAGTTTGCCTACAAAATTAAGCGGCTTTGGGTAACAATTGTTGACCTAATCGGACAAAAAAAGCGGCAGCCTCAAGGAGACTGCCGCTACTATATTCGTTTGTTTAGAGGGCTTACTCGCGGATCAGGTCTATTTCGCGAATGTTACGGTTTTCAAAACCAAGAACTACATTGACTGTTGTCCTCCGTAAAAATAGGCGGTCCAAATCCTGCTCGATCACTTCAAACTCCCAAGGGTCGTCGCCATCTTGCCAATCAATTTCAAGGATACCCGCTTCCTTATCCCACGACCAAAGGATCGCTTGGTCGTTTTGATTATTGCCAGGTACACTTAAATCAACCGTACCAGTTCCGTCCTTTTCAAAAACAAAAGTACCGGCATTGTCATAAGTGAATTGAGAAATTGTATCGTCGTCAATCTCCGTCGTCGCAATGTAGCGATCTACATCCCAGGTACCCTCCGCTCTAGGCAGTACCCAATCCAAGTTGTTGATACAAGCAGTGGCACCAATAGCAAAAAGAGTGAGTGCCAACAGGAAAGATTTCTTCATCGTAAAAATTTAGGTTTGTTTAGGTATTAGTTGTGTTAATAACCATCTGTCCAACGACACAAATTCGGCAATGTTGTGTTGAGGGTTAAAAAGCTGATAATGAGTTTACTTTTACTTATCCAATGACTCCTTTAATATCCCTAAGGCTGCTTCCAACTCTGGTTTATTATGATAAGCAAAACCAAGCCGAGTCTTATTGGTTGGACGCCGATTGGCATCATAATAACTTCCGGGTGAAAGATGCAGGCCTTTTTGTTTTGCCTTCGCTACCAAAGTCTGCAGATCCTTGCGTTCCACGAAGTGGGCCCAAACCGCTAAACCACCCTCAGGGAGCTGAAATTCAATCTCATTGCCCAGCTCAGATTTCAAAAGTTGACAAAAGAGATCTCTGCGAGAACGATATACATTTAAGGCTTTGCGCAAATGCCGCTGGATACTGCCCTCCTTCATCATCAAGCCTACTGCCTCTTCGAGTATTTGGTCCCCTTGGCGATCTACTATCCTCCTTAAGCGACAAAGTGCTTCCAACAGTGCCGGTGGACCTACCAAATACCCAATCCGCAAGGCTGGAGCCAAGGTTTTGCTAAATGAACCCAAATAAATTACTCGCTCTGGTGTACCCATGCTAGCAATCGGCAAGATAGGATTACGAGAATAATGAAACTCAAAGTCATAATCATCCTCTAGTATCCAAAAGTTGTAGCGCCGCGCTAGATCCAGTAATTGCACACGCCGCGCCGGACTTAAGCTTACCGTAGTGGGATGATGATGATGGGAGGCTACATAGATCGCCTTTATCGGATGTTCCTGGCAAATTGCCTCTATTTCCTCCACCACAATTCCTGTTTTGTCCACAGGAATTCTATACAGCTTTGCCCCGGCTTTTGCAAAGCTCATACTCGCGGTATTATAACTCGTTTCTCCTACCAAAATGCCATCACCTGCTTCTACAAGGGTTTGGGCTAATAAGAAAAGGCTCATAATGACACCTCGCGTAATCATAATCGAATCAGCATCCAACTTTAGTCCACGACTGCTATGTAGATAGAGGCTCAACTGCTCTCTTAACAATCCACTACCCTGAGGATCACCATATTCCAAGCGATGATGCCAAGCACTTTGCGTCAAAACTCTTCGATACTCTCGGGAAAGCTCCTTTAGGGGCGCGAGGCGAATATCGGGCAAGCCATCATTGAGTTGATAGGGTGTAGTTGGACGCCCTTGTGGTAAGGGTATGGCCAGATTTTGATTAAAAGGGGGCAGTTTTATGGTCAGCCCTTGGCGAACGCCTAACGCTTGCAATTCTGCTTGGGGGATCTGATCAGAAACATAGGTACCACTACCCGTTTTTTGATTCAGCCAACCCTGAGCATTAAGTTCGTCATATGCCGCGATGATAGTATTGCGGTTCAATTTGAGGGTTTCTGCCAGCTTCCGGCTACCTGGTAATCTTTGTCCAGCCTGCAATTGTCCCTGCTCAATCAAAGCAATGAGTTGCCCCACTATTTGGAGGTAAATGGCAGTTTCATTTTCTGGCTCTATTTGGATCAAGCGGGCAAATGGCAACATATCGGACTAGCAAATTTATTAAAAGTGGTATAGATCAACCATCCGATAAAGCTATTAATTAGGGAGATAAAGAACAATCAGATGAACCAAGTTGAAGTTTCAAATCGTGCAAAGGTGCGCCGTAATCCCAAAAGAGCGCATTATGATGAGGCCACGATCCATGCGATCCTTGATGCTGGCTTTTTGTGTCATGTTGCAGTCTTAGTAGATGGGGCTCCCGTCGTAATTCCTACCTCCTACGGTAGAATTGGGAATACGCTTTATCTGCATGGCGCTCGTAAAAACCGGATGATCAATGCAGTCGGAGAAGGTGCGCCCACCTCTATTGGGGTTACGCATCTAGACGGCTTAGTATTAGCGCGATCCCTCATGCATCATTCCGCCAATTATCGCTCGGTGGTACTTTTTGGCAAGGGTCGCTGGGTGCTTGATCCAGCGGAACAAGAACGGGGCCTCAGAGCCCTAACCGAGCAAATGCTACCAGGTCGATATGAGGAAAGTAGAGCCCCTAATGCGGCAGAAATGAAAGT
>JBCCQN010000099.1:0-29111 GCA_039024315.1 Bacteroidota bacterium
GCCTACGAGGTCATCATGTGCAAAAGGACAGCCTCCAAATCCCATCATTGCGCTATCGAAGCGGCGACATCCATGATCCCAAGCGGCTTGAAGCTTTTCCTGCCGTTTGTCGGGATGAGAATGAAAGTGCGCCCCCCATTCGAGTTCGGGGAAGCGGGGAATCAGATTGCTATATAGATATTGGATAGATGCGGGATCGGCACTACCAGCCGTATCGGCTAAGGAGAGTCTCGTGATCCCAAGAGCGGACATTTTTTCAGCCCACTCCTCGACGATCTCAACATTCCAAGGATCTCCATAGGGATTGCCAAAGGCCATCGATAGATAAAGCAGTAGTTCTTTGCCTTCACGAACGCACAACTCCTGAATTTGCTTGACTACTTCAACAGACTGAGCGATGGATTTTCTCGTATTACGTTGCTCAAAGGTCTCTGAAATAGAAAAGGGATAGCCCAAATATTTGATTTCTTTGAAACGGCTAGCGTCTTGCGCACCTCTGAGATTGACCACGATCGCGAGTAGCTCCGTATTGCTTTGAGAAGTGTCTAAGCCACCCAAAACTTCTGCCGTATCTTTGAGCTGAGGCACGGCTTTGGGAGAGACAAAGCTACCAAAATCCAAACGATCAAAGCCGACGGCTAGTAACGCTTGTAAATAGCGCGTCTTGAGTTCAGTGGGAATCCAATCACTGATACCCTGCATCGCATCTCTCGGACATTCGGTAAGAATTAAGCTATCCGCCATAAATCGATCATGTATAAACGAGGAGGGCGCGAAATATCGCGCCCTCAAATATCGTAGAAATAATCTTCATTTTAGTCTCCAGAGATCCGATTTATTTCGTCGCGAATGCGAGCAGCTTCTTCGTAATCCTCACCGGCCAAAGCATCATCTAGTTTCTTTTGCAGATCATTGAGGCGCGACTTACTAGACTTAGAACTCGATCTAGGTCGTCTTACGGGTTTGGGCTCATCTTCTTCCTCGATGGGATCTGACTTTTCGATTTCGGCCAATGAGAGTCCACTCGCATCGTCTCCATAGTTGGCACCGCTGTCAGCCTCATCATCGATGATGATTCCAGCTTCGTCAAGTACGCTTTCGTAACTATAGATAGGTACCTTAAAGCGAACACCAATGGCAACCGCATCACTAGGACGGCTATCGATCTCATGGATTTCGCCATCAACTTCCATCACGAGCTTGGCATAAAAAATTCCCTCGCTGAGATCATTGATGATGATTTCGACCAAATTGATCTCAAAGTGGCGAGCCAAATTAAAGATCAAATCGTGGGTCATCGGACGGTTGGTTTTTATGTTTTCCAACTCTAGTGCGATCGCCTGTGCTTCGGCACCTCCAATGATAATGGGGAGGCGGCGATTACCAGTAACTTCTCCTAACACCAGCGCATAGTGTCCCACTTGGGATTGGCTGGAAGAGAGGCCAATGATATCCAGGCGTATCTTTTTGTTACTCATACTAAAAACCTAATCCGGTCCTGTCTGATTTAAGGTAATATAAAATCGGGGAAAATCCCTAGCAATAAAATAGAGGGGATTAGCCCGCTACTCTATTTTTCTTGATCGCCTCCAACATCTTGGGCACGACCTCAAAAAGATCACCAACAATGCCATAGTCAGCAATTTTGAAGAAAGGTGCTTCTGGATCTTTATTGATCACCACAATGTTTTTGGAAGAGCTTACCCCAGCTAAATGCTGAATTGCACCCGAAATACCAATGGCAATGTAGAGAGTAGGACTAATTTGAATACCGGTTTGGCCTACGTGTTCGTGGTGAGGGCGCCATCCCATATCAGCAGTTGGCTTAGAACAGGCAGTGGCAGCACCAATCAAAGAAGCAAGTTCTTCGATCATCGGCCAGTTTTCTGGTCCTTTCATTCCTCGACCAGCAGAGACTACACTCTCGGCTTCTGTCAGAGAGATGCCATCGCTTGCTTTGATGATTTCTTTGACCACTGCGTCAACGCCAAAGCTACCTTTGTAAGCCACTTCTTCTACGTTCATGGCTACAGGGTTTTCAGAGACTTTATAGCCATTGGACTTGACGGTAACCACAATGGTGTCGCGATTAGCTTGTAGCTCTTGCATCCCTTTACCAGAGAAAGCCATGCGCGCTGCGTCAAAATGACTAGCAGGATCAACCAGGCTAACGAGGCTGTTGAGAGGTGATGCATCTAGTTTTACCGTTACGCGAGGCGCGACCGCTCTACCACTATAGGTTTCAGTCATGACGACTACCTTAGCTCCGGTGTCTTTAGCTACCTGAGTTACCGCAGCCGCATAAGCTGAGTTGATAAAAGAGTCAGGATTAGCATCACTGACTTTATATACTTTTGAGACCCCATAGGTCCCTAGTTTTTGAATTTCAGCATCATCGGCAGAACCGACAACCACTGCTTCAAGACTCACACCCATTTTCTGGGCCATGTCATATCCATAGGTAGCGGCTTCCAAGACGGCCTTTTTAAAACTACCTTCTGATTGTTCTGCGAATAGGAGTACGTTAGACATACTTTGATAAAATTGTTAAGAATTAACTAAACGAGAATTTTGAGGCTGTTACCAGCAGTCAGCTTCTTAGATTAAACCTTTGTCAGTCAAAGCACTTACTAGAGCGTCCGTTTGCTCCACTTCAAAATACTGGCAATCCTGTTTGGCAGGAGGGTAGTCATACTTCACCGTGTTGACATAAGGGGCTACTTCTGTGGGGCTAACTGAAGAAAGGGGCTTCTTTCTAGCGGCCATGATACCACGCATGTTGGGAATACGCCATTCCGCGATCCCTTTTTGACAGCTCACGACCAGTGGCAGCTGGGCTTCAATCACTTCGGTACCACCGGCAATCTCACGATGGATTTCGAGGCTCTCCCCTTCTCCCATCTCAAGCTTAGTAGCGGAAGGAATGCAAACCCATCCGAGATGTTCTGCAATCATTCCGGGAACCATACCGCCATTGTAGTCGATAGATTCTTTACCGGTAAAGATAAGGTCAAATTCTTTGCCTTCGGCATAGGCAGCAATTTGCTTGGCTACGTAGGCGGGGTCATGCGGTTGAGTATTGATCATCACCGCATCATCTGCGCCGATAGCAAGTGCTTTACGCAAGGTAGGCTGTACTTCTGGACCTCCTACACAACAAACCGTAATTTGCACTGATTTGCCAGACTCCCGAAGGTCCAAAGCCTTTGAAAGACCGTACTCACAATAAGGGTTTATGACGAAAGTAACGCCAGATTTATTCAAGCCACTATGGTCCTCTTCGAACTGGATTTTGGTTGTAGTATCGGGGACATGGCTAATACACACTAAAATCTTCATACTTTAGCAGAATTTCTAAATTTGATGTGCAAAATTACAAACTAAATAGCATTGTTAAAAGCTATGGACAATCCACGTTTACAGCGTTTGTTTGATTTTCTCAAAAAAGCGCCTAATGATGCCTTTACCCTCTATTCTATTGCTTATGAATACCAGCAAAAAGAAGAATGGTCAGAGGCGCAAAAATATTTTGAACAGCTAAAAAGTCTGCACCCTGATTATATCGGTCTCTATTACCATCTTGGTGCAGTACTCGAACGCCAAGAGCAGGTAGAACAAGCGATCAACATTTACAAAGAAGGAATAGCACTCGCCCAACAAAAGCGAGAAAGACACGCCCTCAGTGAGCTACAAAGGGCTTTAAATACTGCTTTGGGTATGGATGATGAGGATGATTGGTAGGCACTGCTGCGCAGAACGCTTCCCTCTTTTCGCTTATCCACTTACTTATCCACAGACTCTGTGGATAAACTGTGCATAATTTGCCTGAGCAAATCGGCCACTTCTATTCGTTTCTCATGGATGAGCATATGCCCGCCCTCCAAAATATGAAGCTTTACTTGCGGCAGGAGCTTTTGAAATTTTTGGCTCAGGCCAACACGTAAGATTTTGTCCTTTTTTCCCCAGATCAAGTGCCATTTGGTGTCATTTTGTGCGCTAAGCCTCGGATAATCGACCTTGAGCGCGCGATAGATCATCAATTGACGGCTTTTACGCTCTCTAGCCGAAGCCGTCTCATAACTCAGTCTGACTACACGATAAGAGAGGGGATCTAACAGCTTGAGTAAATAAAGCCACTTAGCCGGTTTGAGGATCCAATTAGGGTGGGCATCGAGCCAGCGATTGAGGCTCAGCCCCCCAGGGCTCAAGATGACCCGATGCCAAAAATTTGATTTTATCCCATCAGGGGCCATGAGGATCAGACTTTCGGCTCCTCGCCGAACGCTAGATTGTAGCGACAAGGCAAACTTCCCTCCCATGCTAAAGCCAAAAAGATGCCGCTTTGCTTCGGGATAGCGTTCCCCGCAGGCGGCCCAAAAAGCCCGCAACAGCTGATCACTGATCCCTTGCTCATAGTCATGCCAAAGCGTCTCCCCATAAAGCGGTAAATCCACCAGCACAATCCGCCAACCCATAGGAATTTTCTCGAAGAGGGGCACAAAAAGCGCCTTAGACTGCTCATAGCCATGAAAACAAATCAGCACATTGGGCCCATCCCCAGCTTCTAACAAGGCGAAGCGTGCTTCTGGCAGATCGATATGAAAAGCTTGCCACTTCATCATAACTCTAGCACGGCTTCAATAGCAGACCTAAGCCCTTCTTCCTCGACTTCTATGGTATCAAAGCCTTTGTAATGCGCTATCTCTTTGATTGCAGCAGGCAGGTCCAATTTAGACTGTGGCAATTTTAAGGCGATCTTTTGCTGCGCCAATCCCTCTGCTAGATATTCTTGTTCAGTTTGCCCAGGGGTAGGGATGAGGATAACTTTTTGCAAGCCTAAAACGGCATAATCCATGATGCTCGAATAGCCAGGACGAGAGATAACGATCTGCGCATTTTGTAGAGCCCATTGCAGATCCTCGGTCTCAAGAAAGCTAATCAAAAGGTGCTCATTGCAAATTTCATAATTTGTTTGCTCGGTTTTTCCCTGCACCAACCAGATGCTTGCTTTTATGTCCAGCCATTGGGCTTTGATTTTTGCTTCCAGATAGCTCCTCTGAGGCTCTGGGCCAGAGAGTACAATGAGTATTTCAGGCGCTTTGGAAGGGAGGTTTCGGCTTCGCCGAACGCTGGTAATTTCCGACCTATTAAAGCGTGAAAGCGGACCAATAAAACAAGCGTTCTCCGGAGGAGGAAAACGATGAGAAAGGATACCTGAGAGATTGAAATTACCCGCAAAATCTGGAATCCAAACCTGAGAAAAGGGTCTCAACCACCATTGGTGCAGCCCAAAAACCAGTTTGTGGATAAGTTTGACATTGGGCCAAGGAATAGGAGCCAATTGATGGCAAATAAAGACAGATTTTAGCCCTTTCAAATGCAATCCATAACGATTATCTGATATAATTAGCTGAAAATGATGCTGTTGCTGAAAACGAGATAATTCAGCTCTTTCTTTGCGAATAACGTTGATAAGCCGGGGTATTTGTGCAAATATTCCCAACAAAAGGAAGTATTTTTTCGAATACCGCACTTTATAGGGAGATAATTTCAAAAAATTTAATTTGGGATATCGAAGTTGCAAAAACTCAGCACTGCGACCGGCTCCAGCGAGCCAAACCTCTACTTCAGCGGCCAATAAATGATCTATAATTGGGATGGAACGAGTGGCATGTCCAAGCCCCCAATCTAGTGCTGCTACTAAGACTTTTGGAGGGGGCTGCTTCATAGCAGAAAATTAAGGACTGGGTATAAAAGAACAAAACTCGGCTGAGGCCGAGTCTTGATCAATTTCAGTAGTAGTCCTTTTTTATTAGTCCCGATTGTTAAAAACTTTGCAATTCTACTAGTAGCGCAGATAGATTGAATATCAGTTAATTATGTAGAAATGCGCGCAGCAATCTGACTTGTTAATACCAAGATAGGATTTTTTTTTGAAATATTTATAATTCTTACGCGATTTCTTTAAAAAATGAAAAAATCCCGAGCCTACTAGCAGACTCAGGATTTGATAAAGGTTTTATTATCAGGCAATTAAAGCTTTGCCAATAATTCAGTCTTTTTTGCCGTAAATTCTTCCTCTGTAAGAATTCCCGCTTCTTTGAGCTCACCGAGCTGCTTGAGCAAGGACATGATTTCCTCTTTGGTTTCTCCGGCAGGAGTTGCACTAGCGCCGCTGTTGTTAGAGGCTTGCCCCATTTGATTCATCATCATTTGCCCCATGGCGATGCCTGCTCCCATATCCATGCCGGCATTACCGCCACCTGGATTTTCAGCTGATTTCTCCATTGCGCTACCCATTTGGAACTTCATAAAGCGATCCATATCGCCTACCATATTCATCTGAGTATTCTTACGTAGGTATTCTTGTAGCTCTGGCGGCAGCGTAATGCTCTGGATAGAGAAGTCTGTGAGCTCAAGGCCAAACTGAGTAAAGTAATCCGCGATACGTGGCTTAAGTGCCTCTACAAACTCTGTTTTGTTGGCTTGCATCTGCACGAAAGAAAAATCATTCTCCGCCATCTCTGCGACGATCTCTGTAAAGCGATCTACTAGCTTACCTCTAAGCGTACCCTCGATCTCAGCCAGTCTTACGACAGGATCTGTGCCAGCAAACTCCTTAAAGAAGGTCTCAAAATCATTGATGCGGAAGTTGTAAGTACCAAAAGAGCGAAACTCTACTTGGCCAAACTTACTATCCGGTATGGTTACAGGGCTTGGCGTACCCCATTTGTTATCGGTAAACTGACGGGTATTGAAATAGTAGATGTCAACCTTAAAAGGAGAATCGAAGCCATATTTCCACGAATTGATCGTGGTCATAATCGGCATGTTGCGCGTGGTCAACTCAAAGCGGCCTGGCTCAAATACGTCGGCCATTTTGCCTTCGTTGATCAAGATGGCAGCCTGAGACTCGCGTACGGTAAGCTGAGCGCCCATCTTTACTTCCTTGTCTTGGTCTGGGAACTTCCACACGAGGACATCGCGCTTAGGGTCTACCCATTCTATGACATCTATAAACTGGCCTTTGATGAAGTCAAACAATCCCATTGTGCTAAATTATTAGGTTAAGTTGTTTTGTTGTTGGAGAATTTACGTTTTCAAAATTAGCTTTTCAACGTTTCTTCCAGATTGGGACGGTAGAACAGGGCTCTCCGTAACTTATTTTTTTGGCAAAAGGCATCAAGCGCTTGGTCGTCTCCATATAAATGGACGCAGGAATGTCTATTTCACTGCAACCTTTGACGACTACTGGGCGATCAGCCATCTCCGCAAAGTCAATCTTATCTAAGGCATCTTGCCAAAGTTGTAACTCTAAATCTTCCAACGTACCAAAGACGATGGATTTGGCGTAGGGTTGGAGCCTAGAGGCCAAAAGCATATAAGCCCATACTTGTATAATGGCATCTGCACTACAGCTAATGGCGACATGCTTGTCTTGATATTGAGTCCAGTCCTGTTCTTTGATCCAAGTGCGAAAGTCTTTTTCGCGGAGGATCATGCCCATGTACAATTGCTCTTTTATATCTATGTGTACGCGTTCTCCGGAAGGATAATGATCCTCCAACTTAAAAGTCACAATGGGACTTTGTGCGATGCGATTTACGATTGGTTTGTCCATAGTATTGCTTACGGATTTCTAGGATTGGGTTACAAAGATACAGCCAAAATGGGATTGTGTTTTTAACCCTCTGCTGGCCAAAATGTTGGGGGCTAGCGTCTGTGGTTTTTTTTTGGGGCTTTACTGCTGCGCAGAACGATTATCCCTAGCGGCGTATGCAATACGCCGCTACAATCCACCAAAGGTAGGGGCGCGCATGCATGCCGCCCAATGAGACAATCGTTCTGCGAAGCAGTACCACCTACTGAGGAAACACATCAAAGTAATAGGTCAGACCCATCTTAATAAAGACATAAGCATCGTTAGCGCCTGGATTACCGCGTTGAGGACCGGTCCCGTTTGGATCAAAAGCTCTCTTAGAAAGCTGCTTGGCAATCAAGTTTTGCTCGCCCAGGGCATCTAAATCCGGATAACGATTGCTAACATCGTCCAAATAGTCAGTATAGGTTTTATGATAGCTGACTTCGGCAAAGGCGCCTACATGCTGGCTAAAACGCACATTGAGCCCCATCCCAGAGGGGATCTGCAGCGCCTGTAGGCCATAAGGATCGTCATAATCCCCTTCCAAAAACTGCCCTTCGGTGCCCAAGGGCTGGAGGTCATACCATACGTCTTGGTACTCGGCTTGGGGATTAAAACCCATGATGCCCACTCCTACAAAGAAATAAGGGGTGATAAACAACTGTTTGGTCCACCGCTTGCCAAAGTTTTTATCGGCCAAGTGAATTACCGCCATCAAACTGGCGTCGGTGAGAGGGGAACGGAAAGAGAGATTGCGATTGATCCGAGCCGCATCATTGGCATTTTCATCGCTCGCCCCTACCACAGAGTAAGAAGCATTGGCTCTCAGACTCAAATTAGGATGCAGATAGATCTGATAGTGCAAGGATGCATTGGGGAGGATCAAATTGTTTTGCCAGCGATCACTCAAATCGCCTGCATATAAAGTGGTGCCAGTCCCAATGGACAAGGAATGGGAGCGTTGGGCGAGGCCCAGCGTCGGCAAAAGAAAAGCAAAAAGACAAGTGATGATGAAGCTACGGGGCATTTTGTCGGTTTCGGAGTAATAAAAATGAAAGAATACTGACAGTATGTCTGCTCTACTTTGCAAAACATGCCATTACGGCAGCAAAAACCGCTTGGCACATAGCTTGTTCTTAAGCAGATGTAATCAATTAAAAAAATTCAACCACAAAGATATTATGTCAACTGTTAAGTATTACCACCCAAGTTTGCGCTTTAATAGTCTTCTCAACAATTTTTTTCAGCAAGACTTTTCTCGTCCCCTCAATGGAGAGCAACTGCAGCGTTTACCGAAGGTAAATATCCTTGAACAGGAAGCCTACTTTTTGCTCGAACTCGCAGCCCCGGGATTGAGCAAAGCAGACTTCAACTTAAGTTTAGACAAAAACCAATTGACAATCAAGGTAGAAAAAACGCCCGCAGAAGGTGAGGATACGCCTCGCTACACCAGACGGGAGTTTAACTACCAGCAATTCAGCCGCCAATTTCACCTGCCCGATACCATCGATGTAGAAGCCATAGGGGCTCAATACGAAAAGGGTATCCTATTGGTCAAATTGCCTAAAAAGGAAGCGGTTTTGCCAAGACAAATCGAAATAGCAGAGTAAGTAGTGATTAACATAGGTGTGTAAAGAGAAGGGTCGGATTTGTCCGGCCCTTTTCCTTTTTGTGCAACCCAAACCAGAGCTTGAATTTGCAGGCGGAACGATTGTGGCTGTAAATTAGGGTGTTTTTTAGATGCGAAAGCAAGCTTATGCGTAGTAATTTGATTCTTTTGGCCCTGATTATCGTAGGGATTGGGGTTTGGATATTTTTTCTTGCGGGACGAGATCAGAGCTCTGTCGATCCCGAAAACATAGAATTTGCGGTCACAGATACTAGTGCGGTTTATACCATCCACTTGAGCCTTTACAGCAAAGGCGAGCTCAATAAGTCTTTGGCCTTGTTGCGTACGCAGGAGGGCAGCTGGTCGCTGAACGGTCAGTTTACGGTCTTTCAGCCTCGCATGAATCAATTGCTAAAAGTAATGCACCTGATTCGAGTCAAGGAGATTTTGGCTCCCAAAGGTCAAGCTACCGGAGACGAGCTACTTGCTTCGGCCAATCTTCATGTGGAAGCCTTCGATCGTGACGGTAAGACCATCAAATCCTATTATATAGGTTCACCCGCCAAAAATGGCCAAGGCAATCTCATGAAACTCGAAGGGGCCGAAATGCCAGTAGTGGTAGAGATGCCCGGCCTACAAGGCTTTGTGACTAACTATTACAGCTTAGAACCGCTATTTTGGCGAGAAAACTTGCTTTTCGACGGGCGCCTCGATTCTCTCCAATCAATTGCGGTGGACTATAATGATGGCCGTACGGACTTCTCTCTCAGCCGCAATATCAATGGCATTGATTGGGATTTTCCCCTTGATAGCCGCAAGCCGGAAGCCGATGCTTTGAAAAAATATCTGGCTGCTTTCCAAGGCAAGGTTTACGCGGAGAGCTTCGCTTTTGAAAACTACCCCGGTCTCTATAAAGAGCTCTCCCAGCGTAGCCCCGATATAAACGTTCTGGTACAGAACCGTAACGGGAAGGAGACCAAGATTGTCCTCTATAAGCGTTCTGATAATCCGAACAACTATTTTGGTTGGATCGATGGACAAGACGAATTGTTGACGATCCAGACCTTTGTGATCGACAAATACCTCAAAACCTTGGAAGACCTACTCGGCAGCCCAGCCTGATCCAACAGTCAAATTATTGTTTATATCAAGCATCCAAGTTTTATTTTCAACGCGGGGCGGAACGCTTATTTGAGTACTAAGATAAAAGTGTAAAGTGTAAAGTACTGAGTAGAAAGTATCCCGAAAGCTTTCGGGAGTATGCAGTACAGAGAAAAAAGGTCTTGATGGACCGCATCGCTCTATTTTCCTAGGTCTCAATACTGAATACTATGGTCTAAGGACTTATTTACCTCCGATAGCTATGGGGGAGCGCGGAACGGTAGAGCTATCCACTTGATATATAGGACTTTTCATATAGGAAAACAACTTTATGATTGGTGGGTTTGAAGTGAGTAATTCATTTCTACCGGCTATGCGAAAGTACCAATCCCGCAATCTCAAAAAGGCATACGATCTAGGGCAGTACGCCCCTCTTTACCGCAGTAAATTACTCGGCAAACTCAAGCAGATTCGTCCTAGCGGAGAACGTTTAGCCCCGATCAATTTAGATTTTGGGCCTATACGCTTTTTGATTGCGCGGCACTTTGGCTTTTGCAAAGGCGTTGAAAACGCGATTGAGGTCGCCTACGAAACGCTAGAAAAGCATCAAGACCGTCGTGTCTTTATGATCAGCGAGTTGATCCATAACTCTTTTGTCAATGCAGATCTTCAGCAGCGAGGCTTGCGATTTATCAAGACAGCCAAAGGCGAGCAACTTATCCCTTGGGAAGAGATCAAGGCAGATGACGTGGTGATTACCCCTGCTTTTGGGGCCTCGGTTGAAGACATCGCCCGTTTACGTACGATAGGGGTAGATATCCAAAAGTGGAACGCAACCTGCCGCTTTGTAGAAAATGTGTGGTTTAGAGCGAAAGAACTAGGGGAACAGGGTTATACGGTCATCATTCATGGCAAATTTAAGCATGAAGAGACGCAAGCTACCTTCTCCCATAGTCGTGTGTTTACACCGACAGTTGTGGTCAAAGATATGAAGGAATCTCAGATCCTGAGTCAGATCATATTGGGCCATCGGTCTATAGCAGATTTTGAACGTTATTTTTCTGAAAAAGCGACTCCGGGCTTTGATCCGACCAAGGATCTAGAAAGAATTGCCGTCGTCAACCAAACGACTATGTTGGCCACTGAGACAGCGGCGATCTCAGCCCATTTTGCCAAAGCGATGGAGGAGAAGTTTGGCTCCGCCGAACTCGAAAACAGAGTGGCCAATACACGAGACACCCTCTGCTATGCGACCAAAAACAATCAGTCAGCTACCACCAAACTGTTGCAGGAAAAAGCTGATCTAGCCATTGTGATCGGAGGACATAACAGCTCTAATACCTCTCACTTAGTAGAGCTATGTGAAGAGAAACTACCGACCTACTTTATCGAATCAGAAAGCGATATACTCTCGGCTGAAAAAATTCGACACTATGCGTTCCGCGAAGCGGAAGAACATACTATCGCCGGCTACCTCCCTATCAAGGAGCCTCTCACGGTCTTGATCACCAGTGGCGCCTCTTGCCCTGATGCGATTGTAGAAAAGGTTTTGGACCGGCTCCTATCATTTTTTCCGCGTAGCAAAACCATCATGGAGTTGATGGAAGAGAGACAGAGTGCACAAAAAAAGGGAGGCGAGATAAGTCCCGCCTCCACTAGAGTGTCTAAAATCGCTTGATCAACTTATCAATCAAACTGTATTTTTTCTACTACGGTTCCGCCTTTGACCTGTACTTGCAGCACATAAATGCCAGCAGGTAAGTTGTTGCGGTCTATGGTAGTATGCGTTCTCGACAAGCCTGTCTGGGTATAGACCGTACGACCAGTGATATCTGTCAAACGCACCTCTTGGATCGGATGAGCAGGATCAGCTACTTGCAAGGTCAACTGCTGGTTAGCAGGATTAGGGAAGGCTTGGAAACCAATTTCTTGACTAAGCTCATCTTCAATCCCTACTGAAGTTTGGAGATCAAGAGCGATGGCCAGACGAGGACTAAGATAGCCTACGATAGAGTCAATGTAAATCTTTGCCGCAGCACCATCATTAGGAGAGCCAAGAGAGGCACGACAAACTGCTTCTGCACCTGTGATCTGTTGTCCGTTAGAGATGGCATCAGCATAAACAAAGTTCCAGGTAGCTTCATACACCGCTGGGTTGAACCAAGACCATGGAGAACCCCAGTTTTGGAAGGTATCAGCCGGTACGGGCAAGCTAGTGATACAAGTAGTATCACCCATCATCGGGTCAGGAGTTACGAAAGAGAACATCCCATCCAGACCGTTATTTTGTGGGTTGGATTCTTGCGCCATAGTAAAGGGATCGTTCCAAGATACTGCTTTGAAGATATCTTGATTGCCTTTGGCGTTGGATTGCGTCATAGTCGAAAAACCTCCAGAAGCCTGGGCGATAACAACGTCATCATTGACAGGCTCGATCACATCACCGACTGCATAAGGGGCAAATGGATCTCTGTAGCAATGGAAAGAAACGAAAGGAGGGTCGTTGGGCTCTACCCAGCTGCTGTCTCCTAAGGCACCACCGAGGGCAAATCCCATACTGAAATCCGAGCTGTAACCAGGGTGGTTGACGATATTTAAGGCCACAGAATCTAGGCCGTAAGGCTGACCTAGTTGCAGGGTATCTACATAAGGAACTGGATTCATAGGATCAGTAAAGTCAATGAACTTAGTGATAAACACTTGCTCAAAACGCTTGAGGTAAGTCGCACCATAGGTTACATAACCACCAGTACCATCACCCCCCATAGCGATTCTGTCAGGGTCAATCCGCCAACCATTACCGTCTTCGGCGACGTTGCGACGGAAATAACGTACGCAAGCACGCGCATCATGAATACCACGATAGGCAGCTTCTAGGATGGTCTTACGCTTAACCTCTGCATTGGAAGAAGTCGCATTCCAACCTTTGCGATAGGTAAACACGGCAACCACATAGCCTCGTTTGGCCATACGAGTGGCAAACTCCACGCAAATACTGTCAGTACGTGCCCCAGAAGGTCCACCATTGACTGCGGGCGGGAAAAAAGTACCCGTGTGAGCAAAAAGGATCAGAGGACGCATACTAGCAGTGTCCCCCATCGGTTCATAAACATCCATCTCCAAAGGAACAGGAACTGGCATAGTAGCGGCTCCAGCGATGATCGGGAAGATACTGATATTGGTGGCGTAGGTAGTATCGGATGTGATGGTCACACTTGAAAAGACCTCATCCAGATAACGCTCCTGCGCATGCCCAAATACCACTAGTCCACAGACCAGCGCGAAAGAAAAAAGAGTACGCAAATGATTCATAGTAGTCTAAAAGGTTAATTATGGTTAGAAAAATTATGTAGCTGCTACATAGGCGTTTATTTACGGGCGACATCGACCAGAATAGAAAAATAGGCTAATCTACCGATGCGGGGACCGCCATAGACGGTAAAGACTTCATTGTTCAAAATATTGGAGGCACCCAATTTTAAAGTTGACTTTAAATCGGGAAAGTAGCGATTAAGCTGTACGTCAAGTAGGTAATAAGTTGGGATTTCGCCCGTAAACTGAGGCGAACCTTCAAATAAGAAGCCCTGTACCCACTTATAGTTCACGTTGAAACCTAGCTTATCGATAGGGCCAAGCTCAATATTTCTGCCCGAAAAGCTCACATTAAATTTATGCTCCGGCGTATTAAAGGCCGGAATGATGGGGTCATCAGTAGTAGTATTGAGTCTATTCCAAGAGTAGTTACCACTAATAGCGTAGCCTTTATCAAAGAAGTAGTTGGCTCCAATGGAAAAGCCCTGAGTAGTAACCACGTCAGTTGCATTGGCTGAAACCCGCAGTACTTGCCCGACAGGGATCCCGAAGACAATACCACCATCAAAACCAAGACGGAAACCAATAAAGTCTCTATAAAGGCTAAAATAGTAACCTGCATCTATATACAATCTCTTGGCGATAGTGGTACGATAGCCAACCTCAAAAGTCCGAACTCGTTCTGGTTGGATAGGATCTAAGCTAAAGTACTCAAGCTGTGAGAGATCATTGGTATCAAAAAAGTCGTCTAATGAAGGCAACGTCAAGAGACTATCACGACCCTCTATATTTCCTACCAGCGTAGCTCTACCTACATTATAGTTAAGGTATTGGTCAGATAGGGTCGGGTTGCGAATAGCCGAGCTAAAGGAAGCACGAATCACGTCCTGCTTATTGGTACGCCAGACAGCGGTAAGGGCTGGGGAAAAAAGATAGCGGAAGTTTTGGTTTTTGTCCATCCGCAGGGTGGCTGTAGTAGTGAGACGGTCATCAGCAAAGCGCTTTTTAACACCCGTGTAGAGACCGTACTCAAAGTTAGTAATCACATTGCCGGCCGTATCCTCAAAGATAGTGCCGTCTGTAACAGGTGTGTAAAGGCGGAAATTACCACCGACGGTTACCTCAGCCCAAGAGGGCTTGAACTTATATTCTCCGTGTCCATGATAAAGGGCAGAACGGTCCACGAATCTGGTGCCAAAGGTGTTGCTAAGGGGAGTAGAAGTGATAGAGTCAAATAAGGCTTGAAATTCTGGGGTGCCGGGGGCAGCATAAAATTCATCCGCTTGGGCTCGAGCCTCCTGATGCCATTGACTAAGCTTATCGTTATTTTCTTCTAGGATACGGGCCTGTTGCTCAAAGTCAAACCTGAATCCATTCTGTGGACTGGGTTCTTCCGGATATCCTTCTAGGGACTCAACATCATCTACAAAATTATTGCGCCAATAGTTACGGTAGCGCTGATCCCAAGCCCTATCCCCAAAGCCAATCTCCTGCAGTTGGAAAGCAGTAAAGACAGGGTCATAAGAGTTTCCTGCGTTTTCATGAGTCATATAAACGCGGAAAAAGAACTTATCTCTTTCTCTTAGCTCCAGCTTATGCTGAAAGAACTGAATATCTTTTAGACTAATACGATTGATCCCTTGAAAAACCGTGGTGCCATTGCTGTAGCTAGTCGAGGCGATAAGGTCAACTTTGGGGCGAACTTTATAATGCAGGGCCAAAGAACCTTTAAAGTTGTTGGTATTATAATCAACCAAATCTCTTTCTTCGTAGCCGGTTCGGTGCCAACGACCTAAGCCTGGCAGCAGAATCTGCTCACTACCAGAAGTGGCCGAGTTTTGACCCGTCTTTAGGTTTTCATCCCCATAGCGGTTAACGGCATCATAACCACCGGGATTGTCAACTCCTACATAAGGAATGGCCCTACGCTCTGTGGTATCGCGATAAGCTTCCTCCATATTGTCCGCTTCCCAGTCATCTGCTTGCAGATAAAACAGGTTGAGTTTGAAGGCAAATTTCTCATTGCCTTTTGTGCCACCAAAAGCACGAGCTACGCGGATACCTCCTTCTACCCAATTACGTTCTCCTAGTTTTACCGAAGCAGAAACGCCCTGATGAATAAAAGGATCTTTGGTAGTCATAGAGATAACCCCATTAAAGGCATTGGGGCCGTAGAAGGCAGAACTTGCCCCTACGACCAAATCTACAGATTCTATATCAAGCTCGGAGGCTCCGAGGAAGTTACCTAAAGAAAAATTGAGACCCGGAGACTGATTATCTACCCCATCAATCAATTGGAGGGAGCGCACTGGTTGAGTACTATTAAAACCTCTGGTATTAACCACTTTGAAGCCAAAGCTAGCGGAGCTAAGGTCTACTCCTTTGAGGTGTCCCAGTCCTTCATAAAAATTAGCTGCGGGTGTCTCTTTGATGGCCGTGATGCTCATCGTCTCAACGGTCAAATCTGCTTGCTTTTGCTTTTCCAGCGCAGCATTGGCAAAAATGTTGACCTCACCTAGGGTCACAAAGTTCTCGGTCATCTCCAATTCGACTGGCTCTGCGAGTGAGTTTACCTCGAGACGCAAAGTATCATAGCCCAGAAAGGTAGCCATTAAAACGAAGGGGGGTTGCGTTCCGGGACGGAACGAAAAACTCCCATCTTCTCGGCTCATACTGCCGATACGGGTACCTTCTATGATGATCCTTGCGCCCACCAGCACCTCGCCGCTTTCGCTATTTTTCACATTTCCTTTGACCAAATCTTGCCCCAAGAGCGCTATTGGTAAAGAGAATAATAGTAGCAAGAAAGCAGAAAAGCTTTTGGGGGCAAAACATGCGTTTGCCTTTACGTATTCGTTATTCATGAGTAGTAGTCAAGTAATAGCCTAATCTAAAAATACCCAAAAAATTCAATTCTTAGTCAACTTTTTTGCCTAGAGGCCTAATCTTCATTTTGGAAATGCGAATTTTGGCTAGATTTGCACTTCCTGCACCATAGAAAAAAACTCAAGATGAAATACCTCAAGATCAGATACTTAGTTTGTCTAAGCTCGCTGATATTTAGCGCACAAATGCAGGCGCAGTACTATGGCGTCAGTCCCAGTGTAGTGGGAGAATGGGCGGTAGGGCTCCAATTAGGCTCAAATTATATGCGTGGGGATGTGAGTCAGGTTCTCCCGGGCTATGAAATTGGCGTTTATGCCCAAAATTCCTTTTCGCGAACGATAGACCTCAAAATACTGATCGGAGGCGGTTTGGCACAAGGCTTGGGCACAACGGCCAGCAATAGCTTCTTAAATAATTCGGCCCTCAATGGTGAGCAGGATAGCGTCTATTTTTATGACTCTACCCAGATGGTTTTTCACAACTATCAGATGCAGCATTTTTCGGTCTCAGGCGCTCTTAAGTTCAACCTCAACCGCTTGATCTCCCCCAATAGCGGCGACAGTTGGGATTTATTTTTGATGGCTGGCCTCAATTTTATGCTCTATGAGACGCGGATCAATGCCTATAACGAAAGTACCTTCGAGACCTATGACTATTCGCAAATTACTGCTAGCGACCCCCTAGAGGTTCGCAATCAGCTCAACGAAATACTCGATGGTACTTATGAAACCCTCGCCCAGCAAGACCGCCTCAACAATACTCAATTGGGCAATCGTACTTTTAGATCATCCTTTTTAGGAGGATTGGGCTTTCGCATCCGCGCTACTGAACATGTAGCGATTGGGCTAGAAGGGCGCTATAATTTCCTCCTCGACGATTTAGTTGATGGCCAACAATGGGAGGAAGGAAATACCGCTTCCTTGAGTAATGATCATCTCATTACAGCTGGGCTAACCTTAGATTATATTTTTTAAGAAAATAGTAGAGAGTAAAGAGCATTTAGTACAGAGAAAAATGGTTTTGATGAACCATACAGCCCATTTTCTTAGATCTTAATACTAAATACTATTGTCTCTGTACTTAAAGGCCACCTGCCTACTCCTGATCATCCCTTCATGATCTGTCCCCAAACATATTCAGCACTCTGTACGGCTCCATCCATATATCCAGGAAAGTCCGCAGCTGTTTCTGATCCTGAGATATAAAGTTTACCGTCCCAATACGCTTTTCTAAATACTTCATGCCCATTGTGCAAGTGAGGCAGCATATCACTCTGATAAGGCACAAAAGTATATTTCTCTTCCCGCCACACGGCCTCTTCATATTGTAGATAGTTATGCACCTCCTCGCCGTAATATTTACTAAGTTGCTTTAACACTACGGCCAGACGTTCTGCCTTGCTAGCTGCATGATAGGCGCCATTGAGAAAACCCTTGAGAGCAAAGCGTTCGTCGGAGACGTCTGCATGATCGTACATCTCTGGTATCGGGCCAACATTGCTCATGATCGTGCCACTAAGATGGGGACTTCGCCAAAACGGCCGCTCAAAAGTCAAGGCAACCTTAATGGATTCCCCCATCCAAGTGTGAGTTTGTCCTGCGATATCCAAAAGGGAGCGGGCTAGGGCAGGTTCAGTCTCTATGGTCTGCGAAACCAAATAAGGGGGCAAGGTTGAAACGACCCTTTCGGCTTCATACTGATGGCTTTGAGTTTGGACAATGATCTTGTCTGCTTGACTTATTAGTTTTTTTACCTCCTGGCGGAGAACGATTTGCTCTGGCCCTAGGCGCTCGACTAAGGCTTGGATTAACTGTGAGCTACCTCCAGCGATCCGGAAGCTAGGTTCCTCATTAGGGGGCAATTGGACCAGTTGCGGGGGACTGGTAGAGATGGGTTCGTAAATAGCCTTACCGCCCAGCTCTTGGGCAAAAACCTTCAAATCTAATTCTTCCAACAAAGCCGTCAGCGATTGGTGTTTACGGCCCAGCCAAGTAGCTCCCAACTCGATAGGTGCGACTCCTTCTCGATATTGAGTCAGGATACGCCCTCCCACTCGTGGACGCGCTTCTAAAATCAGCGCCTCTTTTCCGGCCTTTTTGAGTTTATAAGCGAGGCAGAGTCCACTTAGACCTGCTCCAATGATGATGAGCTTTTCTTTCTGCATATATACCTGATCTGTAGGCGCCTCAAGTATAGAGTATTCAGTGTAGAGATAAAAAGGCCTTACTAAATCATATAAACCTATTTTCCCATGTCTTAATACTTAATACTTAATACTCAAATAAGCTTTCGGAGTAAACCTCCCCAAAACTGCCAAACTTGACACGCACAATCTAAGGTAAAAAACGAATCTTTTTATTGCCAATGGGGTAGAATAGAGGATGAAGCAAATTGCGATCCTGATGGGTAGTGCTCGTAGCAACGGCAATACTCGCAAAGTGGTATCTCACCTGATGAGTCAAATTGAAGCGGATCTTTATGATCTCAACGACTATGAAGTGGGATACTATGATTATCAACATCGCCAAAGCGATGATTTTCCAAAGCTCATGCAAGCGCTGGTTGAATATGACTACCTCATCCTTGCCACACCGGTCTATTGGTATAGCATGAGCGCGCAGATGAAAACCTTTTTTGATCGCCTGACAGACCTCTTTGAAGTCCATAAGCCGCTTTACGATCGCTGGGAAGGCAAAACTTGGCTGGCCTTGAGTTGTGGGCCAGATGATGATGTGCCAGATTTTTTTGCCAAGCCTTTTGCCGCATCTGCCGAATACCTCAACTTAAAATTTGCAGGTTGGGTGCATACTTGGTTGGAAAATGGCGAATTATCGCTCGCCAGAAAACAAGCAGTATCGGCTTGGCTCAAGGCATCCAAACTAGGAGACTAGGTATAAAATTTGCTGAGTTTTGGAATTGTGGAATTGTTGATTTTCCTTGCTTACTCAAATGATCAACTACTACATTCAGTACTGAGGTAAAAAGCATTTAGCAGTAAGACGCTTAAAACTTAGCCGATCTGAGTCATCGAGCCACTTTTCTTACGACAAAATCCTTTTTTCTTGCTACTCCTTACTTAATAATACTTTCCCCGCTTTTCCTTGAAGACTTTCGAACCGGGCTGGCAGCACCAAAGACCTAATCAAGACGCCGTGCGTACAATGTGGAGTAAAATCCGCTTTGAAAATATTCCTATTACCCATCCCGAGATTCTCCATTTTATCCATGACCTCAAGGTCGCGCATCCACGTGGAGGAGCCTTACTTTATCATTTTCAAGTAGCCGAAAACCAAACTTTTGATTGGTTTGCCTACAATAATCGCCTCGCTGAAATTGAGTTTGCTAGCCGTGTCTTGAGTAGTGGGGACGTTATTTCGGCTGCGGCCGAACTCAATATCGACAAACGCTTACTCTCGATTGAATCCGTGATCCACTTGCCAGATAGCTTTGACATGGCGGGACGCTTGGCCAGGCATTTGTATCATGGCGGGCCTCATTCTGACCAAAGTCTTCCCGCCCGAGAAGTCCTCCAGACTGCTGAGCGTTTTATTGATCAAATCATACAAAATCGTTATGATGAAGTCAGCGTGATGAGCTTTGAAACGGCTTGGGCGGATTGGTTTTATGATGAATATTGGGATATGACTTACCTGCTTTATGACCGCAGCCAGCGACAGATCTGGCTGTTGTGTTTGACAGATTCCCAATAATGCTTTAATTGCTAACATGCAGCTAAGGGCAAAAAAAGATACTGATCTCTGGCCAACAGCAGACTCAGGCACCGGATCAGCTCGCGCAACGCTTTACAAAGGACAAGTTTGGACCGTCCTCAAGGAAGTCAAAGGCAAGGCCATCAATGGCAATGACCGTTGGTATCAAGATGCTCTGGGCAATTTTCTGTGGAGTGGCGATCTGGAGTTGTTAGGGGCTGCTGCGCAGAACGCTTCTAATGCACGTCGGCCGCTGCCTAAGCCCATATTAAACCCTCCCACAGCTAAGCTACCTGCTTTTAAGATGGATTGGCCGATTGTCCAACTAGATATAGATCGGATTTGGCCCTATTCGATGGGGGAAGGGGTTCGCATCGCCATCCTCGACTCGGGTATTTATGAAGATCATATCGAGATCAACTCCAAATATATCTCCGCCCGCAAAAACTTTGTTAGCAATAGCCCCAAAGTTACCGATACCCAAGGTCACGGCACCCAATGTGCGGGTCTGATTACGGCCCAAGGCAAACGCTTGTTTGGAATTGCACCTGGAGCCAATCTCCTCATTGGCAAAGTCATCAATAGCCAAGTAGTCAAAGAGCAAAAGTTACTAGCAGGCATTGAATGGGCCCTAGAGCAAGGGGCCCATATTATTTCTATTAGTTTGTTTATTACGGATGCCAGTGCCGCTTTCAAAAGTCGGGTCAGTCAACTTGTCAAAGAAAAAGGGGTACTCATATTTGCCGCTGTCGGCAATAATACGGCCCGTAAAGAGATAAACAATGTCCCTGCTTGTGTAGAAGGAGTGGTCGGCATTGGGTCCTATGGTAAAGATGGCAAAGTGGATACTTTTACCACTCGTACTTCCCATCTAGATTTTTTCGTTCCCGGTAAGGATGTCTTATCCTTAGGCCTAAAAAAGCATAGCTACTGCCAGGTTCGAGGCACCTCGATGGCCACCGCGATCGTAAGTGCTTACAGTGCATTGTTATTGTCTCCCCTCCTCCAAATAGACCCGCATTATAAGCCCGTAGATCTCTTGCCCATCCTACGCCAAAATACTTATGGCACCCTAGCTTTTGACCCCCAGTCTCTTCCTAGCGATGCCCCAAAGCCTAAGCCCAACCCCTTACTAGCCTTTCAAAAAACATTCCCAGCCCATGTTACGTAACAGCCTCTTATTAATCGCCCTAGCCTTCCCTTTTTTCGCCAACGCCCAAACCTATCTTGATGCCATCACCCTCGACTCTGTAATCAGTGATAGTGCTGGTCAATTTGACCTGAGCAAAAGCCAAAATATCGCAGTAGTAGCGGAGCTACTCAGCACCTACCTACCGGCCAATACGATCCCTGAGGATGATGTATTACCCGCACCAGCCATTTTTGACATCATCGAAGATCCTACTGATCCTGGCTACAATCCTATCTTGGCCGACCTTATCCCTGATGAACGTAGTGGTACTTCGAGCAGTGCGATGATCAGTGGCAAAAAAGCCGATATAGAAGGTCTAGGTGGCGGTGGCGGTCTAGGTGGACTGCCTATCACCAACTTAGTCGATGGTGTAGCTAAGTTTTTGGTTCAACGGACCAAACAAGAAATCAACCTGACGTTTTTTCGACACTTTTATGAGGCTTTAGAAAATCCTCGCTTTTTAGAGTTACGAACCCTTTATCCTCAGACTTATAAGGTCTTTCATACGATCGATCAAGATGTATATCGATACTCTTATTTTACAGAAGGGATGCAAGAGGCATTTCGTCAAGATTTAGAGACAATCCCCCTCAGTCTCAATCATCTTATTCATCATCCCAAATATGATACGCTATTTACCAAGCCTTATCATCAATCACTCGCCTCTCTTGCGCTCACCACTTCACAAGAAATGGTTGCTGGATCTGATCCTAAGGCAATGATCCACAACATCGCTTATTCCGCCGATTGGCAAACGGACTCATCTGTCTATAATCTTCGCTCTTCTTTCCAAGTATTGGATCTGCTCGCTAGCGGTATGCAAGACGGCCAACGTTGGCTCAAGCGAGAAAATTTGAGTGCGCTCTTGAGTACAGATAAACGTTATGCGCTCAAAATTTTTCTAGGCTTGCTTTATGCGGGAGCGGAAGGCATCAGCTTTCAGCTCAAAGGAGGGGAGAAAAAGATGTTGAGGGACGTATTAGTCGAAATTGACAATCAAGAAGATTCTACCTTATTTTTTCGCCGCTATGTGCGAAACTTTGGTGAATATGCTGTGGATTTACAAGCTCAGGTGGACAAACTACGCGAAAGTCGTGCGCAAGGTATAGAAGTAACCGATGGCTACTATCGTTTTTCTACCGCCTTTTTAGGAGCTTTGACCGAAGGGGTGGCATTTAAAAATAATGCTCTCGGCCTGAGAGGTAGTTACGATCAGACCTTCTTAGAAGTAATTGGCCATGTCAACAATTTGAATATTGATCTTAAGCTCAAAAACTACAATTCTGCGGTGGTCAATCTGGTGCAAGCCTTACAGACATCTCTCGTTGGGGTTGAGCTCAACCAAAAGCAGGACCTCATGCGTTACAGTAGCTTTATCGCCACCGTAGCCTCCGCTACTACCGCCGACGAAATCGCCTACGCGATTGAAGCCGTAGCCCTACCAGTAGGCAGTGCCTCCATCAAGAAATACTCGCAATGGAATATCTCTCTCAACGCCTATGTTGGCGGCTTCTACGGCATCGAATATCTCGAAGGCCTTCCTACCAACAATGGACAAATCTATGGCATTTCAGCCCCAATCGGGATTGCGATCAGCAAAGGGCTCAATCCTTATAAAGATCATGGCTCATTGACCCTCTTTGCCTCATTGGTGGACATTGGGGCGGTAACGGCCTTCCGCTTTCAAGATCCATTTACCGATCAATTGCCGGAGATCAAATTAGAAAATATCGTTGCGCCCGGCGGCTATCTGATTTATGGCTTCCCCAAATGGCCGATTTCGATTGGTGCGGGTTACCAAAAGGGGCCACAATTGAGGATGGTTACAGATAGTCAAAACACTTTGATCGAAGCCAATGGCTATCGTGTCTCAGCTTTCTTGGCGGTGGATATCCCGATATTTAATTTTTATACGAGTTCCTTGTAAGCTGGTAAAATTTAGGGATGCACCAATTTGACAGTCTCCATTTGGTCCATGGCCTGCAGCCGAACGACATACACCCCAGGCCCTAAATCGGCCTCAAGATCCAGTTTGATACGGTTGATGCCTGCGGCTAATTCTTCATCCCTGATCTTGCGGATGATGGTCCCCTTCGCGTCTGCCAGACTGAGATGTACGCGTTCCACGGAGGGGAGCACAAAAAAAATCTCTATCTGATCCACAAATGGATTAGGACTTACCCGCAAATTGAAGGTAGTGCTTGCTTGACTTTGGAGGCCAAGGCCTTCTATGATGATGATTTCCTGATTGATAGCAGGGGCGGCAAATGATTGGCGATTGCCATCGGGCCAACGCACTTGAATGCTATCTAGGTTAGAGAGATTGCCTAGGCCAATATGCAAGGGATGAGCGTTCTGCGCAGCATACCCACTTCCAGCCGCCAAATCCGTGGTCCAAGTACCATCACTACTTTTGAGACTGAGACTCGCTCCGACTGCATCACGATTACTGCGGCTACCTACTAGTTTGACGCTAAGCCAGTTCTTGGCATCCGCATTTTGGTTGTGGAAGAGGCGAACGCCTTCTTCGCTAGTATTGGCCAAGGCGAGGTCCAGCAGCCCATCTCCGTCGATATCCGCTTTGGCAGAGGCATAACCCGCGCCTGAGGAACTGATTGGTTCCTCTATCGCCACTTTTTCGAATTGTAGATTGCCTAGGTTGCGGTACAATACGTTGGGGAAAGGAGAGAAATCACTGTCGTTGACCGCATAGATATCGAGCCAGCCATCATTGTCAAAATCCAAAAAGGTGGTACCCCAGCCCATGCCTCGATCCGAAATTTTGGCTAGGCCAGTGATGTTCTGGAAGGTGCCGTCCTGTTGATTGAGGAGGAGGATATTATCCGAAAGATTGGTGATGTAGAGATCAAGCCAACCGTCATTATTGACATCGCCGGCATCCACACCCATGCCAAAACCGGCATAATTGGTGCCTGAGGCTACGGACACATCCCTGAAGTGACCGCTGCCATCATTTTGTAGGAGGATGTTGGGTTGTTTGTTGTCGTGAGTGAGGTAGAGATCTTGATCGCCATCACGGTCGTAATCCAAAAATATCGCCCCGAGATTGAGTTGATCATCCTGAGTACCCGAAGATTCGGTAATGTCTTGAAAGCGCAGATTGCCGAGATTACGGTAGAGACGATTGGGACCGAGGAGATTGGCCACATAGATATCCAGCAAGCCGTCCTGATCAATATCCGCTAATAAAACAGCCCGCGATTGTCCTTGGTCTCCCACTCTTGCGCTAGTGGTAATGTCTAGAAATTCACCATCCACATTTTCAAACAGACGATTGGCTGCTCCTTCATTGCCGAGGTAGAGGTCGAGATCGCCATCATTATCCAAGTCGCCCCAAACCGCGGTGGTGGTTTTGCCCGCAAAGTCCAAGCCTACTTTATCCGCGACCTCTTTGAAGCGTAAATCACCTTGGTTTTGGTAGAGTAAATTGGGGGCGCCATGACGCGAAACGTATAAATCAGCATCTCCATCCGCATCATAGTCTCCCCAGGCGAGGCCAAAGCAACGACCCTTGGCCTGATTGAGACCTGCATTGACGGTGATGTCGGCAAAGTTTTGAGCATTGAGGCTGAGCGTTCTCCAGAGGAGTAGGAAAAACACAAGGAATCGCATGTACAAAAATAAGGAAAATTCTATATCCCTGCTTTGCTCAGCTAGGTCCTAAATGCGGGAAAGGCCAGTAAGCGTACTGACCTTTCACCTTTTATAGACGTGACGTTTCTCCTAACGAATAAGGGTAACCGTGCCCTGTAAGCGGAATGGCTGACCCGTATTAAACACTCCTTCGGCCACCCAGACATAGACGCCTTCTTGCGCCGGTACGCCTTCGTGGGTGCCATCCCAAGCATCGTCGAGATTGCGGCCTTCAAATAATTGTAGCCCCCAACGATTGTAGATGCGGAGTTGGTAAGTATCTACATATTGACCCTGTAGATAAAAGGTTTCATTGGTGCCATCGAGATTGGGACTAAAGGCACTTGGCGCAAAAATCCTGGGTCTGACAGCGATACAAGTGGTATTAGATACGCTTCGCGCAACGTTACCCCCGCGCTCAAAAGCGAGCACTCGATAACAATATTCTCCTTGATCCAAGAACACATCCGGATCAATAAATTCGGTAACATCTCCAGCCACAATCTGACGAATCACCCATTGCTGACTGGCCTCATCGAAGAGCTGGATTTCGTAATAATCCACACCATCGGCCCAAAGTTGATAAGGCGTCCAGCGAAGCTGATTATCCGACCCTAGCGTATCAATTTGCAGATAGATACTGGTCCCGATATTGGTATATGGTGAAGTAAAGCCACAGCTATCGCGTGCAAAGAGACGATACCAATAAGAACGCTCTTTGACTTGTACTGCTGTATCAATGTAGCTAGTTACACTCACATCAAAGGTCTGGATTGCCGCCCAATTTTGACCTTGATCGCTGCTTTTTTCGAGGAAAATACCTTCGAGATCACTCACTACAAATCCTTTCCAATCGATCTGCACGTAGCGGTCTTGTTCGACCGTAACCCGGACGAGATCATTGCTTTCGGTGATGCCTGACTTCTGATTGATTGCTGCGGTTGTATCACTCCAGCTCACCTGCAAGGGCTCAAAACCTACGGCCGCAATGCGATAAGTATAGCTGTTGAAGCAATTGGTAGCAGTATCGATATAATTGGTGCGGAAACCCGGTACTGCGTCCAAATAAACTGCCTGATTAGGATCATAATTATCGACGCGATAAATCTCATATGCGTCCACATCCCAACCGACATAAGGATTCCAGCTCACGGCAATTTGATCCGGTAATGGATTGGCCGTGGCTTCTATCGTACAGTGCGTATCTGCCAGATTGAAGACCGACTCTGAGCCACAATAATTGACCGTAGTAACGCGATAGCAATAGGAGTCCTCGCGCGTATCAAGGCCACCGATCATGAAGCCGAGATCGTAGTAAATGGTATCAGCCGCCGTCGGCGAACGATAAATCTCCTGCCAATTGCCAGAACCCGAAGGCGTTTCGCGGTAGAGTACGTATTCTGCAAACTCATCGCTATTATCCGCCGCCCAAACGATGCGAACTTCATTGTCGCTTTCCACACTCACAAGATGAACGTTCGGCGAAGCCGGCAAATCCACCCCAAACACCTGCACTAAGTCAGGCTTGCTGATCGTATCGGCACAACCCAAGGAATCGGTGATGATCAACTGCACATCATAAGAGCCGGTATCGGTATAGGTGTGCACAATCGGGATACCCAAGCCAGAGTTGCCGTCGCCAAAGTTCCAAGCATAGCTCGCGATACCAAATGGACTAGTCGCCGCGGCGCTAAAGGTCGCATCCAATGGTGGGCAATCTTGAATATAGTTGACGGTGAAATCACCGCTCGGCTGTTGTAGATTGATATAATTGGGGCGCGTCAAAGAGTCCTGACAGCCATTGCCATCGGTGATGGTAAGTTTGACCGTGTAGGAACCAGTATTGGCGTAGGTGTGGACCGGATTCTGCAGCGCAGAACTATTGCCATCCCCAAAATCCCAAGCCCAGTCTACCGGATTGGGCGCTGAAAGATCCGTAAAGAGCAGCACGGCTGGCGCACAACCCACGGTATCGCTGACACTAAAGCTAGCAGTCGGGAGATCAAAGATTTCTATGTCCTGAGTAGTGGAGTCAACGCAGCCATTGTTATCTGTCAGGCGTAGCCGAACGCTAAAGACGCCAGTTTGGGTGAAGACATGATTCGGATTGACGGCAAAAGAAGTCGTACCATCGCCAAAGTCCCACTCCCAGTTTTGGATACCGACATTGCTCGAAGAGTTATCAAAGAAATTAACCGCCAAAGGCAGACAGCCAACGCTATCAGAAGGCGTAAAATCAGGGGTGGGTGGACTGAAGATCGTAATCGTATCCACTTTGGTCTCTGTATCCTCACAGCCCAGCAGATTGGTAACTGTCAAGCTTACAGTGAATAAACCAGGGGTGGTGTAAGTATGAGTAGGTTGAGTGAGATTGGAGGTGTTGCCATCGCCAAAATCCCAAAACCAAGCCGTAAGGGTGGTATCAGCTGTCGATAGATCGCCAAAGCTGACCGTCAGGCCGGGGCAATCTGCATTTTGATCGAGAGAGAAGTCAGCCGTAGGCTGGGTGACCGTGATATAGTCAGGTCTTAAGAGCGTATCGATACAGCCGTTTTCATCAAAAGCGACGAGGCTCACGCTATAAGTACCGACTGCATTATAGCTGTGCTGTGGGTTTTGTTGGTTGGAAGTGTTGCCATCGCCAAAGTCCCAAAACCAGTTAACGATATTACTACTGCCCAGCGAGATGTCTTGGAAGTTGACCGTATCGCTGAGACAGAGAATTTGATTAGAAGAAAGGAAGTTGGCCTGCGGTGGACCAAATACCTCCACGGTATCCACAAAGCTCGCTTCACAGCCCAAGGCATCGATCACACTCAGGCTGACTGGATAGATACCGGGATTGTTAAAGGTGTAGCTGTTGTTCGGGAAAGTTGAGCTATCTCCGGTGCCGAAGTCATAAGTCCAGCTAGTAATGATACCATTGGCGGAGGTAGAAGCATTTTGAAACTGCGCCAAGAAAGGGCTACAGCCTGCGCTATCTGGAAGAATATAGTTAGCCTCTGGTAGCGGTAAAACCTCTATCGTATCGGTCCGAATGATGGTCGCTGTACAGCCAAACAAGTCCGTAATCGTAAGACTTACGTCATAAAAGCCCGTGTCCGCATAAACATGCGTAGGATTGGGGCCAGAGCCGCCAGTGCCATCGCCAAAGTCCCAGATCCAACTCAGGATGCTAGTATCTGCTACCGAGAGATCATTAAAGCTAAAACTAAAGCCGGGACAAGCCGCTGCGCTATTGATCCCAAAGTCAGCCAATGGAGCAGTGAGATTGATATGCTGGAATTTGGTCAAGCTATCGGTACAACCATTGTTGTCAACTACCACTAGCTGGACGTCATAATTACCATTGTTGAGATAGGTATGGATAGGGCTTTGCTGCGTAGAGCTATTACCATCGCCAAAGTCCCAAGCCCAGCTCGCAATGCTCGCGCTGCCCGTGCTCAGATCGACAAAAGATACCGTATTACTCGCACTACCGCTGGTATCTCTGTCGGCAAATTCTACGCTAGGTCCATCATTGACTACTAGGGTATAAGTGGCACTGTCCACACAACCTTGAGCATCCGTTACGGTCAGGCTGATCGGATAAATGCCGGCGGTATTGTATGCCTGAGTACTGGTCGGGAAAATAGAGGTATTACCATTACCAAAGTCCCAATCCCAAGCGGTGATGTTGAGGGCGCTGGTAGAACTATCGGCAAAAGAAACTACAAATGGTAAGCAGCCAATTGTATCTGAAAGATGGATCTGAGCGTTCGGCGCAGGCAGAATGGTAATAGCCGCACTTTGTACTTCGGTATCTTCGCAGCCTACGGCATCAGTAATGGTGAGGCTAATATTGTAGGTGCCTGGCGTGCTGTAAAAGTGATTAGGGTTGGCGCCAGTAGCAGTCGTGCCATCGCCAAAGTCCCATGCCCAATTTGTGATGGTCGTATCTCCCGTAGAGGCATCAAAAAAGTCTACTTGAGCCCCGGGACAACTATTGATGGTAGAAAGACTAAA
>JBCCQN010000100.1:0-28959 GCA_039024315.1 Bacteroidota bacterium
CATGGAGAAGGCGCTAATTAGCTCTGCAGAAGACAGAGCCCTCATCAAAGGATTCATGGCTGGAAACGAGCAATGCTTTGCAGAATTGCTTGACCGCTATAAGTCTAAAATTTTCACTACCATTTATTTGATCGTCAAGGATAGAGAGATCGCTGAAGACCTCTTCCAAGATGTTATGATCAAAATCGTTCGTATGATCCGTTCTGGAAAGTACAATGAGGAAGGCAAGTTTTTGCCATGGGTAGTGCGTATTGCCCGCAACCTCGCGATTGACCATTTTCGTAAGGTGCAAAGAAATCCCATCCAAAGGGAAAGCGAAGATTATGACATCTTCAACTCGGTCCAACGTGCTGAAGGCTCTGCCGAAGATCGGATAATAAGAGAGGAGAATGCACGTTATATTAGAAACCTTATTCAGCAACTGCCGGATAAGCAACGCGAAGTACTCATTATGCGTAGTTATGCAGAGTTGAGCTTCAAAGAAATTGCTTCAATTACCGATGTGAGCATCAATACTGCTCTAGGTAGAATGCGATATGCGTTGCTTAATCTCAAGAAGCTGGCCGAGGGACAGCAAGGAACACCGAGCGATTATGAAAAAACCTCAGTTCACAGATGATGACATCATCCGTTTCCTGTATGACGAGTTAAATCCGGAAAAGAGCGAAGCCTTTTTGGCAGCACTTTATACGGACGAATCTCTCTGGAAACGCTTTGAAGCTTTGCAGGAGACCGCTGAATCTGTAGCGGGCCTCCAGTATGAGCCGTCTGAGCAATCAATAGATAATATAAAGGCATTTGTGCGGGATACGGCGGATGAAGTCGTAGCCGTACAAACTGAGCCTGTTGCCCCTAGTATGTGGCAACGCATCCCCAAAGACCTCCCCCTCAAAGCACTAGCAACGGTCGCTATGGTATTATTCCTAGGTGTGGCAGTTACTGGTTCGTTTTACACATTTGATCAAGGTAGAAAGCCAATCACTTCCAGTGAACGCCCAGAATTAATCCAGCAGGTGGTTGATACTGAGCCTTTGTTTCAATGGGATGATTCGGAAATCGATCGCGAATTAGATGAGATTCGCAAACGTGTACAAGAGATAGAAACGACTCTTTAGGAGTCTACAACAAATAACCACAGATGCTAGCAGGCTTTGGCTTGCTAGCATTTTTTTTGTTCTGCTTCGCAGAACGAGGGAATTCCGAATGTAGAATACCGAACGCCCAATGTTGAAGGAAAAGGGAGTTTATTATTATCGACTAAGCTTAGCAACACAAATAGGCAGTCACATTTAGCTTGCCGAAACGCCTAAAGGGGTAAGCGTTCTGCGTAGCAGGCAGAGAACGAAAGATACCGGATATGTTCGTGCCTCATATTCCAGCATGACGGGAGGGCTAAAAGTCATCCCAGCCTAATGAATGAGCCTAAGCGAATTCATAGAGCAGGGATCTTGGGGATGAGCGTTCTGCGTAGCAGGAAACCATATCTAAATCGAACACAGAGGCACTGAGACACAGAGCTATTTTATGATTTGGCTTGAGCTATTGTTTTTTCGAAATAGGTGAAGAAAAGCGTTAGACCGAAGGCTAATGCCATGTAGGCCAAAACGAGGATTAATCCTCCGGGAATAGCAGTCTCTAAACCGAACCAACTATTGCTTTGAATGACTAAGCCCAGGCCGAGCAACAATTTGCAGCCTTCTGCTAGTACTGCGATGGGATGACGATCCATCATGCTGGTGTAGGCAAAAATGCTCAGGCCAATAAAGGCAGCATATAAGATAATTTCGGTGGCGTTGAGATCACCAATGCTAACCAGAAGGTGGTAGAGAAATAGGTTATTGACCACCAGCTGTATCCATGACCAGGCCTCTAGAGAACGACTGGCTGGGCTGGTGTACTTAATTTGATCAGAAGCCTTTTCCCAATATTGTACAGGATACTTATCTTTTACATCCGCTGGACGCCAACCTGTAGGCATGAACCAGATGCGGATTTTGTCCCACCAATTTTTGGTACGAAACGCATCCTTCGCAATGCCCCAAACATGCATAAAGTTGATCAGGAAGGGATTCCAGGTATTGACGGGCTTCTTGGTCCCATAAACGGCTGGCACGTCCTCTAATTCTTCCTGAAAGGTCCCAAACCACTTATCCCAGACGATAAAAATAGCCGCGTAATTTTTGTCGAGGTATTCTTTATTGATCGCATGATGCACTCTATGATGAGAAGGGGTAACCAAAATATGCTCAAGAAAACCCATGCGCTTGATGAGGCGCGTATGATACCAAAACTGGGCAAAAAGATGCAAAGGAGCCACAATGGCGAGGACTTTAGTAGGAATACCAAGTAGCGCCATCGGAATATTGAGAAAAAAGTATATGCCAATGAAGGCCGCAATCGTTTGGCGCAGGGCGCACGCTAGGTTGAATTCTTCGCTACTATGGTGGACGATGTGTCGATTCCAGAAAAGATTGATCTCGTGATTGAAGCGATGAGACCAATAGGCAGCAAAATCAACTCCGATAAAGCAAATGATATAGACCCAAATGGTTGATTCGATCTGCATGAGGGCCATATGCTCGACCATCCAGCCGTAACTTATGATCACCACGGAGAGGCCTAAGATGCTCTTTAAGGTATTGGTCATGCCTGAGCTAAGACTAGAGATGGTATCTAAGCCCACATTGATTTTCATCCCCATAAGGCGCGCTGTTACCGACTCAATCAAAATCAGCAACACAAAACCAGGGATCGCATAGCTTAAGAAAGTAGCGTAAGTTTCCATAATAGTAGTCCAATTGCAGGCTACAAAAATACGCAATGCCTTTAACTAGGTCAAATGGCCTAATCTTAGTGTACCTCCTCCCAAACTTGCTGGGGATTTTTGAGCAGCATAAAGGTATTTTCTACTGCTTTCATAGGCAGGCGGCCATAAAGGTGAGGAAACTCCTCTCCATCTCTAGCAGGTTCCCATTTTAAGATCTGCTTGACCTTAGAAGGCAGGATTTCTAATACCACTAGCTCCTGAAAATCAACGAAATGTACCGTTGCAGTAGGGATCAACTGCTCACGTGTCGAGCAATGAATAAAACCTTCAGACTCTAAAGAAGGGGTGGCATAGGTATTTTGATCAGATTCCAATACTTTTTCCCAAGTATCAGCGTCGACGAGATGGTAAATCATTTGGATAGATTGAAGGAGAGTTTTTGAAGATCGATTTGTTGAATTGTTGAATTGTTGATTTCAAATTTCGTTAAATTACGTCGTCAACTATTAATCTGAAAAGTCGATTTCGGTATTGTCTCCGATATTGATCGAATTGGCTTTCCCGCGTAGCAGGGTATCATTGCCAATGACCGATTTATTGAGGGTGATAGATTCTAAGCGGGCGTAAGCACCTAAGATAGAATCAGATACAATCGAGTTGTTGAGATGTGTATTTTCGGCGATGGCGACATAAGGGCCGACGATAGAGTTCTCGATTACGCAGCCTTCGGAGATCCAAACGGGAGGAATGATCACTGCATTGGGAAAATCATGGGTTGGTAGATTGGTTTCTCTTTCTAGCAAGATGCGGTTGGCTTGCAAGAGGGTTTCACTGCGGCCGCAATCAAACCAATCGTTCACTGCTAAGGTGCGCAACTTGATACCTCTCTCAACCATGGATTGTAGGGCCTCCGTCAAAGGATATTCATCCTCTTCTCGAATCCCTTGGGTAACCCGCTTGTCAAGAATTTCTAAGAGCGTGGGGATCTGGTTGATTTTGTACATCCCAACCAAGGCTAAATTACTGGTGGGGATATTGGGTTTTTCAGTCAGCTTGCGGACGAAGCCCTCTTTATCGAGAACCGCCACGCCAAATTCACCCGGACGATCTACTTCCTGGACTGCTAGCACAGCACCCTCCATCGCTAAGACCTTTTCGGTATCATTACCAAAGATGGTATCACCAAGTACAACGAGTATTTCCTCTTCTTTTTCGATTCGCTCAGTGCACATCCAAAGCGCGTGGCCAAGGCCTTTACGTGGCTCCTGCACGACAAATTCCATCTCAATCTTATCGGCATAATGCGTTTCTACATATTCCTGCACCTTTTCGCGCAGGTAGCCAATGATAAAGATTTGCTTGCGGACGCCCGCTTTGAGAAGATTGTCTATGATATGGCCCAATATCGGTTTGCCGGCCACTGGGATCAATGGCTTGGGCTGTGTATGCGTATGGGGTCGTAATTTTGTACCGACTCCTGCTACTGGAATAACCGCTTTCATGGGCTAGGAACTTTACTTTGGAAGATACAATAAATGTCAGGATCTAGTCCTGCTTACGCCAGTTTTTACGCCATAAAGTATAGCGATGAACCTCTGTGGGATAGGCATCGTGCTGAGTCAAGCCCTCGTCACTCATACCAAGCTGTTCCACGGTTCTTTGAGCCGCAGCATTTTCTTTAGGGAAGAAGCAGGTCAAGCGAGAGACCTGTAGTTTATCAAAAGCGTAGTCAAATAAGATATCCGCAAGCTCCTTGGCGTAGCCTTTACGACGAAAGTCAGGCAGGAGCACATAATACACTTCCGCGCCTTGCTCTTCGGCCATATTGACCAAGCCGCAAAAACCAGCATAAGCTCCGCTTTCTTTTTCCTCGATCGCGAGACCAAAGACCGGTCTTTCGGTATCGTAGGTAGCAAGAATTTCTTCGAAAAACGCCAGTGAACCTTCTCGAGTGCGCTCTTCAGAGGAAAAGGTAATGTAGCGCGTAGCTTCAGGGTTAGACAAAAAGGTGAAAAACCCATCAAAATCTTCAAGACGATGAGGGCGGATATTAAGTCTGGGGGATTGCAGTAATTGAGGCAGACGCATATAGATGCTTAGGACAAATTTTGCCCGCAAATATACGATTCTTTGAGGAGAACTTGCTCTTGAAAGCATAAAATGAGGCCATGAAGACCAAATATTAAGCGATAAGCAGACTCATAGACTTACTCTATCATTTATCGATTTAGTGAGCCTTGCAACATACCATAAGTAGTAAACAAAATTTGGAAACTGTCTAAGATGACACATGACTCAAGGCCCAGTCATATAGGCGTTCGGCATTGTGGTGAGGCACGGGAGAGTTCCACGCAAATTCAGGATGCCACTGCACCCCAAAAATTTTGCCTGGCGCTACTTCTGTGCTCCCCAATACTTCTATCATCTGGTCTTCACTCGCATGAGCCCAAACCTCTAAATTAGGAGCCACAACATCAATCGCTTGGTGATGGACACTGTTTACATTCCAATGGGTTTCTGCGGAGAAGTATTCAGCAAAAGGAGCGTTCGGCACAGCCGTAAGAGCATGATAGAGCTGATCATAGGCTATGGCATCTCTATGAAGAATGCTCTCAGGCCGTTGAGTAGCGATATCTTGTAGCAAGGTACCGCCATAGTAAACATTGAGCAGTTGGAAGCCCCGACAAATGGCAAAAATGGGTTTATCACTTTTGTAGGCATAATCGATTAATTCGAGTTCATATTCGTCTCGAAAAGGATCTCCTGGCCAACGCCCGTCTTCGATTGCCTTGGCACCATACGATTGGGGAGCGATATCATTTCCGCCTTGCATGACTAGTAGATCGACTTGATCAAGCATAGCTTGCCATTCGGCTTTGGGAAGATGAGGGATCAATATGACTTGAATGCTCGGACGGCTAAGATAGCGTGCCATATCTTGTTCGATATAGGCCAAGGATTTAGCGCCAAAAACCTTACGAGATAGATCAGGGTAGAAAAAACAGGGGGATACGCCCACTCGAATCATAATCGATTATTTAGGAGAAATTAAGGCTTTTTACCGCTTGCTTCCAACCCTAGGTAAAAATTTACATCCTTATATTGTAGAACAACAAAAACTGTAGTTCACGCAAACCCTTAAACGAAAAATGGAAGATTTATCAAACTCCTCAATTAAACCACTTAGTGAAGATGAAAGTACTTGGGGCATGCTTGTGCACCTTAGTAGCCTCTCAGGATTCTTTTTAGGATTTGGCTGGATAGTGGCCCCTCTGATCATTTATTTGGTCAAAAAAGAAGAGATGCCTTACGTAGAGCAAGAAGGTAAGAAAGCCCTCAATTTCCAGCTCACGATGCTTATTTTGAGTATTATTTCTGGTGTCCTCACGGTAATTTTGGTCGGTATTATTGGTCTTTTTGCCGTAGCTGTGATGCAGCTTATCTTCCCGATCATCGCTGGTTTGAAAGCGCGCGATGGTGTAGATTATCGCTACCCATTTAGCTTTGAGTTTATCAAATAGAACTGGGATAATTATTGGATCGTACAGATCAATCGAAATAATTTGTACCTTTGTCGCCCCATTCGATATCGAATGGGGCATGTTTTTTGCGCATAGATTCTGTGGATAACTCATTCTCAGGGAGTTAAGTTGTGGATAAGCTTTTAAAAAAAGGTAAAACCTTATCAAACTTACCCTCGTAAGAATAGATTGTTTCTTTGACGTATTTGTACAAAAGTCTGTTATTCAGGCAATTGGCGAGTTTTAAAAAGCTTTTGACGACAAAGTTTTTTAAAACCCTACAAGCTGCCCTGATATGACTACAGATTTAGTACTTTCGGGGCATTGAGGGTAACCACCCCATCGTTCTTTTGACGTATTAGTATGCAAAAAAGAGATTTCTGAACGTCTTACGTTCACTAATATATTTTTGAAACCTATTCACTTTTTATGAAGCATTTTATAATGAGTGTCGCAGCGATCGCAATTGCTGCATTCGTAATGGTGTCATCAAGCTCATTTTCTTTTTCAACAAACTCCGACACAGCGACTCTCTTATCAAAAGCAAACGTAGCTAGTGCAACACTAAAGGTGCAACAAGCGCATTTGCGAACAATCGACCCATTTGAGATCGACATTGTTCCAACTAGCCGCCCGGTTCCTAAAGGGGTACCGATTAGCAGCATGTTTGGAATGAGAAAACACCCGATCCTCAATGTTGACAAAATGCACAAAGGTATCGACTTCCCAGCCCCCATCGGCACTCCTGTCCTTGCGACAGCAACCGGTAAAGTCGGCAAATTGGTTACCCGCGCCGACAGCAGCTCTTATGGCACGTATATCGTGATACACCATGACGAAGAGTTTGCCACTCTCTACGCCCATCTCTCCGGCACTAACGTCAAGCTAGGAGATATAGTCGTAGAAGGCGATACCATTGGCTTTGTGGGTACTACAGGTAGAAGTACTAACCCACACTTACATTATGAAGTAATCAAAGACGGTTTACATATGGACCCAGAAGATTATTTCTAGCCTATCTAAAATGATAAAAAACGCCAGTCTATTTACAGACTGGCGTTTTTTTATGTTTAAGCGGTACTATACTAGCTTCCAACCATCGCGGTACTTGCGCCCGACAAACTCATTGGCGGCATCGTAATTGGTTACCTTCATATTGTCCCCGTCCCAAAGCAGTCGCTTGCGGCCAGGAAAAGAACGACGATTATTACCATCAAGCGCTTGCTGATAGCTTCGTATAGCCATATTGCCCATCAAAACGGTTTCTGTCAGCGGTCCGGCATAGTCAAATGAAGAAGTCAAGGCTTTATGCTCCTCACTCATATAACCAGCCTTGCAAGCCTCCGTCCAATAAACTTGATGCCCATGTTCTGGCGCTTTGTGCAAGCTATAACCACCATCATAATCCTTTGGCATAGTCTGCACTTCTTCTCCTGGGAGATATAAACGTGGATTACGACCATAGGTCGCACAAGTCATGATACCCTTAGTCCCAATCATGATGACCCCATTGCCACTATCTGGCGAACCAAGATAATCATCAGCAGGAATCAAATCCGGATGGAAAGGACGAATACCACCATCATTCCAAACCAAGGTCACTGCACTATCATTTTTATCCGTAGCCGGAAATTTAACCTGAACGTTCGACGAAGGCGGACAACCACCAGGAATATACTCAGGTGTCCAGTCTCTGGTAAATACCTGCCCTACGCTACACTCAACCTCAGTCGGATAGCCTAAACCCAGCACTCTAAATGGCGGATCGATCAAATGGCAACCCATATCTCCTAGAGCACCAGTACCAAAGTTCCACCAGCCACGCCACTTAAAGGGGTGGAAGAGGGGATGATAGTCCATATGCTCAGCGGGCCCAATAAAAAGGTCCCAGTCCTCTGCACTAATCTGATCAGGCATTTTTGGCTTATCAGTAGGCATCGGGATACCTTGTGGCCATACTGGGCGATTGGTCCAAACGTGCACAGTATGTACGGTACCAATTTTACCAGCATTAAACCACTCCATCATCTGTACTTGGCCAGGATTAGAAGCACCTTGGTTACCCATTTGGCTGACTACCTTATACTCACGAGCGGCTTCGGTCAGTTTACGCGCTTCATAGATATTATGGGTAAGGGGCTTTTGGACATAGACATGCTTGCCCAACTGCATAGCAGACATGGCTGCAACTGCGTGCATGTGGTCCGGTCCAGAGACGGTAACGGCATCAATGTCATCTCCCATTTCTTCCAGCATTTTACGGAAGTCCTTGAAGTATTTGGCCTTTTTGAATTTTTTGCGACTGTCTTTAGCCCTAGAAGAGTCAATATCCGCTAAGGCAACCACATTTTCGGCACCTTTATTCCAAGCATTACGGATGTCCGAACTCCCTTTACCACCTGCACCAATGGCGGCCAAATTGAGTTTATCACTTGGAGCAATAAAGCCTCTACCTAAGACATGACGCGGAACTATCATAAAACCTCCCGTGGCAGCAGCGGTGGTTTTTAGAAAGGTCCTACGAGAATTTTTTTTCGAATTTTTCTTTTGCATAACAAGGGGTTATTGTAAACGTGTAGTAGTTAATTGGCGCATTTCTAAACTATGAATTTTTGCCAAAATAAACTTAGTCGCCCGTTCCCAGTTAGTAGAAAAAAATGCAAATGGCAAGCTCCACTATACACCTAACCGCTCAGCCAAAAGGATTTGTCGAACACGTCCATCGATTTGAGGTCGATTCCAAGCGTTCTCGCAGAGATGTATGGAATTGGCTCAACACTCCAGAGACCTTTACCAAGAATCAAGTTTGGCCCTTTCGAGTAGAATTTGTCGCCCCTGCCGGTAGCAAACAAGCAGATTTTAGTGAGGGCGTACTTAATGCCCATCACGGCCCTTTACTCAACTTTTCAGGTGTGCTTACTGAGATACGCGAGGAAGAATACCGCGACCTCCACTATTACTATGGGAGCTACGCGCTGAGTTTACGTTGGATCCGCCCTACGCGCTTACAATTTTGGATAGAGGATAATGAGGATGGTGGCTGCAAAGTGATAGGACAAGTAGATAGCTACGTCAAGCCTGCCTTTTCTGGTTTTTGGAGCTTCGCACAACGCTTCTTCTGGGGGCAGTTTCGCTGGTGGATGCCTAAATAACTAATAGCCAAATAGTTAGCCCAGCTTGTTATTCGGGCAAAGCAACTTAGCCTCTCTACTTCATACCATTATCTTTATACTAGACTCAATAAAGCTTAAGATAGAGATGGTCGAAGCGGTGCTGGCTAATATCTCGGCCGCCTTCTGTTGAGGTACCGACCAAATCCCCTCCCGGGGTAAGAAAAAAATATTTACGATATCCGTAATCCGCTCTATGGAAAGCGCCTCGGGTGCGATAAGACATATAAGCGGGAGTAATTTGAATAGGGCCGCTATGGACAAAAATCCGTTTTACTTCTCCTTTAAAGATGTATTCAGAGAAGTAAGATTGCTGATATATACCGTCCTCTCCCTCATAGATCACCATCAGATCGGTCGAGCGATGAATACGATGCTCATAGGCACGGAGAAATAAGTAAACGCCTATAATCTCATCCTCCCCGTATTCCGCCTCGATATAGGTGTATTGCTTTTGATATATCCTTCGGAGACTGTCCATATCATAGACATTTGACTCTGGCCCTGGCCCAGCAGAACGTGCGATATAAGCCAGTGTTTTCCCGCGATAATACATACTTGTCATATAACCGCTTTTCTGCCCCTTGAGCTGGTAGAGCTCCTGCTGAATTTGCGCAACTGATGGGGAGTCTTCTCCTAGAGCTACTTTTACGCCGCAAGTATTGCGTTCGTTATAGCCTAAGTATAAAGACTTTACCTGATAATTGGTAGCTAAGCTGTTGATGTGTGTCAGGAGCTTACGGCTATAATCATTAGTGAGATCCTGTGGCTCTGTTAGTAGCTCTTCCCGTGGATAAGCAGGTACGTAAGAAAAGTTAGGATCATTATCAACGGCATCTGCCTTTACTTTGAGATCGTGCGCACGGGGATACAAAGAGACTAGGGTTTGAATCTTTTGATATTCTCGCGCACATAGCTGTTTCGCTATTACGAGTACCGAATCTCTATTCTTAAAATTAAACTCATAACCTGGCCGCTCAATGGTAACCAAAATCTCGCAATGATTGATATTTCGGAGGAGATCACGGATTTTCTGATAATCCCCTACTAAATCAGTACTCTGCAAAGGGGACCAATCTTGATTGGCAAAGCATTCACACATATCCTCAGCTAAGCTTTGCTTAGGCTCTTCGTCTTCATCTACTCTTCCAGCAAAGACATCGTCCGAAACTTCTTCTGGGCTCCGCCCTTTGTTGTAATCTTGGGCAAGGTTTTGATTGCAGCTAAACCAAAAAATTGCAAAAATAAGCAGTGTAAGAAATCGCATTGTAAATCAAGCTCTAGTTTTCCAAGCGGCCAAAACCTCAGCCTCACGTACCAAAACTCCCTCTGGGTTGTTTTCATAAGCCTCTCGCTTCTCTGCTGGTACTGCCTCACTATACCACCAAGCATGGGTATCTTTCATCGTATCGACCAAAGGCCTAAAGGTCAATCCATTGGCAATCGCATGTTGGTTGTTGATACGCGAAGAGCCCCAATTGTTACCCTCTGGCATAATCCAAGGCACGATATAATAGATACCTTGCTCCTTGAGAAATTCGTAGTCATCTACCAAAACCAACTGATTCTCCGCCTCATAGGCACCCTTGGCTTCGGTAATAAAATCAAGGATTCCCGTCTGAGCGTTCGGCCCGGCCGCATTATAAGTACCCACTGCCTTATCCTCGATCAAACGAATCATCCACTCTGCAATGTCTCTCACATCAGCTATTTGAATGGGATCATCAGCTTTCCCCGGAACCAAGACTTCCCCTCCTTTGCTAAGCCGTATCGGCCAATGAATAAAACGATCCGTCTTATCCGCTGGGCCCACCATATAGGTAGGACGAACTACTATCGTCCGATCGGCCCCAAAATGCTCCTTCGCTGCCATCTCAGACTTGGCTTTCATGATACCGTAGCCATACTCCATTTTCATCTCCTCGTCTTCCAGCACCTCTGGCATCTCTAAAACTAATGGATGATCTTCTTTGATGCTATCGGTCAAATAAGGATAAAAAACTCCCGTAGACGAGGTATAGAGATAGGTATCGACATTGTCCTTGAGTAGTTTCGCAGTGGCTGCTGTCCATTCGACTCGACGCCCAGAATTATCAATTACAGCATCCCATTTGCGGTCTTTGAGGGCTTCTAAATTATCCGCTCTATCCCCTACTAGAGATTCTACTTGCTCAAATAAATCTGTATAAATCGACGGCTTGGTCTTGCCCCGCGTAAAGATGCTGACCTTATGCCCTCTTCCTAAGGCATAGGCGATCTGATGCGGTCCCAGAAAGCTTGTCCCTCCGAGGATAAGGATGTTAAGTTTTTTACCACCTTGTGGAACGCTTTGCTCTTTGTCTGCCGGAGAAGCGCAGGATTGAAGGAGCGGACTAGCCAAAGGCAAGAGCGCCATCGTTTTGAGGCTATTACCGATAAATTTGCGGCGATTGTTAGAAGTAGGCATCTTGATGAGATTGGGCTTGAATCACTTCAAGATAGATAAATCCCTGCTTGAAATACAAAGTCAAAATTCTAATAGTTATAATCGTCTTGGATGTCGATCAATCCATTTATTCGCCTGATTGTTTTTTTATATAACTCATAGCCTCCTGTTATTTTTCGCACTTTACAGCTCAATTGAACTCCTTTTTTCAGCTGCTCATTATCAATAATACAGCGAACATTATAGGCTTCATTTTCAATTCTCCCCTTAGTGACCTTCCATTCAGTATTAGGGTAATGCCAATAGGTAACTAAGCCTTTTTCCCTCTCGTTATGGGAAATGCCCAACCGGAAAACCGTAGAATCGCCCTTCTGCTCTTTTTCTTGAATCTCGAGAAATGTCTTATGAAGGCCCCAGCGACATCCCACACCTAATCGACCATTGAGGAGATACAATACCGTATGAAATTGGGATTGCAGCGCCCATTTTCGATTGACAACTAACTGATACTCTTTAACGCTTCCGGCGAAACTCAAGCTATCTCGCTCAATATGATCTGGCAAATTAGCATTGTAAATTTTTTCCAATTCCCACTCCCAAAAATCGATCAGACTATCAGAGACGGTTTCTTGCTCAAAGACGGTATCCATTCCAGCTCGGAGATACCTTAAGGTGTCCAATAAACCTTTGTTAGTAAGTTTCCCCTCATTCTCTATCTCATCATGGATATCATTGAACATCTCCTGCAATAAGCCTTCACGTCCTATTTTTTGTAAGGATAGATACTCCGATTCCATTTCGTTGTACTCCTCGATCACCGCTTTCATTTGAAAGTGTTCATACACAAAATAACCGAGGCTAGAAGAAAGTAGGATTACAAATAGAACGGGCAGATGTTTGGACATGGGAGATTGCTTTACCTCCATAATCTGAAGCTCCCTGAAAGTTACAACTTAGGCTAAGGTCCAAGTCTTTTCAGCAGGCTTATTCATTCGGATACGCCACTCTTGGGGATAGTAATTATTGGCGCGATGTCCGACTTGTTTGATCCAGCCAAGCGGTAAGTCTGCATATTTGACCAAGGCCCAGCCATTGGGAGCATCGGTACGGATGGCTTCTCTCCGTAGGTAGTTGATCGCCTTGTCCCAGTCAAGTACCCCTGCGGGGAACGCTTCTTCGTTTAACCACTGACTCATAGCGAGATTATGGCTAGGAACGTAGCCTTTTTTCTTGCGTTCTGCGACCAGCAGCCCTCCTGAAATCACTTGTAGACGCTCATAGAGCCCCTCCCACACCTCAGTCTGACTCTCTGGAAAGGCGAATACCTTCTCCCCCACTTTACCCCATGCCACTTCTGCTTGACTAAGCCAAGGCCCTATCTCAGTTCTTTCTTTACGGCTAAGTTTTTCCAGTTTCGCCTTGCGAACGCTCAAACCTTCTGTGCTTTCTTCGCTTCCCTTCTTACGCAATACAGAAAGAAAAAATCCTTCTCCCTTCACCCGGTGTGGCAAGGCTTGATAACCTATGATGCCATTAGACTCCAGCTGCTGAAATCCCCAGGCATCATCTAAGACCAGTTCTAGCACTTCAAAATCACTTCTCCTAGCCAACCAGGCCAGATTCGCTTCGTTCTCCGCAGGATGATAGGTACAAGTGCTATAAACGAGTATTCCACCTGCCTTTAGGCTTGGCCAAATCTCTGCCAATATCCTTTGCTGCCGCTCCACACAGATTTGCAGATTGCTCGGTGACCATTCATTTACCGCTGCTGGATCCTTACGAAATAAGCCTTCACCCGAGCAAGGAGCATCAACCACAATTAGGTCAAAGAAGCCCTGAAGAGATTTAAAATCAGCAGGATCATTATTGCTTACCAGCACATTAGCCGCCCCCCAACGGATGATATTTTCTCGCAATATCCGAGAGCGACTTTTGATCACTTCATTGGCGACTAAAAGACTACTGGGACTGAGGAGGCTTTGGATATGCGTGCTCTTCCCTCCTGGAGCCGCACAAAGATCAAGCGCTCTGAGTTCAGTATTTAAATCTAGGTGTTGCCGCAGCGCTTGCTCCAAAAGCATGCTGCTGGCTTCTTGCACATAATAAGCGCCAGCATGCCACAAAGGGTCTAAGGTAAAAGTAGGCCGCTCAGGCAAATAATAAGCCTGCTTCGTCCAGGGTACTGGCTCAAGACTCAGCTCTTGAGGATATTTATGAGGATTTAGCCGCAGGCTAATAGCAGGCTCATCAGCCAAAGCCGCCAGAAAGGAGGAATATTGATCTCCTAACTGGGTCTGCATACGTGCCAAAAATGCCTCAGGATACATAATTGCCTTAGCTACCGCTATAGTGGAATATTACCGTGCTTACGTTTTGGACCGCTAACGGCTTTATTTTCAAGCATTTCAAAAGCTCTGATAAGCTTGGCTCTGGTTTGCTCTGGCAGTATCACTTCATCCACAAATCCTCGCGCAGCGGCTTTGTAGGGATTGGCAAAGGCTTCGGTATATTCGGCGACTTTTTCGTCCAAAGCCGCTTGAGGATCCTCCGCAGCCGCGATTTCACGGCGGAAGATAATCTCAGAGGCACCTTTGGCGCCCATTACCGCGATCTCTGCCGTAGGCCAGGCGTAATTCATATCAGCACCAATGTGCTTAGAGTTCATTACATCATAGGCGCCACCATAAGCTTTGCGTGTGATCACCGTAATTCTTGGGACAGTCGCTTCGCTGAACGCATATAATAGTTTGGCTCCATTGGTGATGATGGCGTTCCATTCCTGATCAGTACCGGGAAGGAAGCCTGGTACGTCTTCAAATACGAGTAGCGGGATATTGAAAGCATCGCAAAAGCGTACAAACCGCGCGGCTTTGGTTGAACTCTGAATATCGAGCACACCAGCGAGGACAGCAGGCTGGTTAGCCACAATACCGATGCTACGACCATCTAGACGCGCAAATCCTACCACGATATTTTCAGCGAAGTTTTCATGCACCTCCATGAAGCTCCCATCATCGCAAACGCCTGCAATCACCTCTTTGATGTCGTAGGGCTGATTAGGGTTGTCTGGGACAATATCATTGAGTGCAGGCACTGGATCGGTTGCAGACTGAGTACAGGCGATTCGAATGGGATCCTCTTCACAATTTTGCGGCAAATAACTCAGCAGACGCTTTAACTCCATGATACATTCAGCCTCATTGGCAGCGGCGAAATGGGTAACCCCGCTTTTGCTAGCATGAGTCATAGCTCCACCAAGCTCTTCAGCGCTTACCTCTTCGTGCGTTACCGTCTTGACTACATTAGGTCCGGTAACAAACATGTAGGAAGAGTTTTCGACCATCATGATAAAATCTGTCATCGCAGGGCTATAAACGGCCCCCCCCGCACAGGGTCCCATAATCGCGGAAATCTGAGGGATGACTCCCGAGGCTTGTACATTACGGTAGAAAATATCTGCATATCCAGCGAGAGAAACCACTCCTTCCTGGATACGCGCACCCCCTGAATCATTAAGTCCGATAAGAGGGGCTCCGTTCTGCACCGCAAGATCCATAACCTTGCAGATTTTCTCAGCATGAGTCTCGGAAAGAGAACCACCAAAGACGGTAAAGTCTTGGCTAAACACATAAACCAAACGGCCATGAATTTTGCCATAGCCAGTGACTACTCCATCACCTAGAAACTGCTGTTTGTCTAGGCCAAATTGAGTAGAGCGATGCTTGACAAATTTACCAATTTCTTCAAAGCTACCTTCGTCCAACAATAGTTCTAATCGCTCTCGAGCGGTCAGTTTGGCTTTTGCATGCTGTTTGGCAATGCGTTCGGCACCGCCGCCTTCAAGTGCTTGTTGATTAAGTTGACTAAGACGTTCAAACGAAGATTTCTGCATGGGGTCAAGTTTTGCCCCAAAATTAAGGAATGTAGCGGCGTGATACCAGATTTTAAATCCTGAGAGAAAAGGAAAAGTTAGCTAGACCGATTGTTGCTCTTTAGAATCTCATTCCTTAAGGCCATTTGGGTGGTTAACGCCAAGTATTGAAACTTCTTTAAGTACTTAGAAAATAGTACGCAGTATTAAGAACAGGAAAATGAAGCTACGCGATTCAGAGAGACCTTTTTTCTCTGTACTAAATATTCCCGAAAGCTTTCGGGATACTGGCTACTTTGTACTCAAGAAAGACAGATCAATAAGCCTAGTCCGAGCATTACTCCCACTAACACTGCGAGAATTTTCCAATAAGTTTGTTCGTATAGACGGTAATAACGATACATGAGACTTGTATTAGGTTTGTTGTGGAGGCAAAGTAGAAAAAGTATCAAAGGATTTTTTACTGGTTTTCTGGTATTCTGAAGTAGCAAAACCGGTTATTTTTGGTCAAAACTTAGCCAATCAGTGGTTGAAAGATGACAAAGCTGATATCTGGAGCGTCTTCTATTTTGACAATCAGGTCTAGGGCTTTACACTCTATATCATCTACAAACACCACATAAGCACGCGTCTTAAAAGCGTCGAGGGCTCGAAATACTTGCTTTTCGACATCCACCGTTTGCGATTGAATCGGAAAGGAGCGTCCGGATAAAAATCTTTGAATAGGTAATGGCTCGACGAGCCTTGGCCCCACGACAGAAGGAAGTGTCTGGCTTTGTAAGGCTTCATGGATCACTCTCGCTGCTATAATTTCACGTATGCTGACAAATTTACCTTTGAAGGTGAGGCAAAATCTGTTCATACAATCCCCTTCAGGGCTTGTATCACGAATTAGTAATGAATTGGGCATATGTTTGTCATTTTTCACACTTTAAAGTTGTGTAAAATTATATAAAACTGCAAAAACAACAACCTTAAAGTTAGATTTTAATCGAAAAACATCCTGAATCTCACTTTTTTGTAACAAAAAACTCCCTCTTGCCAAGGACAAGAGGGAGTTAAAAAAAATTCGTTTATGTCTAGCCTTCAGCCAAAGCAGCAGCTAGCTCCTCCGACATCTCCATGTTATGGAATACCTGCTGCACATCATCGTCATCTTCGATCACATCAATCAGCTTCATTACTGAACGAGCTTGATCTACTCCCAAGGCTACAGTTGTCGTTGGGATACGATTTAAGGAGCTTTCGGCGTCAATTTTGAGGGCTTCAATTTCGGCATTGAGGGAACCATAATCTTCGAAGGCACAAGTAGCGACAAAATTATCTCCATCGCGTTCGATATCTTCTAGGCCACCTTCTAGCAAAGCCATGGTGATTTCATCTTCATCTAGTCCCTCAGCAGGAAAAATAAAGATCCCTTTACGTTCAAACATATAGTCAACGGAGCCACTTTTACCCATACTGCCGTTGTATTTATTGAAGTAAGAACGCACATTGGCTACAGTCCGATTGTTGTTATCAGTTAAGGCCTCAACAAACACGGCAATGCCGTTAGGTCCATAGCCTTCAAAGGTAACTTCCTCATAACTAGCCCCATCTGATCCACTCCCTTTGCTAATGGCAGCGTCAATTTTATCTTTTGGCACACTCGCTTTGCGTGCATTACGGATAGCGAGACGAAGACGAGGATTGGCGTCCGGATCGTCTCCTCCTTCTTTGACGGAAACTGCTACTTCTTTGATCAGTTTGGTAAAAAGCTTGGCCCTCTTCGCGTCTTGTGCACCCTTACGGTGCTTGATATTGGCCCATTTACTATGTCCTGCCATATTAGATAAAAAGCGTTTATAAGATCATTTTTTCGTAGTGCTAAGCTACAAATTTTTCTCATAGAGGTGAAACAGTGATCTTCCGCTTAAGAACGGATCATCCTTGTTTGATCTTTACCGAGTCTTTTCATTACATTTTCGCGTTCTACCCTGTAGAAATGCTTACGACCCATGTTCTTGTCTTGGCGAATCAGGCCAACCTCTATCATGATCTTTATATACTTTTTGGCAGTCGTTCCTTTGATGCTAAGATTTTCTTCAAGATCTGAAGAGAAAAATCCACTTTGAGCATGCTCTACCAAGAATTTAGGCATGTCAAATACGACCTCAAAGATTGTCCCATTTTTGTACAGATCATAGAACATAAAGCGGATTCCCTGCTCCAATTGCCAGTTGTTGGTCAGTTTGAGATCAAGGAAATAGCCGAGGCGATTGACTTCTTTAAAGGTAATATAGGAGCGGAGGTTGCGGTAGCTAAAGTCTAAGTGTTCCGCGGCCAGCGGTAAGTCTCCTTTCGAGATGTTGATACACTTATTGAGCGTAGAATTACGAACGTGATTAGGGACATTTTTGAACTCTTCCCAATCTGTTTTAATAAAGCTCAGAGGATTATTATCATTTTCAAGTTCGGCCAATAAGCTATTGGCAAGTTTGAGACTGATCTTATCATCGTTGACGATTGCGCCCAGCTGCATCACCTTGATCTCATAAAGCTGATAACTCAAATAAACTTTAAGGTTGAAATGCGAGATGGGTTCGAAGCGTAGAAATTCTGCTCTAAATGACTCAGTAAGAGATTTGCCGATTTTTTGCCATTCCTCTTTTAGGGTAGCAATTGCTTCGATGACATTATTAAATATCTTATCTAAAATAGGCACGATCCAAGAGACACCGGGGCGTTTAATCTCTTCAAGCAATAGGTCATTGGTCAGTTTAAACAACCCTAGCGTCAGCGAGAACCCACCTTGTCCCTGTTCATATTTACGATTGGCAAACTTGAAGGCTTCTTGAATCAGTTCATAAGATTTATTGCCAGCTTCATTTCTCTGCAATAGCTGTAGATAAATCCTAATACTTTCGAGATAGCCATCAAAATCATTGTTTCGCTTAAAAAAAGCGACGATTTCTTTAATATCCTTTTCCGTATGAGCCGTTTCAGTCTGGACTGCTAGAGCGGCTTTCTGCAAACGGTACTGGTAAATCCCCTTCTCATCGAGCCCATTTTGAGCCAATAGTAATACTTGTTCAATTCCTTGATTTGCCTTTTTTGCAGCGGCATTACGATCCACATCATCTTCTGCCAGCCCATAAAGCTTAGCATTTAAATGCCCCATCAAGGCCCCCATCTCTAGTTGTTGCAGATAGGAAAGGGAGTTGAGTTTACCCAAGCTTTGGGTAATTTCGGCTACTTCTATATTTACGCCTTCGGCGAACGCTTCGTCATCCTCTTCTGCCTCATCCGATAATAATACTCTAGCACTGAGTTCAAGCACACTCGCTTCGAGTATCGATTTGATGCGAGCATTATCTTCTCCTTCGGCGGCCTGATCCACTTGGTCTATTAGTCGATTGGCCTGCTCAATTTTATCACCGTTGCCGTTTTGCAAGAAAAAGTCTACCAAAAAATAAATATTGGCAATATTATGGGGAACCGTCTGCTCTTGAGATGACTTCATGTACCACAATCGCGCTTTTGCCCGTTGTTCAGCTTGTGGCTCTTGAGCATAAGTGTACCCAATCAAAGTAGAAACAGAACCTATCTGATCTTGAGGCAGTTTGGTCCAAGCTATTTGATTGAGAAAATTCTCCTCGAAAGTTTCAATTGAGATTGTCCGATTGAGGCGTTGAAAGCTCCCTTCAATTATATTCAAGAATACTTCAAAGGCTTCAAAATCAAACTCCAAATTATAATTAGCCTTTACGGCACTTAATCTATGTTTTATAATTTCTAGTAGGCTATTGAACTTTTCTTCATGATGCCTATAGAAATAATATAGCAGTCCCTGCTCGCTTAGATAAACCAAATAGCGGGCAGAATCTTTGCTTTGGACACTTAAATTGGTCAGTTCGTTGTCAAATTGCTCCTCGAGCTTAGGCAGATTTTCTAGATCATTCCCTCTCGATATCTCTTTGAGTAGCCCAGTAAATGGGTACTCCATTGCGCCAGCGATAATTTTAATTCCCAGCTGGATTGGGAAGGCATTCTTACTCATTCTCTCTATTATTGAAAAACCTCGACCTAGTATCGCAGAATCGTTTAATTATCTAAACGTAGCTATTAGCATCAATCGTTGATCTTTGCTACTTGCCTTAAAGTGGGAGGATAATATCTGCTAGCAAGGACCTATTTCAATTTCCATTTTTTGAGTTCTGCTTATGGGAATCACAGACAGAAAATGGGCTCAGATTGTCTAATTGCAATTGCTTTTTGGCCAGAAACTACAAAAAATAACGCTCAACCACAATACTATGTCATTATTTCGTCAGATCATTACCATTATAATCTAGTTAGAATTAGGCAAAAAGAGCCCAAATTATTGAGATCATATTAAAAAAAATCTATATTTTAAATAACTATTCTGAGACATATGTCAAACCCAGAGCTTGATACCTAGGGCTATGGGCTTGCAAAGGTCTATTTTTTGGTTCAATTTTCCAATAGGTCAAAGGTCTTGCGCCTACAAAAAAAAATTTAAGCAGCAAATTGTACAAAGGCACTTCTTTTTCTAGGTGAAAGTATTCCTGAAAACTTCATCCAATTTTTGTGCCCCAATTAGCTTGATCGTAGAATAGTTCTTCTCCAAACCGTCAAGTTGCTTCTGATATACGAATATTTCTTCAAACCCTAATTTTTCAGCCTCCGAAATACGTTGCTCCAATCTACTGATGGGTCTTAATTCACCAGCTAGTCCCACCTCACTCGCAAAGACCGCTTTGGGCGAGACAGCGACATCATGCAGACTAGAAACCAAGGCCACTACTATCGCCAGATCCATAGCAGGATCTGCAACCGAAAGCCCTCCTGTGATATTGAGGAATATATCCTTGATCCCCATTTTGAACCCACACCTCTTCTCGAGCACAGCCAGAATCATATTTAAGCGGCGTAAATCAAAGCCCGTGCTGGATCTTTGGGCCGTTCCGTAGGCCATATTTGAAACCAAGGCTTGGGTTTCTATCAAAAGAGGTCGTAGTCCTTCTAAAGTGGCTCCTACCGCAACTCCCGAAAACTGCTCTTCTCTTCCACTTAAAAATATTTCAGAAGGATTACTGACTTCTCGTAATCCTTGTCCCGTCATATGATAAATTCCCAGTTCACTTGTGGCGCCAAATCGGTTTTTGTTTGTCCTTATGATGCGATATTGATTATGTCGGTCACCCTCAAATGACAAAACGGCATCTACCATATGCTCCAATACCTTTGGGCCCGCTAACGAACCCTCCTTCGTAATATGTCCTACAAGAAAAATGGGAACATGGGTATCTTTGGCCAATCTAATCAATTTGGAGGCACTTTCCCGTACCTGACTCACACTGCCGGGAGCACTTTCCAGCGCTTCTGTGTACACCGTTTGGATCGAATCAATAACAACAATTTCTGGTTGAATTTCTTTAAAGTAATTGAAGACCTTCTCAAGGTTGGTTTCACTGGCTACAAATAACTGATCATTGTCAAATGGCAGTCTTGAAGCACGTAGTTTTACTTGATTTTGGGACTCTTCGCCCGAAACATACAAGATTTTCTTATCGCCCAATTGCAGTGCCAGCTGTAACAATAAGGTACTCTTCCCAATCCCCGGTTCCCCACCAATCAATACGACAGATCCATCGACGATTCCACCGCCTAAAACTCGATTAAATTCCTCATCCTTAGTAGGAATACGGGATTCGGTCGTAGCCTCGATTTCCGTCAGGGGTAGCGGCTTAGACTGAGTATTCAATGCGATAGGGCTACTATTTTTAGCCGTAGCGCCACTGACAATTTCCTCGACTAATGTACCCCAAGCATTGCAGCCCGTGCACTGTCCTTGCCATTTTAAGTGAGACGTACCACAGTTTTGGCAGATGAATGCCGTTTTAATCTTCGCCATTTGGCAAAAATAATAGCATTATCCAAAAATAATAGCATTTTTGCAAAAATTTGATTTTTAAAGCCATTTATTCCAACTCTTTTAGCCAAAGCTTGTCAATACGCTTACAGGCATGTAATTTCCAGCGCAATGCAAAGCAAACTGATATATCTAACGCTAATTTTATGCAGCCTCCTACAGCTAGGTTGCAAAGACGAATTTATTAAGCATGACCTTTATCGTATCTGGAACAATCGCTTATACGGATATATCAATTCAGATGGGACCACTGAGATCCCCTTGCAGTTTGCCTATGCTTTACCGTTCTCCGAAGGATTAGCCGCCGTCAATGTGGGAGGTACTCCTAACGGATATGACATGCCTACTGATGGGCGCTGGGGTTTTATCAATACTGCAGGCTTTTTTGTGATCAATCCCATCTATCATTCGCCAGTCAATGATGCTCCTCCTTTTGCGCGTGATGATGTCGGCAAGGTGCTCCACGAAGCCTATCTCTTTAAAGATCACGTAGCGGCAGTGCGGATGGACGATGGTTGGCAGTTTATTGATACCCTTGGCAATCGCCTCCAAAAGAATTTTACGCCAGAGTCTTGCCGAACCCTAAAAGAAGGCTTAATGGCGGTAATGGTTGATGGTTATTGGGGGTACGCTCGAAAAATCAAAAACCAAAAAACGGGACGCGATAGTGCCATCGTCATGCATATCGAACCCAATTATCTATATCCCGTCGATTTTAGAGATGGCTTTGCCGTAGTCAAAGATCGCAAAGGACGTAAAGTCTGCATTGACAAAAATGGGAGAGAGGTATTCTCACAATACCGCATTGAAAGTCAGTTTCATGAGGGTATGGTTGCGGTACGCGCCAAATTTAAAGGCGAACCAATTAATGAGTTGGACTACCGCAAGTTTTCCATCATGGATACGCTCGGTAGAGTATGGTTTCCTCATCAATTTGATGAGATTGGCTATTACAGCTCAGGGCTAATCCCCGTTCGGGTTGGGAGTCAAAAACGCGCTAATGACCACAAACAGTTTAGCGATTATGATGGTGGTAAGTGGGGCTTTGTCAATCGAGACGGGGTCTTTATTATCAATCCTCAGTACGATTATGCGATGTCTTTTGAAGAGGATCGAGCCGCCATCAAAGTAGGAAATTTTTGGGGTTATATAGACCAAAACAATAGCTGGATCGCCCAACCACAATTTATTTGGGCGGGCGAGTTTCAACACGGGGTAGCCAAAGTTTTACTAGGTCCCTCGGCCAACGATTATTTCAATCACTACGCTTATTTGGATCGTTCTGGAAACGTAATTTGGGTTGAGCCTTAGGGCAATTTTCGCGCGTGAGGTTGGAGGAATAAGCGTTCCGCGTAGCGGAAAACGCACGAATAAGTACTTAGCCAATTGTACTCAGTATCAAGACCTAAGAAAATGAGATTACATGATTCAGCAAGACCTTTTTTCTCTGTACTGAATACTCCCGAAAGCTTTCGGGATACCGGCTAATCTGCTAGGGTTTACATCACCACAATTTGCCGAATCTGCCAACTAGCGGGTAATTTTTCTATGCTGAGGTTTTCACCGGCTGTAGAGGACCATTCATTAGCAGGATCACTAAAGTGCAAAAACATATTTCCTGCTTCTGGTAACTGAACGACCACAGTTTCATAATCAGGGATCACGGATACCTCTAGCTCCTCGGCCTTATATTTTTCCATCACACTCCGTACAGTTTGCCCCACTTTCAAATCATTGAGGGTGTGAAAGCTTGGGTTACGGAAAAAAATCCGATTGACTTTGCTGATGTTTAGTTCTGCTTCTGTGGCTTTTTCCTCTTCGAGGAACGTTCCTTCGACGACTACTTCGCCACCATCGAGGTAGATCGTCCGCTTGATGTAGACATAACCAGATTCTGTCAAGGCCGAATCAGCTACGGCTAAAGGCTGCAGATCGTCTATCGGAAGGTTGTTGATCTGTTCCCCCAGAATGGCAAACCAAACTCCTGCCCCGCAGATTTGATCAGCGACTTCTAAGCATTGGACCATGGGATCTTTGGCCATCTGGCTCAAGGTATCAGCTTGAGCTTCCACTTGGGAGCTTGGGGGTTCGGTCTTACAAGCAAACAAGAGAAGCGTTGCCAGCAGGGCTAAGCCTAAGAATCTAAGGGATTGCATAGCTAGAATTGATCTGTAAACAAAAAGAGGGGGACGTAAAGCTTACGTCCCCCTCAAAAATAGGTTTTTTATCCAAAAATTGATTTGAGTTGATCCACCAAATCAAGTTTTTCCCAGCTAAAGAAGGTTACGGTCTTCTTGGCATGAGTACGAGTCATCATCTCGTTGGAGCCTTCGACAGCCTGCTTGGCGTAAAAAGTATCAATTTCACGTTCTTCTGCATCGCGGCCCATGTGGCCATAAGCAGCTGATTCAGAGAAAATTGGATTTTTCAGTCCTAGGCGAGAGACAATCGCGGCGGGCGTAAAGGAGATATTTTCTTGTATTTTAGAAGCAATCTCAGCATCACTTAAATCCACTTTGCTAGTACCGTAAGTCTCGATATTGATAGAAACCGGTTCTGCAACCCCGATGGCATAAGCTAATTGTACCAACACTTCGTCACACAGGCCTGCGGCCACCATATTTTTGGCAAGGTGTCGGGAAGCATAGGCCGCGCTACGATCTACTTTAGAAGAGTCTTTGCCAGAAAAGGCGCCTCCACCATGAGCTCCTTTGCCCCCATAGGTATCGACGATGATTTTACGACCCGTAAGTCCAGAATCTCCATGAGGGCCCCCAATCACAAACTTGCCCGTTGGGTTTACGTGATAGATGGTGTCTTTGAGCAATTCGGCAGGAATGACACGCGGTACTAGGTGCTCAATGACATCGGCCTTGATTTTGGCCAGCATTTCTTGATCTGCTTTGGCGGTGGCAGCAGGCGAATCACTTTCTGCTTCGACAAAATCGTCATGCTGAGTAGAAAGGACGATCGTATGCACCCGTAATGGCTTACCATCATCCCCATACTCGATGGTTACCTGAGACTTGCTGTCAGGACGGAGGTAAGGCATAAGGTGAGCTTCATTTTTGCGAATATTGGCTAACTCTTTGACCAAACGGTGGGAGAAAGCCAGTGCCATTGGCATTAGCTCTGGGGTTTCATTTACGGCATAGCCGAACATCATCCCCTGGTCGCCAGCGCCTTGCTCCTTATCTTTATCCTCATCGCTATCAACTCCTCTGGCGATATCAGGAGATTGCTCATGTAAAGTTGACATTACGGCGCAACTAGCGGCGCTAAATTGATATTCATCCGAATTGTAGCCGATCTTGTCAATGGTATTTCTAACCACCGCTTGTAAATCGACATAAGCTTTAGTTGAAATCTCACCAGCGAGTACTACCAGTCCAGTAGTAACGAGGGTTTCGCATGCAACACGGGAATGAGGATCTTGCTGTAACATTGCATCTAATACAGCATCTGATATTTGGTCGGCCACTTTGTCTGGGTGTCCTTCTGACACAGACTCCGAAGTGAACAGATAAGGCATAAAATTCCGGTTAATTGGTTGAATTTGAGGTGCAAATTTGCGTTCTACGGCCTGAAAAAACAAACCACAAATGGCTCTATTTCCTAACAAGCGCTTTTGCCCTCTGGTCTAGCTAGCAAAAACAAGTTTGGAGAGCAGAAATCTTCCCTCAATAGAAATATTGCCATATTTATCTAATTTCGTCCTCAATTATGGCAAGGAGAAAACAATTCAAAAAAGCACAGTATGAGTCTTACTCTAACTGTTATCATTATGAGAGTCCGACCAAAGACCAATGGCATAGTATTTTTGGCAATGAGAATCCCATCACGGCTGAATTGGGCTGTGGCCACGGCAGTTTTGCCTTAGAATTGGCGAGACGCTACCCAGAACGCAATTTTTTGGGGGTAGACTTAAAACCTACGCGAATGTATCGTTCTGCGAAGCAGGCCCTAGAAGAAAAAAAAATCACCAACCTTGCCTTTTTGCATCAAGATTTAAAACTCATAGGTGACTCCATCGGCGAAAATGAGATCGATGAAATTTGGATCACCTTTCCTGACCCCTTTCCCAAAAACCGGCAAGCCAAGCACCGTATGATCAACCCAAGCTTTTTGAGTCAATATCGTAGGATACTCAAAGAAGGAGGGCGATTTCATTATAAGACCGACAACTTGGCCTTGTTTCAATATAGCTTGGAGGTTTTTGTACGAGAAGAGGGCCTTCGTCTCAAGGAACTGAGTTTTGACCTACATGACGCAGAACATTTACCGGCTGATTTCAAGGTTTTGACTGAGTACGAAAAAAAGTTCTTGGAGATGGAGATTTCTATCAACTATGTCGAGCTCATCTTTGCAGCATAAAAAAATCGGCTACCAAATTGATAGCCGATATCTAAGTAGTTAGTGCTAAATATCTTTAAACGCTCGTAGGAGGCTTTACTTCATAGATTTCTGTTTCAGAAACTTCTAATAAAATCATCTCACAACGACCATCTGCTTCTTTGAGTAGTTCGGGATAAGAATCCAGATTAAGTTCTTGACGTATTTCGACTAGCCATTCCAAGATGCGCTCGGGTCGATTGTCAAATAGAAAATGGAATTGAACTTTATCTTCTCTGCTTAGGTCGGTAATCCTAAGGCTGATCATATTTACTGGAGCATGGAATCTAGCCTGTAAAATTGTCCCTTCCCCTTGGGCTATTCTGCCTCCTTCGGGATTAACAAGTTCGCCGGCATCAAGACGCTTCTCAGTTTCATATTGATCTACCCAACCGTCACATTCGAGTATGAGGTTGAATAAATTTAAATCACGGAGCTGAGTAGCGGTCAAATCTGCTTTTCGCATATTGCTTGAAATGAATCTTTGTTTCTGTAACAAATATATCGGTCCCCTAAGCCTGAAAAAAAACGCAAAAGGAGCCCAACTAACATCCAAATTTCATATCCGAATCAGGATTTATTACATTAATTGGAGTAATTTCAACGCATAAACTGAACACTTATTGCACTTATTAAGCTTCTTTATCCCTTGACGCAACCATCATTTTTTTTGAAGTTTAATTACGCTTGTAACGCCTGATAAACAAAGACTTAGCCATTTTTTCCTTGAAAAGTATCTCATTCGGCATTGGGCAAAAGTAGCCAAAGGCTGGCTTAAGCACTCAAGCAGTAAAAACTATCTCAGAAAGCATTAAAAGCCCTTATACAAAGCCCTAAATACTTTCAAAGCAGCAAAGATTTGACTATTTTGCGCAAGCCTTTTTGGGCTACTATTATTTTGTTTTTTTATCGGATCTATGGCAGAAGGAGAAAGAATAATCAATAGGGGAATAGAGGAGGAAATGCGCAACGCATATATCGACTATTCCATGTCGGTAATTGTCTCTCGAGCCCTACCAGATGTACGAGATGGCCTCAAACCTGTACACCGTCGCGTGTTGTACGGTATGTCTGAATTAGGACTCGCAAGTAATCGCCCCTACAAAAAATCAGCCCGTATCGTTGGAGAGGTCTTAGGGAAGTTTCACCCTCACGGTGATAGTGCCGTTTATGACACGATGGTACGTATGGCCCAAGAGTGGTCTTTGCGCTATCCTTTGGTCGATGGCCAAGGCAATTTCGGCTCGATAGACGGCGATAATCCTGCCGCCATGCGTTATACCGAGGCTCGTCTCAAAAAGATCGCCGAGGAAATGTTGGTTGATCTTGAGAAAAACACGGTTGACTTTCGTCTAAACTTTGACGATTCCCTCACCGAGCCGACCGTCCTACCCTCTCGAATTCCCAATCTCCTCGTCAATGGCGCCAGTGGTATCGCGGTGGGTATGGCCACCAATATGCCGCCTCACAATTTGGTAGAGACGGTTGAAGGCATTATCGCTTACATTGACAATCCTGAGATCGAGATCGCAGAGATTGCTAAATATATCAAGGGCCCTGATTTCCCTACCGGCGGCACCATTTATGGGGTTGAAGGCATTAATTCGGCTTACCACACTGGTAAAGGTCGCGTCGTGATTCGCGCCAAAGCCGAAATCGAAGTGGACAAGAAAGAAAGGGAGCAAATCATCATTACTGAGATCCCTTACCAAGTCAACAAAGCGACTACCATTCAGAAGATCAGTATCCTCGTTGGAGAGAAAAAGCTAGAAGGCATCTCTGATGTAAGGGATGAATCTGATCGTGATGGCTTGCGTATCGTAGTCGATGTCAAACGCGATGCGATGGCCAAAGTCGTGCTAAATCGTTTGTATCAGCTTACTCCCCTACAATCTTCCTTCTCGATCAACAATGTCGCCTTGGTCAAAGGCCGGCCGCGCTTGTTGGATTTGAAGGAGATGATATCCTACTACGTAGAACACCGCCACGAGATCGTCGTCAGACGCACCGAGTATGAATTAGCGGAAGCACGTAAGCGCGCCCATATCTTAGAAGGCTTATTGATCGCGCTAGATCACTTGGACGAGGTAATCGCCCTCATTCGAGCCTCTCAAACCGCAGATATCGCCCGCGAAGGCTTGATGAAACGCTTTGAACTAAGTGAGATCCAAGCCAAAGCGATTCTAGATATGCGTCTCCAACGTCTGACAGGACTGGAGCGCGAGAAAATTCAGCAGCAATACAATGACTTGATGGAAAAAATCGAGTATTACGAAAAAGTATTGGCTGATGAAGGGTTACGGATGCAAATCATCAAAGATGAGCTAACCGAAGTCAAAGAAAAATATGGTGAAGGTCGCCGCACCGATATTACGTTCGCCGACGGCGAAATCCGTATCGAAGACTTAATCGCCAACCGTGATATGATCCTCACGATCACACATCACGGCTATATCAAACGTACACCCGCAAGCGTTTACCAAGTACAGGGTCGAGGCGGCGTAGGTTTACGGGGAGCAGGTAAGAAGGAAAACGACTTCGTCGAACACATCTTCTCTACTAAGGCCCATAATTATGTCCTCTTCTTTACGGAGCGAGGACGTTGTTTCTGGATGAGGGTTTATCAGATCCCTGAAGGGGAACGCCAGCACCGAGGCAGGGCCATCCAAAACCTCATCCAAATTGATAAGGAGGATAAGGTAAAAGCTTACGTAACCGTCGAAAACCTTGATGATGAGGATTTCCTTAATTCTCACTATATCATCATGGCAACTAAGAAAGGTCAAGTCAAAAAGACGCTGCTCAAGGCGTACAGCCGTCCTCGTACTTCGGGTATCAACGCGATCACCATTAATGAAGATGATGAGCTATTGGAAGC
>JBCCQN010000101.1:0-28957 GCA_039024315.1 Bacteroidota bacterium
AACGCGAATCCCTCCTCAATGCGGGCAGCGATTCAAAACGTATTTAGCTATCCTGACAAAAAGGTCCTGCTCATATTAGGAGATATGTTAGAAATGGGCGAAGAAGAAGCTGAAATTCACGCTGAACTGGGCAGATTTATCAATCAATTTGCCCCTAAACACACGATTTCAGTGGGGCATAGAATGCAGGCTTTGGCGGAAGTATTGAAAGGGGAAAACAGTTGGTACGCAGATACGGAAAGTGCACAAAAAGGGGCTTGGGAACAAAGCAAAGAGGCTGATATGGTGCTCATTAAGGGTTCACGTGGCATGGCACTGGAAAACCTACTAGACCATATTTCCGTCTAATTCAATATATAGTTAATTTCGAAACGCGAAAATTTGAATATTCATATCCTGTTCGCGTTAGAATATACTAGACAAGTGACCTTTTTTCATTCTACTTGTCAAAACCATACTTCTCTATTGGGGAATAGAGGAGGTGACACAAACTATTAGGACATTAAATAAGGACGTACATGGCAAGTATCTCAGTTATTGAGGGAATTGGTAAACTCTATGCCCAAAAGCTCTCTGAGTATGGCATCAAAACAGTTGAGGATCTGTTGGAGCAATGTGGAGCAAAATCAGGCCGTAGAAAAGTCAGCAAAGACACTGCTATCGATGAAAAAAAGCTGTTGAACTGGACCAACAAAGCCGATTTATTTCGGATCAAAGGGATCAGTACTCAGTATTCGGACCTACTCGAGGCCTCGGGCGTGGACACAGTCAAAGAACTGCAACACCGAAACCCAGAAAATCTATTGGAAAAGATGAGAGAGGTAAATCGCGAGAAAAAATTAGTGCGACAAGTGCCTGCTTTCAGTCAAGTCGAAAGTTTTGTTGAGCAAGCAAAACATCTCGAACCCAAAGTGACTTATTAGCCCAAAACAGGGCTAAACACTCGTCTAGCCCTGTTTTTTACTCTTTTCTTTGTTGACTACAAAGTAGATGGTCAAGAGCAATACGATGATTGCTCCTGATAATAGTGCAACAATAGGCCCAAAGTTTTCAATTAATTCCATATCTTGTGTCGGTTTATTAGAGCAAATTTAATGGATTGATTTGTAAGCCTTGTGAACAATCATGTAATAAATTTGTTCAAAGCGTCATATAAGGGATGCGGATTATAAGATTTGGCATGAAAGTAGCAGTATTGCGGTGACAGTAGCCCAAACTGCTTCATGTTATAGAAAATACGATATTTCGTATTTTAATTAAAGCCCGCTTCCTACCTTTGTAGGGAATCTTATTGCTACGCGCTTCAAACTTTGCGGTATAATGAAACGTATCTCTGTCAGTTCTCTCCTAATCTGCTTTGTAATGACAACGGGCAGCTTGTATGCCCAGTTCGATGGCCAAAATGGCCAAGCCTCCTTCTACTCAGAAGTAGAGCAAGAAAATCGACCCGACTTCCTCAAAATGGAAGAAGAAGCGATGCTAATTGAAAGATGGGACAATGCTCTCTCTACACTCGGCATCAAAAACGTATCTGTGTTCCAAGAAATGCAACTCCAAGAGCTCCAAGCGGAGATCCAAAGAGAGCAGTCGGAAATCCAAAAAGAAATTCAGCAGATTGTTAGTCTGCTAGATCAATTAGAAAATAGAAACGGCCATCTTATCGCTTTGCATCGTTCGCTTAGCGCCGAACTCCTCGATCTGGGAGAAGAGCTAGAGCTGATCAAAAGCATGCAGGCCAAAGATGAAGGGGAAGAGGACTTGATGCGTGAAAATCAATCTGAAATCGATGCTATTGCAGCGACTTTAGATAAGCATCGCCAAGAAATCAGTAATAACGACCTTCAACTAGTTGATTATCAGCAAATGCTCATGAATCGCGAAGCACAGCTAGAAGAGGTGGTGCAGCAAGCAGAGGCGGTGAGCTATCTTGCTAAAAACTACCAACGGATGCAGCAATACCGCGAATATGCGCTCAATACCGTAGTCGCTCCTTAAAGAAACTTATCTTTCAAAAAAAGCCTCGCCTACAAGCGGGGCTTTTTTTGTATCTTTTCCCAAATGAAAACCCAATTTCTGGCCTGCCTCTGCCTAAGTTTATTGAGCTTAGCCAAGCTCAGTGCCCAACACGCATTGATTCGCACGCCACATCCACTTCCTCCGGAGCTTGCCTCCCAAATGGCAGTGGATCACTTCCTGCTAGGGCCAAATGATTCGATAGATTGGGTAGCGAGTCGCAAAGAGCAGGCTCTCTTGCAAGCTGCTCAACTCGCCTATCGCACACTGCAAGCCGATATGGAGGCTTTTTACCGCCAGTCCCTGCAACAAAGTCAAGCGCGTACCAGCTGTGGCTTGCAGCATTATAGCCAAGGCTCCATGGGCGGCTACCATACTTATACTGAGCTAGTGGGTCAGCTCAATTTGATGCATCAACTTTTTCCCACGCTTTGCGGAACGCCCTATTCCATTGGCCAGTCCATTGAGGGGCGAGAAATTTATGCGATCAAACTTTCGGATCAAGTCAATCTCAATCAGCGCCAATCAGAAGCCAGAGTCTATTTAGATGCCCTTACCCATGCGCGCGAGCCAATGAGTATGGAATCATTGCTTGCCTTTGCTTGGTGGTTGTTAGAAAACTACGGAACCGATGAAACTGCCACCTATTTGTTAGATAATCGTGAGATTTATCTCCTGCCAGTCATTAACCCTGACGGCTATGTGTACAATGAGCAAATTGCTCCCAATGGAGGCGGCCTTTGGCGCAAAAACCGAGCGATAAACTCCAATAGCAACTGTTTTGGGGTCGATCTGAATCGTAATTACCCTTGGGCATGGGGGGATTTGAGTGGCTCTTCCGACAATCCCTGCTCAGATACCTATCATGGTGCCAGTACTAATTCAGAACCAGAAAGTAGCGCGGCTCGGGCGATGATTGATTCTCTTGGGGCCACGGCTGGCTTTTCGGTGCACAGCTACGGTCAAGTCATGCTTCACCCTTGGCTTTGGCAAAATAACTCTAGCGATTTTGCGCTTGCGAGCGAGTTGGCCTCTGATTTTATCCCTGCTACTTATGAGGCCTATGGCAATGGACCGGAGATGCTAAATTATTTGGCTTCTGGTACCACGGCAGACTATATGCAATCCCAAGATATGCTCAGCTGGACCCCAGAAGTGGGACGAGCGTTCTGGGAACCAGCAAGTAAAATCTGTGAGCGGGTCGAAGAAATGCGCAAACCGCTGCTGCATATTTGTTGGTTGGCGGGAGCCTTTGCGCGGGTGCAGCACTATGAGTGTGGTCCTGTCATCCCTGGCGATACGACAGGTCTAAGTATCCGCATCAAAAATCGTGGTATAGGCGACACTGCCCGCAATGTGGAGATTCACTGTCGAACTTTGAGCGATGAAATGAGTGTGCTCGACCCAGCCGTCAATTTAGGAGATATCGCTGCGCGGAACGCTCGTACTTGGTCGGCTTTGCCAATAAGACTCTTGATTAGTCCCAACGCCCAGCAATTGCTCGCACTGGAGGTGAGCGTTCGGCAAGGCCTAAACCTCATGACCACTCAAATCGATACGCTTTACCTGCGCCCCGGCAATTATGATTTGTTGTGGGAAGAAGACTTTGAAAATGGTCGGACTGATTGGATCCAGCAAAGCGGGAATTGGAATCTCACCGCCGAAGACGTTTACCAAGGTCAACGCTGCCTCGCTGAATCGCCGGGCGGTCTCAACCATTTACGCAACTGGACCACCATCACCTATGATACCCCCATCACGATACCCAATGACGGTTTTACTGAGCTGAGCTTTTGGCATAAATACTCGCTGGCGCCCTACAAGATCGATATGCGTTTACAAATCGCTACAGACAATGGCAATTGGCTCAATCTGCACACACCTTCCATGGTACTCTATAGCGACAGTACGCCTGTCTGGACAGGCCATAAGTATTGGCAGCAGGAGCGAGTAAACCTGAGTGCTTATCGTGGGCAAACGATCAAACTACGCTGGGCCTTTAATGGCAATGCGACCAATATTTCCTCTGACGGTTACTATCTCGATGAGATCCAGTTGCGCCAGTACGAAAGGGCTTTGGTCAGCTTAGAGGATGAACTAAATCCTACTAAAATAGACTGGTTGGCTTTAGACGGGCGTTGGCCGATTTATGTAACAAGTGCGGAGGGGATTAGGGAGCCTGTCCAGCTAAGCTATTACGATCTCTTGGGGCAGGAGCTCTTGTCGGTTTCTTTAGGGACTTTACCCTTCGGGGAACGCTTATCTCTCCCCGAGCTAGGGGGACATAGAGGTCCTCTCCTGATTGCTCTCAAGCAAGGCAATCAGCTATTGGCTCAACGCTGGACGATGATCATGCCCTAGAGCTAGCAAATTTTGGTAGATTTGTAGCATGGCTACACTTTTTTGTATTTGTCCGCATTGTTTGACGGAAAACCCCGCTTTTGGTGAGCAAAGATGCATTTCCTGCAAACTCAATATGCGCAGCAATCAGGAACAGGCGATATTGCAAAAACAGCTAAAGCCATTAGTGGGGCAATTGGATGAATTGATGCGTTCTGCGGAGCAGAATCTCCGCCAAATACAACCCTTGCTCGACCAGCTGGCACCTTACCAACAAAAGTATGCCTTCCTCGAAGAGGTGCTCCAAAAGACGAAAACCACAATCGAACCCCTTCAAATTGCCGCCTATCATAAGCAAAAACGCTTGGTGATTCATTGGACGATTTTGTTAGCGCTCTTGATTGCGCCCCTACTGTCCTCATGGTGGCAAGCCCCCCTTTATCTCACGGGCCTATTTATGTTGCCAGTAGTAGGTTGGCTGATATTGGGTATTTGGCCTTTGCTACGCAAAAAGAAAGCATGAAAAGCGCTTTACTATTGATCCTTGGTTTTTGGGCTTCAACTCCCCTCTGGGCGCAACTCGATAATGGTACGCTCTATCGCCAACTTTGGGAGGCGCATTTTAGAAGCACGCCAGCCTACGCCAAAGTTAGCGGCCAAATTTTGGAAACCTACTTTCCGCCTTTTGCAACGGATTCAAGTGCTAGCAAACGTTTGCAAGTTTTGAAGCCAGAAGTGAGTTACGAGCAGATAGCAGACAAACGCATCACTCGTCGCCTAGAAATCCCTTACAATGTGAAGGATAGTTTGATAGAATCCTTCCGCCTGAGTCATATGGATACGCTTGATTTGTTGACCTTCAAACAAATTCATCGGCAAAGTAAAGATGATCTCAGAGGAGAAAGTCCGACCTTTGGAGCACGTTGGCTGAAACCCGGCCTAATGTTGGGGCTGAGTGTAGGTGGTATTATCGCCTTGTTTTACGTACGATCACGCTGACAATGAAGCATTTGATAAAAATATTGAGTAGAGTTGCGCTGCTAGCTCTTCTTGCCCTGAGCCTGACAGATTGTGCCAAACCTGCGGCACCGACAGGTGGCCCACGGGACGAAACACCACCAGAAGTGGTAAAAACTATTCCTGAGGTAGGCAGCCTCAACCAAGAGACCCAGATCGTAAAAATCTACTTCGACGAAGCGATCAAAAAGGGAACCTATGGCAAAGAGATCTTTATCTCGCCTTTGCCCGAGTCTCGCCCCAAAATCGTTCTCTCCGACAACGCCAAGCGTCTGACGATCAAATTTGAAGAGGCCTTACGACCTCAGACCACTTATGTGATCACCTTGACTGAGCTAGCTGATTTTAACGCCAGTAATAAGATGAAGGAGGCTTTTACTTTGGCCTTTAGCACCGGAGATCAATTAGACAGCTTGAAGATCGAGGGGAAGATCAATTCTGCGGTCATTGGTAAGCCACCAGAAGACATGACAGTAATGCTGTTTGATGCGGATAGCGTGATCAATAATGATCTCTTTCTCAAGACGCCGGCCTATATCACCAAGCCCAATGAGTCTGGGGCTTTTACTTTTGAGTATCTCCGCCGTGCGGAATACCGGGTTTTTGCCGTAGCCGATAAGGACAACTCCAATAGCTATAGTACGCCTTCCGAGCGGATCGCCATTTCGCCAGATAGTGTCTTGCGTTTTGAAAACGATACGATCAGTGTGGCTACTACTGAGCTATTTGCCTTTGTAGCGGATCAGCAAGCGCCTTTGTTGCAAAGTTACGTCTGGCTGGGAGCCAATACACTCTTGATCAAGTTTAATGAAAATCTCAAGCTAGATGAGCTAGAGGCATACATCAGTGATACTTTGGGCGAGGAAAGTGCGACCCTAGATACCTACACTTGGTTTCCCAATCCCGATCCAGAGTTGATGTTATACTCGCCCCGCTCCCAATTGGAATACAGTAATTTGAGCTTACTCAAAATCAAGGATAGTCTTGATTATAGATCCGATAGCTTGCTGAGGGTGGAGCCTAGGCGTAAGCGTAAACTCACCGCTCCTCTGCAGAATAAGCCTGCTCTGGATCAGACCAAACAGTTTTGGGAGATGGTGAGCTACCGTCCTTGGCAAACGAGAGACAGCAGTTTACTCTTTTTGACTGATACGACTCGGGTTGATAGCCTGAAAAAACGCTATGCAGTGAACGTCGAAGCGGATGCCTTTGAGTTGCGCGTTCGTCCGCTAGGACAAATCCCCTACGGTAATTATGAATTGAACGTAGAGGGAGATTATCTTTTGCCAGCGGACTCTGCGAGCACCGATACCACCTTCAGATATAGTGTGTTATGGCCAGATCCAACTAATTATGGTACTTTGAGTGGAGCCGTAAAGCTTGATAGCATTGACTACTCAGGTCCTATTATCATGGAGCTCTACAAGGATAAGGAGCTTGTTGCCACGGTAAAAGATACCAGTTTTGCTTTTAGCATGCTGAGCCCTGGTACCTATACTACTAGGGTGATCTTAGACCAAGATAGTAGCGGTATCTGGACGACAGGTAGGCTTTGGCCCCCCAAAATGCCTGAACCCATTTACATCGTCCCTGAGCCAATTGAAATAAGGGAGAATTGGGATTTTGAAGGGCATGTAGTATTGCCTATGCCTGCCAAAAAAGCTAGCGCCACAGAGGAGGAGTCTGAGGAAGAAACCGAAGCGGGGGAATAAAGGGCCTAAGCAGAGAGTAGGAGGGATTAAGTACCGAGAAAGTGGCCTTATTAAACCACATGGCTCAAATTTCCTTGGTCTTTATACTGTATACTTTTGTCTAAGTATTTAAGTACTTAGGACTAAGGATATCTAGTTGCTCATCAGGCTCGTTCAAAATGTAAACAAGCGCATAAACAAGCCCTTAGCTTGACGAAAATGTGAGGCGGTACCTTAAGAGAAAAGCGTTCCGCGCAGCGGTAAATATCCCCCCAATGAGCTTAATAGATGCTCAATACGTCATTATGGGCAATCTCTTTGGGTATTGTGATCTTAAAGGTGCAGCCTTGACCCACTTGACTGTCAATTTCAATATTACCATTTAGGCGTCTGATCATGCGTTGGCAGATGGCGAGCCCTATTCCAGCGCCATCGTACTGGCCTTCTTGATTGGCCCTGCTAAAGAGTTTAAAGATGTTTGCTTGCTCGTCAGGACTGATGCCAATGCCTTCGTCCTTTACCATAAAAATATGATCTTGGCCTGTCTGCGTGTAGCTGATATCGATTTTGGGCAGCTGGCCTTCACGGGTAAATTTGAGGCTGTTGGCGATCAAGTTTTGGAATGAAAGGTGAATAATATGTTGATCGACTTTGATTCCCTCTGGTAGGTCTTGGATGGTGATTTGGGCTTTGGTGGAGATGACCTGATCTTCTAAATCCTCGAGTACTTCTTCGATAATTTGCTTAGGGCTGCACCACTTTAGGTGTAGCTCATGATGTTGTATCGTGGCTACTTTGAGTAAGTCTGAAGTGGTACGTTTGAGGCGGTGACTGGCTTCTAAGATATAGTCTAAAAACGATAATTCGTCCTTGCTTAATTTAGATTTGGTTCTCCGCATCATTAACCCACTAAAGTTGATGATATTTTGGATCGGGGCCCGTAAATCGTGGGAAGCTAAGTAGGCATATTGCTCTAAAAGTTCATTAGATTCCTCCAAATCTTCATTTTTACTCCGTAAACGGAGGTTGATCTTTTTGAAGACAAAGGTAATTTCATAATAAATCAAAAAGAGCGAAAGCAAAGCAAAGATGATTTCAATGGTAACGACCATCTTCAACTTTTGATCAGAGTCTTCTTGTAGAGTACCTACTAACTGATCCATTTCCGCCAGAAACTTTTCTTGATTTTTTTCTAAATCTTTGAGCTGTTGGTGGGTAACTTTTTCTTGGGCCGTCAATTGCGCCGCCGCCTCGATATAGCTAGCGAGATCTGTCAGCCGTTCTTTGTTTTGCCTTTCGTGATAGACTACGGCTCCTTCTTCCAAACGGTTAAGCAAAAACTGCTGAGATTGGCGCCAATCTTCTATGGTAGCTTGAAGCTCTTGGTAAGCCGTGGCACTAGGCTCATCATGATAGAGCATGGCTTTGACCAAAATCCGCTGACTCAGCATTCGTTGGCGACCGCCTCTGTTGATCAACAGTGCATCTTCGCGTTTTTGAAATAACCAGTATTGGATGAAAATTTGGTTACAAATAATCAATAAAACTGCAATTACAGTAGCTCTGAGATATACCTTACTGTTTTTCATGCACCAAACTTTGCCTTAAACGCAACAATTTTTCCTCATCTAAAGGTTTGCACAAAAAGCTATGAACCAAAGCCTCCTCTCTACTCCTTTCGATATCCTTGTGGTACTCTGAGGTGCTCAACATCACCACTGGAGGATAATAGTCTTGGTCGAGTGCTTCCAGTTTCTTGAGAAAATCCCACCCATTGAGGTAGGGCATATTGATATCTAGGAAAATGATGTCAGGTAAAATAGCGTTTTTATTGCTCAGCAAATCGCTTATGTAATCCAATGCTTCTACGGATTTGCGAAAGAACTTGGACTCTTCACAAAGCCCAGATTCCTCTACAATGATTCTGTGATATACATTAGAAGGATGGTCATCATCCACAAAGAGGAGGTATCGAAATTTGTTCGTTACTAATTCCAAAATGTAAACGTGCTAGAGTATTGTTTTCTAAATTTTTGCTGCCCAAACTGTCTTTCAAGTCTATGGTGAAAATACGATAAAATAAGGGCAGAATGAATTAAAAATGCCTCAAATCCTTCATGCGTTCCTAGCGATACATAAGTTTATTTTTCAAAGCAAGCAAAATCGAAACGCTCCCAGCTATTGTCCTCCCAGCGGATAATTCATTATCTTAAGTGTATGACCCGAGGACTACTAAACTGGATAATTGCTGGCAGCCTACTCTGCCTCTCTATCGCTTGTCAACAAAAGCAAAAAGTTGATTTCAATACCGAAATTCGCCCCATTCTCAATCAAAATTGCCTTAGTTGTCATGGGGGGGTCAAGAGAGCCGGAGGCTTTAGTTTGCTTTTTAGAACGGATGCACTCGAACCCACGGAGTCGGGTTTCGCTGCCATCGTACCCGGAGAGCCCGAAAATAGCGAGATGATTGCTCGGCTTCGGCATCATGATCCTGAATTGCAAATGCCCCTAGAAAAGCCCCCGCTTACAGACAAAGAGGTCGCACTTCTTACACAATGGATCCGAGAAGGTGCAGAGTGGGAGGATCATTGGGCTTATGTACCTCCCCAAAAATCTCCCCTTCCTAAAGTATCTCAATCCTCTTGGCCCAATAATGAAATTGATCACTTTGTGCTAGCCAAAATCGAGGCAAATGATTTGGAGACTTCTCCGAGGGCGGATCAAGCGCGTTTGCTGCGAAGATTGAGTTTAGATCTGACTGGTTTACCTCCCACACCTGAAGAAGTCCAAGCCTTTTTGACGGATCAAAGTCCGGAGGCTTACCAGCATGCCGTAGAGCGTTTGTTGGCTTCTCCTCACTTCGGGGAACGCTGGGCCGCTGTCTGGATGGACTTGGCGCGTTATGCTGATTCGCAAGGGTATGAACGCGATGATCATCGTACGATGTGGCCTTATCGCGATTGGTTGATCAAAGCCTTTAACCAAGACAAGGGCTTTGATGATTTTACCATCGAGCAGTTAGCGGGAGACCTCCTCCCTCTCCAAGGCCCCGATCAGTTGATCGCTACGGCCTTTACCCGCAACTCCATGACCAATGCTGAGGGCGGCACGGATGACGAAGAGTTCCGCGTAGCGGCTAGCCTAGACCGCAACAATACAGTCTGGACCGTATGGCAGGCCACTACGATGGAATGTGTGCAATGTCATAGCCATCCTTACGACCCTATTCGGATGCAGGAGTACTACAAATCTCTGGCCCTTTTCAATAACAATCAAGATCAAGACCTGCGCTCAGAGTTTCCCAATGTTGAGCAGTACGAGGCCAAAGATTCGACTCGTATAGAAGAGATCATCAAATACATCAGTGAGCAAGATCCGATGTATCAAGCTCCTGCTTCTCCCCTCTTCGAGGAACGCATAAAAGCGGCTTACTACCCGAGAGTGATTGCCGGAGATTGTGATGACTTTTCCCACGCTACTATCTATCCTGATCAAGTAGCGAGCAATTGGACCAACAATGTCAATTCTGCGGTAGGCCGTACTTTTATGCTCAAATTCGCAGACGTTGACCTAAGTGATATCAAAGCGATTGAATATCTGTACGCTGCCTCCGGCAACGAAAGCGCAATTGATTTACGATTGGATGATATTGATGGTCCCAGACTAGCTTTGAGCGCACTCAAAAAGACCGGTCGTATCCGTGGTAACGAAGGCGGCAGCAATGACACTTGGCGTAGCTTCCGGCAAAAAATCCCTCCTACTGCGGGCAAGCACGATCTCTTCCTAATCCTCAAAAACACTACTGGCAAGGTTCCTGATGGGATATTGACCCTGAAAGAATTACGATTAGTACCCAAATCATATCGCGAGAAGCCTCAGATTGCTGCCTATCGCGATAGTCTGCGGCGCTATCGTTATCGGGCTACTCGGACCCCTATCCTCAAGGCGCGCACCGCCAATAATTTACGGGATACCTATATTTTCCAGCGTGGCAATTGGTTGGTGCCAGGTGATACGGTCCATGCAGACATCCCACAAAGCTTGAGTAATGAAGGGAATAGGGAAAATTTTGATCGCTTGGCTTTTGCCCAATGGCTAGTCAGCGAAGATAATCCATTGACGGCTCGTGTCTTTGTCAACCGAGTTTGGGAGCAGCTATTTGGGCGCGGTATCGTCATGACGCTCGAAGACTTTGGGACTCAAGGTTTCAAACCCACTCATCCAGAGTTACTGGACTGGCTGGCCGTAGAATTTAGAACAACCCACCAATGGAGCCTGAAAGCTCTGCTCAGGCAAATTGTACTTTCGGCTACCTACCAACAGAGTGCGAAAGTGCGGTCAGAGGATCTCGAAAAAGATGCAGATAATATATGGCTGGCCCGAGGGCCTCGCGTGCGGCTCAGCGCCGAACAAATCCGAGACCAAGCCCTAGCCGTCAGTGGCCTCCTCAGCCGTAAGATGTACGGCCCGAGCGTAATGCCGCCTCAGCCTGATGGGGTTTGGCAGGTTGTGTATAGTGGTCGCCGCTGGCTAGAAAGTGAAGGTGAAGACCGCCATAGGCGTGCTTTGTACACTTATTGGCGTAGGACAACTCCCTACCCATCAATGGTCGCTTTTGATAGCCCAACGCGGGAACTTTGTATGCCACGGCGGATCGCGACCAATACCCCGCTGCAAGCCCTCGTTACGCTAAATGATACCGTTTATTTGGAAGCCGCGGCGGCGCTGGCAGCGCAAATGATGGCCTTTGAAAATCCAGAGCGGAGCGAAAAACTCAAATTTGGCTTTGAAAGAGTCCTGATGGAATCGCCTAGCGAAAGACAGCTCGTGGCCCTAAACCGCCTTTATGAACAAGCTTTGATGGATGCCAAAGAGCGCCAAGCGCTCAACGATCCTCAAGAAATCGAAAAAACGGCCCTCACCATCGTGGCCAATGCTTTGCTTAATATGGATGCCTTTGTAATGAAAAGTTAGCCATGAACTTACGACAAGAACTCTATTACCGACAATTGCGTCAGCAGACGCGACGGACCTTTATCAAAAAAGCTTTAGGAGGTGCAGGTGCCTTGGCCTTAGGTTCTCTGCTTGGCTGTGGTCCCGAAAAGACTGGGGCAGGCCTGCTCAAAAAAAATCCGATGGCAGCTTCCGCTTCGCATTATGCGCCCAAAGCAAAACGAGTGATCTTTTTGCATATGGCGGGGGCGCCTTCGCAATTGGAACTGTTTGATTATAAACCGGCCTTACAAAAACTTGATGGCAAGCTTTGTCCCGATTCCCTCTTAGAAGGTAAGCGCTTTGCCTTTATTCAAGGTGTACCTGAAATGTTGGGGCCGCAGGCAAAGTTTTCTCAGCATGGCGAATCAGGCGCTTGGGTATCTGACAATATGCCGTATTTCCAAAACACGGTAGATGAAGTGGCTTTTCTCAAGGCGATGCAAACGGACGAGTTTAATCATGCTCCTGCCCAACTACTGCTGCACACCGGCAGCCCTCGCCTAGGCCGTCCGGGTATGGGTTCTTGGGTAGCCTATGGTTTAGGAACTGAAAACGACAACCTACCGGGCTTTATCGTCTTGGTCTCTGGCGGTAATACTCCCAGCGGGGGCAAGAGTCTCTGGGGCAATGGGTTCTTGCCCTCAGTTTATCAAGGCGTGCAATGTCGCTCACAGGGCGATCCAGTGCTGTATTTGTCCGATCCCTCTTTTATGGATCGCAAAATGAAGCGTAAGACGATAGACGCCATCAACGAACTCAACGAAGCTGCCTATGCCGAAATGGGCTCACCGGAGATTTTGTCTCGCATCGCCCAATACGAGATGGCCTTCCAAATGCAGACTTCTGTGCCTGAGGTCATGGACATTAGTAAGGAGCCGGACTATGTACATCATATGTACGGTACTGAGCCCGGCAAGACCTCTTTTGCCAATAACTGTTTGCTTGCTCGCCGCTTGGTGGAGCAGGGCGTACGTTTTGTACAGCTCTATGATTGGGGCTGGGATACGCATGGCACCAGTGCTGAAGGAGGATTAAATGAAGGTTTTAAGGATAAATGTCGCCAAATCGATCAGCCGATAGCGGCCTTACTGGCTGATCTCAAGCAACGTGGCTTATTAGAAGATACCCTCGTAGTTTGGGGGGGGGAGTTTGGGCGTACCCCCATGCAGGAAAACCGAGCGGGAGCGAAATTACCTTTTGCAGGCCGTGATCATCATCGCGATGCTTTTACGATGTGGTTGGCTGGCGCAGGGATCAAAGGAGGGGTCTCTCATGGCGAGACCGATGAATTGGGCTACGATCCCATCTCCGGAGCCACCCATGTGCATGATCTCCAAGCCACGATTTTGCACCTTTTGGGCATGAATCATGAGCGGATGACCTATCCCTTCCAAGGCCGTGATTTTCGTTTGACCGATGTGCATGGACATGTGATCAAAGAAGTCTTGGCATAACTAAATCTGAAAAATAGGTGATCGAATATTATCGACCCATCCGGAAGTTAATTCGAAAGCGCAAACTCAAAGGCTTAAGTAATGCGGAGATAGATGAACTAACCAAAAAACTGGATGTGTTCTTTCCTGCCTCCATCTTTGAAGCCTTGCAGATATTTGGCTACCACGCTTTAGATCTTAATGGTGCGAATGCTGCGATCCACAAAAATACCGGTCTTTTGGATACAAGTCGTTATGATCTAATCGATGCGGAATTTCAAAAGGACTACCACAAATTTGTTGGTGAGTATCCTCCGGAGGATTATTTTCTAATTGATACTTGGGAGCAGAGCTATTATTATGTTTTCATTCTCTTAGAAGAGCGTCAGCCTGACCCTAAGGTTTACTTTTATCAACCTTCTCCCAATAGCGAGGGCTATCGATTGGGAGCGCCTACCTACAGCCACTATCTTCTAAATTCCTCGCTGATTAATTTTTATCGATCTACGAGACGTTAGATGCTATCCATGTACTTCGAATCGATATTAGAAATATTGCGCAAAGAGGATGTTAAGGGGATTTCCCCCGAGCAGATCGAGCACTTACAAAATCGTTTGGGGGTGAGCTTCCCTGCCTCCATTCTAGAAGCGTTGAGCTTGATTGGCTACAAAGCCTTTGACCTAAATGGGATGAATAGTCTAATGCACGCACATGCTGGCTCTTTGGATACCGTCAAATTTGAAGAACAACAGCTGGTATTTAAGCAAAGCTTTCTCGAAAAACGAGCCGAAGCCCCGCCTCCTAAGCACTTACTTATCGACATTTGGGATTTGCATTATTATTATGCCTTTGTATTAGTGGATGATCTCAAGCCCGACCCTCCGGTATACCTCTATGATCCGAGTGATGGGAACTATAAGGAATATGCTCCTAGCTACAGTCATTATATGCTGAACTCTAGTTTGATCAACTTTTATTATGAGGAAAGCTTATATGATGACTAACGCCTAACATTTTGGCAGGATCCTACCAAGCCTAACTGCTTTACAAGCGCGAAATTAAGCTGTCGAATGTCGGCGGTCCAATTTGGGCGGTAGTAGTATTGCTGCCTTCCTGACTCATTTTAGGGCCTGCTGCATTTGATTACTGCTGCGCAGAACGATCAGTCATTCCAGTGATGGGTGCAAAATGCCCAACTGGTAGAGACGCAAAATTTTGCGTCTCTCGAATAAGCGTTCCGCGCTCCCGAAAGCTTTCGGGAGGTAAAAAACACAAAAAACCTCCAATCAAGCATGAAGCGAATATTAAGCCTTTGGACATTAGTACTCATCCTTATCGCCACGGCTTCGGGACAGAATCTCCGGCGGCAGGGGATGTTGGGTATCCAGCCGCAAGAGTTAGATCCGATTTCTGCGCAGGCCATCGGTCTTGAGGGCAAGCAAGGGATCTTCATTATGCAAGTGTTTCCCAATAGCACTGCCGCCAATATGGGCATGCAGCCCAAGGATATTATGCTCAGCTTAAACGCCAAGTCCACGCCCAATAATGCGGCACTATTTGCCGCGCTTCAAGGTTTAAGGGCCGGTGATGTAATCGAGATAGAAGCGTTCCGGGACGGAAAAGTCAAAAAGCTCAGCGGCAAAATGCTTGGCCGCCCCCTCGAACAATGGGCTGAAGGAGAAGTGCGTTATGATGAGGTGGCTTTTGCTGGCGGATATTTGCGGGCTTATGTCAACAAACCCGCCGGTATGGGACCTTTTCCGGCCATTTATTTTATCCAAGGCTACCCTTGCCAGACTGTAGAATTGCAAAACCCCCTCCACCCTTACAAAAAAATGTTAGAGGGGCTTGTGAGTAAAGGTTATGCTGTCTTTCGGATCGAAAAGCCCGGTATGGGTGATAGCGAGGGCACTGGCGATTGTATGGAAATAGACTATGAAGTAGAGCTAAACGCTTTTCGTAAAGGTTATGAGCATCTGCTCCGATATGAATTTGTAGATCAAAGTCAGATTAGCATTTTTGGTCATTCCTTAGGTGGCCTGACCGCTCCGCTCTTGGCCAAAGAATACAAACCCGCCAACGTAATCGTTTATGGAGTGGTCCTCAAAAATTGGGAAGATTATATCGTGGACATGATTCGGGACCAATCAGCAGTTTTTGGTCAGGACTATGCTCAAATCGAGCAAGATATATTGGATCTCAAGCCCATCATGTATAGCCTGTATCACGAGGGTAAATCTCCTGCTATACTCGCTGAAAAGCCCGCATATAAAGAGCTGCTAGAACGTCATTTAGAATACCGAGAGGGTGATGTCTATATCAATCGACATTACAGTTTTTGGGCGGATCTTAACCGCCGCAATATCACCCAAGCGTGGAAGGAAACTGAATCGCGTGTCTTAGCCATGTATGGCGAAGCGGATATCGAGGCATTGAGTCAAGAGGGGGCCGAGAGTATCGCTAAGGTCGTCAATCATTATCACCCCGGTCGGGGAACGTTTAAACTCGTCTCAGAAACTGATCACTCATTTATCAAAGTAGGCGATATAACAAGTGGTTGGGAAATCAGACAGAGTGGACAATATGGGGCTTATCTACAAAATAGCTTCAATTATGAATTGATCGATTACATCGATGCTTGGCTTAGGGGCGGGTAGATATACTTACGATTTCAGTAGGCAAAAATACGGTTTCTGCGATAGGTATGTCGAAGTTTGCGAAATTTTGTTTTAATTGATTATCAGAGACTTTTAAAAGTTTCGCCCTTTCAAACAGTCAATTACATAAAAAACGCAAACACCCAGTTATGAATGTCCGCCTACCCATTCCCGCCGGTTTTCGGGAACGACTCGGGCCACTTTCTGAAGTGATCACCCGTCCTGGATTTCCGCACTATGCCGTACTCTTTACGACTAGCGACAATCCTTCTGCCAAAGATTTTGACACCAGCAAACTAGTGGGGACACTGATTGAGGATGTCAGTAAAGACCCTGCTGAAACCGATCGATTTTTTAGAGTATTGGGGGGCTATCGCCACACCCCCGTCCAAGGAGCCAAAGGACCTACCACCGAAGTATTTGGGATCGCTTTGGACCCTGCTTTTGGAATCACGGAGGGAGGGACTACTCTCATCTATGACAACTGGCGGATTACCGGCCATTTGCATATCCGCTTGGATGAAAACCTACCGATCTTTGATGATCCCACCTCTCAGGCTGGGTGGACTTTTATCATCGAGCCCAAATATGGAGATGATGTCTTTCCCGAAAGTACAGATCCCTTGGCGCTTTGGATGGAATGTCCGAGTATCGAAAATATTGATGTCGAATATGCGGAGCCGACAGATACAGAGCAAAAAGTAACTTTACATGTCCAGACTTCTCCTGGTGCGATTGAAAATATCAAAGTAGATTTTGGTGATGGCTCGCCAGTGCAGGAGTTCAAAAGCCTGGATGATATCACCCATGTTTATCAAAGGAGTGAGGAGGGCGTCAAAGAGCTCACGGCCCATGTCTTTATCCAAGGCATTGAAACTTGTCAAGACTCTAAGAGCGTTGAGCTTGAAATCCCCGGTATCAAATGTCCGACCATCAAAAGCTTTTCGGCTAGCTTAGATAGTACCAACGATAAAGACGCCAAAGTGATCGCAAGTTTGGTAATCGATGGCGAAGCCGAAAAGATCTTTATCAACTGGGGCGATGGTTCGCCAGTTGAGTCATTCGATGGCCCTCCTTTTGAGCATAACTTCACTCGTCCGATCGGAGACAATGAGTCTTTCGTCATTAAAGCCAAGATTGAAGGTGTCGGTACTTGTAAAGCCAATGCTAGTAGTAGTGTCGAAATTCCAGGTATCTGCCCCGCGATCGAGTCGGTCAAAGTGGAGGACCTCAAGCATACGGACTACACGCAAGAAGTCAAAGCTGTCGCCCTAATGGCTGATGGTCTCAATGCCGAAATTTATACTTGGGATTGGGGAGATGGTAGCCCTACTGAGCATACTAGGGTGCCAGAGGCAGTGCATGTTTACAAAAAAACGGATAAAGAAGAGGTCTATAAGCTGGTCGTCGAGTCAAGTCGTCCCGGTTCTTGTCGAAGCGATGCGACAACTGAGGTCAAAGTCGGCAAAGGTCTTTCTTGTCCGATCATCCAAAAGCTTTCGTTTAAAGTTAGTCGTGCCGTAAAAGGCAAAGTAAAAGTGGAGGCCGAGGTCCAGTGGGATCAAGATGCCCCTACCACTATCGACTTTGATTGGGGGGATGGCACCGTGGACAAGGATGTCAATGCTACCGTTGCTACCCATGAATATGAGGAGCCGATCGGCATCTTCAAGCTGTACAAAGTTACCGTAACCCTTAACGGACCTGGGGACTGCTTGAGTAGTCTCACGGAAAATTTGAGACTTAAGCCTACTCCTTGCGGCAAGATCGAAGCGCTCAAAATCACCGTAAATAATACCTCTGCCTCCGAGCAAGCCGTTACGGCTAGCCTTGATCTAGAGGGTAGTTTTGAGGGCTACACATATGATTGGGGCGATGGTACTGTAGATGGCCCCCTAAGCGATAGTAGCGCTACGCATGTTTATACCCGCGGGACCCAAGACCATACCCATACCGTCAAGGTCAGTGCCAAAGGACCGGACCCCTGTAAAGATGAGGTTTCGGGTACACATACTGTACCTGCCAAGGAAAAGACACCGACTCCTCCCATCCCAGTGCCAAGTCCCCCAGCCATTTGTACTTACTGGCACTATATAGTGGCCTTTTTGAGTGCCTTGACCCTTGGGCATTTGGCGATTTTGATTACGGCCATGAGCGCCACGGGTACCGATACCAATATCGCTTGGGGTACCTCTATCGCGAGTGTCATCTTGCTGATCATTGCGATCATCGTATGGTATCGTTTCTGCAAACCGAGTCGTTGTGATTGGTTAGCAGTTGGCTGGGTCAGCTTCTTGAGTGCGACTGTTCCGATTTTCATGGCGCTTGATTGTGCTGGAGAAAAGCCCATGATCCCGACGGTCTTATCCCTAGTGCTAGGAGGCCTCTTTGGTTTCCTCTGGTTCCGCACTTGTAGCTCCAAATCCAAATCGAGCGTCTTCCTGATTTACTTTGCGCTCTTAGTCGTCGCAGGCTTGATCACAGGCTTGATTACCGCAAAGGCAGTGATGAATTGCTAAGGCTGTAAGTAGAAAGTATTCAGTACTGAGAGAAAATAGTCTTGATACTGAATACTATCGTCTAAATACTAAGTACTTAGACAATAGTATTTAGTATTAAGACCTATGAAAAGTGGGCTACATAGTTCAGGGAGATCTTTTTTCTTAATACTAAATACTTTCTACTCAGTACTTAAATACTTCAATGATATTAGCTTCCCGTCAATCTAGGCATTGGTGGGAGCTTTTTTTTATTCTTGCTTCGCAGAACGCTTGTCTCTTGAGGGTGCGGCATACATGCGCGCACCTAGAATTGGTGGGATATGGTTCATGCTACAGCCTAAATTATAGCTTCCGGACACAAGCGTTCTGCGCAGCAGAAAATCTGTAAAAAGCCCCTCAACTTGATGCCAGTGCGAAGGTTAGGATTGGGAGCTAAGCCTCAATAAAAAAGGACATTACCACTAAATTTAGGATGGGATCTTGCAAATAGACCATTTATTGTATATTGAAGCCCTCTTGGACTTAAGTACTTAGACATTAGTATCCAGTATCAAGACCTAGGAAAATTGGGCTATATGGTTTAGCAGAACTTTTTTCTCGGTACTACATACTTTTTACTCTGTACTTAAAATCTTGTTCTTTAATTCTACACCTAAGTCCAGAGCACTTGGAGGAGAAACAACACTTCTTAAGCAAACTTTCCCCTCTTGCTAGCAAATGGGACAGCTTCATTGGCGGTGATTATGCTTCCTGTGAGCAGAATGTTTCCGGTTTCGATTCGCTTGTTGATGCAAGCGGTATCCTACAAACTCAACCGGAAACTATTCCCGGTCCTTGCCAGGGTATTGCCTTATCGCATACCCTATTCCGGACGTCCTGTTGCCGGCTGATACTGCTCTAGGCAGGGGGGATCGTCGCCGGTTGAAGCTTATTCAGCCGCGCGTCTCCTTTTTGCGAGGCTACCAAGCTGACTTTTTCAAAATATTTTGCGTTTTAGGTTCTGAAAGAGGGAATGTATATTTGTCATGCAAACCCTAAGCGCCCAATAAGAATGAAGACGGCAAAACAGATTTTTTTCGCCTTTTGTGGCCTCTTTTTGAGTAGCGGCTTGTTTTTGTCTTGCGATCAAGCAACAGGAGGAGCTATAAACGACAAATTGACCCTCGAAGGGGACTTTAATCGTTGTGGTATTGATTCTATCCGATTGTACCGCCTGACAGGACTGACTACAGATGTATTGGGGAGTGCGGCTATTAGCACCTCCGGTGAACGCTCAAACTTTAGTTTAGAGGTCGAGCCATTGGCCGAAGGATTGTACTTATTGGGGCAGGCTCCCAACAATCTGATGCCCATATTATTGGGACGAGAGGCGAAGGTTCGTGTAAGCGGTAATTGCAATAATTTACGACAATTTGGTAAGGTAGAAGGTTCGGCCTTTAATGATCAGTATGCGCAGCTCAACCAACTTTTTGGGAGTTATAATGGGCGACGCAACCAATTGGTACAGCAACTAAACGGCGCCTTGGCGGCGGGTAGCGCAGATCAGCAAAACGCGATAGGTCAACAGCTGACCAATCTCTACAACCAACAAAAAGCCACCATCGATTCGCTCAAAGTTGCTGACGCATTTTTTGCTGCTGCTTTTGCCCCCAATTTGGTGGAAGCCTTCAATCCGCTCAACAACCCAGAGGGATATCCCAACTCTGCGGTGCATTTTGCTGAAAAGTTTTTACGGGGACTTGATTTTAGCGACAAAGTCTATGAATCATTTCCCATTATTCCAGACAATCTGAGAGTTTATACCCAAACCCTGTTTCAAAATCTTGAAATGGACGCGGCTAAAGTCTATATCGATGCTAAGTTAGCGGCCATGTCCCAAGGCAGTCGCTTACATCAAAACTCTTTGGCAGCTGTCGTACAGACCTTGGATCGTCTCGAAAATGAAGCTTTTCTAACTTATGCTGACCGCTATATGTCCACTTATGTCTTGCAGGCGTCTGAGCAGGCTTATCTTGACGGTCGCCGTCCTGCGATAGAACGCAAAGCTCAGTTGGCTAAGAAGCTAGCAGTAGGGGCTGTACCACCAGAAATTGAACTGCCAAATCCAGACGGCAAGATGATCCGTTTGAGCGATCTGAAAGGCAAGTATGTGCTGTTAGACTTCTGGGCGAGCTGGTGCCGACCTTGTCGGGCCGAAAACCCCAATGTGGTACGGGTATATGACGAGTACAAAAATCAAGGATTTGAAATTTTAGGCATCAGCCTCGATCGTACGAAAGATGCTTGGATAAAAGCAATTGCTGATGATGGACTAAACTGGAAGCACGTAAGTGATCTTAAGTTTTGGAATAGTGCAGCAGCAAAAGACTATAGTGTAGGTTCTATCCCGGCGACCTTCTTATTGGACAGAGAAGGCAAAATTATCGCCAAAAATCTCAGAGGCCCTTCCCTTGAAGCAAAGTTAGCGGAGGTGTTTGGGAGCTGATAGTTATGGACTTATGGCGCAGAAAAAAATTCTGATCGTTGACGATGAAATCGACATTCTGGACCTACTCGAGTACAATCTTGAAAAAGAGGGTTACGAGGTAATCAAGGCCATGGATGGCGAGGAAGCAATTGCTACCGCAGCGAAGACAAAGCCAGACTTGATATTGCTGGATATCATGATGCCTCGTCTCGATGGTATTGAGACTTGCCGACGCTTACGGGAGCTCCCAGACATGGAGCAAGTGTATGTAGTCTTTTTGACGGCCCGTTCGGAGGAGTATTCTGAAGTGGCCGGATTTGAGGCCGGGGCGGATGATTATATCGCTAAGCCAATCAAGCCTCGGGTATTGTTGAGTCGGATCAGAGCAATCATGCGACGCGATACCAAAAATCGCGAAGAGGCGGGCAATGTATTGCGGATTCATGATCTTGAAATTGTCCAAGACGAGTATATCGTTCGCCATGGCGAAAAAACCCTCTCACTCCCTCGCAAAGAATTTGAACTCCTGTTTTTTCTCGCTTCTAAACCCGGCAAAGTTTTTAGGCGTGAGAAGCTGCTGGAAAAGATTTGGGGAGATGTTTATGTAGTGGACCGTACTATCGATGTACACGTACGTAAGCTGAGGGAAAAAATAGGTGATCACTACATTCAAACTGTCAAAGGTGTCGGTTACAAATTTCTGAGCGAGCAGTGAATTCACGAATCCCCTCCTCCATCCTGATTTCTGTTTATGTGGCAATTGCCTTAGCAGGGGTCTATTTGTTGGTCAAATATATAGGAGGCGCTTTTGAATCATCTCTTATCAACGAATTTCTCCTCTTCTTTTTTATTGCCTTCTTAGTGATGGTGGGCGTTTTGGAGTGGTTGCTTTATCGCAGACTCAAGGTCCTTGACCAGCTCAACCAACGCGAAATCAAAAAACTCAAGGAGGTGGAAACCTACAGACGAGAGTTCCTCGGAGAGGTATCTCACGAACTCAAGACTCCCATATTTGCAGTGCAGGGTTTTGTCCATACTCTCATGGAGGGAGCTATAGATGATGACAAGGTCCGGATCAAGTTTCTTAAAAAAGCGATGCGCAATGCCGACCGGCTTTCCAATCTCGTAGAGGACCTGTTGATTGTGACGCAGGCGGAGTCAGGAGAGATGGAGATGAAGATCCGTAAATTTTCTATCTACCAACTCTTGGCTGAAGTATTAGAATCTTTAGAGTATAAGTTTACCAAAAAGCAACGCAACATTGCCTATCGGATCATTGCCAATGGCCATGAAAATACTCCCGTGCTCGCTGATCGTGAACGCATCCAGCAGGTACTGACTAATTTGGTGGATAATGCGATCAAATACGGCGACCAATCGGGTGAGGTACAATTGATTTTAGCGCAGCGAGAGGAAAAGATGGAAGTCTCCGTTAAAGATGATGGTCCTGGTATTGGGGCTGAGCACTTAGACAAAATATTTCGTCGTTTCTACCGAGTAGACAAGAGTCGTTCCCGAGAAAAAGGAGGTACTGGGCTCGGCTTGGCGATTTGTAAGCACCTTCTAGAGGCGCATGGAGAGCATATTTCGGTAGAGAGTAGTGCTGAAAGTGGCACAAAATTTACATTTAGCCTCAAAATCGCACAGGCAAATAGCTAGTGTTTGTTTGATTGGCTCCTCTTATCTCAAATTTTCTCAAAAAAAATCACTGCAATTCGCAAATAGAAATATGCACATATTTCCATATGTAAGTGTTTGTCTGTCAATTGCTTAGACGAGCATCATATTAGATATTTTCAATATTTCGGTCGATTGAAGTGATTTTTTGGGTTTGAATTGTGGAGGGGTCGCTTTATTTTTAAAAGATCACTTTAACTGTAAACCCTACATGAGAAAGTACTTTACCCTACTCTACACATTTCTGTTGGGGCTAGGAGGTATAGCACAGGCACAGTTCTGTATACCCTCTTACACCACAGGTCCAGGGGTTGGAGACTCGATTGTTTCCTTCCAATTGGGCAGTATTAATGCTTCCTTTCCAGGGGATCCCTCTGGATACAATGATTACACGGCTCTCGCTGGAGCAACTACCACGCTGACGGCGGGGCAGTCTTATACAGCGAGTATAGTCAACAACCCTACTTTTAATGAAAATGTTGCGTTGTATGCCGATTTTAACGACGACAGCATTTTTGACATTGCTACTGAAAAGCTAGGCGAAGTAAATATCCTCGCTGGCCAGACTGGTACGATCACCTTTACGGTCCCCGCTGGTGCAGTTCAGGATACGATTCGCGTGCGTATGGTTTGTGATTTTTCCGCTGGTCCCGTTGACCCTTGTGTCAACACTACTTGGGGAGAAGCCGAAGACTATCACGCCATTATTTTACCTCCATCTGATGATGATGTCGGGGTATCAGCTATTGAGCAGGTTCAACCACCTGGTGGACCTTGTACCTCTCTAGGTATGGTACCGATCACCGTAGAGGTGTCTAACTTTGGTAACCTTGCTCAGACAAGTGTACCGATGGCCTACTCTATCAATGGCAACACACCTGTTCCCGAAATATTTACCCCTGCCAACCTACCAATGGCGGGCTCTGTAGATACCTTCACCTTTACTGTATTGGCTGACTTGTCTGCTTTCAATACTACCTTCAATATTCAGGTTTGGACAGATCTTGCGGCTGATACACTGCCACAAAATGACACCCTCAACTACACCGTCATATCGCCAGCTCTGCCAGCAGTTACTCCGGCCAACGCTTATGTGGAAGACTTTGAGACTTTTACTCCCGGCTTCCCCGGAACGCTTGCTAACGGTTGGACTACCACTAACACTACCACTCCTCGTTGGTATGTAGGTGAAGGACCTGGTTTTGATAACAACTCTACGGGTACTGGACCTTGGTTTGACAACACCCTTCAGGGTGCTATAGGCGGTAGATATATGTTTACTGAGAGCTCTGGTGGTACAGTAGGAGCAATCTATGATATTGTTTCTCCTTGTATTGACCTTTCTGCGGTGACTGGACCTCGCTTAGAGTTTGCCTATCATATGTTTGGCTCGGTGGCTGATATGAGCTATATCGTTACTCAAGTACTATCCAATGGTGTTTGGACAACGGTTGACTCTATTGGTGGTCCTCAGCAAACAGCGGGTAATGATCCTTGGTTGATTCGTAATGTAGGTCTTGGTGCTTATGCGGGTCAGGTCGTGCAAATCCGTTTCTTAGGAAACAACCCATCTACTGGTTTCCAAGGTGATGCAGCAATTGATGATGTGAGGATCTTCCAGCCATTGCCCAAAGATGGTGGTATCTTCGATGCCTTTGGTATTGCCTCTGATTGTGGTCTTTCCAACAACGAAACGATCCAGAGTACAGGTCGTAACTTTGGTACAGATACCCTCTTCACCCTTGATGTAAATTATACGATCAATGGCGTTGCTGGTACTGCGATTACGATCAATGACACGATTGCTCCTGACTCAACCTTTATGGCTGACTTTACAGGGATTGACCTCTCTGTGCCAGGAACCTATGAAATCTGTGTCTTCACTACCAATATTGCGGGTGATGTCAACCAACTCAACGACACTACTTGCTTTACGGTTGTTAATATTCCTGTACTCAGTACCTTCCCTTATCTAGAAGACTTTGAGTCAGGTAATGGTGGCTGGACCGAAGCGGGCAACGGCGGTACTTGGGCCCTCGGTACTCCTGCAAAAGCAGTGATCAATGGTGCTGCTTCAGGTGTCAACGCTTGGGTTACCGGTGGCTTGGCTGGTCAGTACAACAATAATGATAATTCGTTTATCCTTGGTCCCTGTTTTGACTTCTCTACTTTGGTTAAGCCGATCCTTCGTCTTGACGTTTGGTGGGAATCCGAATTCAGCTGGGATGGTCTAAAAGTACAGACCTCTATTGATGCCGGGCTTACTTGGCAGGATGTAGGTATGCTCAACGATCCCAACAACTGGTACAATGACGGTACGATCCTAGGTCTAAACTATACGGGTTCGCAAGTAGGTTGGTCTGGTCGTAACGGTAGTGGATCAAATGGCTGGGTTACTGCTGAGCACGAATTAAATGGCCTAGGCGGTCAATCAAGCGTTTTGGTTCGTCTTGCCTTTGGATCTGATGGTTCGGTACAAGGTGAAGGGGTTGCGTTCGACAATGTCGAAATCTTTGAAGCGCCACCATTTGACCTTTCTGCTTTTAACCTAGTTTCTCCTGTATCGGGTTGTGGTTTGACTGATTCTAGCCAAGTGAAGCTAGAGTACATCCACGAAGGTTCTCAGTCAGTAACAGGCGTAGTATTTGGTTACAGCATCGACGGCGGTACACCAATACTAGAGACCGATACTACTACGGTTAACCCTGGTGATACCCTCTGTTATCTCTTCACCACATTTGAAGACCTCAGTGTACCGGATACTTACAATGTTACCGTTTGGGTCTCTGCCCCTGGTGATACTGACAATGCGGATGACACGCTCATCGTAGATGTTCTGCACAAAATTCCGATTACTACTTATCCTTACTTAGAGACCTTTGACAACCCAGGTGGTGTGTTACCGGCCTCATGGGAAAACTTCGCGAATGATGGTCCACAAGACTGGATCTTTAATTCGGGAGGTACCTTTGTCTTTAACTCTGGTCCAGATGTTGACCATACCTTCGGTACTGTCAACGGCTTCTACGCCTTGGCCTCTGACCAGTTCAACAATAATGAAGACTCTGTTATCTTGATCACGCCTTGTTTCGACGTATCAGCCTTGACTTCACCGAAGTTTAGCTTCTGGTATCACTCAAACAATGCAAATGGTCCAAACGACCCGTTTGAAAATGAGCTTCATATTGACTTGATCTTTAATGGTACCATCACTTACGACTTCATTCCTCCGATTGTACACAAAGACAATCTTTGGAATTTGATCGAGTTAGACATGTCTAACTACATTGGTGTCTTTGCGATTCGCTTCCGTGCGAATAACAACAATGGTACGCAGGTACACGATTTCGCAATCGATGATATCGGAGTAGTAGAAGTACTACCTCAAGATGTTGGGGTTACCGCCTTGGTTGATCCAGCTGATGGTTGTGGGCTTTTGGCCAATGATACTGTCATTGTCGAGATTACAAACATTGGTACTGACTCTGTTAAGGGCGGTTTTGATGTCTCGATACAGATTGGCGCCGGTCCTGTTACCACTATCGCTATTCCAGATACTATCCTACCGGGTAACATATTACAAGTACCATTCTTCCCGGTTGATCTATCGACTCCTGGTATCTACAATGTTACTAGCTGGACTTCTGGTCTTGCGGGTGACACCAACTTTGGTAATGATACCTTGATGGCTGATATCATCTCTGAGCCATCTGTGGGTATTCCATTGACAGAAGACTTTGAAGCCTATACGCCTGGTGATCAGGTGTTCTTGGATTTCTTCAATGATCCAAATGCCGATCTACCATGGCAGGTACGTACTGGTGGTACTCCTTCAGGAGGTACTGGTCCTTCGGCTGCCTTCTCTGGTGCTAACTACATCTACATGGAGACTTCTGGTCCGGCAGCTGGTTCTGAAGCAGTTTTACGTTCGGCCTGTATCGATCTGAGTGGGGTAGCAAACCCATCTCTATTCTATGCTTACCATATGTTTGGTGGTACTATAGGTTCCTTAGACGTAGATGTAGAGACTGCTAGTACTTCTACCAACGTTGCTTCTATCGTTGGTCAGCAACAGCTTGCCAATGGTGATCCTTGGTTGCAAGACACAATTGATCTTACTCCTTGGGCTGGTCAAGTGGTACGTGTTGTCTTTACGGGTACTTCTGGTGGTTCCTTCCAGAGTGATATCTCAATCGATGCGATCGATATTCGTGAGTTGGTTGATGATGATATGACCGCATTGGGCATGCTACAGCCTGCCGCTGCTGATTGTAACAGTGATTCTACCGTAGTCGAAATTCAGATTACTAATACTGGTACTCAGCCTCAGATCAATATTCCGGTAACTGTTGACTATACTGGTGCTGCTTCTGGTTCTATTACGACTACTGTACCAGGCCCTGTAAACCCAGGCGATACGGTCAATGTCATTGTCGGTACAGTAAATACGTTGATTGGCGGTACCTTTAACTTTGTCGGTTATACCACCCTCGCTGGTGATACCGTCAATGTAAATGACTCTACCTTTAGTACAAGTGTGATCACAGTACGTCCTCCTGCTCCAGTAGCCGTGATAGACACTATCGTACTTTGTACGCCAGATTCAACCGTAGCTAGTGTTATCAACGATACAGCTTACTCTTACCTATGGTACACTGACCCAGTAGGAGGCACGCCTGTTGGCTTCGATACCGCTAATTTCCAGACTGGTTTCCTCACGAGTGATACAACACTTTATGTTGAAGCTGTGCCTGGTGGAGATGGCCCGCTGATCAAGGTAACTGAAGCCGAGCTTCTCGGTCCTGACTATGTAGAGGTGATGAATACGGGGCTTACACCAGTTGACGTAACGGGTTGGACCGTGGCGATTGGTGAAGATGGTACCACAAATATCAATACCGTTGCTACTACTACTTGGACCATGAATGGTGTGATGCAGCCAGGTGAAATCCGTTATCGCGATGACGATGGTACCTCTGGTGCAAACTTCTGGGGTAGTAACATCCTCTGGAACGGTGGTCAGGAAGGTTGGGTCGTGATTCTAGATGCCCTCAACAATGTAGTGGACGTCATGTTCTTCAATTACTCTGATACTGATATCCAAGGCTTCGCACCAACTATCAATGGTACTGTCATTGACATTACTGGTAAGTGGAGTGGTCCTGGTATCGACGTAGCTAACCCTGTGTTTGCCCAAAACGTTTATCGTACCGGTTCATTTGATAACAATGATGCCTCAGACTGGACTACAACCGCTACTGCAGCCTTTGCCGTAGCTGGTGCGATCAACCCTGGTCTTAGCAATGTCGTAACCGGCGGTGGCGGCGGAGGTGCTTGTCCAAGTGAGCCACGTACCCCAATCGTAATTCAAGTAGCTCCACCAGCTGCATTGGATCTTGGTAATGATGCTGTAGCATGTTCTGGTACGGTCATTGATGCCTTTGATCCGACTATCGTAAGCTATGTGTGGAACACTGGTGAGATGACTTCATCGATCGTTATCAATACTACCGGTACTTATTACGTTGACGTGGTTGACATCAATGGCTGTGTCGCTTCCGATAGTATCAATATGACTATCCTACCGTCTCCGACTGTAGATCTTGGTCCTGATTCGCTTGTGTCTTGTGGTGGCCTTACCCTTGACGCTGGTAATCCTGGTTCTAGCTATATCTGGTCAATTGCTGGTCAGTTTAGCCAAACCCTGCAGGTTACTACGACTGGTACTTATTGGGTAGAAGCCAATGAAAATGGCTGTTTGGACTCAGATACTATCTACGTTGAAGTATTAGCCGCACCATCGCTCAACTTAGGGGGCACCATCGCAGCCTGTGATGATGTAACCCTTGATGCCTTAAACCCTGGTGCGACTTACGCATGGAGTACAGGTGCTACTTCACAAACGATTACGGTTACTCCTCCAAGCACGGGTGCTGACACCATTACGGTAACGGTAACCAACGCCAATGGCTGTGATATCACGGAGACGGTCGTCATCACTCCAGGAGTCGATCCTGTAGTGGACCTAGGGGCCGACCTTACAGCTTGTGATAGCGTATTGTTGGATGCTGGTAACCCAGGTGCTTCGTATGCATGGAGCACGGGCGAGACTACGCAGACCATCTATGCGACCAATGATGGTAACTACACCGTAACGGTAACCGAT
>JBCCQN010000102.1:0-28630 GCA_039024315.1 Bacteroidota bacterium
CACAGGTTAAAGTAAAGAATGAGCAAGGGTTAGGGTGGCTCTCCCAAAGCGGGATCGTAGCCCCCTAATTTTTTTGAGACCAGATGAGCTTTTCGTCTGGTCTTTTTTCGTCACCTCCCGATAGCTATCGGGAGCGCGGAACGCTCCTCTCCCCTCCGCAAAAAGCGAATAGCCTAAGAATTTACCCATTTAGAAATCAAATCCCACCATTCGCCCAAAAAACGCTAAAACAGCCCTTTTTAGTTCTACCTTTATATCACAGGTTAAAGTAAAGAATGAGCAAGGGTTAGGGTGGCTCTCCCAAAGCGGGATCGTAGCCCCCTAATTTTTTAAGGCCAGATGAAGCAAATCATCTGGCCTTTTTGAGTAAACAACTATAAACGTTGAAAAGCAAAACTCGGGCTTCCCTTGTTGCCCGAATCGTCATAAAAATCTAAGAAGTGCAACTTGTACAAGAAGCCTTCATTGTCTCTTATCATGAAAACTTGCTCCGGGAATACCGTAAAAGCAGAGGCATTAAAATCATAATATTTCCAAGCATAGCCGATGGCGTCTTGGGCATCGTCCCAGTAAAGTCGATCTACGTCAGTAGCATCAATCAAGTCAAATTCAGAGACACTATCCAAAGCTACATAAGTTTGGGCCGGATTGCTCAGTACTCCCGTAACTAAGTAAGGCTGATAGGGCTCATAAAAAATGTGCATATACTGCGTAAAACAAAGATCATATTCGTCTTTGGGCGGCTCTACTAATCTTTTTTCATTACCGGAAAGTGAGTAGCCGATAAAGTTGTACTGTGGATCTTTGGTAATATTGATCGTCTGTTCCTCAGAGCCGTCTAGTTTAGCATATTGGAGCTGGTATTGATCGTTTTCTCTGCTGCGCAGAACGATTTTCCTGAAACCGCGTTGCTGACCTGTAGGTGTATAACCGAGGTCTAGCACATAAACTTGATCAATGCCTATATCATAAAGAGCCATGCTATCTAAGTATCCACTAGGGTGATCAGGTTTAAATTCTAACCCACTACTTGAGCTGACAGAAGCAAAATCGTTTGTCCCCGTTGAGGCAGCTTGCATCGCCAAACTACTATTGAGTCTAATCCCCCAAACCGAGTCGGCACACAAAAAACCGACTTCCCAGTCAACTTTGGCATTAGTAGCTACGATCTGATTGGTACCGAGATCATACCAAACTTGGTCTCTATAGTTGGCTTGTATGCTTACGTTAGCAAGGATGGCATCCCCGCGATCAAAGGGCTCAACTGGGATTTCTTCCCTCAAACAAGCACTCAAACTGATCAAGCACACAAAGCCGAAAATATATCTGATAGCATAATTTTTCATCGGGTGTCGAGTTGAAAACTGAGTCTAGCAAAAATATTACGTCCGGTACTGACTGCGACATTGCTACCATTGCCACTGTGGACCCCACCGGCAAGGAGGGCATTGACATTGGTTACATTTAGCAAGTTCTTGGCTCCTAGGCTAAACTGGATTCTATCGTTCGCCAAAGGCTGCGTCATCGTAAGGTCTAGCAAACTATAAGCCTCGATAAATTGCTCCCCTACGCTACCATCTGGATTAAGTCGGAAGCCCGGTAGTCGGCCTTGGTATTTGTAAAAAAGGGAGAAGTTAGTTCGCGCGCGAGGCAAAGTATATTGGAGGCTTGCATTGGCCTCAGGGTAGTAGCTAAAGGTAGGCAAGGAAGTGTCTGTCTCTGTCAGTCGGTTGTAGCGACCGATATAGGCTCCCCCCAATTGGACCTGCCAATCTTGGTATTGCCAACTCAATCTTAGGTTTACTCCTGTAGTCTTAAAGCTACCAATATTGACATAGGAGAAGACAGGGCTGTTGACTTCTGCTAGAGTGATCAGGTTTTGCAGATCATTGTAAAAGAAACCCAGTTCCGATTTCCAGAGCTGATTGCTTGGAGTGAGTTTTTGATAGCGTAGATTGGCAGTATAGTTATGAGCGTATTCTGCTTTTAGATCGGGATTGCCCACGATATTGTGGTTGATGTCCACGAAGTAGAAGTATAATTCCTTGAGTGAAGGAGCCCGAAAACCTCTAGCATAAGCAGCACGTAAAGCCCAATTGCCCCAATTGAGTTTAAGGTTGAAGGAAGGTACCAAAGGCGCCTGATAAGCCGTGTTGTAAGCATAGCGTAGGCCAGGGCGCAACGTCAACCAATGAAAAGGCTTGATTTCGGCAGTAGAGAAGAGGGCGAGATCTGCCTGAGTTTGGGAGAGGTTTTCGATGCGCTTACCAAAAGCAGTTTCGTAATTAATATCATAGCCTAGCTCATAGGAGAGCCAAGATAGGGCATTTTTGCGGGTAAAACTGGCTCGGCTCATCAGGAGTTGAAAAAGCGCAGTGTCTTGCTCACCAGCATTTTGGACGAGGCTTTGTTCTAGCGTGGTAAGGTCCTTTACATACGTATTCGAGAGGCGTTCAAAGTTATTGTAAGCGGCTACTAATTGCAGGCCCCAGTTTTCGGAAAGCTTACCATTGAGCGACAAGGTTTGGTCCCAACGACGGGTATGGTAGGTATCGTCAAAGGCAGATTCGAGGTAGGGGGCTCGAGGCAAGCCTCGGTTGACGATCATTTCGTCAAAGAAGGAAGCAGTAAGGCCCAGCTGGAGCTTGCGAACAGGTACATAATATTGAGCGCGAGCAAAGTGCTGAGTACGAGGCTTCCATTGTTGGAAACGACTAATATCTGCGACTCGACGGGAAAAATCTGGCCAGGCCGCATCTCCGGGATGCCAGCCATCAAAAAAGTTGCGCCCGCCCGAAAGGCGGAAAGTATGTTTACCATGACGCAGACTACTCGCCAAGGAGAAATTAGCGGTGCCCTGCTGCTCTGCATAAGCATTACCGCCGATTCTGAAACCTTCGCTCCCTTCGGCCTGAGCCGTAATCAAATTGATCGTCCCTGCGAGGGCATTGGTCCCATAGTTGACACTCAAAGGCCCTTCGACAATTTCGATTCTGACTACATCGAGGAGGTTGATTTGGCTGAGATCCACATTGCCATTTTGGCGACCAATCACTGGCACGCCATCAATGAGAATTTTGACATTTTCGCCTGACAAGCCTTGCACGCTCATGGCTTGGCCGAGGATGTTATCTTGGCTGAGGCGGATGTTCAATTCATTGGTCATCACATCGCCAAGATCTATCGCTCCCATACGGTTGATCTTTGATTGGTCTATCACTCGAATGGGATGAACGGCATTACGAACGCTTTGCTGGCCATATTGACCGGTGATCACTACCGTCTCAGTATCATAGACAAGGCTAGAATCTGAGGCGGGGGAAGCGTTCTGCGATTGAGCAGGCCCCCAACTCAAGACTAATATGCCACTCAAAAGGCTCAGTAGATACTTGCGCATATGGCTTACGATTAGGAGTTATTCGCCAGGTTCTGCTTTAATTAAGGCTTGGGCTTCGAGGATCAAAAATGATTGTGAAATCAAATCATGCAACCACTCCATTTCCATGTAGCATAGCACCAATTTGACGTTCTGAGAATCAGTAGCAAAAAAGAAAGACTTCTCCCCTTTGGGCAGGCGGTCCTTCCAATGCAACAACTGAAAGTCGATCTCTTTCCAGAGCGCCATCAGATGCTTTTTGCTCATGGAGATCGCTGTGGTCCCAAAACCCAACTGAAAACGGCCACAGCCTCTGCAATGCATGAGATAGCCTTTTTCAGTTTGGCGAATTACTTCTAATCGATTATTACACATTAACTTTTGATAGAGAATTTTCTACTTCAGCGACGATTTCTCGCCATTCTTCTAGTTCCGGAATACCGGGCTTACGTTTGCCAAAGAATTGCGCGATTTGCTTGCCGTCTTTGTCAAAACATTCGAGGGCAGTCACCACGCCATCAATGGTGGGTTTGCGTACCACCCAAGACTGAGCGATAGCAGGTTCTTTTACATGCAGATTGAAATCGGGGTCTAGTACGTTGAACCAATCCTCAAAGTCCATCAATTTGTTGACCGGCCCAGTATGGATTTGGATAATCCCTTGGTTCCCAACAAATACCATGATCGGCACCTTTCTCTCGGAGGCTTTGGTGATGATTTCCCGTAAAGCAGAATTCGCTACGGGTACCGCATAGTTGCCTTCGGGAGCGAGGCGGAGGGCTTGGGTTCGACTCAGTTTGTGTTTGAGGAGGAGACCAAAAAAGTCGTGTGTGTCCTCTAGCTTGCGCCAGCTTTCTTGAAATTCTTCTACGGCAATTTCTTCGTCCTTGACTTCTGCGGCTTCTGGATCTTTAGGCTTGACCGCTTGAAATTGTCCTTGGTCAGAATGCTTAAATTCCTCGACTAAAGCCTTATAAGCCTCTACATCACTATGAGGAGTGAGATAAATTTTGTGGATCGCTTCGCCATTGGTAGCAAAAAACTGCAGGCTCATCCGAGGGCGTTCCTTCCCCTCTTTACCTACCATCTCTTCTACGGCAAAAGCACTGTCCCATGCTTTAAAGAAAATTCGCAAGTCGATATCTTCTCCCACAAAAAGGCCCACATGCGCATGCGCAAGGCTTGGATTTAGATAGACGCCTTTGCGCTCATGCACGACATGATTGTTGCGACTTAGGGCCATCACTTTACCGAGCCCTTCGATTTTATTTAGGATATCGCTAAAGTCTGGCTTGAGGCGGATTACGTTCTCTCCACATTTAGTGGCCAACAGTTCTACCTCGCTCACGCCTAGTTTTTCGGCGGCATTACGAATGCGTAAACGGGGGTTTTCCGCTCTCAGTTTGGCCCATTTTTCTTGTAGTGAAGGATTGGAGTGGTTCATCTCAGTATATTGTTTTATTAGTAGTCAAGGTTTTTTTTTGCGGGCCGCTGCGCGGAACGCTTGTGCTATGATCGACCACGATCAACGGAAAGTCTCCTGTCGGATGGGAGACCACCTGCATTTTGATTTGGTAAACATCGGAGAGCAAATCTGCTTTGCAGACTTCCGCCGGACTACCATAAGCGATTTGCTGCGCTTGATTCAGCAATAAAATTTTGTCTGAATATTGGGCCGCAAGATTGAGATCATGCATGACGATCAAAACACAGTTACCCGCAGCGGCGAAATCTCGGCAAACGCGCAGCAAATGGTGTTGATGTTGCAGATCAAGATTATTGAGTGGTTCGTCTAATAATAGTAGGTAAGGTCCTTGTTCGTTTCCTATCTGGCAAAAGGCTCGGGCCAATTGCACTCTTTGTTGCTCCCCTCCAGACAATTGCTGATAAATCCTTTTGGCAAAGGGATCACTGGTGGTTTGCTCCATGGCTTTTTGCACGCAATCAAAGTCTTGCTTATTGGGGTAGCTTTTGTAGTGCGGATAGCGCCCCATCATCACGACCTCCTCGGCTTGCAAGATCATGCTAAGCTGGGTCTTTTGGGTCAAAACGGCCCTTTGCTTGGCCATTTCTAGCTCTTTGAAAGATTTGAGGGGCTTGTCTCGCCAAGTAAAAGAACCCGTCTTCGGGACTAAGTCGCGGCTCAACAATCGAATCAGCGTGGACTTTCCGGCCCCATTGGGTCCAGCCACGGAGGTGACTTCTCCTTTTGCTAGAGAGAAACTAATCCCCTCAAGCAGCGCTTTGTCTTTGATATAGTAGCTTATGCCATTTGCTTTAAGCATATCCAGTTTTTTGGCGCTGAAGAAGTAATATCAAAAATACCGGGCTTCCGGCTAAGGCGGTGAGCACGCCAATCGGTAGTTCTGCTGGGGCTACAATGACACGCGCAAAGGCGTCGGCCCAGCAAAGTAAGATACCACCAGCTAAGGCGGATGCTGGCAACAAAAATTGATGCTGCCCGCCTCCTACCAGCCTTAATATATGAGGGACGACTAGACCAACAAATCCAATCACCCCACAAAGGGCTACCGCTACGCCTGTACACAGGCCGGTAACCAACACGATTTTCAATTTTAAACTTTCGATCGGACTCCCTAAATAGCGGGCCTCTGACTCTCCTAAACTCAAGGCATTGAGGTTTTTGGCCAAGGGAAGTACGATCAATAAACCTAAAGTCAGGACTACGGTCATCAAACCTACTTGTGTCCAATTTATACCGCCAAGACTACCAAGGGTCCAGAAGGTAAGACTTCTCAGCTGGGCATCATCAGCCATATAAGTCAATAAGCCTATCCCCGCTCCGGCCAAAGCATTGATGGCAATTCCCCCCAATAGCATGGTCGCTACTTGGATTTTACCATGGGAGCGAGCCAAAGCAAAAATCAAATAGATACTAGCGGTTGCCCCGATAAAAGAAGATAAGGGAAGTATCGGCAAGCCTAAGCTTTCCTGCCAGCTAAGCATGTAAGGGCCCAACAATACGATGGTAATGGAAGTGGTCAGAGCCGCACTACTAGACACCCCGAGGATAGAGGGATCTGCTAAGGGATTGCGAAACAGGCCCTGCATAGCTGCCCCACAGAGAGCCAAAGAAGCTCCCACCAGGATGCTCATCAAAACTCGTGGCAAACGGATATTCCAAATGATGGCCTCAGTTTGCGGCTTGACTTCAACATCTAGGGCTAAAATCCGCTTAGCCATAACGCTAAGAATCTCCATGCTATCAATATCAGCAGCGCCTATACTACTACTGATGATAGTAGATATAGGCACCACTGCTAACAGCACTAACAATATGAATTTTGAGCTTTTCAAATTGTAGGAGAATCTTTTTCCATAACGCTTATCAGTAATTGGTTAAGCTCCAAAATTGCTTCTCCCAAACGAGGTCCAAAACCAGTCAATAGCTGGCCATCCATAGAGATAAAGCGCATATACTTCCCAGCATCGGTATCTTTGACACCAGGCACATCGAGTAGTCCCTCGGCCCCAGCGAGACTGTTGAGCCCGCTTTCAAAGAGTAGTATTACTTCGGGATTTGACTGTACCAAGATTTCGCTGGAAAGAGGTTTGAATCCCTCAAAGTCTAGCTCAACATTTTGTCCTCCCGCTAAAGAAATGATTTCTTGCACTTGAGTGCCTTTACCCGCTACAGAGAGGCTCCCAGCACCGCGTGCATAGACAAATAGTACTTTGGGAGCATCCGCAATTTCTTGGACCTTACTCAAATCATTGTCCAAGCTTTGGGTCAAACGAGTCTTCAACTCAGAATCTTGGAGGCTATCGCAAAGAGCCCCGATCAGCGCTTTGGTTCCATCGACACTGTAGGTCTGCTCAAAAAGCCAAAATTTGACTCCACTAGCATTGATTTGATCAAAGACTTCGGGTTTTAAATCACCGGGACGCCCTACGATAAGGTCAGGATTTAAGGCGACCACCCCTTCGGCAGGGATACTACGATTGTAGCCAAGTTTGGGTAAAGATTGGATGCTATCTGGATAGGTACTAGTGATATCCAAACCTACTAGATTTCCTGCTAAGCCTGCTTCACATAATATCTCGGTTAGAGAACCATTAATGGAGATGATGCGCGTTTCTTCTCCAATAGCAAAAGTTTCTGAACCAGTCTCCTGTGGTTGGCAGGAAGCCAACCACAGTAATAGACTGATACTAAGTATTGATACAGGGTTTAGTCGTTTTAAGCTCATGTTTTAATTCAGGTTTTAGTCGTTGGTCTCGACTATGGCTGCACAACACGTGTGCTAAGTTGGCCACCAGCATATTTGAGGCGAAGGAAATACACGCCACTAGCTAGCTGAGGCACACGTACCGGATACTGATTGAGGCCTGGTAACAATTGCACAGCTTCCCGCATAAGCGTTCTGCCTTGCAGATCTACTAAAGAAATCTCAGCATCAGGATCTGATTTAGCATAGTCAAGGACAATTGACAGATCATTCCCATTAAGAGGGTTGGGGTAAGCTGAAAAATACGGTTTTGCCTCCAAATCATCAATACTGGTGGCAGTAATTTGAGTTTTTTCAAAAATAAAATTACCGTTACCGCTACCGCCAAATTCGGTGAAGACTATTTTCCAAATCGTTTCATCCTTGGCTTTCACGAAATAGACCAAGCTGTCAGCGATCTGCCAACCGTTTTGGAAGTCAAAGCTCTTCCAGTCCCAGCCAATTTTGTTTGCTTCTGCGACAAAACTATGGCTTGGATAATCGTCATAGGTCGTTGGATCGCTGACCGGATAAGCCTTGATCGCTTCTACCCCACTGTTGAGCAGTACTCCGCTGACCCCATATGGGACAGGGATAAAGTCAATGTAGCGGGTAAACAACAGATCCCATTCCGCATTGTGAGGCTCGGGATTACTGCTGCTGTGAGTGGTTAGATTATAATAGGCGAAGTTTCTGTTTTCGTAATCAGCTTTGGCCACAGAATGGGTCATATCCATCATCCCATCCAGTGAAGCATGTCTAAAGGTGTAAACTCCAGAAGCCAGTTGTTTGATCCACAATTTTTGAATGCTGCCGTTTGGCATCTTGAGGACAAAGAGGCTATCCCCCGTAACAAAGTGAGTGATAAAGCTGTAGGTTCCCCAGCCGAGATCTATGTCATCTTCCGGATCAATACCCGCATTGAAAGCACCTTTGCCCCATGAAGTGGGATCATTGTGGTAAGCATTCCAAGCATTCATACCCATGGTGTCAACCGCATCCCAGGTGGCAGTATCTCCATTAGGATAAATATATACTTCCAATCCCTTAGCGGTATTAGCGTAAATAGATGCGCTAAATCCAGTAATGGAAAAGGCGATGTCCCAGTCAGTCTGACCCGAACGCGCTTGCTCATCGTTTGCTAAGCTATACCAAACTTGATCAGTATATCCAGCACTAGTGGAAACTGTATCAATCGCCGTTTGACCCACCAAAGTGTTGCTTAGAATAAATAGGCTAGCAATAGCGTAAAAAATTCTTTTCATTAGGCTTGTTTTTATTTGGACTCATTCTAAATAGTCTTCAAAATTCATATATAATATTCTATACATCAATACCTAAGCTTAGGCATTTTGATACCACCATATACCTAAAATTAGGTATATGGTAATGATCATATTTTCAAGCCTCTGTTTTAGCTCAATAATTCGGCTCCTCAAAGCTATTGACCATTCAGAATTCAAAAGCTACCATTCGCCCCCAAAACGCTAAAAGAGCTACTTTTTACGCTACCTTTATATCACAGGTTAAAGTAAAGAATGAGCAAGGGTTAGGGTGGCTCTCCCAAAGCGGGATCGTAGCCCCCTAATTTTTTTTTTGAGACTAGATGAGTTAATTCGTCTGGTCTTTTTTTTTAACTCCCGATAGCTATCGGGAGCGCAGAACGCTTACTTTTGGCCCATAGGGCTGTAATGCGCATCCCTTGATGAGTGATTCCCCAGTAGCTTCAAGCAATCCTTGGCAGCAAATGGTAATTAGGTACCTAGACAATCGTATTTAGTATTAAGACCTAGAAAATGGGTCTATACAGTACAATAAGTCCGCTTTTCTCTGTACTGAATACTCCCGAAAGCTTTCGGAATACTTACTACTCAGTACTTATTTTGTCGCCCTAGCGGGCGATATCCAAATGACGATGAGCTAAGTTTGGCCTGCATGCCGAATCCAAAAGATAAGCGTTCTGCGCAGCAGTAGTTTTTATCTCCAAGCTTAGGTTATAGCCAGCAGTCCCAATATCTGCTCACCCCCTAAAATTGAATCTTCCAAGCCAGCACCGGAAATATACCCGTCCCTTGCTGGGTACCTACCAGACCACGGTCGCGATCAAAAAATTCCCCTAATAGAGGCCTTTGGTTGAGGAGATTTTTGATCTGTAATGACAGTTGGGAGCTGCGATTTGCTTTATTGATTTGATACACCAGCGAAGCATCTAGAAAAAGCAGCGGGTCTTGCACCATCGAATTAGGATTGGCATAATCTGCCACATAGCGGCCAATAGCAATGGCTGCCGGTAGATCAATGGGGGTGAAATATTGATTACCACTGTAGGTAGCCGCCAAGTTGAGATTGAAGAGATTGGACTTCCCTTTTTTACGGCCTACCTGCCACTCTTTGCCGATCACCCCGTTCGCGACAAATCCCGCATTGTATTGAGAGGGGCGTTCGATCCCATCGTTGGCCACAAAAGTAGCGTCAAATAGGGAAGCATTGGCGAGCAAATAATAGCCATCGGTAAACGACCGCTCCAAAGCAAATTCAAGCCCCATATTGCGGCCGGTACCCCCGTTGTCAAGATCAAAGGTCTCAAAAATAAAGTCCAAAGCCGCCACACGAGAAATCGGCAGATTTTCTCCCACGACCAAATTGAATTGCGATTGATAGTATGCTTCCAAACCGATGCGCAAACCTTCGTTGATTTGCCAGCGGTAGCCCAAGACTAAATGGTGGGCTTTATTGAAGCGGAGGTCAGCATTATAAAGGTCTAAGCTACCGCTTGCATTTCTTCGCCCGACTACATAAGTGAAGAACGGTTCCATTTGACTATGCAAACCATAACCAAAAGAGAGCGACTGATTAGGCAGCATTTGCCAACGCAAACCTAGGCGTGGCTCCACCGAAACTTCTCCGGTATAGGGAAAATACATCAAATGAACCCCTGCATTAAGCCGCCATTTTTCGCTCAGCATGAATTGAGAGCGAGAATAAGCCTGCAGTAAGAAACTCTGGCCAGCTCCCTGTCGCAGGGTATCCGTTAGCATTGTGCCTTGTCCCGTACCTGGCTCAAATTCGGTTCCTTGCACAAAAAACACATCGCTGCGTAAGCCATGCAATATCAATCCGCTGCGATTTTGATGGCGAGCGCTAAATTTATGGTTGACAAAACTGGACCAGCTCAAACGAAAATCTTTGTCCAAAGACCTTCTAGTAGTATCAGCGGTAACTAGGTCGCGATTTTGATAGTATCGCAATTGTATGGAGCGAATCCCAGTGCCTATCAATGCCGATTTGAAGTAGGTATTCTCGCCCAAAGGTCTAAAGTAACTAAGGCCTGCAGTACCGGTCAGGCTACGATTGAGACGGCCAAAGTTAGCGCCAATCTGCCGATCCCAGATGGTAGTATCTAACTCGGGAGCAAATTCGATAATACTGAGCCCACCTAAGCCAAAGACATCTAAGGTTGCATTTTTAGGGAGTTTGAAATGCAACTTAAAGGAGACATCCTGAAAAGTAGGAATTGCCCCAAGCTCGAAGAAACCATCCAAAATTCCAGTGGTGGAATAGCGGTAGTTGATCAAATAAGAGGCATTGCCTGATTTGCTGAGTGGCCCTTCGGTAGAAGCATCGATGCCTAAAAAACCTAATTGCAAGGAGTGCTCTCGCTTGCGGGTGTTGCCATTGCGAAAGCGTGCGTCAAAAACCCCCCCAATAGCGTTGCCATAATCCGCAGGAAATGCCCCCGAAAAGAAGTCTGTATTGGCCAGCAATTGTTGGCTAAAAATCGTGATGCTACCGCCAGATCCTCCGAGTAAACCAAAGTGGTTAGGATTGTAAATATCTACTCCTTCTAAGCGCCAAATGACTGCTCTTGAGCTATTGCCACGCACATTTAACTCATTGGTAAGGACTGAGCCATTGGGAGAGACGCCGGGAAACTTCGCGGCCATACGCGCTGGATCATCGATCCCGCCGGGGATACGCCGTAGTTCCTCTACCGAAAATGAAATCGCACTTACCACCGCTGCTTCATTGGTCACATTACGCTGGTCCGCCACAATCTGTACTTCTTCACTCGTGATAGCTTGCTCATTGAGACCTAGTTCTAACACTAGCTCTTGACCAGAAGTCAGCAGCAATCCTTTGCGAGTCAAACCCGCGTAGCCGATATAATTGACACTTAGTTCATAGCGGCCTACGGGCACTGCTTCAAAAACAAATTCCCCATTTTCACCGCTCACCGCTCCTAGCTTTGTCGCTTCATTTTGCACGATGATACTTGCGCCTTCCAGTCCTTGCTGAGTGGACTGATCAAACACCCTTCCTCTGATACTCTGCTCGATCGGAGTTTCCTGCCCCAAAAGTAGGGCGTTGGCTAACAGTAAAATGATCAGTACTAACTGAGATTGGTAAGTGATTTTCATGCCTAGTTCCTTTGCAATTGGGCGTTCCCCGCAGGGTGAAACAGCAAGAGCCTTCATCTAAGTAGAGCGGCTTTGCCGAACGCTTAATCCTGTCTATTAAAACTGAATTTTCCAGCTTAGTACCGGCAAAAAGCCAGTGCCTAATACGGGAGCAGTAGCCCCATTTTCGCGGTCAAAAAAGTCCCCGATAATGGGTCGTTGGTTCAATATATTTTTGATTTGCAGAGACAGTTGGGTACTCCGCTTGGCTTTGTTTTTCTGATAGACAATCGAGGCATCTAGAAACAACAAAGGGTCTTGCTGGAAAGAATTGGGGTTGGCGTAATCGATCACGTAGCGGCCAGTAGCGATGGATCGCTCAAGATTGAGGGGGGTATAAAACTGAGCCCCACTGTAGGTAGCCGAAAGGTTGAGATTGAAGAGATTTGCCTTCCCTTTTTTACGACCCACTTGCCATTCCTTGCCCACAATGGCATTGCCAACGATGCCGGCATTATTGATGGAAGAACGTTCGATCCCATCATTGGCGATATAGGTGGCATCGAAGAGCGATCCATTGAGCATAAGATAGTACCCAGCGGTAAATGAGCGCTCCAAAGCAAACTCAATTCCCATATTGCGGCCACTACCTCCATTGTCCAAATCAAATGATTCGAACGCATAATCCAGCGCCGCAATCCGTGCAATAGGCACCTCTGTCCCTACTACCAAATTGAATTGTGACTGATAGTAAGCTTCAAAACCGAGGCGAAGGCGACTATTGAACTGCCAACGATAAGCCAGCACCAAATGATGGGCCTTATTGAAGCCCAAATCATCATTGATAGCTTGTAACTGGCCGTTGGCAGCTCGACGCGCCGCTACATAGGTAAAGAAGGGCTCCATCTGACTATGCAGACCATAGCCAAAAGCCAAAGATTGCTTAGGAGAAATCTGCCACCTTAACCCTAGACGTGGTTCCAATGAGACCTCTCCCGTCAAGGGAAAATACATCAAGTGTAAACCCGCGTTGAGTTGCCACTTTTCGTTGAGCAAGAATTGGGAACGGGTATAAGCTTGCACCAACAAGCCCTGACCAGTGCCTTGCCTCAGCGTATCCGGATTGGCGATATTACCGCCATCAATATCCCCTTCAATCAACAAGAGATCAGCCGCCATGGCATGAATCATGAGGCCCGTCCGATTTTGGTGTCGGGCTCCAAACTTATGGCTTAGGTAAGTGGACCAGGTCAAACGGTATTCTTCGTCGGCAGATTTATAAGTAGTATCAGCCGAGACCAAATCACGATTTTGGATGTAGCGCAATAAGCCCAGCTTGATCCCAGTACCAATCAGAGCGGTACGGAGGTAGGTTTTTTCGCTAAGGGGTTGGAAATAACTCACTCCCACTGTACCCGTCACGCTGCGAGTAACGTTACCCAAATCACTACCGATATCCGTAGACCAAAGTGAAGAATCCATGACGGGCAACTGTAGTATGGTAGCAATTCCCCCTAGTCCAAATACATCAACCGTTCCCGATTTGGGCAGTTTGAAATGTAATTTGAAGGAGAGATCCTGAAAGCTAGGGATGGCCCCTAAGTCCAGAAATTGATCGACTAGGCCTGTGGTAGAGTAACGATAATTGGCTAAGTAGGAGGCATTACCAGAGGCAGAAAGGGGTCCCTCCGTAGCCGCGTCTATGCCAAGAAAACCAATTTGCAGGGTGTGCTCTCGCTTTTGGGTATTGCCATTACGAAAACGAGCATCAAAAACGCCTCCCAAAGCATTGCCATAATCCGCTGGAAAAGCGCCAGAAAAGAAGTCTGTATTGGTCAAAAGTTGTTGACTAAAGAGTGTAATACTCCCTCCTGTCCCGCCAAGGGCACCAAAGTGATTGGGATTGTAAATATCCACTCCTTCCAAGCGCCAGATAACCGCCCGAGAACTATTGCCACGTACGTTGAGTTCGTTGGTAAGGGCAGAACCGTTGGGGGAAACACCGGGAAGTTTGGAGACCATCCTAGCAGGGTCATCTATACCTCCGGGAATACGCCTCAACTCTTCGACAGAAAAGGAACGCGCACTCACCACTGCGGCTTCATTGGTTACTTTGCGTTGGTCGGCCACAATCTGGACCGCATCGCCCGTGAGGGCCTGTTCGTTAAGGCCGAGCTCGAGCACCAACTCCTGACCGGAAGTCAAAAGGAGGCCTTTGCGAGCAAGGCTAGCATAACCAATATATTGAACTTTGATTTCGTATCGGCCAACCGGTACTGCGGTAAAGACAAATTCGCCCTTCTCATCACTGACGGTACCGAGCTTTAAGTTTTCGTTTTGGACCACTAAGCTAGCGCCCACTAAGGCTTGTTGAGTAAATTGGTCAAAGACTCGGCCGCGAATATTTTGCTTAATACTCGTTTCTTGAGCCCCCAAAAATTGGGGAAGGCAGGCTAGCAATCCTAACAAAAAAATCCGGTAAAGTTGTCGCATGAATTTCAATCAAAATGGTAGAGGAGAAGCCTTCTGCGCTCCCGAAAGCTTTCGGGAGTAAGCCCAAAAAGAGTCCCCTATCTAATCCGGAAGTACCCATGTGATTGCATAGTAAGTAGTGTGTCAGCCTAGGCAACGAGGAAAATAATCGGAGAGAGAGACTAGCGATAATTATTTGATTTTGAGCGACATGAGTCCACTTTCGCGATCATCTTTCACTTCAATTTCATTGCGACTAAAGCCAAATGGCAACGGCACATGGCAATTCCAAACGCTAAAATTGGCTAAAGTCCCACCTTCATTCAATACCTAAGATTAGGTATGGCACCGCTGCGCGGAACGATAATCCTCATCCATGCGAGGTGCAGGTAGTGGGTCTTGGATTGATATGTTGGGGAGATACCGCTGCGCGGAACGCGGCTACTTTTGAGCCAGAAAGGCTTGGATCGCTTTCGTAGCATTAGCGATATTGTCCCCAATAGATACTCTATCGAGGTAATTGCCAACTAGGATTAAGTTTTGAGGGCGCGAGGCTTCAATTTGTTGACGTTTTTGGGCGTGGCCGAGCGTGTATTGAGGAATCGCCTTAGCCCAGTAAAAGGGAGAGATTTGCTTATAGTCTGCGCTGATGCCCAAATAGGCACGAAATTTTGCGAGCACTTGAGGCGCCATCTCCTCAAGCTGAGCTTTGCTTTGGATAAGCGTTCGGCTACCGCCGACAAAAAGGGTAAACACTTTTAATTCAGGAGAAAAAAGAGAGGGAAAAACTGAACTATTCCAAATCACCCCCAAGAGGTCTTTACTTTCTCGTTCGGGTAAGAGGAAACCAAAGCCTTGGGGCAAGCTGGAGGAGAGTTGCTGTGCGTCAAACGCAAGGTGAAGTACCCCCATTGGGACGTAAGGAATTTCTAGTAATAGAGCTGCCATTTGCGGACTCAGATTCCTAAAGAGCTCTCCTTGGTAGGCCGGTAAAGAGGAAACGAGGTATGAGCAGTGATATTTTTCGATTTGCCCTTCCTTCTTACAGCTCACGACATAGCCTTGATCTGCTTTTTCAATTTTGAGTACTTCTCTTTCTAAGAGAATTCGGTCGCCTAAGCTTTGGGCAATCGCCCTCGGTAAAAAGTCCATCCCCCCTTTAAAGCTTACGATCGTACGACTTTGACCTGACTTTCTTTGCTGTTGAATACCCTTGAAAAGTGAGCCATGCTCCGACTCCCACTCAATAAGTTGGGGGAATACGGATTGCATTTCTAGGGTTTCGGGATTACCCGCATAAATTCCCCCAATTACTGGATTGAGGAGATATTCATAATTTTCGCGTCCTAAGCGTCTAGTAAAAAATTCTGCTACTGTCTCTCCTGGGGGAGATTGAGATTTGATAAAGGGCTCTCGGACTAATCTAAACTTGGCACGAGTGCTTATGAGTTTAGACCCAAAAATGAATTTGGGGCTAGGGGCTACCTCGTGGATCTGATTGTCACGAGCGATGTAACGTTTGGGAGCATGGACCGAAGCACTGATGAGCGCATCCTGAATACCAAGCGCTTCAATAATGTCCGTCACCGCTTGGTGAGACGCCAAGGAGTTGGCGCCTCTCTCGAAGGTAAAGCCATCCTCGCGAAGGCTGTAGATGGCTCCTCCTACCCTGTCATTTTGTTCTAATAAAGTAACTTCTCGCCCTGCCTTCATGAGCGTATAGGCAGCGGTGAGCCCACTAATTCCTCCTCCTAGGACGAGAAATTCAGTTTTTATTTCAGACATGCACCTTTTCTTGTTCAGCCCAAATCTGGATATAATCGGCTAATAGATGCACCCAAGGATCTTGATCATTGAGACAAGGGATCATGGTGAAGGCTTCTCCTCCGGACTCCAAAAAGGATTCTTGACCTTCCATGCCAATTTCCTCGATTGTTTCTAAGCAATCGGAAACAAAAGCAGGGCAGACAACGGCTAGGTTTTTGACTCCTTCTTCGGGTAGCTCTTCTAAAGTTTTGGCGGTGTAGGGCTTTAACCAAGGATCGGGTCCTAGACGGCTTTGGAAGGCAACGGTATATTTTTCTTCGGGTATTTCTAAATATTTAGCGACCAACTTAGAAGTTTCAATTACTTGATGCCGATAACATACTGTTTGAGCCTCAGGACAGCTTTTGTCGCAACAATCGCCCGATTTCAGGCAATGTTTTTTCGTTACATCCCCCTTTTTGATATGTCGCTCTGGAACGCCGTGATAGCTAAATAGCAAATGGTCATAGTCTTCTGGTATATGCGGCCTCATCGAATCCCCCAGTACGGAAATGTATTTTTCCTCATTGTAGAAAGGAGGAAGAACATCCATTTTTAAGTGAGGAAAGTGTTTCTTTTTCACTTCTTCAGCCTTCACCACTACGGTTTCATAGGAAGACATGGCATAATGAGGATAGAGTGGGATCAGAAGCACTTCTTCAAGATCGGGAGCTAGGCCTAGTAGTTCTTCAAATCCTTCTTTGATGGAAGGATTGCCATAGCGCATACCCAAGCCAACGGGCATAGGGACTTCTTTGGCTAGTTTAGCTTGGACCCTTTTGCTGATTACAATCAGCGGGGAGCCCTCATCCCACCAGATTTTTTTATAGGCTTTAGCTGATTTTGGTGGTCGAGTATTGAGGATAATACCTTGCACCAAGAATTTACGCAGCCAAAGGGGGAGATCGATCACCCGCTCATCCATCAAAAACTCGTTGAGATAGGGCTTTACGTCTTTGACCTCATAAGAATTGGGAGAGCCAAGGTTGACGAGGAGAATTCCTTTTTTTGCCTGATTGATTAACATATTGAAAGCAGTGGTTTTTTGTTGTTAGCGAAGGGACATGAGGTATTTTTTTGGCGTTACGCCAAACTGACGCTTAAACGCGACGATAAAGTGGCTAGGATTGCTGTACCCTATTTGATCACTCACCTCATTTACTCTCAGGTTTTGTTGATCTAATAATCTGCGAGCTACTTGCATTTTGTACTCGCCTAAGTGCTGATAGACGGACTTACCGTAGATATTTTTGAAGCCCACTTTGAGTTGATATTCGTTCAAGCCAATTTCTTTTGCGAGGCCCTTGAGAGTAGGCGGATCAAGCATTCTGTCCTGGATAATTTGCTTGGCCATACGGATTTTGCTGACTTTATTTTCATCCAACAAAAAGGGACAGCGCTCTCCTTCATCTTCTTCAGATTGATGAAAATAAAAGCTTAGGATCTCTAAAGATTTAGCCTGAAAGTAGAGCATTTCGTTGCTCGGTATGTGAGCCCCATTGAGCAGTTGGCTCAGGACCATCCCCAAATTATTGGAGATTAAACGTTCTTCATAAAATTTTTGGTTGATCTGCTCACTCTCCAAAAAAGGCAGAGCTCCTAAGTCATGCGTAAAAAGCCGATGTAAGCGTTGAACGTGAATAAACAAACAAACTAGCTGCGTACTCTCCTCCAGCTCTAAATCAAAGGCCATTTTTTGATTAGGCTGATAGATAAGCAGGGAATAATTTGCCGCTAAGGTTCTCTTATACCTACCGCCAAAAAAAGATAGACTCGCCTCACCACCAACCGCGAAATAGTACTGAATTAAGCTGGCGTCGGGTTCGCATTTAAACTGAGAATTTCCCTTTTCAGAGGGTTTTATTACTTCTACAGCCAACTCATCGTCTACCCGATGGTACTTTTTTATACTTTTTGCGTTATTTTTCTCAGAGCCAAGAATTGCAATGGGACTAACAGAAAGCATTTTTTACATTAAGTTATCGCTATACAACAAATCAAATTATGCCATTGTTTAACATAATGAGCATTATTATAAATAATAACGCATGATAAAAAAAATATATCGACATATAAAAAAGTTTATCTTAATTAGCGATTAAAACTACGGATCGCGATATTTTATGATTTACGATCTCGTTATTTTTGTATACTATATTTTCAATTAGTTAATGCTAATCAGCTTTTGGCACCGACAATGTTTCCAAGTGATATAGCCAAATCCTTTTTTGCGATAGGGATCGATTACAAAAACACTTCCATAGCAGAACGTGGTCTTTGTAGTCTAGATCAAAACGCTCAAAAAGCCCTACTCGCTGCCACATCTGGTAAAGAGGATCAAGGCCTCCTAGTCTTATCTACCTGTAATCGCACAGAACTATATTCGGTAGGTCTCAATCCCTACGAATTAAAAGCCTTAATGGCTCAACATAGTAAAGCCTCTGTAGAATTTATTACCGAGCATGCTTGGACCAAACAGGGCTATGAAGCCATGGAACATTTGATGCGCGTTAGCAGTGGTATTGAGTCCTATATCGTAGGCGATCTACAAATCAGCAACCAGGTCAAAAAAGCTTGGCAACAGAGTAAAGAACAAAGTACCCATCCAATCTTAGAAAGATGGGTAAATACCGCTCTGAGATCGAGCAAAAGAGTGAGAAACGAAACCCACATCTCTGACGGATGTGCTACCATTTCTTATGCTTCCATCCAAGCAATCAAAAAGTGGTTTCGCGAACAAAAGCTTTCCCAGCCAAAGATCTTCTTACTGGGTATCGGCGAGATTGGCCAAAGCTGTGCATTTAATATCATCAAGCATATCCCAGAAGCTCGATTACAAGTGAGCAACCGTAGTGCCGAGAAAGCCGAGGCCTTTGCCCAAGCCAATGGCGTGGATACCATTGCCTATCACGCAAGAGAAGCAGCGATCGCTCAGGCGGATGTCATCATTGCGGCCACTGGCGCAAATTCTTTTGTATTCGATCCCCAGTCTGTCAAAGCAGAAAAAGCACAGCTTTTTCTAGACTTAGCCGTTCCCAACAATATAGATCCTAGCATTGGGGAAATCGCCGGCAAGCAGCTGCTCAATTTAGACCAAATCGCGCAACTGACTGACGAAACATTTGCCAAACGCAAAGCGGCCATACCGCAGGCAGAAGCCATCGTCAAAGAAGAACTAATAACATTCCAAGAGTGGTTAGCCAAAAAGCAGTTCTCGCCTTTAATCCATTGGTTAAAACAGGAACTCAATGACACTAAGGAGGCAGAAATACAGCGTTTTCAGCGAAAGAATCCTGACGAAGATATCCGATCCGCAGAAATAGTGAGTCAGCACCTCATCCATAGCTTGACCGCTAAGCTCGCCAAGTTTATCAACCATAATCACCAAGAGTTAGCGCAAGAACTCTCCCATTTTCAATCCAAAATTCAATCGCAATAGTAGATGCTCAAGATAGGAACCCGCGGTAGTGAACTTGCCCTATGGCAAACTCACCAGGTCCGGCAATTACTTGCTCGCGAAGGAAAAGATAGTTCGCCTGAGGTGATACAAACATTTGGGGACCAAAACCTCCACCAGCCGATTTATCAGTATGGGGTGCAAGGGGTGTTTACGCGGGCTTTGGATACAGCTTTGCTGAACGAACAAGTCGATCTGGCGGTACATTCTCTCAAAGACGTACCTACTATTTTAGCTGAAGGCTTGGTTTTAGCTGCTGTCTTAGCGCGAGGCTCTCATCAAGATGTGATTGTAGGCACAAGGCCTTGGCAGGATGAACCGATTGCGGCCAAATGGCAAATTGCAACTAGTAGCTTGCGCCGGAAGGCGCAATGGGCTCACCGCTATCCTAATAGCGACTTTTCCAATATTAGAGGCAATATTCAAACGCGATTAAATAAAACCCAAAACAGCAGTTGGGACGGAGTGATCATGGCGGAGGCTGCCCTGCAGCGCTTAGCCATCAGCGATCAATACCCGATCCATGTCCTTGACTGGATGGTACCAGCACCAGCCCAAGGCGCTATTGGTATCGTTTGTCGCGCGGATCAAAAAGAACTAATAAAGCTGCTATCAGGCCTAACTCATAAACCCACTCACCAGGCAGTCCAGCTAGAGCGCGACTTCCTAAGAATCCTCCAAGCCGGCTGTAGTGCACCTGTTGGGGCCTTGGCCAAGGTTGAAGGTGAAGAAGTATTTTTTCAAGGAGTCATTTTAAGCGTTGATGGTAGCAACCGAATTTATCGAGAGTGGAGCCTAAATAGCCAAGCGTTGGCTGGCGCAAGTGAACGTTTTGCGCAAAGTATGATCAAAGACGGAGCAGCAGAAATACTAAGAGAAAGCGCCCATGAAAACTAGTCGGTTGCTAATATCGACTAAGACCATTAGTACTCAAGAACGAGATTGGTGGGCTCAAGCTGGCGTTCGGCTGAAAGCCTACCCCATGATCGAAAACACGCTACTAGCTGTAGACCTAGATCATGAGCTAGGCGAAGAAATCTTAGTGTTTACGAGTAAGAATGCCGTAAAAGCAGTTCTAAACGCTAGCAAACCACCTCAATTACAGGCCTTACAATCCAAAACCATCGCCTCCATAGCACCCGCCACAAGTCAATATTTACAAAAACATTCAGTTCCTGTAAGCTGCGAAGCTTCCAACAGCGCTGATTTAGCCAAAAAAATAATAGCCTCTTACCCCCCTCAGCCAATCAGGTACTTTACGAAAGAAGACCGATTAGATGTTCTGCCAGCAGAACTCTCCCAGGCTAAGTTTGAAGTAGGCGAAAGCATAGTTTATCAGACTCAGGCAAGACCACAAATTGTACACTGGGGTGAAGCTGAGGGGGCATTTTTTTACAGTCCTTCTGCGGTAAGGAGCTTTTTTGAGCTCAATCAATGGCCTCAGGACAAAATTGCCTACGCTATCGGATCGACTACGGCACAAGCTTTATTAGCCGCCAAAGTTGATTCCATCCAAATTGCGGAGATTCCCAGCAGAGCCGGTCTCTTGGCCTCCATTCAATCTACTTTCAACAGTATTTACCCTTAGTTATGATCAAATCATCCTCCGATATATCAGAAAAGCCCTTCCAAGAGTTAACTTCGCAAAGCCTTTTCATGAAAGCGCTGCGGCAAGAAGCAGTCCCAAGACCTCCAGTATGGATGATGAGGCAAGCCGGTCGCTATCTACCCGATTACATGCTGCTCAAGGCCAAGTATTCTTTCTTTGAAAGGGTAGAAAACCCGGAGCTGGCAACCGAAATTACGGTTATGCCGGTTGATCAAGTGGGCGTTGATGCTGCCATTATCTTCTCAGATATCTTGGTCATTCCGCAAGCCCTTGATTTTGAGGTTACGATGAAGACCGGAGAGGGGCCGAGACTGCCCGTCACCATCCAATCTGCCGAGCAAATCGATCAGATTGTGGTTGGCGATATGGCTGACAGACTGCATTATGTGCTGGACGCGCTGACGTTGACTCGCAAGACTTTAGCAGGTAGAGTACCCCTCATTGGCTTCGCGGGCTCGCCTTGGACGCTATTTTGCTATATGGTCGAAGGCCAAGGTTCTAAGAATTTTGCCAAGGCCAAGGCCTTTGCGTTTCAACATCCAGAAGCTACCGCCAAGCTGCTGCAAAAGCTTACCGATGCAACTATCCAATATCTGCAAGCACAGATTTTAGCCGGAGCTGATGCCGTACAAGTATTTGATTCTTGGGGAGGCTTGTTGAGTCCACAAGATTTTCAAGTCTATTCTTTCCCTTATCTCAAACAAATTGCCAAGGCTGTCGAAAATGCACCGGTAATCCTTTATGCCAAGGGATGTAGCTATGCGCTCTCAGATCTGGCAAGCACAAATGCCTCAGCTTTAGGAGTAGATTGGCAAACCAAACCTCAATTTGCGAGAAGCGAGGCGGGCGCTAATATTACCCTTCAGGGCAACTTTGATCCTAGCCGTTTACTTTCGCCGATATCTGAAATTGAGCGCCTCGCCAAAGAAATGATCCAAAGCTTTGGGCCTCAAAATTATATTGCCAATCTCGGTCATGGCATCCTCCCAAATATCCCAGTTGATCATGCCAAAGCCTTTGTCAATACTATAAAATCTTGGGCCTAATGAACGCAAAAGCACAATTCACCGCATACATTCAAAACCTGCAGGATACAATCTGCCAAGGCCTAGAAGAGGTAGATGGTAAAGCAAAATTTGTCGAGGATAAGTGGGAGCGTAGTGGCGGCGGTGGTGGCCGTACCCGTGTCATCAAAGAGGGAGATGTCTTCGAAAAAGGCGGTGTCAACATCTCTATGGTACATGGGCAATTAAATGAAGCGTTACAAAAACAGCTCAAGGTGCAGCACCGCAGTTTTTATGCTTGTGGGCTTTCGTTGGTTTTGCATCCCTTCAACCCCATGGTGCCAACGGTACATGCCAATTACCGCTTCTTTGAACTTTATGATGATGAGGGCAAGGCCGTAGATCGTTGGTTTGGGGGTGGGGCCGATATGACGCCTTACTATGTTTGGCCAGAAGATGCGGTTCACTTCCACCAAATACTCAAAAAGACCAGTGATCCTTATGGCTTGGCACTCTATCCTACTTTCAAGGAGGCCTGCGATCGCTATTTTTATAATCACCATCGCCAAGAAGCCCGAGGCATAGGAGGATTGTTTTACGATTATCTCCGCGATCAAAAGATGGGCTTATCCATCGAAAAGTGGCAAAACTTTGTCGAGGACATGGGGCAAGCCTTCCTAGATGGTTATCTACCCATCGTACGTAAACGCAAGATAGAAGCGTTCGGCGAAGCCGAGAAAAAATGGCAAGAGATCAGACGTGGACGCTACGTAGAGTTTAATCTCATCCACGACAAAGGCACCCTCTTTGGGCTCAAATCTAATGGCCGCATCGAATCTATTTTGATGAGCCTACCAGCGACCGTGCGTTGGGAGTACGACCATCATCCAGCAGTGGGCAGTCGAGAGGCTTCGCTTTTAGATTACCTCAAGCCAAAAGATTGGGCTAACTTTACCCTTTCATCTAGTACGAATTAGATATGCAAATTTATAGGCCAAGACGACTGCGTCAGAACGCTATGATCAGGGCCCTGGTACAAGAAAATCACCTCAGCCCCGCCGACTTTATTGCCCCCTTATTTATAGTGGAAGGCCAAGGTGTGAAAGAGGAGATTTCTTCCATGCCGGGCTATTATCGCTATTCCTTGGACACCCTAGAGGCAGAGCTAAGAGAGATTTCTGCATTAGGTATCAAAGCGGTTTTGCTATTTGTCAAGGTTCCCGACGAGCTTAAGGACAATGAAGGTACCGAGGCCCTCAATCCTAAAGGGCTCATGCAGCGCTCAATCGAGTTTATTAGGGATCGCTTCGCGGAACTCTTAATCATGACCGACGTAGCGCTAGATCCTTATTCCTCTTATGGACACGACGGCATAGTCGAGGAAGGCGAAATCATCAATGACAAAACGGTCGCAGTACTTGCGGAAATGGCGCTGAGTCACGCCAAGGCAGGGGCGCATTTTGTAGCGCCTTCCGATATGATGGATGGTCGTATTGGGGCCATCCGCCGACATTTGGAAAAGGCGGGCTACCATAAGACCGGTATTATGTCCTACAGTGCCAAATATGCTTCTAGTTTTTACGGCCCCTTTAGAGATGCTTTGGATTCTGCTCCTGGTTTTGGCGACAAAAAGACCTACCAAATGAATCCCGCCAACAGCGAAGTAGCGTTGCGCGAAGCGCAACTTGATGAAGCCGAAGGAGCAGATATCTTGATGGTCAAACCCGGTCTCCCCTATCTCGATATTGTCAGCAAACTGCGTCAAGCCACTGAACTCCCCATTTCTGTCTATCAAGTTTCAGGCGAATACGCTATGATTCGAGCCGCAGTAGCCAATAATTATCTGGAAGAAAAATCAGCCATCCTCGAATCCCTTATCGCATTCAAACGCGCGGGTGCTAGCCTTATCGCTACTTATTTTGCCAAAGAGGCCGCTCGCTATCTTAAAGAAAACTAGAATATGTCTACCAAAAGTCTTCACACTTATACCAAGAGTCAAAGCCTTTTTGAAGAGGCAAAGCAATATATCCCCGGTGGGGTCAATTCTCCGGTCCGTGCCTTTAATAGCGTAGGCGGCACACCTGTTTTTATCAAAAAAGCCAAAGGTGCTATTCTTACCGATGAACAAGGACAAGAGTATATCGATTACATCAATTCTTGGGGACCGATGATCTTGGGCCATGCCTTTGAACCAGTAATCGAAGCCATCCAAGTAAAGATCCAAGATTCGGCTTCTTTTGGCGCTCCCACTGCGTTAGAAACCGAAATGGCTAAACAAATTGCCAGCATGGTACCGGGCGTGGACAAGGTCCGTATGGTAAACTCTGGTACGGAGGCCTGTATGAGTGCAATTCGTCTAGCTCGAGGCTATACTCAAAGGGACAAAGTGATCAAGTTTGCGGGTAATTATCACGGTCATGCCGATAGCTTCCTGATTCAAGCGGGCAGTGGTGCCTTGACTATGGGTGTCCCTAACAGCCCAGGGATACCACAAAATAGCGCCAACAATACCCTCATCGCCCAATACAATGATTTAGAGAGTGTCAAGCAACTAATCGAAGCGAATCCTGAGCAAATTGCGGCCTTAATCGTCGAGCCAGTAGCAGGTAATATGGGCTGCATTCCTCCACAGGAGGGCTTTTTGGCCGGATTGCGAGAGCTTTGTATCGAGGCAGGTATCGTCCTGATTTTTGACGAAGTAATGACAGGCTTCCGTCTGGCCCCAGGAGGTGCGCAAGAGCGCTTTGGCGTCACCGCCGACTTAGTCACACTTGGCAAAATCATCGGCGGAGGCATGCCAGTGGGTGCGTTCGCCGGTAAGGCAGAAATTATGAACCATCTTGCTCCCATAGGGCCTGTTTACCAAGCTGGCACTTTGAGCGGCAACCCTATCGCTATGATCAGCGGTTTGACGACCCTACAACATCTAGCTGGAGATGCTCAACTCTATCAAAGATTAGAAGATAAAGGCGCCTTGCTCAGAAAAGAACTAGCCGAAATTCTAAAGGATATACCGCATCAAATCAATCAGCTAGGTTCGATGATCAGCGTACATTTTTGCGAACAGCCCGTTACGGATTACGAATCCGCCAAAGCTGGAAACAATGATCGCTTTAAAGCATTTTTTCATCAGATGCTATCTCGAGGGATTTATCTACCTCCTTCAGCATTTGAGTCTTGGTTCTTTTCAAATGCGTTGACGGATCAGCATATTGAAACGACCCTAGCCGCGGCTAAGGCGAGTGTGGCCCATATTTAAGTACAGAGTAGATAGTATTCAGTACAGAGAAAAAGATCTTGACAGACCGCATAGCCTTCTTCTCTTAGGTCTTAGTACCTAGCACTTTTGAAGTAAAAATCGACAGCGAAATAGAAAAGAGCCCTCCGATAAGCGGAAGGGCTTTTTTATGAGTCAATCTTCTATTTCGCAATAATGACCGATCAGTAGTCTCAGGTCCTAATTCAGATCAAATAAGGGCTGTCTGAGATAAACTTTAGTAATCTGGCAGTAAAGAGAGCATTGAGACGCTAGCAGCACGTTGCTTTGATTGGGAAAATTAGTATCTTCGGCTATCTGGAATTAGTCTAAATTAAGACTAGGGAAAACTGAACCAACTCTATGGCGCTAGCAGTTCTAACCATTGCCTGTTTTTTGTCTTATTCGACCTCGAGGTATTTCCCTATGGAAGCCTTTGACTTTGGTAAAAAACAACCCAAAGTGGTACTAGCCATTTCGGTAGCAATCGCCTTCGTGGCGCTTTTTCTTTTTAGTGCAGACTATGATTTTGCTACTGCTTTGATTATCTGGCTTGCTGCTTATATGGCCATTCTTTCGTCTATTGTAGTTTCGCTCAAACTAAATGTTAAATCAGTATGGCTGTGGGGTGCTTTTTCTCTCCTAGCCATCGTGATTGACCTCGTGTAATATGCCTGCAAAAGCAAAGTATCTATCTTCGGGCTGGAGACGTACCAGCAAAATATTTGCCGCCATTTTTGGCGCCTATGCCGCTTCAATGTCTTTCCATACGGCCTTAGCCAAAGTAGCCACCAATGACGCTACAGTGCTGTTAACTGCTACTTACACAGGGTTTTCCCTTTGGGTAGGATTGATGATTATGGTCTATATGATCGAAAAGGCTTGGATCTCTTGGGCCATTTTACTTTCCATTTGTGGATTTAGTGCTTTATTAATTTTCCTCTAACATGAAAAAGTTAAAAGGTCTAGGCAATCGCACCTACAACGTACTATTTCATACGCACACTGTGGCGGGCATCGTGATTAGCTTTGCCCTCTTCGTTATTTTTTATGCCGGCGCCTACTCTCTCTTTCGCCACCAAGTGAATGAATGGGAAAGTCCGGATAGGCGCCAGCCAGTGGTGGAAAATTTTGACATCGACGCGGGTCTAAAAATGATCGATAGTGTTTATAATCTAAACTATCATCCAATCACCAATATCTATGTACCCCATGAGGGATCACCTCTATTTATGGTATATGGTGCCTATAACGATACTGACACTACGACCAAGCGAATGGGAGCTTACATAAGCCCCCAAGATATGAGCATCACGGACACCAAAGAGCCCCGCACCACGGTGGGAGATACGATATACTTCCTGCATTACTTCCGCCAGATTCCTACTGTTGGACTTTATATTTCGGGCCTAGTGGCCCTCTTCTTCTTATTTGCGATTGTCACTGGATTATTGATCCACTGGCGCAATCTCTTGACCAAGTTTTATGCGTTCCTCAGAGAGGGCAAGTGGAAGATGATCTGGACCAATGCCCACACTGTCTTAGGCGTGATTGGGCTCCCCTTTCAAGTCGCCTACGCCATCACAGGAGCTTTCTTTGGCCTACTGAGCTTGATCCTTTTGCCTACGGTCTTCCTACTTTATGATGGGGATACCCAAAAGGTCTTTGCCAAGGTCAATCCCGCGAGTGCACTTACTGTTTCAGAAGACGCCCCTGATTATGAGCATTTCTCGATCAACGAATTATATGCCAATGTGCAAGCTCAATATCCGGATTACCATATTCATAGGATAGCCGTACAGAATTACGGCAAGGAAGACGCGCTCGCGACCTGGAATATTGATGATGAAAAAGGGATTACTTCTAGCGGAACCCTCATTATGCGGATGAAGGATGGCAAGATTTTAGAGGAATACAGCATTCTACCTGGGAAAAAAACATATACCTACTCCGTTATAGACTACATCAGCAAGCTGCACTTTGCTTCCTTTGGAGGTATGATTATCAAGGTCCTGTATTTCATCTTAGCCATGATTACCTGCTTTATGATCATCAGTGGAGTCCTGATTTGGCGCAAAGCAAGAGATAACAAACGCTACACCTTTAAGCAACGCCTCTTCCATCATCGGGTAACTAAGGCTTATCTCGCTATCTGCTTGAGCATGTATCCGGCCTTTGCAATTATCTTCCTCGCCAACAAATTGGTACCGATGGACCTAGCCGGGCGAGTAGGAGTAGTAAATACTATTTTCTTTCTAAGCTGGCTAGCTCTGACCCTAGTCGGTCTTTTGTGGAACAAATACGCTCAGCAAAATCGCAACTATTTGCTCCTTGGCGGCGCGCTATCTTTATTGGTACCTATTGCCAATGGTGTCATGACCGGAGCTTGGATCTGGAATAGCTGGACAAGCTATCCCTCAGTCGCTTATGTGGACATATTTTGGATAGGAGCAGGCCTTACTGCGCTCTACTTATCCTTCTTTGTCCTCAAAGTCAAGGCTGAGTCCGACAAACCAAATCTTGCCTTAGAGCAGCAACAAGCCAAGAAAAAGCCTGTAAAAGCAAAGCCAGCAACAAAGCCTGAGACAGAAAAAGAGCCGGTACTCAACCCATAGTAGTCTCATAACATTTCCCCTTATTTTTAGTCTTCTCCCTTCGGGGAACGCCACTCCTATTGCCTAATGGCCCACATCCTATTTAGAGTCATTCTAAATAGCTATATTTGCAGCATCAATCAAATTACCTCTAAATCTGAATTAATGTTAAGACAACTCGCCGTAATATTACTGCTGTTTGTATTTGCTGCCTGCGGTAGTGAATCAACAGAATCCAACAAGGCCGAAGCCCAAACGGAAAAAGAAATCACCCTATACACTCACCGCCATTACGATACAGACAAAGAAATCTTTGCCAAATTCGAAGAGCAAACAGGTATCAAGGTCAATGTAGTCAAGGCTAGCGCCGACGAATTGATCGTCAAAATGGAAAACGAAGGCGCACAATCCCCTGCGGACCTACTCATCA
>JBCCQN010000103.1:0-28531 GCA_039024315.1 Bacteroidota bacterium
CCCACGATGCGATTACGGCCCAATTGATCCAAAAAGAACAGATTGATCTCTCTGGCGTGAATTTGAGCGGGATAGCCTGCATCAGTCAAAGCGGCAGAGGTCGCATTGACTTCGTTGAAAGCAGCATTTTCGTTGACTTCCTCCTTTAGCACCGATCTAAAATGGGCTTTGAGACGAGAATCATCCGCATCGAGCATTAAAACCCCATACTCCCCAAAAAGCTCATTGATGTAATCTCTGAAAGCTTCACTCATCTTGCGACCAGGACGATACGTTCGGCGCAGCCGCTCTGAAAAATGAGTAGGCAAAATAGATTTTATCTCCTCACTCAACACATGATTGCCTACCATGGTCTGAAAGGCCCCTCGATAGGTGCGCTTTTCCTGAAAGGAGGCAAAGTAATGGTTGATTTCCTCATAGTCATGATCCTCGGTATGAATCCAAAAGATCGGTACAAAATTATGATCTGTATGTTTTTCGCTGAGCTGTTGAGCGAGTTTGATGGCCGTAAGTACCTTATAAGTGGTAAACATAGGCCCCCCCAGTAAGACCAACTGATGGCCCGTGGTGATGGTAAAGGTATTTTCCTCAGCGAGTAAATCTAGGTGCTTTTGCGAAGCTTCCGATAGCGTAAGACCTTGATATTGATCCTTAATTACCTGCTGTAGAGCCTTGCGATCAATTTTCTCTTTCCCCTTATCGGCGACAATTTGGGCAAAATCAGGGGTTTGGACGGGATATTGATAAAATGGCTTGAGGGGCTCAGCAGCATTTAAATAATCGATTCGGATGCTTTTGGTAGTAGACACTATGGTAGGAAGTTAGAGATGCTGAAAGTACGATCAAGCAGGTTCTGAAGTAGGGTCTTTTTTGCGAAATCTAAAAATTGCCCAATCTAGCCCCCATAATATGGAAAATATTAACAGGTAGATCGGCCCAGTTGTTTCGGGGTCAAATATCAACAATCCTCCCAAAAGACCTAATACTGTACCCAAATATTGGATATATTTCAACTCCTCATTGGTCGCATCCCTGACCATTTTCTCCAATTTAACCTCATCAAAGTTTTCCATTTGCTTGACGAGCAAGCCCGTGATATCAATCTTTTCAAGCGAACTTTCCAAAACCTCATAGATTTTGGCTTCGGTAGTCTCCTTTTCATTGATAATCAAATCTGCCAGCTCATCAAGTTGGGACTCTAGGCGTTCGACGACCTTAAGCGTAACGTTGGGAATATCCCCGACTACGCGATCGATCATATCCTGATAGTCGTTTTTGTTGTAGCGCTTATAGGTTTGCAATAAGAATTTCTTTACCCCCCCTTCTACATTTTCTTCTAGATGGGAGTCAATTATCTCTCGCACCTCCTTGCGCACATCTTCTCGATTCGCGTATTCACTCATCCCTTCATGAATCAAGCGCTTTAACTCAGCCCGTAGCTCCACATCTCTCACCAAACCAGAGGAGCCATCCATAAATAGATTATTGATCTTAGGTACTAAACCCGTTTCTGCAATTCGTTGATGAATCCGCTCCTGACTCAAGATGTGAGTATGCATCCCCGCAGCCAAACTCAGTATGATCCGATCTCGTTGTGCGGGGATTAAGCCTTGTCCCCAAATAGGACGACGCTCCAAGGGACGAAATAGCATCCTAATGGCCAGCCAGTTGGTCCCATAGCCAATCAAACCACTTACACAGGTGTAAAAGGCCAGATTGATCCACATCATATTACTCGCCTCAAAGGCTTGTATCCATTCAAAGGTAATGGCTAACTTGATACCATAGCTACTCAAAAAGCCAATCCCACAGAGATAGGGACTGATCATTAAAAGCGTTAGAATGATACGTTTAGAAGCAGGGACCGTAAATTGGTTAAAGGCTTGTGTCCCATCAGTCTGGGTTTCTGTCCCAAAGACCTCCTGAAAAGGAAAGTGCTTCTGCAGGTATTTTGTAAAAGTATCCTTCATCCCTGACTTATTCGATCAATTGGTAGTTCTGGTTGTGCTTTTCAAAAAGAAAAGACAGACTCCAACGTGGATAGGTCCAACGCAAATACGAATTTCCTGCAATTTCTACTGATTTTTCTTTGGGTTCACCATATAAAATAAAAATTCGACCTCGGTCCGTCTCCCAACCTTCTTTGTCTTCGTCAAAGCGTTCGTTGGCAATAAACACCTTGCGATAATAGCGCTCCATCTCTTCCTCTGCCTTGTCTTCGTACATCCCTTCCCAAATTTGATTGAAGGCCTCCCTTCTGACAAATGGATCCCGCTCTTGCTCCAATAAAGAATCTAGCGGCGCATTGGGATAGACATAAACCATCATACGAAAAGCTTCGTCTAAATTACCAAAAATCCATTTTTTGAGGTCACTACCGAGAGAAAAGCTTCCTTTGCGGGCCGCTAGACGTTGGTTATCGTCATAAATTCGAATATCGATCTGGTATTGCCCGGAGGGTAAATCAGCAATGTCGAGGGAATCTTGAAAAACGCCACGGCCATTTTCTAAGTAAAAGACCTTTTTGATCTGACTAATCGAAACCAGAAAGGAAACCGCTTCTCTCTCAGAATCAGGTTTTTTTTCGTAGAGCTCAGCCCTAAAAGTAAGCACCTCATAACCTGGCGCGTTGATATTGAGCGAGTAAAATATTTTACCTTTTTCAGGATCAACGGCTTGGGTTAGGATCGGCTCCGCAAAAGCGATTTGGGGATCCTTGGCGTAGGAAAGATAAATGTCGCTTAGGTTGACCTGCTGGGCCTTTAGTATTCGATAGGCATTAGGCAACCTTAAAAAGGTGCGTTCATCAAGATCACGGTCCAAAATATCAACATCAACTTGGTAAGAGTTTGGAGGCAGTTTGAAGTAAAATTCGAAAAGGCGACTGGCACTAGTCCGTACCCCTACCTCTCGGCTTTGAGCAATACGATATTGCCCTTCCTGTCCTTCTACTCGGAAAGCAATCTCAATCAAAAAGCTCTTTTCCTTATCGGTGGAAGCTGCATAATTGAGTAAAACGCGGGTATTTTTATTCGCATCTAGGTGGTTTTTGACCCCAACGCTCCACTGTGCCTCTAAACGCTGACTACAAAGAAGCAAAAGCAGTATCAATAAATACCTGCCTTGTATCTCTGTGCCTAATTGTCTCATTATTAATTTCTTTTGCAAAGACTATGCTGAAATTTTCCCGATCAGATCATATTCGAGGGCGTCTGTGATCTCTACTTCGTAGAACGCTCCTATCTCCAGCGCTTCAGCGCTGTGGACAATCACTTCATTGTCCACTTCGGGAGAGTCAGCCTCAGTACGACCCACATAATAACCATCCTCAGTACGGTCAATGATGGTTTTGAAGGTTTTGCCAATTTTGGCGCGATTAAGTTCAAAGGAAATATCTACTTGGGCTTCCATGATTTCATCATGCCGCCGCTGTTTGGTTTCCTCGTCAATCAAGTCCTCCATCTTATCACCAGCGTGGGTATTTTCCTCATGAGAGTAGGTAAATACCCCTAGGCGATCAAATTTCATTTCCTCCACAAAAGCCAACAATTCTTGATGATCTGCTTCGGTTTCTCCTGGGTGTCCCACGAGCAAGGTGGTGCGCATCGTAATGCCCGGTACCTCAGCTCTGATTTTACGCATCAAATCATAAGTACGCTTACGGTTGGTTCCTCTACGCATCGATTTGAGCACATTGTCTGAGACATGCTGCAGCGGAATATCCAGATAGTTACAGATATTAGTACGCTCCCGCATGGTCTCCAATATCTCTGTCGGGAAACCTGAAGGATAAGCATAATGCAAACGAATCCACTCCAAGCCCTCTACGTCAGAAAGTGCCTTGAGGAGATCATTTAGCTTGCGTTCGCCATATAGATCTAGTCCGTAATAGGTCAAATCCTGAGCGATGAGCATAATCTCTTTGACGCCTTTGGCGACTAAGAACTCAGCCTCCTTGACCAAAAATTCTATGCTCCGAGAATTGTGTTTCCCTCGCATCAATGGGATGGCGCAAAAGCTACATGGACGATTACAGCCCTCCGCAATTTTGAGATAAGCATAATGACTGTCGGTAGTCGTTTGACGCTCCCCGACCAGCTCTTTTTTATAATCAGCTCCCAAAGTTTTGACCAAATCGGGCATATCCATAGTCCCGAAATAGCCATCCACATTGGGAATCTCTTCAATTAGGTCATCTTTGTAGCGCTGGGAAAGGCAACCCGTAACAAATACTTTTTCTACTTCACCCCTGCCCTTGCGATCGACATAATCAAGAATGGTATTAACCGATTCCTCTTTAGCTTTGTCGATAAAACCACAAGTATTGATCACCACCACATTGGCATCGCCATTAGCGGACTCGTGAGTTGCATCCATCCCATTGCCATGCAATTGAGAGAGCAAGACTTCAGAATCAACCAGATTCTTAGAACACCCTAGGGTGATCACATTGATCTTGTCTTGCTGGCGCTTTTTATGCTTGGGTAGATTGGTTATCATTTTTCAAACATCGAATCTAAAAACACCTCAGGGTCAAATGTTTGCAAATCATTCATCCCCTCTCCTACTCCAATATATTTCACAGGGATCTTGAACATGTCAGAAACCCCGATTACGACGCCGCCTTTGGCAGTCCCATCTAATTTAGTCAGTGCCATAGCCGAAACGTCCGTCGCCTCAGTAAAGGCACTCGCTTGATTCAAGGCATTTTGCCCAGTAGAAGCATCCAATACTAGCAAGACTTCGTGGGGTGCGCCTGGTAATACCTTGGTCATAGAACGCTTGATCTTCGAAAGCTCGTCCATGAGGCCTTTTTTGTTATGAAGGCGACCGGCCGTATCCACAATGATGACATCATGCCCTTTACTGACGCCTTGCTGCACTGTCTCATAAGCCACCGCGGCAGGATCCGTATTCATGCCTTTGGAGTGAAAATCTACGCCTACTCTTTCGGCCCATAGTTTGAGTTGATCTACGGCCGCTGCGCGGAACGTATCCCCCGCTCCCAAGATGACTTTTTTACCAGCTTGCTGATAACGGTGCGCTAGTTTGCCAATGGTAGTCGTTTTACCTACCCCATTGACACCTACCACCATAATTACATAAGGCTGCTTTTCACCATTATTTTCTATAGTAGGTACCTCAAAATAGTTTCTCGTCTCAGGATGAGACTCCAAGATCATGGTCTTGATTTCGTCTTTGAGGATACCATCAAGTTCTGAAGCAGAAGTATATTTATCTCTTGCTACGCGGCTCTCTATCCTTTCAATGATGCGTATAGTTGTCTTCACCCCTACATCTGAAGCAATCAATACTTCTTCCAAATCATCTAGGACAACATCGTCAATTTTACTTTTACCAGCGATCGCCCGAGAGAGACGCGAAAAAAATCCCTTTTTGGTTTTTTCCAGCCCCTGATCGAGTTTCTCTTTATTTTCTTTCTTTTTGAAAAAATTCAGCATCAGGTAGTTTTCTTATTTAAAGCACGCAAATATAGCGAAAAAGGCCGAACTGACGGCAGATTTGCGAATACATGAAACGAGTCTCAGCCCCTAAAAGTTCAACAATATTATAGTAGCTGTTCTCCCTTGTCTAATCTTTGCCTATATTTGCCAGCGCAAATGGTGAAACGCTATTCTAGTGTTTCGTAACAGGGAATCCGGTGCGAATCCGGAGCAGTCCCCGCTGCTGTAAGCTCCATTTTACAGCTTTTGCCGTCAAAACCACTGTCCTGAACCCTCGGGATGGGAAGGTGAGCAAAAGCGGAGTAAGCCAGAAGACCTACCATTGTGATTAATCCCAAATCGGCTTTCGGAGGAAAAGCGCGGACGTATGAAACATTACAAAGGTATTTTGGCAAGGGCCATAGTAGCCCTACTCATGTGCTCACACCTTTTAGTGCAAGCACAGACTGACTCTATCTTTGCGCTTGATTCTGTAGAGATCAAGGCCCAAAGTTTGAGACAGACAAAGATCGCGGGGCACCAACAATCTTGGAGCGCCCAACAATTACAAGCGTTCTCCGGAGGAGGCCTAGACCAACTCCTCGCTCAACAAACAGGCATTTTTGTCAAAACTTACGGAGGAGGCAGTCTAGCAACAACTTCTATCCGTGGAGGCAGTGCCGGCCATACTGCGGTCATTTGGAATGGGCTGCCGATCCAAAGTCCGATGTTGGGTCAACTAGATTTTTCACTGCTCCCCGTCGGATTTACGGATGAGCTGCAAGTTCAATACGGAGGCAACTCTGCGATGTGGGGTTCTGGCGCTATTGGTGGCAGCATCATGCTCAACAATCAGTTTCGCCTGGAAAGAGCTAGCAAGCTGCAATATCAAGGCAGCATCGGTAGTTTTGGTCAGCAGTCTCATCAAGCTAGTGCGCAATGGTCCAATCAAAAATTTGGCGTGCGCACTCGCGTCCTTCATCACCAAGCTGATAACGACTTTTGGTATACTGTCCGAGAAGATCTACCGCAGAAGCAACAAACGCATGCTCGTTTAGAGCGCCGAGGGCTTATGCAAGAGCTCTATTGGAAACCCAACGACAGACAAAGCTTTTCGGCTCACTTTTGGGCGCAGGATAATTTCAGAGAAATACCGCCAACAACCGTATCCACCCGCAGTGAAGCGACCCAGGCGGATGAGGCCCTACGTCTTTCGCTCAATTGGCAACGCCTAGGCAAAAATAGTATCCTCAAAGCAAGGGCTGGTCTTTTTAAGGAAAATCTCCTTTACCTAGACCCACCCAATTTGCTCGAATCCAATAGCCAGTTCAGAATGCTGATCTCAGAAATCGAGCAGACCAATTATCTCAAAGGGGGTCATCAACTGACGAGCGGGATTCATTATCAGTGGACAGACGCGCTTTCTGGCGGTTATGTAGATGCCGTACAGCAGCAGAATTTGGCGGTCTTTGTCCAAGATCAATTTGCTATCAAGCAATGGCAATTTTTGGCTAGTGTGCGTCAGCAATTGACTGATTTTGAGATTTTACCCACCGTGTGGAACGCTGAGTTTAATCGCTCGCTAAGCACGAACCTAAAACTTAATGGCAAGCTATCTCGCAATTATCGCGTCCCGACTCTCAACGATCAATACTGGTCCCCCGGTGGCAATCCAGATTTAAAAGCTGAACAAGGCTATAGCCAGGAGTTGGGTTTGGTGTATCATCGCCTAGGCGAACGCTCAAGCCTAGACCTAGAGGTATTTGCTTATAACCGCAATATCCAAAACTGGATTATGTGGGCCGTGGCCGAAGGCGAAAACTTTTGGTCGGCTCAAAATATCGCGGAGGTATGGAGCCGAGGACTGGAAAGTCGTTTTGGCTATACGATTAAGCGTTCACAACAGGTGTATAAAATCCAAGGAGGCTATGACTATACCCGCTCCACCAATCAAGTGGCTATAGAAGTCCCGCAAATCGAGGCTGGCAGCCAACTCTTTTATGTACCTATCCATCAGGGCTTTGTCGGACTTTATTGGCAATGGGAAGAGCTCCTACTTTCCTATCAGCATAGATACACCAGTTCCATCGTAACCGTCAATGAACCTCTACTCGAGGGCTACCATTTAGGCTATGCACAACTCAGTTATCGCTGGCAAATCGGCCAGTTTGGGGGCTTTGCGCACCTAAATGTCGACAATGTCTTTAACCGCTCCTATCGAGTAATCGAACGTAGAGCGATGCCCGGACGTGCCTTTCGCTTTGGGCTCAGCCTAGATTGGCAACGTCCTCATTCCTGAATAATCAAATTAACCTCAATATTCTATGAACAAGTTTACTCTTTTTATGATGTTCCTTTTCGGAACAGCTGGTCTCTTCGCACAGACTACCGCAGATTTTGAAGATCTTAGCGTGCCCGTCGATTCCTTCTTCAATGGCAGCGATGGTAGTGGTGGATTTAGCAGTGGCAATGTCTTTTTGCCAAACTCCTACAACAGCATGTTTAGCTCTTGGAGTGGATGGTCGGTCTCTACCAAAGGGGATACAGTTACAGCAGGACTAAGCAATCAATATTCTTCGGTTCCAGGTATTGGCGCGGAAGGCTCAGCGACATTTGCCGTGGCCAATATGTTCAATCCCGGTATCCTCGAAATCACCAACAATGGTACTGGCAAGCAGGTAGAGGGGATGTACATCACCAATGCAACTTATGTGTATCGCAGCCTTTTGGAAGGCGATATGTTTGCCAAAAAGTTTGGGGGCGAAACCGGCGATGATCCAGATTTCTTCCTCCTTACTATCAAAGCCTACAAAGATGGCAACCTCAGTACTGATAGCGTTGATTTTTACCTAGCTGACTATCGCTTTGCGGATAACACCCAAGACTATATCGTCAAAGAATGGACTTGGTTAGACCTAACTGGCCTCGGTGATGCCGATAGTTTGGTATTTGATCTCAGTTCTAGTGATTCTGGGCAATTCGGTATGAATACCCCTGCTTACTTCTGCATGGACAACTTCACGACTAGAAACTTTGCTACTTCGATCGAGCCAGCTCAAGCTTTAAATGTTCGCTTCTACCCTAACCCCGCTCAGACTCAGATCACCGTGGATTGGGATCAGTTTGGAACCGCAGAAGCAGCTATTCTCAATCTGCAAGGGACAATCGTTCGGCGAAGCCGTCTCGAGCAAGGAAGCAACCAAATCTCAGTTGCAGATCTTAGCGCGGGCATCTATCTTTTACAAGTCAATAGCCAAGAAGGCAGTAGCACCCAGCGTTTTGTAAAACAATAATCAAATGGTCCACCAAATCGCCACCCTCATCCTAGAAAACCCCAAGCATGGTATCTTAACTTATCTCCGAGATAATAAAGACACGATTCCTTATCCTCACCATTGGGATATGTTTGGCGGCTACGTAGAGGAGGGCGAAAGTGTGGAGGAAGCGCTGGTGCGTGAGCTACAAGAAGAGCTTGGTATTGAGTTGAAAGAATATACTTTCTTTCGTAAATACGAGCTACGTGGTACTGAGCCAGCAGATAATGATAAACATGTTTTCTACGCTCAAATTCATTCTGAGCTAGAAGATTTGACCTTATATGAAGGCGAACGTCTAGGATATTTCAAGCGCGAAATGATCCCAGACGTTCGTTTTGCTAGTATCCATAAGCAGATACTGCTGGATTATTTTGAGGTAGTGCCAGCGCCATAGGCAGGAGTCGTTTTTTGGGGTTTACTGCTGCGCAGAACGCTCATCTCCTTTATTGATCACTTGCTAGCTTAAAGTCTAGAGGGTAAGAACACCTGCACCCCAAAATCAAAGGTAAGGGCTGTAGACTCAGGATTGAAACCATTGCGGAGCCGGAGACTATACAAGCCAGTCAATCTACCATTCAAAGCAACATTAGGGGATATAAATGCATTGATTCCGACCCCAGCTCCATTGACCCAATCTGTCCAATTGAACTGATTGATAGTAAAGTTTTGGTCAAGGATAAAGCCATTGAAATGGCCAAATTGGATACTTGATTCTACAAATGTGTACCACTTAACCATGCCTTTTTGCTCGCCGGGGTACCACTGTAACCAGGGACCAAGGCCCACTTGTACAGACCGAACCGTAGGGTTAAAAATCGTCGAGGCGTTATATCCTATTGGCACTTGTGCCCCAAAGGCCAAGCCATCACGGATGAAATAAGCATACTGAAATTCAGCGCCTAAAGAGACATTTACATTACTAGCTCCAGAGAAAGATTCAAAGTTACCATCGACATTGGTACCGAATAAATGAGCCCCTTTTTCAATTTGAGCGTTGAGTTGAGGGCTGACCAATAAACCGATTAAACCTAATAGGCAGACTAAAATTTTACCATTTGCGTGCTTCATGATAATGGGTTTGAGTGAATAGGAGGTAATTACTTGCAATTAAAACATGAAAAAAATCCTATATTCCTTCAAAATGCCCAATTCCTACTTGCATATAAGACGTAATTGAGGGCTCAATTGTTGGGGAAATCATACGTATAATCATTCTCCTATCTGTCTAAGGTCATTTTTTTGGCTAACTTTGCAGCTACTTTTGAGTTAAAGTCTGAAAGACATATATTGATAATGGGTAAAATCACCGAAATAAAGGAAGAAGTAACGATCAAATTTGCCGGAGACTCTGGCGATGGGATGCAGCTTACGGGCACCTTATTTACTGACAATACAGCCCTTACCGGATCAGATTTAGCGACTTTTCCGGATTTCCCTGCCGAGATTCGTGCCCCGCAAGGGACGCTGGCCGGAGTATCGGGTTTTCAACTTCACTTTGGGAGCATGGAGATCACCACCCCCGGTGATCAGTTTGATGTACTCGTAGCCATGAACGCTGCGGCACTCAAGGCCAATCTTTCCAATGTCCGTTCCACGGGAACGATCATCCTCAATACCGATGGTTTTGACTCCAAGAATTTGCGCTTGGCGCATTATGAAGAAGGAGCCAATCCGGTAGAAGATGATAGCCTTGAAGGCTTTCAAGTGCACAAGATGGCAGTTACTAAGCTGACTCGCGAATGCTTGAAAGAAGCGCCTCTTGGAACCAAAGAGAAGGATCGCTGTAAAAATATGTTCGTATTGGGCTTCCTTTACTGGCGATACAATCGCGATATGGGCAATACGATCCGTTTCCTAGAAACCAAATTTGCTAAGAAGCCTGAAATCAGAGACGCAAACTTAAAAGTACTCAAAGCTGGCTATCACTATGGTGATACCACCGAGACTTTTATGACTCGCTATGAGATCAAGTCTGCACCTTTGGCCAAGGGTACTTATCGCAATATCATGGGTAATCAAGCCTTGGTAATTGGACTTATTGCTGCAGCTAAGCAAGCAAATCTGTCTCTCTTCTATGGCTCCTACCCTATCACGCCTGCTTCTGACATCCTACATGGATTGTCTCGCCATAAAAACTATGGCGTGAAGACCTTCCAAGCGGAAGATGAGATCGCTGCGGTTTGTTCGGCCATTGGAGCAGCATACGGTGGCGATCTAGCCATCACTGGTACTTCTGGCCCTGGGGTAGCGCTAAAAGGCGAAGCCATAGGCCTAGCGATGATACTTGAGCTACCGCTCGTGATTGTAGACGTGCAGCGAGGGGGGCCTTCCACCGGATTGCCGACCAAAACTGAGCAGTCAGATCTTTTGCAGGCCATGTATGGCCGTAATGGGGAAGCGCCTATGCCAGTAGTTTCGGCAAAATCTCCTTCTGATTGTTTTGAAGCTGCATTTGAAGCTTGTCGCATTGCCCTTGAGTACATGACTCCCGTAATGTTACTCAGTGATGGTTACATCGCCAATGGCGCAGAGCCTTGGCGTTTTCCGCAGGCAAAAGACCTAGCCAAGATCAATCCTAAGTTTGCTGAGGCTAGAGAAGTTAGCGGTGAAGAAGTAGAAGCTTTCTTACCCTATGCCCGTGATGAGCGTTTGGTAAGAGAATGGGCCCTACCGGGAACGCCAGGTTTGGCTCACCGCATTGGCGGTCTGGAAAAGGAGGACGGTACAGGTAATGTATCTTATAACCCTCAAAACCATGAATACATGGTCAAAACCCGTGAGGCCAAGGTAGCCAAGGTAGCTGATTCGATTCCCGCCCAAGAAGTAGAAGTCGGTCCAGATAAAGGCGAATTGTTGATACTGGGTTGGGGCTCTACCTACGGGGTTATCCGCCAAGTGGCAATGGAACTAGTAGCCGAAGGCTATAAAGTAGCTCACGCTCACCTGCGGTACATTCACCCCTTTCCGAGTAATTTAGGGGAGATACTTGGCAATTACGATCAAGTATTGATCCCTGAAATCAATAATGGCCAGTTGATCAAAGTGATCAAGGAGCAGTATATGATTCCAGCCATCGGCTACAACAAGATTCAAGGTATTCCGATTACGAAAGCAGAGCTTGCTCAGGCAGCCAGAGACATCATAGCCCAAGCCTAAAAGACAAAAGAATTCATGGCGAATCTCACGATAAATTCAAACGGTAATGGAGCAGCCCCGCTCAAAGCAAAAGATTTTGCGACGGACCAAGACGTACGTTGGTGTCCAGGTTGTGGGGATTATTCCATCCTAAAGCAAGTACAAACCGTTTTTGCCCAGTTAGGGCTCAATAAGGACGAGGTAGCGATCATTTCTGGTATCGGATGTTCTTCTCGCTTTCCTTATTATATGAACACCTACGGGATGCACTCCATCCACGGGCGTGCTCCGGCAGTAGCCTCTGGCCTAAGAATGGCGAATCCTGACCTTAGCCTATGGTTAATAACAGGGGATGGTGATGGCCTTTCGATCGGCGGTAATCATTTGCTTCACTTCTTGCGGAGAAATTTTGACATCAATATGTTGCTCTTCAACAATCAGATCTACGGTCTGACTAAAGGGCAGTATTCTCCTACTTCAGAAGTTGATAAGGTTACCAAATCTACTCCTATGGGCTCACTGGACCATCCGATCAATCCTCTGGCGGTAGCTATGGGAGCGGATGCCACATTCGTAGCTCGCAGTATGGATCGTGATCCTAAGCACCTACAAGCGATGCTACATCGTAGCTACGAGCACAAAGGCGCTTCCTTCCTAGAGATCTACCAAAACTGTAACATTTTCAATGATGGTGCATTCTTTACCTTTACCGATAAAAAGACCAAATCAGATACGGCCATGTTCCTAGAGCAAGGGCAGCCGCTGCGCTTTGGGGGTGAAGTTGAAAAAGGAATCATCATCGACGGCTTGCGTCCGCGCGTGGTAAATATGGCAGACGGTTACAGTCCTGACGATCTTTGGATTCATGATGAAACGGATATGTACAAAGCACAAATCTTAGTGCGCTTTTTTGACGATCCTCGCACCAAGGAAGACTTCTTCCCACGACCATTTGGGGTAATTTATGAAGCAGATCGTCCTTGCTATGAAGATCTCCTCTTTGATCAACTCAATGCCGCAGTTGAGCAAAAAGGAAGCGGAGACCTAGACGCCTTATTGTCAGGAAACCTGACTTGGACCATTGACTAAAAAGGACGAATAGACGCCATTTAGGCACTTTTCGATCCTATAAACCGATATTTACAGGCTGGCCATTTGGTCAGCCTGTCTTGTATCTCAGCCATTCATAATGCCGTAGATAATGCTATCTTGTCCACTGACACACCTATAGCCTATGGCAAATGACATCTTAAAAGCCCTGCCAGAATTAGTCGAAGCAGGACTCATCAGCACCCAAAAGGCGGAGGACATTCGGCTCTATTATGAGGCGAAAAAGCAACCCGCCCAAAATCGCCTACTGGTCATATTCTCCATCTTAGGAGCTATTCTAGTTGGCCTAGGCATCATCTTGATCATTGCCCATAATTGGGACGATCTCAGTAGAACCATCAAATCGGTTTTTGCTTTTATTCCCCTCTTGATCGGACAGGCAGCTTGCGCCTATGTGATACTTCGTAAGCCTGAAAATACAGCATGGAAGGAAGGAGCAAGCGCTTTTCTTATTTTTGGGGTAGGAGCCAGTATCTCTCTCATCAGTCAGATTTATAATATCGAAGGAGACTTGGGAGGATTTATGCTATTGTGGATGCTCCTCATCGCTCCACTCATGTATCTGATGAAGTCATCCATCAGTTCTTTACTCTTCTTAGCGGGGATCACTTATTACGCTACGATAGTTGGCTATGATCAGTATCCTTCGGAGAACGCTTGGCCCTATTGGGGTTTACTCTTAGTAGGACTCCCTTACTATCTCAACCTGATCAAAACGCAACCAGAGGGTAATTTCACGCGATTTCACCATTGGTTATATCCTTTGTCGCTAACTATCTGCCTTGGCATTTGGAGCGATGGCTTAGAAGAATGGATGCTTCCAGCCTATATCGCCATGTTTGGTTGCCTCTATATTATTGGTAATCTGCCTTACTTCAAAAGTCTCAAAGGAATCAATAATGGCTATCTCATTATTGGCGCCTTGGGAAGCATGAGTCTATTGATTACCCTCAGTTTCGATTGGTTTTGGGAGGACCTTAGCCGTATGACAGAAGGTTTAGGCTATTTCTATACCGTACAGGAGTTCTGGTTATTGGCTGCCTTAAGTGTTTTCGGGCTTGGCTTATTGCTTTGGTCTAAACGCCGGGGCAATTGGCGAGAGATAAGACCATTAGAAATTGTATTCTTGTTAGTCCTATTAGTCTTTTTGCTGGGCTTCCAAGCCCCTCTCGCTTCCCGGATTCTGATTAGTATCATCATTTTAGGCACTGGCCTTTTCACCATATTGGAGGGAGCGAGGAAGGACCATCTAGGTATCCTAAACTATGGTCTTTTGATCATCACCTCCCTGATTGTGGCTCGCTTCTTCGACCAAGAAATTAGTTTCGTGATACGAGGCATCATGTTCGTTGTCGTCGGTATAAGTTTCTTCACCGCCAATTATCTCATGATCAAAAAACGCAAACAAGATGCAGTATAAATCGATCAAAATCGGACTATTTGTGCTGCTAGCACTGGTCCAACTATACATACCTGCCAATATGATTTGGCAGCAGCAAAAGACGATTACCCAAGGCAAAGCTTATCGTTTTGAGACCGCGCCAGTTGATCCTAATGATCCATTTAGAGGCAAGTATATAACCTTACGCTTTACGGCTGAAGATTATAGCCCCGAAGATTGGGATGCTATACCTAGCCGAGGAAAGATAAACGTTCTCCTAGGAGAAGATGAAAATGGACTCGCTAAGGTAATTGGTTTACAGTCTTCTGAGCCTGAAGCAGGAGTTGACTATTTCAAGGCAGAAATAGGTTATAAAAACAAAAGCCGACAGATTGTAAGCCTTTATTTCCCCTTTGACAAATTTTACATGGAAGAGTCTAAGGCTTATGAAGCGGAACTTGCCCATCGTCGAGCTCGAAGAGATAGCTCGCAATTAACCTATGCCCTAGTTATGGTTAGAGATGGGGAAACTGCACTTGAAGACGTAATCATCGATGGTGTTTCGATCAAGGAGGTGGTAGAGTCTGTTCAGGACTAGCGGCTTTGCCGAACGCGCTGACTTAGCATCCATGCATAGCAAGCTTGCATCAAGAGCTGAGTGATGATGAGTCCATAGACGACCCCCATCAAATCCCAACGCCTTACCATCGGATAAGCAGCTAATAAACTAAAGGCAGTGCTGATGATATAGGCAATAAAAATAGGGCGGGTAAACTCTAAGGATCGCAAGGCATATCTCAGAGGATAGCCGGGAAAAAGTGTAGCATAAAACACACAATAGCCGATTAGCAAATAGCTTTGGGCTTGAAACTCGGCACCATAAACGAGCGTCAAAAGAGGCTCAGCAGCCAAGGCCACTGATAGTAAGATCAGACCTATCAGCAAACCGCTCTTTAGGCTTACCAGCTTCAGATAATGTAACATCCCTTTGATACCGTCTCGCATTAAGGCAGTAGAAGCTTTGATCGGGACGGTGTTTTCCATGGCTTGGAAGAGGATATGAGTTAAGCCCATCAAGTTTTGGGCAATGCGTAAAGCCCCTACCCCAGCTGAGCCCACAATACTCCCTGCCGCTACCAAGAAGAAGTTGCTACCGAAGAATTGCAACATCGCGGTTCCCACCAGCCAGCTACTAAAGCGCCAATGCTTGATTAGAACGTCCTTAAATGCAGTCCAATCTGATTGTAAATGCTGTCTGGCCCAAAATATCCCTAAGCCAAAGCTAAGGCTAAAACTACCCATGACGATCCCATAGGCAGATGCAACTGAGAGTTCCTCGAAGAGGAAAAGACCAATAGTCCCCAAGATCATACCCCCATATGCAATCCCATCCATAATCAGTGAACGGAAAGCTTCTCCTTTGACAAAAAATAATCGCCGATAATACTCTTGCGTCAAAAAGGCGATCACCGCCAAGGGCAACAAAGGGAATAAAGAACCGATCCCCCATTCTGGGAACCAGCGATCGGCCCCCAAAACAAGGACAAAGCCTATGGAACCAAGTAAGGCTACAAATAGCGTATTGAGCCATTGCGTAGCGGCATAATATTGAGCTTGATTTTCCTGCTCGATCTTGGGACCGAAGGTCATGAGGGGTTTGAGCACGAAGTTGAGTTGCAAATTGCTCGCTAATAGTAGCCCCATCCATGCCAAGGCAAAGACCCCATATTCATCCAATCCCAACCAGCGGGTTAATAGGATCCCTAACAAAAAATTACACCCACTAACGATCAATTGATCGAGGAGGGTAATCTTGGTGCTAAGGTCGCTGTTGAGAAATAGACGGATGATCTTCATTAAGAATGACTTTCTAGCGTAAAATAATTGTGTTTTTTGCTGGAGGGCGCGAGATAAACTAGCTCTGCCTTATCTACTTGATGAAGAGCTAGCAGGCGTTCCCATTGTCCTAGGGCTCTGCGTGCAGTACGCCCCTTTTGAACAGGAAGCAGGCAGCGGTCACAGCGCTTCAATAAAGGCCAAGCTTCTTGCCCTTGCTTGAGAGAAGGCACATTGAGCAGCACATAATCATAATCCTCAATCATTCGTAACAACTCATCTCCTAGATGTTGATGATGGAGTATTTCTGAAGGGATATAGTGCCTACTACTCCCAGTAGAGATGAAATCGACATTGTCCAAATCAGTCTTAAGGATGAAGGCCTGATAATCCGCTTCCTCCCGCACCATTTCTTTGATGCCTGGCAGTCCCTCGAACCCCCACTTTTTGCTGAGTTGGGAAACAAAGAGGTCTGCATCTATTACTATTGCTCGCTTACCAATCGCGCTTAAAGCTTTAGCAAGATTGAAAATGAATAAAGAACTGTTTTCCCGGTAACTGGCCGAGAAAACCCCAATTAAGGAGATTTGCAGAGAATCTAATTGGATTTTCATGGCGAGATTGACCGCTTCGGCGCTAATCAGATTTGCCTCAGGAGATAGAAAACTTTGCTGAGCGAGTAAGGGAAGATCAGTATGCACTACTAAATCAGAAAGACGCCAAACGCGCCCACTAAGCACCAAAAAGAGATGGATGGCAAAGCAACACAAAAGACCAAAACTTAGGCCCGTTACCCCCATCCGAATCTCAGGATTGGGTTTGAGATAAGTGTGAGCAGGAATCGCTTCTTCCAGTAGGATATGAAAGGTTTCTTCGGAGGCGGTGGAGATATCAGCCTCTGCCTTTTTCTCTAATAGATTTTCGTAGCGAGCTTCGGCTGCCTTGAGATTGCGTTGCAATTGGATCCATTCTCTAGCGGTGCCAGGGATTTGATCGATCAAAGATCGAACCCGCCGATTTTCTGCTTGGTACTGCTTGATCTTTCTTTGATTGGTGTTTAGCGTATTTTGTACGCTCAGGCCAATGCGATGCCTTAGGTTTATGATTTGCCGATCTAAGACGTCAAGCTCAGGATGATTATCCTGATAGATTCGCTTTAATCTAGTGCGAGTTAAGGCCAAGGCTCGCAAGCGACGAACGCCATTGAGGTAGGTCTCAGAGTTGATTACATCATAAGTTAGGCCCGGATCTAGTAGAGTGGTATCGTTTTGGAAAGCTTCTTCAATCCGTTGCAGGCCTTTGTTTTCCAATGATAAAAACATCTCCTGCTGAATCAATATACCCAATTGATCTAGGCGCTCACTTAGCACGGGAGCATAGTTTTCGATTTGATTAGCTTTTTGGTAATCAAGCAGCTCTCTTTCGGCTAATTGGACCTTTTGGTAGGCATCTTGCATCTCTGCTATGAGCAGATTTTGACTGCCTTGAGCATTGATGGCCTTGGTTTCGCGAAAATCATTTAGGTAGGCCCTTGCGAGGGCATTGGCGAAATCAGCCGCTCTTTGCGCGCTTTCATCCCAAGTATAAAAGTTGACGATGGCGACTTTTTCGTCTTGCAGACGAATCAATAAATCTTCCCCATTGCCAAAATCTTCCATTTGCCCTTCTAGGCTATTGAAGGTAAAGGCAAAGCGTTCGGCGGGACGCCAAAGCGCTAAGTAGGCCTGATTAAGTTGAATAATGAGATCACCTTGCGGTAGAGATAAGCGTTCGCCGAGGGCGCCCATAAACTCGGTACCATCGGGCAGGATAAGCCTAAACTGAGTACTATCGAGGACTTCAAGGGTGATTTTTTGATCCTCAAAACGCGCTTCCCCTTCAATCTGAAAAAGAGTAGCTGGATATTGATCGCGCCAATTGCCATCGGCATGTCGGTAAAAACTGATAGGCAGATCCATCAACTCGATGGCCATCTGTAAAATCCTATCAGACCGCATTACCTCCAGCTCAACCGTGTATTTGCCAATCACGGAAAAGGCCTCGATATGCTCTAGAAATTTAGTGAGGGCGGTGTGTTGGTCATTAAGCTTGATGGTGGCCCGAGACTCATAAACCCGTAACATGTGTTTCGCTTCTCGCTGGCCATAGGCAATACCGAATAATATGGCTAGGGTAACTAGCCAGAAGTACTTAACAATGGGGCCAAAGACCCTTTTTATGTCAAGACTGTCATTCATCCGCCATTGATACTGTTGACGATAGACATGATGAGGGCAACACTACCGATTGCACCAACTATCGGTACAATTTTGCCAGAGACCGTCTGCTCGAATGCCTTGGCTCTTCGCTCTGGTACATAAATCACATCCCGACTGCGGAGACTTAAATCTTTGACAAACAAGATGTCTCGGTCGGTAAGGTCAAAGTATAGTTCTTCTAAACTACCGTCTGGATGCGTTCGGAGAATCCGAATTTTTGAACGGTCAGCATAATCCGTAAAACCTCCAGCCTCGCCAACCAGCTCAATCAAGGAAAAAGGTTCCTTATCTAATTGGTAGTTTGCGGGAGTATTGATTTCTCCGATGATGGTTACCTCCAGACTCAGAATGCGGAGATAGACAATCGGATCTTTGAGGTATTTGGAGAATAGTGAGGTCAGATATAGATCTGCTTCACGGGCGCTTAATTCCGAAATTTTCACTTCTCCAATGAGAGGAAGGGTGATTTCTCCTCTGGCATCAATCGAAATGTATTTTCCTTGTTCGAGGGTTGAGCTAAAGACACTGAAAGCGGAACCTACGCCGAGCTCATCATGTCCCCATACGCTTAAAATGATTTTATCGCTGGGTTGCAGAATATGCTCATATGGCTCAACCATGACGGTTTCAGGACCGGTATAGCCCAACTCCTTAGGTTGAAATAGCCATTGGGGTGTACAGGCGTTGAGACTAAAAAGGACAAGGATCAATAGCCAATGCAAGTATTTTGGAAAAGGTATTTTTTGCATGTCTGCTTTGTCTATTTAGGTTTTCTGCCAAAGATTTTGTTGATCGCATGCATAATGACAGCGCGCCTATCTCCATTACCGAGTTTAGCAAATGCTCGATAGGAGCCATCAAAATCTCGGTGCAGTAATAAGGCCTTAAAGGTGTTTTTGAGGAGGCGACGACGAGCCCCTTGGCCAATGCTCGGCAGCTCAGTACTATCTAAGGTATAGGTAGCCTGCCTTTGATTTTCGCTGATGATAAAGCCGATGTAGGTATTGACGATTTCAAAGGAGCGTAAAAGACTCTCCGCCTTTTTTAATTGCGGGAAGCGAGTACGACCGGCCCTGACGGACAAAAGATTTAGCTCAGAGCGCCGCATAATCGGAATAGCATCCATTACCGTCTGTAAAGGAGGCAGATGATAAATGATACGGTCATATCTCTCTTGAAATGTTTCGTGTAGCTCACCTAAGTAGGGATTGAGAATAATGCCTGTAGGAATGCCTTCATTGAGCGTTCCCGCAGGGAGAAAATCTAAATCCTTTATACTGCTATCAAGGCGGAAGTTATCAAAGTCCAGTCTCTCACGGACTAGTTTGCACATTCCTTCCTCATTGGATACTCCTAAGTAATGATGGAGCGTGGCCTCGTATAAGTCCAGGTCAACTAATAAAGTCTTGTGGCCGATAGCGGCAAAGGCCTTAGCGAGGTTAAAGGCCAAAATGTCCTTGCCTTGAGAGGAAGCACAGGCTGAGACACAAATCGTCTTGGCGTCCTTGGCGAGGAGAAGATTGGTGGTAAGGTTGATAAAATCTTGAGTTACCGCAGCACCATCTTCAGGAATTTTACGGACGGTACCGATTACTGGCAGATCGAAATTGTCTTGCACATCTTTTACATCTGCGATGCCGGCTCTTAGGTAATGAATCAAGAATACAATCAGCATCCCAAACATTGCGCCGACCAAAGTCGCCACGCCCATAATCAAAGATTTCTGGGGGCTAAGTGCCATTTTTGGCACTGGGGCATATTCTAGTACTTTGTGAAAGGAGATATTTGAGGCAGCGCCAATCGAAGCTTCGGCCTTCTTCTCAAGGAGGAAAGACAATACTTGCTCATTGGTAAACTTCTGCCGCTGTAGCGTAACGATTCTCTTTTCAATCTCTGGGAGCTTACGGAAGTCCGAATCTGCCTCCTCAAGTTCATACTCGATATCTAACGCCTTGGCTCTAACCGTTGCAAGAGTATTCTGTACACTTCGAACCAGAATCTTACGAATGCGGGCGATTTCTTGATCCAGTTTTAATACCTCCGGATGCTTGACCGTATACTTTTGTAGGAGGTCTCTTCTATCACTGCTGATATCTGAGAGTTGCTTCAAAGCATCCGTAAAGGCAGCATCTTGGACTGACTCATAATTAGGAGTCATATTAGGATCTAAGGTATCACCCGTGATATACTGAAGGAGGTTTTCGAGTTCTGTTCGTTGCAGCCCTAAATTGAGCTTTCGGACTTCCAAGTCGGTGATTCGCTTGAGCTTTGCGTCTGCTTCGAGCTTCATATCGACCACTTGGGTATTGGCCTTATAATTGGCTAAGCGAGATTCTGCTTCTTTCAAGACTTGCTCAACCGTATCTACTTGGCGATTGATAAAAGTGAGAACCTTGCCTGCGGATTCGGTTTTATTGTCGATAAAGTCTTCTATATAGGTTTCTGCCAATGTATTGACTAAGTCAGCCGCAAGCTCTGGCACCTCATGTGTATAGGCGATTTTGACGATGGAGATCTCCTTATCTAAGAGGACAACCTTCAGATTATGATTGGCGAAGAGAGAAAGCAGCTTGGCATCATCATAGACGGTAAAACCATAATGACCGGGGTTCAATTCGGCCCCATAAGCATCTTCTACTAAAAGCCTGAACTTCAAGCCTTCCAGCTCAATACTATCCCCAATACTTGCTTGGTGATATTGGGTTTCTTCTCCCACCAAATAGAAAAGCTCAAAGCTTTCTAAGTCTTCGTTGAGGGTAAACTGAATGTGCTTATTATACCAACTTGAGTCTTTAATGGCTGCTTCTACCCGAAATGGATTTTTGCCATATAGATGCCGTGCTTTGCCCCGCTGATATTTAAAATAACCCGTGCTTACGTCAAGTTTTCGCAGCGTTTTGAGCATCAAATACTTTGACTTAAGCACTTCTACTTCTGTAAGGATTAGGCCCGTCATGGAGAAGGCCTCGAAGTTTTCGAGAAAGGCCGAAGCACCACTTTCCTTATCGTTGATCTGAAGGGTACCTACAGTCATGTAGGTCGGGATTGCATAATAGAGATAACGATAGCCCAAGCCAGCCCCCACCAACAAACACACAATTATGATGGGTAGGCCTTTGAGAAAAGGACGTACAAATCGCAATATATTTCCAGCACCTTTCATAAATAATCCCTAGGGTGGATCTTTCGGCTATTAATCCCATGCAAAATATATTTCAAACGATAGTTTTTTACATTGAACCTCCATTCAGGATTACATCCTCCGTATCCAGAAAATCGACGCCAAAGCCAATTTTCATACATCCTTACAGATCAGGAAAAAAAAATTGCAAATTGGATTAAACCTTTGGAGATCGAGAGATTCTAAATAGTACATGGTCGTTACGGAAGAAAAACAGCTCCTGCTTCTTGTTCGAGATCCTGCTACTCGACATCAAGGCTTTGAAGGCATAGTGCGCAATTATCAGAAGCCGCTATACTTTCATATTAGGCGAATCGTGATCGAGCATGCGGATGCAGACGATGTACTGCAAAACACTTTTTTAAAGGCGTGGCGCTACATCGACAACTTTCGAGCAGATGCTAGCCTCAAGACGTGGCTATACCGTATCGCTACTAATGAGGCGATCAGTTTGCTCAACAAGCGAAAAAAGCAGCAACATGAAGCGGTAGAGGACCTTAACAACGACCTAAGACATAGCCTGAAGCAGAGTCCATATATAGCAGGGGATGAAATTCAGATGAAACTACAGGAGGCAATATTACGCCTCCCCGATCGTCAAAGGTTAGTATTTAATATGCGTTATTTTGACGAGCTAAAGTATGATGAAATGGCAGAGATGCTTGAATTGAGTGTAGGCGCACTAAAGGCAAGTTATCATCATGCCGTTAAGAAAATAGAAAAGTATATCAAAGATGATCCCTTGATCAACTGAAGCACAGGTCATTGGATTGAAATTAATTGCAGTGATGGACAACAGCGATAAGAAGCACGATGAAGCGCATGAGTCTGAACTGCTCCGTTTTCTCAAAGACAGGGGAGATCCTTTTTCTACCCCAGAGGGATATTTTTCGGAGCAGCTTGAGCAGATCATGGGTAAGTTGAAGGCAGAAGACGAGAAGGATTCTGTGGAGGAGAGCCCCTCATTCGGGGAACGCTCGGTTGAGGTTTTTCAAACTCCAAGAAACTACTTTGAAGAGTTTCCCAAGCGGATGATGGCCCAATTATCGGCTCAGGAAGGCAAAACGATCAGTTTTAAACGCTTTCTTTTTCCTGCTGCCATAGCAGCAGCAATTGCGCTGCTGATAGCAGTAGGATGGTCCGGTATTCAGGTCGATTCTAACAGCCAAATGTTTAGTGATGGTATTTCAGACTTTAGTGAAAGTGAAATGCTCGCCCTCCTCGAACAGGAAGATCTGGATGCCGACCTCCTTCTAGAATTGGTGCCTGAAGACGCACTTTTCGAAAGTGAAGAGATGCTTGCCTTTCCTGAGGAAGAGCCCATTGAAGACATGGACGAATTTGATGAGGAGTTAGATGCCTTATTTGATGAGCTTGACAGCTCTGATTTAGAATCTTTATTGCTAGAATAACCTAGCCGACACCCAACAATCAAGAGCGATGAATAAGTATATATTTTCCTTTTTAATTACTGCTTTTTCCCTAGGTACGCTTTGGGGGCAAAACTATGAGCTTCCCCCTGCTAAACAACAGCAATTTGAATCTCTAAGAATTGCTTTCCTTACTAAGCGACTTAGTCTCAATAGCGCAGAAGCAAAAGTCTTTTGGCCAGTATATGATGCCTACAGAGAAGAGCTGACCAGCATTTACAAAAAGCGCCAACGCATTGAAAGAAGAATCAAGCTGGATTTTGATGATATGTCAGAGAGTGAAATGGAAAAGCTCTCCGATGACTATATGGCCCTTCAAAAAGATGAATATGAAGCCAGAGCTAAATATCACGAAGAATTCAAAGCTATACTCAGTGCTCGCAAGGTGATCCTGCTTTATAAAGCAGAATCCGACCTAAATCGTGAAATGCTAAAGCGCATTCGGGAAAGCAGACAAAGCCAAAGAAATTAGCGTATTTGCTCATCATAAAAAAAAGCCCGTATTGCTACGGGCTTTTTTTTATGATGAGTTTTCTTATTCAGACTTCTCTTCTCCGGCCTCATCAGCAGCTTCTTCTGCTGCAGGCGTTTCTTCTGGAGTTTCTGCAGCTTCTTCTGCTGGAGCAGCTTCAGCTTCTTCCGCCGGTGCCGCTTCGGCTTCTACCTCTGCAACTGGCTCTTCAGGAGTAGCTTCCTCAGTAGCGGCTTCTGCTTCTGCTGCCGGAGCCTCTTCTGTAGCTGCTTCTTCTTTAGGCACCTCAGCTTCTGGTGCTTCCTCAGCCTTCGGCTCTGGTTCAGGTTTTGGCGGGTTCCGGAGCATCTCATTAAGTTCCTTTACCTGCTTTTTTAGATCTCCTAGGATTTTAGCTTCCTTATCAATCTCCTTCTGGATTTGGGCTCTGAGCGCATCACCAGACTTTCCTTTAGAAATGTATTGAATATTGGTGCTATACTGATCAACTTTTTCTTGCGAAGCCTGCACGCGACGGCGAAGACGGGCAATCTTGCCACGAATGGTCTTTGTACGCTCATCATCATCAGTGATAGTCGTAATCTCCGCCTTCATTTGGAGTTTTCTCAGCGTATCGCGCTTCTCAGACATTCCATCTAATAAGCTGTCGATTGCGGCTCTAAACTCTTCCCAAATGGTATCCTTAAATTTATAAGGAACGCGGCCTACTTCTTTCCATTTAGCTTGAAGCTTTTGGATTGCTTCGATAACCGCCTGAGTAGAACCCAAAGCCGCCACGTCTATCTTGCTGACCTCGCCAATGATCTGTTTTTTGGCTTCCAAGTTTTCATTCTCGTTTTCATGCACCACATTATAGTGAGTACGACGAGATTCGAAAAAGCTATCACAGGCTTCACGGAATCGATTCCAAAGCTTATTGGAGTGTCGTTCTGGCACAGGGCCAATTTGCTTCCACTCCCGTTGTAAACGCTTCAACTCCTTGGCCGCCTTCTCCCAGTCGCTAGAAGCACTCAAGGCTTCTGCTTGTTCGACCAATTCCCGCTTTTTCTCTAGATTCTCGCTTCTCTTCGAATCAAGATCCTTAAAGAAGGCGGACTTACGAGAAAAGAAATCGTTGCAGATTTCACGGTATTTAGACCATAGTTCTCCGTTGATCGCTTGCGGGGCCTGCCCGATTTGTTTCCAGCTTTCTTGGAAAGCTCTCAATTTATTGGTGGCCTCGTTCCATTCCTTTGGCTTAGCCGAATTGAAGGCACGGAAGTTTTCCATTTCAGCAAGAATGCCCTGCTTTTTGGTGCCGTTTTCTTCGCGTAGCTTATCGAGTACGCCCATAAATTGCTGACGGACTTCGAAAAAGCGATCGATTACTTCACGGTAAGCGCCATTGATGCGGTCCATATCCTCACGCGGTACATGGCCGACAGCCTTCCAGCGTTTTTGAAGATCATGGAACTGCTCCATTTTATTACGCCAAACTTCTACCTTCTCACGATCATCTTCAATCGGAGTGAGCAGCTCAGCTTCTTTGATCAATTGCTCTTTCTTCTCTAGGTTTTTCTTGCGGTCATAATCCAGCATTTGAAAATGCAGACTACGGCTCTGATAAAATTGGTCTAGATGAGCTCTATATTCTTTAATGAGGTTTTCGAAATCAGCACGCAGCACATGGCCAATACTTTTCCATTCCTCTTGTATCTTCCGAACATCTTCAATGAGTTCTGGATTCCCTTTTTCTACTACCTCTTTGAGGCGAACGAGGAGCGCTTTTTTCTTTTCAGAGTTTTCGGCTTTCGCAGCTTCTGCTATAGCTTGCTGCTCTGCTCTCTTTTTATTGAACTTGGCAAGTGCAGTCCGAAAACGATTAGTAATAATGCTATCTAAGCTGCCGCTGACAGCCAACTCATCAAAACCACGCTTGATGATTCTGACGCGAGAATTAAGCGCTAGTACTTCCTCTTGTTGGAAAAAATGATATACCCCTAAGATGAGTTCGTCAACCGTATATCCACTCACTTTAGCAGTACGGCTAGTTTCTTGGTCCTTGACCAAGTCATCTAGTTCAGATATTAAAGCTTGGCTAACCTCCCCCTCTGGCATGCTTTCGTCTTCAGAAGATACCTCATCACCTTCTAAGCTAAAGTGAGCCACGCCTTCCTCAACCACTACTTCAGCAGGGCTTTCTTCGGGAGTATCAGCTTCTTCAACAGAGGCTTCTTTAAGAGTACTTGCCTCTTCACTAGAGGGGGCATCGCCAGTTGTATCAGCGACAACTTCTTCGGCCTGAGGAGCGGCGACTTCCTCCTCAGCAACAGGCTGTTCTTCAGCAACAGCTTCAGTTGCTGCTATTGCGCTTTCCTGTTCGGGGGTACTTTCTTCGGTGGAAGTAGGAGTCTCGGGAGATTGCTCTTCAACTTGTTCGTTTGGGGCGTTTTCTTCCGTAGATTCCGACATTTCCGGGAGCTCATTCTCTGGGAACATCGACATAATGGATCCAATCGGTTTTCAAAGCGGCGTTTTTGCCATGGATTGATAGATCTTTTCTTCTACCAACACCTGCAATTAAACGAAATATTTTGAATATTCCTTACTATCAAAAAGCAGATACCGCCCTACAAAAGGCGGTATCAAAATCTAAGTTTTATTTGATTTAGTGCTATTTAACCCACTCTTGGACAGATTCTCGAGATGGATTTTTTAAGCCAAGTTTATATTTCTTGTTGATCCCGCAAACATCTTGATGTAGTTTATTGGGATTAGCTTCTTTCAGGGCATCAATGGTCATAAAGCCTGCCTTCTGTACTACCGCAATCCACTCCTCTGGTATCCCCTCTTCGAGGAACGCTTCTTTGGGTGAGACTTCGGCTTTGGCCTCTGGTCTCATATGTGGGAAAAAAAGCACATCTTGGATGGAGGGGGAATTGGTCATGATCATACTCAAACGGTCGATTCCGATGCCAAGACCCGCCGTTGGGGGCATCCCAAACTCCAAAGCACGTAAGAAATCCTCATCAAGGATCATCGCTTCCTCGTCCCCTCTTTGGCCAAGTTCTACTTGAGCCTCAAAACGTTCTCTTTGGTCGATAGGATCATTGAGTTCAGAGAAAGCGTTGCAGATTTCCTTGCCATTGCAAATTGCTTCAAAGCGTTCAACCAAGCCTTCTTTGCTACGGTGCTTCTTAGCGAGAGGACTCATTTCCACCGGATAATCCGTAATGAAGGTCGGCTGGATCAATTTATGCTCTACCGTTTCTCCAAATATTTCATCTATGAGCTTACCTTTGCCCATGGTATCATCTACCTCTACTTCGAGCTTCGCACAGACCTCACGCAATTGCGCCTCGTCCATCTCGGAAATGTCGATATCATTATAGTGCTCAATCGCCTCATACATACTGAATCGCTTCCAAGGACGCTTAAAGTCGATTAGATTCTCTCCCACTTGCACCTTAGTCGTCCCGTTCGTATCGATGGCAATTCGCTCTACCATTTCCTCCACTGTATCCATCATCCATTCGTAGTCTTTGTAAGCTACGTAGAGCTCCATTTGGGTAAACTCTGGATTATGGAAGCGGGACATACCCTCATTGCGGAAGTCTTTGGAAAATTCAAAAACCCCATCATAGCCGCCAACTATCAGCCGCTTTAAGTACAATTCATTGGCAATACGCAAGTAGAGCGTCATATCCAATGTATTATGGTGAGTTTTGAAAGGACGAGCCGCAGCACCACCATAGATGGGTTGCAAAATAGGCGTTTCTACCTCTAAATAGCCTTTCTCAATCAAAAAGCTTCTCATACTCTGCACCAAGACTGAGCGTTTACGGAACGTTTCTCGCACCTGCGGATGAACGATCATGTCCAAATACCGCATGCGGTAACGCTGTTCAAGATCAGTGAGCGTATCATATACTTTGCCGTCCGCTTCCTTGGGAAAAGGAATCGGGCGAAGCACCTTGCTCAATATCTTAAATTCCTTGACGTGCACGGTCTTTTCACCTGTTTGGGTAATAAAGACATGCCCACTAACGCCAATGATATCACCTAAAGAGGTAAGTTTCTTAAATACTGAATTATACAGGGTCTTGTCTTCTCCCGGGCAAAGCTCGTCCCGTGAAAAGTACAATTGAATTTTTCCTTCCCCGTCTTCGAGTTCTCCGAAGGAGGCCTTACCCATCACCCGTTTATTGGTCAGACGCCCAGCCAATATCACGTTTTCAAAGCCTTCTTTACCTTCTTCAAATTCCTCGCGAATCACACGAGTATTTGAGTTGACGGGAAAAAGATCGGCAGGATAAGGGTCAATACCCAACTCTCTGAGCTGACGCAATTCATCGCGACGCTGCAGTTCCTGATCGGAGAGGAATAATTCGTTCATGAATACATACAGAATTTAGGCTGCAAAGGTAGCTAAATTCACCAAATAGGGGAAATAGAAAGAGGAGTGAAGTTATTGCGAACCATTACGACGACCTTCTACCTGACTAAAACGGTTCACACCATTGTTGTTTGATAAAATCCGTGTGTTGTTCTGTTTTTTCCCGTTGAGGGATCCATTGTAATTAAAGGGTTGCTGGCTATGCTCTTCTACGAAGGCCATCATTTCTTCTATCTTAGCAAAGATAGTTACTCCATCCAATTCAATTTTATCTTTTACTTGTAAGGCTTGATAACCAGAGATAAGTAGTTCTTTGCCTGCACACTGCCTCTTGAGTTCTTCTAAATAAACGGGAATTTCTTCGGCGCTAGGATAGCTGGTAATAATAGTGACAACATAGTCAGGCTTGTAAAGCTCATCAACTAAGCTGATATCTTTAAGCGGCAGACTTGTACCGAGGTAAATAACCTTGTTGTGTCGACTTTTGATAATGTATGCTGAAAACAGAAGGCTTAATTCATGCTGCTCGCCCTCTGGTAAGAAAAGCAAATATTTGCTTGCGTTAGGGTTTTGAGATCTAATTTGACCATCA